>JAWUVW010000053.1:0-59409 GCA_034112185.1 Flavobacteriaceae bacterium | reverse complement strand
CTTGGTCGAACTTCACATAATAATTCCCAACAAGCTTATCACCTTTTAATCCAGTAGATTCTGGAGTTTCACCATTTCCATAACGCTCCCAAGCCAACATACTCTTGCAAATATGAATCCCTCTATCATTAATGATTTGGGTTTTGTAAACTTTCTTTCCAGAGGCTTTTAAAATCTCAGAAACGCTATACCCTAAAAGCACATTTCTAACATGTCCTAAGTGCAACGGTTTATTTGTGTTTGGTGAGGAATACTCTACCATTACAGCGTCGTCATCTTTTATGGTAGCAAAACCAAAATCTTGATTATCTTTTATAGATTGAAAGAAATCGAGATAATAACTATCACCAATTTCGATATTTAAAAAGCCCTTAACAACGTTAAACCCTTTTACCAAATCCATATTATCTAATAGATATTGACCAATTTGCTCACCAATTACAGCAGGATTCCCTTTAACGACCCGTAACATCGGAAACACCACAACCGTAATATCTCCAGCAAACTCCTTACGCGTCGCTTGAAATTCTACAGATTCTAAATCCTTTTGAAACAACGCTTTTATCGCTGCTTTTACCTGTAATTCGAAAGTCTCTTGAAGCTTCATATTTTGCCTGTATTGTGGTATTTTAAAACGTTTGCAAAGATAGAAGTTTTATTCAGAACTATAGTAACTCCAATTCTCTAACTTATAACCAAATCAAATAGTTCTTTTTAAAACAAAAGCTTTTTAAAATGGCGACAGCAATAGGCTTAAAATAGACAGAACACTCTATAATTTTAATATTGAGAACTAGATTAAATGGCTTTGATTGGCAATGTAAAAATAGTTATGAATAGAACCTCTTGTAATAACCAGTATCTCTTCAATTTTGATATAAAAGTAAGACCTGATATTGATGTTTTTAATCACAAACTCTTTATAATCAGGTATTTATGCAAATATTGCATTTCATCGATAATTAGGTCGTTTTTCTATGATTTATGCCGTTAATCGATATGAAGATTAAAAAAAAAAAAACATTTGTCACTTCATCTAATTTATTGGTATTCAATCCTAATAATTAGTATATTACAACGCATTATAGCATTTTTGGTAGGCTATTAAACATTGTCCCAAACATTAATGAAGCTTAATTATCAAACATTAACAACATTGTTATTGTTTAGTGTTAACTTACTTTTTGCATCCCTCTTTAAAAGTTATTCGCACCAAAACAGCGCAATTCGTTTTAACGCAATTCGAATATGAAGCAGTTACTGACATTAGCTGTTTGTCTTACCTCGTTATTTATTTTTTCGCAAAATGAAAAAATAGATCAACTTACGGTAAAATTAGCATATCAAAGCCAAGATTCTACAAAAGTGGATCTGTCGCTAATGCTTATTAACGAACTTTACACGGCTAAAGACTACAGTAAAGCATTACTTTATGTTAACCAGACTTCAAAACTTTCAGAACAATTAAATTACACCAAAGGACTTGCCGAAAGCAGTTTCTTTAGAGCTCTTATATATTCAGAACGCAACGATTATTTTAATGCGATAGACAATTATAACCGCTCTAGAAAACACTACCTCCAAATTAATGATACTCTTGGTGTTGCCAAAGTAAGTAATAGTATTGGACTCATTGAGATAAAGCGCGGCAACTATGCCGAGGGTCTTAAAAACTCTTTATCGGCTATTGATATTTTCGAACAACAAGATTTAAAGGGTGAATTAAGTTCTGCATACAATAATCTGGCTGAAGCTTATTTTAAGACCAACCAAATTGACAAAGCATTAAACTTCAACTTTAAGGCTTTAGAAATTAGAAAACTTATAAATGATATTAAAGGTGTTAAAGCTTCTACTAAAAATATCGCTGATTTATATTCGACAAGAAAAGAGCATCGCAAAGCTATAGAATATTACGAAAAGGCCTTAGAAATTTTAAATCCTGAAACGGACCAAGATTTACGTGGAGAAATACTGCCAAAACTGGGTAGTGAATATTTACGCTTTAATGAATACGATAAAGCTTCGACCTATTTAGTCGAAGGTTTAAAGTATAACAGAAAACAAGGTAATGATGAAGGCATCTTAAGAGCACTTAATGCAATTGGAAATTTAAATCTCCAAAAGCGTAAAGTAAAATTGGCAGCATTACAACTAAATGAGGCCTATACCATTGCCGACAAAATTGATAACAAAACCGAACTTTTAGAAAATTACAGGCTTCATATTGCTTTAGATTCTACACGTGGCTATTTTGAGAATGCCTTTTTCTGGCAAAATAAATATTATGATTTAAAGGAAATACTTAAAGAAATAGATCAGCCCGTATTTCCGACAGATGTAAAGCCATTAGATTTAAGCGCAACTGAAGACGCCATTAAAAATGACTTAAAGACCGTTAAAAACAATACCGACACAACAAATACGTCTTGGTTTAACAACCCTCTTGGGCTATATGTTACCCTTGCAACATTAGCCGTTTTAATAACGCTTCTATTATTTAGTTGGTTAAAAACAAAAACATACAAAGACATTATAAAAGAGCAAAACAATAAGCTAATTGAAGAGCAAGAAAGAAATGAAAATATTTTAGAGCAAATGCATCATTTAGAAGAGGTGAATCAAGTTAAGGACAAACTATTTTCTATTGTATCTCATGACTTAAAAGATTCTATCTCTTCAATAAAAGCATTTTTAGATCTTCTAAAAGAAGACAGTATTTCTAAAGAAGAGTTTAATGATTTAATTCCAGAATTAAGTGAGAATGCCAATAATGCATCCGCATTACTATTCAATTTATTAAATTGGTCTAAATCACAAATGCAGAATTTAGAACCTAAGCCAGAGTTGTTTAATATGCAAGAGGTCTTCCATAATAAAATGGCGCTTGTAGAACAGAAAGTGGAAGATAAACGCATTGTACTTATTGATGAGTCGCAACGCGATTTTGTCTATGCTGACAAAAGCATGGTAGAGATTGTAATTCAGAATTTAATTACAAATGCCGTTAAGTTTAGCAGAACAGGTGATGTTATTACGGTTTCAAATCAAGACTTCAATGGCAAAGCCTTAATTTGTATCGAAGATACTGGTGTTGGTATTTCTAGAGAAAATATTGACAAACTTTTTAATGCCAATAATAACTTTACGACTGTTGGTACTAAAAACGAAAAAGGGACTGGTTTAGGATTAACCATTGCTAAAGACCTTGTAGAATTAAACAACGGTAGGATTTGGGTGGAAAGCACTCAAAATGTTGGCAGCAAATTCTTTATCGAACTTCCAAAAGCTACACAGCACGCTTAATTAATTGATTTTTATTTAAGGCTTAGGTATATAACCTAGATTCGAGACCTTTATAGCTCACATTGGGCTTCAAGATTCCAAATTTAAAAAACTAAATCCCAAAATCAATAAAGAGTATGCAAAGTTACGAATCGTGTTAATTGTTCTTCAATCGTAAATCAAAAATCGTAAATCCTTAATCTTTCGGCAAAAACACCTCAGCCATCATACATCTTGCACTTCCACCTCCGCAAGTTTCAATAGTCTCTAAAGAACTCGAAATAATAGGGCAATGCTTTTCAATACTTACAATTTGAGCCGCAGTTAAACTCTTATGAGCCGCTGCACTCATTACCAAATAGCGTTGATTATTCGTTCCTCTAAGTTGTAACATATTGCCTGCAAACTGATTCATCTGTGACTCTGAAATAGAAATAATCTCTTTACCATCCTGTCGTAGATGCTTCACCACATTTTTGCGTTCCTTTTTATCATCAATTGTATCCAAGCAAATCACCGCAAAGTTTTCTGCTAAACACATCATTACATTGGTATGATAGATGGCTAGACGTTTACCATCGACAGTCTGGTTGGCTGTGAAAACAACTGGTGAGTATTCAAAATCTTCACAAAACTCTATAAATAAGTCTTCGTCTGCTCTAGGCGATAATGCACAATAGGCTTTCCTATTGACACGATCTAAGGCTATACTTCCAGTACCTTCTAAAAAAACACCTTCGAGTTCGGCAGATGAATAGTCTATAATATTTTCGATTCTAAAACCTTCTTCTTCCAAACGGGTAAAAACTTCATCTCTACGTTCACGCCTTCTGTTCTCTGCAAACATCGGATATTTGGCCACATCACCATTTCCATGAAAACTGACCCAGTTATTCGGAAAAATAGAATCTGGAATATCCAATAATTTATCATCATTTTCTACAACCACATTAATACCTGCAGCTCTTAGCTTTTCAACAAAAGCGTCAAATTCTTCTTGCGCTTTTGTATTAATGTCAATATTCTTTATATCTAAATCTTCCTGAAAATAATTATTAACCGCTGTTTGCTCATTCATCCTGAAATTAACAGGGCGGATCATTAGTATTGTATTTGTAGTTTGTTGCATTTTTTAGAATTTGAAAGTGTTGCGAAATTAGTCTTTAAAATTATATTTCTTTATGTTTGAATATGAAAAAACACTTTGTTATATTACTTCCATTATTACAAAATTGCTACTGAATACCTCGCACTTTTAATTCAGATCTGGACCGTATTGAAAACCAAGTTACTATACAAAATATAAGTGGCATATATATAGTTGAAAAAAGAACCATTGATTACGTTGAAGGCTATGAAAATGGTGAAGCATACATAGCGTTAAGCGTAGACGGACGTTTATTTTATTCAAATATAACAGAACGTAACATAGGCGTATTTAGTGATACCAACAACTTGATTGAAGGTGAAGGACCTTGGGAATTAAATAACAATAAAATCTTCATCTCAATTAAGAGAACCAATAGCTCTTGAGAATTGTCTAAAAAAGAGAATAGTGATGTGTTTTCACCGTTATATGGCGATCCAGACAGTTGCTTATTTACAAGATTTATAAAACCAACCAAATGAAAAAATTCTTTATCCTTTTAGTAATAGTAATGTCTTGCGCTGATGAATCAGAGAAAACAGATTCAAAAAATGACAGTCTCGTTACAGACTTCACTACTGTTTTCGAAAAAAGTCAAGGTTTAGAAACAGCAACCTACAATGAAACGATTACCTATTATGAAAATTTGTCAGATAATTATAATGAAATTTCAATTCGAGCTATAGGCGAAACGGATTCCGGCAAACCGCTACATATAGTGATTTTAAACATGACTGGTTCTGGAGATGACTTTGAAACCATTAGACAAAACAATAGAATACTACTTATAAACAATGGAATTCACCCTGGCGAATCTGACGGCATTGATGCTACAATGATGCTCTACAGAGATATTGTACAAGGTAAAATTGAAGCACCAAAACAAACGGTCTTAGTTACCATTCCTATTTACAATGTTGGTGGCAGTTTAAACAGAAATACTGCAACGCGGACCAATCAAAATGGCCCAAAAACATATGGTTTTAGAGGCAATGCACGTAACTATGATTTAAACCGCGATTTTATAAAATCCGACACTAAAAATGCAAAAACCTTCGCTAAAATATTTCATCTCGTACAACCTGATGTTTTTATTGATAATCATGTCAGTAATGGTGCAGATTATCAATATACTTTAACACACTTATTTACACAACATAATAAATTAGGTGGTAAACTTGGGCACTATCTTCATACGGAAATGATGCCTGCATTAGAGCAAAAGCTGGAAGAAAAATCTTGGAATATCACCCCTTATGTCAATGTGTTTAATCGTACACCAGAATCAGGTTTCTCACAGTTTATGGATGCACCACGCTACTCTACGGGTTATACCACCTTATTTAACACCCTTGGTATGATGGTAGAAACACACATGCTTAAACCTTATAAGCAACGTGTTGAAGGCACTTATGAATTAATGAAAAGCATGCTAGAAATTACTGAAGCGCAAGGAGATAAAATCAGCCAACTCAGAAAAGAACAATTCAAAACGTGGTCTGTTGGAAAAAGCTACCCCCTAAACTGGGCTATTGATACCACAAAATCTTCAACACTTAAATTTAAAGGTTATGAAAGCGAAATGATTCCTAGTGAACTTACAGGAGCAAAACGTTTAAAATTTGACACCAACAAACCGTATACTAAAGAGGTCGTCTATCAAAATTATTTTATAGCTACAGACTCAATCACCATTCCAAAAGGATATATAATTCCGCAAGGTTGGCATACTATAATAGAATTATTAAAGTTTAATAACGTAGAATTCACTCCAATTGAAAACGACACAACACTAACCGTCGAATCCTATAAAATTGATGACTACGAAACCCGAAAGTCTGTTTACGAAGGTCATTATGTCCATTACAATACAAAAGTAAAAACTACTAAAGAAAATCTGAATTTTAGACAAGGTGATTACCTAGTTAAGACCAACCAAATTGCAATGCGTTACTTACTAGAAACCTTAGAGCCCACTGCGCCAGATTCTTTTTTTAACTGGAATTTCTTCGATACCATTTTACAACAAAAAGAAGGCTTCTCACCTTATGTATGGGAAGACCAAGCCAAAGTGCTTTTAAAAGCAAATCCTAAATTACAAATTGAATACAATATTAAAATAAGTTATGATGAGGACTTTGCTAATAATTGGTATGCGCAATTAGATTGGTTACACAAACAAAGTAAACATTATGAAACAGCGCATTTGCAATATCCGATCTATCGTTTAATGTAGTCTTTTACAACAATATGAATAATTTTGTGTATCTTACATCTCTGGTAGATTAAAAAAAGCGCTCTAGATTACACCACTATGATTTCATTCAACAACAAGAGATTCTCAGCCAATAAAATTTCAACAAAATTTGTCTTTGTGGTTGTTTTCTGCATGGCAACAGTACAGCCGATATTAGCACAAAACGAACAGTCAGAAACCATTCTTACCTTGTTTGAAGACTACACCACTCAATACAGAGAAGTAGCCTATTGTCATTTAAATAAAAGCACTTATATAAAAGGGGAAATGCTTGGCTTTAGTAGTTATGTGTTTGATAAAGATTTAAAAGTCCCGTCAAAAACGACTAGCAATCTTTATTGTGTGATTACCGATAGCAATAATAAGATCATCAAGAGTAAATTACTGAAGGTAAATAATGGTTTTTCTAACAACGTTTTTGAAATTGACAGCTTATTTACGTCAGGGAACTATACGCTTAAGGCATATACTAATTGGATGAATAATTTCGTTGAACCCGACGCCTTTGTTGAATCATTTAGAGTTATTGATCCAGAAGTGGAAACCACTATTAAAAAAACAGTAACAAATCATATTTTAGATGCACAATTTTTACCTGAAGGAGGCAATTTTGTAGATGGGGTTAAGACCAATGTTGGAGTTGTAATAAAAAACAGTAAAGGCTTTGGGGTTTCAAATTCCGACGGCACTGTTTACGATTCTGACAATAAATCAGTTGCAACATTCAAAACCAACGCCATGGGAATTGGTAGGTTTATATTATATCCAGATATTAACCAAGACTATGTCGTTAAGATTGACCATCTAAACAATGCCTTTGATTTTAAGATTGATGCCATTAGACCTATCGGAATTACCGTTCATGTGGTTAACCTGCCAAACCAAATTGGAGTGGAATTTCAGACGAACCAAAATACGTTAAACATAATTAAAGGAAAGTCATACACCCTATCTGTTCATAATGGTACAGATGCAAAAGTGTTCGACGTAACATTCAACAAAAAAGAACTGACCATAGTCGTTGACCAAAAGGAATTATTTTCTGGAATTAACATTCTTACCCTTTTTAATGAAAATAACAAACCTGTGTTGGAACGTATGGTATTTAACTACGATGGCATCAATATTTTAAATTTAGGGACTGCAGAGATCGCGAAATTTGGAGATTCGAGTCAAATCCGTATGCCCTTCCCAAAGCTTGTAAATGCCACAGAAAAAAATTGGAACATCAGTATTTCTGCGCTTCCAGAAGAAACAATATCCTACCAAAGACACCAAAATATTATTTCACACACCTTTTTACAGCCTTACGTCAGTGGGTATATTGAAAATGCACACTATTATTTCACTGCCATTGATGCCAAAAAGAAATACGAACTCGATAACCTATTGATTACCCAAGGTTGGAGTAGCTACGATTGGGATAATATCTTCAATAACACTGTATCTGACAACTTTGTATTTGAAGATGGTATTATCATGAAAGCCAATCAAAATAATCAAAAACAAAAGAATTTTATTCTTTATCCACTTAAGTATACTAATGGACAAACCATAAATCTAGCCGAAGATAAAGATAGTTTTGTAGTTTCTAAACTATACCCAATCGGCAAAGAAAAACTGGCAATTGGGACTATAAATAAGAAAGGTAAAGTAATGCACCCAAAGTTATACTCGCAATTTTTTCCATCAAAAATACCCGATTACAAAAATCAGTTTGAAGCGTTGCACAGCAGCCTGATGACTACTGCCGAGAATCTACCAAAATCAAAATTTGCTTTTTCCGATATTAAAGAAACCCAAGAGTTGGATGAAGTCATTGTGAAAGCGAAAGCCAAAGCACTTAAAATTGAGAAATTAGAAAATGACACCTTTGCCAGACTTTATTATTTTGATGAGGCAAAACGTAGAATGAATTTAACTCTAGTACAATTCATTAATTCTTTTGTACTAAAATATGTTGCAGAAGAAAGTATGGGTAGAGTAAGGATTGCAAGGAGACTGCCAGCCACAACTGCAAATGGCCCCCCAATAGTATATTTAGATGATATGTTAATGAACAATATTGATTTATTTTATGCGTACCCTTTAAATACTGTTGACTATATCACTATTAATGAAAGTGGTTCTGGAGAAGGTTTTCTAGGTGCAAACGGTGTGATAAAGATATATACATCTCTAGATTTCGCAAAAAAACAGCAGAAAAACCCTTTTGTTCAGTTGCAATTCCCATTGACTTTTTCTGACAACAAAAAATTCTATGTCCCAAAGTACAAGGTATACAATGATGATTTTTTTAGAAGCTTTGGAGTCATAGATTGGATTCCAGATTGTAAAATTGATAATAACAGCAATCTAAGCTTCACTGTTTACAACCCTAGTAACAGTGACATTACATTGTTTATTGAAGGTGTAACGGAACAAGGTGATTTTGTTTCTGAAACTAAAGTTATAACAAAGGGTGTAAATAATTAATAAAAGTAAATCGAAAACAGCATAGCCAAACATACTTAAACCAAAATACTAATGTTAGTCTAACTACTTTCCACAACAAAAACAAGGCTTCTCACCTTATGTATGGGAAGACCAAGCCAAAGTGCTTTTAAAAGCAAATCCTAAATTACAAATTGAATACAATATTAAAATAAGTTATGATGAGGACTTTGCTAATAATTGGTATGCGCAATTAGATTGGTTGCATAAGCAAAGTGCAAGCTATGAAAAGGCGCATTTGCAATATCCTGTGTATCGCATTATGCAAGATTAGAACAGTTGCTATAACCTTCGAAACAACCCTATAAAAATTCATTAGTATCGAAACTACTAAACATATATTCGCACATTTTGAAAAATAGTTTAAGCTCTCGGATCATCTCAAATCTGAACTTGTAAAACGATTGAAACCAATTGTATTTAAAAAAGGGGAACTTGTTTTAGACGCCAACCATATTTGTACAGAGAGCTATTTTATTAGTAAAGGCATCTTACGAACCTATTTTTTTAAAGATGGAAAAGAAATCAGTGAATAGTAGCTCAGACGAATGGGTTAATGTTCCAAAAAAATTTATAGACAGAACAAAAGACATCTATTCTATTGATGCCATCGCATCTAAGGAAGTGCATGTTATAAACGCAAACAAACTTCTATACCTTTTTGGCAATTTGCCAGAAATGGAACGTTATGCCCGTTTATCAATGGGAAGTGTTTTTGGCCTTTTAATGGGACGTATTGCATCTCTGAACCCTAGATCAGCTAAAGAAAAATAGTGTCATTTTCAAAAAACGTATGCGGACATCTATCATCGCATTCCTTTAGTCCTGGTTGCCTCATATTTGAGAATTACTAAAAAAACACTGAGTAGGATTCGGGCTGAAAAATGATTATTTGATATCGGTCAAAACTTTTAAGGATTTGATACCGTAATTTTAACTTTTAATTTTATCGCTTCATAAAAAAAACAATCCATAAAATCTCATTAATTATCATACTTATTTTTTCAGCTATTCTTATTTACATTTCTACTTATGCGCCTTCACTTTCTCAACAGCATGGTAATATTGGAGCAAAATTATACTTAGGAGATGGCGATAAACAACCTTTAATTGTAGCCTTTGGTGACGGTGATGGTGGTAATGATTGGTCCAGAAATTATCTAAAAGACAAAAGAGATCGCTTAATCGTAAAAGGGTATGCTGTATTGATCATAGGTTATTTCCGATCTTATGGCACACCAGAGCACCTCGATAGAATCTCTTTAGATGCCATTTCAGATACCGTAATAAATAGAGCCCAGTACTCAAATTTAGACGCTTCTAAAATAGCACTGATTGGAGGGGCTCGAGGCGGAGATTTGGCCTTAAATTTAGCGAGTAGATTTAGTGATTTTAGAGCCATTATTGCAATGTCAAAATCACATGTTAGTTTTCCTGTAATTACTTGGGTAGCAAATACGTCGTCATGGACTTATAAAATAAAGAAGTTCCTTACGTCCCTGAGCCTTTAAAAACAATTCCTCCTGCTTAAAAGGAGATTTATATACGGCACATAGTATGATGCTCGTAGATCAAAACGCTGTAAAAAATGCAGAAATTGAGGTAGAAAACATAAAGGGTCCTATTTTAATTATCTCAAGTAAAAATGATGACTAATGGCCAGCCACAGCAATGTCTAAAAGTCTCATAGAAAGACTAAAGGAAAACAATTTTAAATATTATAATGAACATGTTATTCTTAATTCTGGTCGCGCGTCTCCTTTAGATTACTTTATTTTGGTGTATCGATTTTTATAGAGGCATTTACCCACAGAATAAAGCGACCCCCTAAAACTATAATCTACAAAACTTAAAAAATCACCTACAAAAATCATTAACTTTCAATTCAGGTTGAAATATGCGTCGAATTAAGAATAACTATAGCAAAGAGAAACAGCACATTGAGTAGTATTGAAATGAAACTATTTTTTTCTTTGAAAGCAATAAGCGAAGCGTACGAAATACATTAAAATTCAAACTATAATTATTTTCATAAAGACTTTGGAAACTAAGGTCACTAACTATATTTAGAATTTGTTCATGTTAAAACTGACGTTCAAAATTAGGTTTTAGACAGTCTTGATTTGATCACCATAGTTCTTAAAATTCAAATAAAATTAAAGAGAAACGCACACGACTAAACACTAAGAATTAAACCATACATATACCCATATTCGCACTACAGCTTCAAGTCCATTTGTAATATAAAGAAGCAACTACAATTCTCTTACACAGCTACAAATAATCTCAAAAACGTACACTTTCATAGAACTTTTTCTAATTTTTTTAGTTTTAAGCGTCATCAGATGCTTAGGTAATACACTGATGACTTCACAGTCAAAACACTGATAAATAACAATTTAATTATTAAAATGTTAAAAAAAACAGTAATTACGCAAAAACAAAGACCACTACATTAACACTACATTTATAGTTGTTTTATATTTCAACCATAATTAATTCATATAATTATAAGTCTAAAACACGAGTATTTAATGCAACTGAACGGATATTAAGACTCTAGTTACATCGTTGTATGGTTTGTATAACAAAAAATCAGAGGAAAACAGCGAATCCTTTATTAAATTACATAACTGCTTTTCTTACCCTTTAAAGAGATGCACAAAACAGAATGTTTTTCAAAAACAATATAAGACTTTAACCCCTCTGATATAAATTAATAGTCCTGTTATGAAATCAATTTTATCTTTATCATTCGTCATACTTTTAACACTATCCTTAAATGCACAAGTAGGAATCGGTACAACCACGCCAGAAGCCGCATTAGATATTGTTTCAGCAACAGACGGTTTCCTAATACCGCGTGTTGCATTAACCTTGAAAACCTCACCTTTACCTTTAATTACACCCGCAGACGCAGAGCTAGTATTTAATACAGCAACAGTTGGCACATTGACGCCAGGGTTTTACTATTGGAATGTAGGCCTTATATCATGGGTAAGAATAGGAGATACGGTAACACCACCACCACCGCCACCTTCTTTTGGAGCTTGGCTATTAGGTGGAAATCTTGCAATTGCCTCTGATTATTTAGGAACCAGCAATGATGTAGATTTACTTTTTGGACGAGCTACTGTTATTTCTGGGAGAATTGGACTTAATAACACATTTTTCGGAAGATTAGCAGGAGACGCAAATACAACAGGGGGTAATAACACTTATTTGGGTGCTGGTGCTGGGAGACTTTTGAATACCCCAGCTAGTCAAAATAACGTAGCTATTGGTTTTAATGCTCTGCAAAGTGGACTTGGTAGGATCAGTTCTCAAAATACAATAATTGGTGCATTTGCTTTTGAAAACGCTAGTGGCAACAACAACACAGTTATTGGTAATTTAGCTGGAGCCACTAATACGGGATCCAATAATGTGATAATTGGTAATCTAGCGGCTAATTCGTCTGGTAACAATAGCGTTGCAATTGGGAATGGTGCAAATACTAGTGGGTTTTCTGAGAGTGTAGCACTTGGTACTGGTGCTACTTCGAATGGCGCAAACCAAGTCACTCTAGGAAATTTTGCAACTGGAATGTTAAGATGTAATGCTACTACAATCACAGCATTATCAGACAGAAGAGATAAAGATGATATTGTGAAATTATCCGAAGGAATTGAATTTATAAAGCAATTAAACCCTGTCACGTACACCTGGAATGCTAGAGACAAATCAAAAGTTGGAGCGAAGGCGGTAGGTTTTATAGCACAAGATTTGCTAAAGTTGCAACAAGAATCTGCTATTGGCGAGAATTTAGATTTAGTAAGTTATAACAACCCCGAAAAACTAGAAGCTAGGTATGGAAATTTACTTCCTGTTATGGTCAAAGGAATCCAAGAACAACAAACGCTTATAGAAAAACTTCAAAAGGATAATGAGGATTTGAAAGCTGTAAACCTTGCTATTTTAAAGCGTCTAGAAGCTTTAGAAGCTTTAGAAGTCGCAGAAAAGAAGTAAAATCAATTTAATACATTTTTGTATTAATAGCGGTTAGAATTTGGTTTAGAGCCCCCTGCTTTAAACCAAAATTCTAATATTAGCATAACTATTATCTAAAGCTTTTTGAGATGCTTCAGCATCTAACCACTCTACTTTAGTAATGCCTTCTTTTTCTTGAGGCTGTAATTTACCTTCAAAATCGGTTTTCATTTCAAACCAGTAGGTGACTTTAATTCTGTGCTTTCCATTACGTTTAAAAATATGATAGGTTGTTGGTAAGGGCTTCACAATCTTTAAACCTTTAACACCTGTCTCCTCCTCCACTTCTCTTACAGCGGTGTCTTCAATAGATTCCTTCCCTTCCGTCTTACCTTTAGGCAAGTCCCACTTATTATTTCTGTATATAAAGAGAATTTCATTTTTAGCATTGAAGGCTTTTCCGCCACCTGCCACGACATTGGGAAGCAACTTAAGAAACTTTTTTAATAGTTTATCTTCCTTCTTGTGTATTAAGTGCACCCCCCTTAAATCTGTATTCACAAGGGTTTTTATAACCTTACCTATATTAACAGATTTGAGAAGATACAACTTAAAATCAGTCTCTTTTTCTACTTTAGTCGTTAGTATTATAGGTTTATCTCCTACAAAAATGGTGTACATGGTCAGGGTTAATTAGTTCATTGACCTTGTAAAATTATTATTTTTTATGACATAGTATCAGAAATGAAAATTAATTTCAATTAAAATTTCAAAGCCTACAAAATTCATTAATTTTGTATTATGACTTTTAATAAAGATACCGCTAAAAAAACCGCAGAAGTTTTATTGCAAATCAACGCTATAAAATTGCAACCTAATGATCCTTTCACTTGGGCTTCTGGATGGCAATCACCAATATACTGCGATAACAGAATTGTATTGTCTTACCCTCTAATTAGAAATTATATTAGAGAAACGATCGCCAGACATATTGAAGACTGTTATGGCAAACCCGATGTTATTGCTGGTGTAGCAACAGGCGCTATTGGTATTGGTGCTTTGGTCGCAGATTATCTCAATCTTCCGTTTGTATACGTAAGACCAGAAGCCAAGAAACATGGTCGCCAAAATCAGATCGAAGGCTATATTGAAAAAGGTCAAACAGTTGTCGTCGTCGAAGATTTAATAAGTACAGGTAAAAGTAGCCTCAATGCCGTCTTAGCCTTAAAAGAAGCCGAAGTTAATGTTAAAGGCATGGTCGCTATTTTCTCTTATGGCTTTGATATAGCATCACAGAATTTTGCTGAAGCTAATATAGAATTACATACCCTTAGCAATTACGAAAATTTACTGGAGCAAGCCTTAGATACACATTACATTACTGAGAAACAGCAAGACATTTTAGCACAATGGAACGCTAACCCTAGTGAATGGAACGCTAATTGATATTAAAACGTTGAGTCGTTTAGTTGTGGCTCTATAAACTGGGTTTTTAAAAACAAACTTTATCCTAAAACCTCAACGCATCAACTAAGCAACTCTGGTCCGTATTAAGTTTTAGCGAGGGAGGAAACAAGAAACACTATAACACCAAACACATGAATTTAGAATCACCACAGGTCACCTTAGATAAGTCTGCAGAAGAGACCTTCAACTTTTTATCTGATATCAAGAATTTTGAAAGCTTAATGCCAGAAAACATTAGCAAGTTCGAAGTTTTAGAAACCGATAAATTTCTATTCGCGCTTAAGGGCATGCCAGAAATTATTTTAAAGAAAAAAGAAGCCATACCAAATAGTAAGGTCATTTTGGGAGCTGCAGGTGGAAAATTAAACTTTTCACTTATCGCTGACATCATTGAAGGTGAACCGAATAAAACGGACGTGAAATTAACTTTTGATGGCGAATTTAATGCGATGATGGCGATGATGATAAAAGGACCAATCAGTAAATTTATTGAGACTTTAGCCACTAATATGAAGACGGCTATCTAATACAACAACGTCACTTCCTTAAGGTCGAAGGTTTTAGTAATCTCATCTTCTGTCCAGACTGTTAGCTTTCCTTTTTTAGTCACTCCTTTTATAATTCCAGAAAAGGTGCTTGCATCTTTTGTTTTAAATGTAGACGGTTTATCTTTTCTAAATAGACGGTTTTCATATTGTGATTTAATGTCTGCGAATTTTTCAGAGGCTAACAATTCAAAATAAATTTCGAGCTGTTTTAAAATTTCAGAAAGCACCTCATCTTTATTAAATAAGACACCTGTCAGTAAACTCATTGAAGACGCTTGTGGTAAATCTCTAAAATATTTCTGATTGACATTGAGTCCAAAACCAATTACAGAACCTTGTAATTTGTTGCTTTTAACAATATTCTCTATTAAAATTCCACAAATCTTCAACTTTGCTGACAAAATGTCGTTAGGCCATTTTATACACAATTGAGGAACATTAAAGGTTTTTAATGCACTACAAATGGCTAAAGAAACCACCATACTCACATAAAACTGTTGTTCTATATTAAACCCTGAAAGGGTCTTAAAGACACTCACTGTAAGGTTTTTACCGCGCTCCGCTTGCCAATATGTACCCATTTGTCCTCGTCCTAGCGTTTGTACGTCACTACTAACCACCGTATAATCCTTAGGTAATTTAACGGCACACATCTCCTTTAGATAGGTGTTTGTAGAGTCAATGGCATCAAGTTTGATTATGTACATAAACGAAGCAATTTTATTTTATAGTTTTCTTATGACAATTAGGACTTACAAGAACTAAAAAAATAATAACTTTGCACAAATTAATTCAATTTAATGACGAAAGTAAATATTAATGCAGACCAACTCATTACAACTATTATTGGAGGCATAGAAGAGGTTAAAGGAAAAGAGATTATAATTTTAGATTTAAGAGAGATAGAAAATACGGTTTGTGATTATTTTATTATTTGCGAAGGTACGTCTAATACGCAAGTAAACGCCATCGTTAATTCCATACAAAAACAAGTTAGTAAAACCCTTAAAGATAAACCTTGGCATATAGAAGGTTCAGAAAATGCTGAGTGGGTTTTAATGGATTATGTTAACGTTGTTGTGCATGTCTTTCAAAAGCACATCAGAGAATATTACGATATTGAAAGTCTTTGGGGAGACGCTAAAACAACACAAATAGAAACAAGTTACTAAAAAGACAAACGCTACTAATGGCTAAAGACGATAAAAATTTAAACAAAAAACCAAAAATAAACCCGTATTGGATATATGGCGCTATAATTTTGGCATTTCTTGCAATTCAATTATTTGCAGGTGGTTTTGGTGCATCTACAGGAAAACAGACGAATCCAACAGAATTCTTTCGCTACTTGCGTAACGGTGACGTTCAAAAAGTAGAAATTATTAATAATCGTGAAGCGAGAGTTTATTTAACCAAAGAGGCACAAGCGCAAGAAATACACAAAGGTTCAAAACCAACTTCAATACTGCCATCTGTATCATCAGTACCAAACTACAAGTTTGAATTTGGTGATTTAAAATTATTTCAAGAAGAAATAAACAAAATAAAAGTTGAAAATAATTTAGAAGTAAGTGTAGGATTTAAATCCGAACAAAATGTTTGGGGAGATTTACTACTAACCTTACTGCCATTTGTACTTATCATTGGTGTTTGGATCTTTATTATGCGACGCATGTCCTCTGGAGGAGGAGGAGGCGCTGGTGGACAGATTTTTAACATAGGAAAATCTAAAGCTAAACTCTTCGATGAAAAATCAGATACGAAAACATCGTTTAAAGATGTCGCTGGTTTAGAAGGTGCAAAAGAAGAAGTACAAGAGATTGTAGATTTCTTAAAATTCCCTGAAAAATATACGGCCTTAGGCGGTAAAATACCCAAGGGAGCCTTATTAGTAGGACCTCCAGGAACTGGTAAAACTTTATTAGCAAAAGCCGTTGCAGGTGAAGCTAAAGTGCCTTTCTTTTCATTGTCTGGTTCTGATTTTGTTGAAATGTTTGTAGGTGTTGGTGCATCTCGAGTACGCGATCTATTTAAACAGGCTAAAGAAAAATCGCCTTCAATAATTTTTATTGATGAAATTGATGCTATTGGAAGAGCCAGAGGTAAAAACGCAATGTCAGGTTCTAATGATGAACGTGAAAACACCTTGAATCAATTATTAACTGAAATGGATGGTTTTGGCACCAACTCAAATGTTATTGTATTAGCGGCAACCAACCGAGCTGACATTTTAGACAAAGCTTTAATGCGTGCTGGTCGTTTTGATCGTCAGATTTATGTGGATCTACCGGACGTTAGAGAACGTAAACAGATTTTTGAAGTGCACTTACGTCCACTAAAAAAAGAAGAAACATTAGATGTCGATTTCTTAGCCAAACAAACGCCCGGGTTCTCTGGCGCTGATATAGCTAATGTATGTAATGAAGCTGCTTTGATTGCGGCTCGAAAAGGCAAAAAAGCAGTTAATAGGCAAGATTTCTTAGATGCTGTTGATAGAATTGTTGGAGGTTTAGAAAAGAAGAATAAAATAATTACTCCAGATGAGAAACGCACTGTAGCTTTCCACGAAGCCGGTCATGCGACTGCAAGTTGGATGTTAGAACATGCGGCTCCTTTGGTAAAAGTAACCATTGTACCAAGAGGTCAGTCTTTAGGCGCTGCTTGGTATTTACCAGAAGAACGTCTCATTGTGCGCCCAGAACAAATGCTTGATGAAATGTGTGCGGCCTTAGGTGGTAGAGCTGCAGAAAAAGTGATTTTCGATAAAATTTCTACAGGTGCACTCAGTGACCTAGAGAAAGTTACGAAACAAGCTAGAGCTATGGTTACAATTTATGGCCTTAGTGATAAAGTGGGTAATTTAACCTATTATGATTCTTCAGGCCAATCAGAATATGGATTCACAAAGCCATATAGTGAGCGTACAGCTGAACTTATTGATAATGAAATTTCTGATATTATCGAAAAGCAATATAAACGTGCTATTGATTTATTAGAAACACATAAAGATAAGCTGACAGAATTAGCTGAAGTCTTATTAGATAAAGAAGTTATCTTTAAGGATAATCTAGAGAAGATTTTTGGAAAACGTCCTTATGACAAACCAGAAACTGTCTCAGAAATCATATCTAAAGAAGAAGAATAACCCTTCAGTCTCATCTTAGAAAAAACTTAAATTAACCAAATGTTAATTTAAGTTTTTTTATATTTACAATATACACAAAAGACAGGACTAATAGTAACTATTGAATGAGCTTATTTCGTAAATTCTTCGGGAAAAAATCTGATCAGAGTGAAGAACACATACCTAATCAAGACCGTGGCAAATACATGCCTGAAGTTAAGTTGCCCGTAGACGAACGTTTTACAATAAACTTTAAAGCTAATGGTGGTAAGTTCTTGTATTGTGAAAATATGGAAGAGGTAAAAGACAGTTTCAATTCTATTCTTAACGAAAATAAATGGCATGACGAGAACGTTTTTCTTATCGATAAACGTTTATCAGAATTATTCAAGGGTTTTAATCTTAATGCCAGCAAAAAAACTTCAGAAAGCGCCTATTTTTTATCAACATGTGAATACTTAATATCTGATGATGGTTCTTTATTAATCTCATCAAATCAAATCGCAGAAAAGAAACTTCAAGAATTACCAGACCATTTCATTATTTATGCTACGACGAGTCAGTTTGTAGAAAGTATTGGAGAGGGTTTAAAAGGTATAAAAGAAAAAAGCAAAACAACAATCCCCACAAATATCACCACAATAAAGCACTTTAAAGCTGCTGATGATAAAGACTTTCTAACTTATGGAAGTAGTTCTAAAAATTTATATTTACTTCTACTAGAAGATTTATAATGAAAGAACTGTTTCTAAGAGGAATTTCTGGTGCTATATACATACTGTTACTCATTGGTTCGCTATATGCGCAGGGAGCCTTATTCGCTTTACTTGCGCTATTTGGTATCATAAGCTTGGCTGAATTAAGTAAGCTTATAAAGTTGAAGTCTTTTGCTCAATACATTATATTCTTTATACTCTATGCTGGTTTTTGGTTTTTATGCCTTAATAATAAAGAGCTTACTGGCAGTGATGAAGCTATTCAAGTCCTTTTAGTAATTACGATTTTCGTTAATCTAATTCTAATAAAAGACTTATTCGCTTCAAAAAGAATTCCTTTATTTGAATCGAAAAAGTTTATCGTTACGACATTTTATTTAACAAGTGGGTTCGTTTTCTTACTGCTCATTGCGAACTACCAAGAACAATTTACACCACAACTCCTTTTAGGAGGATTTATACTGATTTGGGTTAATGATAGTGCCGCTTATTTTGTAGGTAAGAACTTTGGAAAGCAAAAACTTTTCACAAGTGTTTCACCTAAGAAAACAGTTGAAGGCTTTTTGGGAGGTCTCTTTTTCGCCTGTATATCGAGTTATTTTATAGCAACTTATACCGAAACACTCGGTTTTACGAGTTGGCTAATTCTTGCAATTATTGTGAGTGTATTTGGTACGCTAGGAGACTTAATTGAGTCTAAATTTAAACGTCAAGTTGGCGCAAAAGATAGTGGCGTTATAATGCCCGGACACGGAGGGCTTTTAGATAGACTAGATAGTATTATCTTTGCGGCTCCATTTATATATTTATTTTTAAGAATTTTAAGCTATGTTTCATAAAGAAGGTCATAAAATCATTTTCATTACACTTGTTATAGTTGTAGTCTCATTTTTTCTCATCGACGAATTTGTTAGTAACGAATGGTTACGAAAAGGAATAATGATCGCTATTCTTATGTTCTTAATGCTCATTCTACAATTTTTCAGAAACCCAAAACGACATACACAATATAACGAGAAGCAAGCTTTATCGCCTGTAGATGGAAAGGTTGTTGTAATTGAAGAGGTTATGGAAAATGAATTTTTTAAAGATAAACGTATTCAGGTTTCTGTATTTATGTCACCAATTAACGTGCATGTTACACGATATCCGACCAGTGGTACTATAAGCTATAGCAAATATCATCCTGGTAAGTATCTCGTAGCTTGGCATCCTAAAGCTAGTGAAGAGAATGAACGCACTACGGTTGTAGTCGAGAATGACGGCTTTGGTAAAGTGTTATATAGACAGATTGCCGGTGCTTTAGCGAGACGTATCGTTAATTATGCTAAACCTCAGACTTCAGCATTACAAGGATCTGATTCTGGTTTTATAAAATTTGGGTCACGTGTAGATTTATTTTTACCTTTAGATGCAGATATTAAAGTAGAACTTAATCAAAAGGTACGTGGTGGCGAAAGTGTCATCGCAGAAATGACATGAATTCCGACGAACTAAATATTGAATTTGAAACAGCAGTAGAACGTGTAAACGACCACACAGAACCCTTCCCTGCTGATTTTTTACTTCGGTTATATGCCTATTATAAAAAAGCCACCAATAATTATGGGCGGCCAAGTAGCAAAAAACCGATTATAAACGCGTTTAAAACCAATGCGCTGTTTCAAATACAAAATATTAGTAAAGATGAAGCCAAACAAGAATACATAAACCTTGTTACGAATTACTTTTTATATCGCAAGTGATTAGTCTCTAATTAAAGGCATTGTAGAACATCGTAAAAGGCCTTCTTGTTTCGCTATCTCAGAATATGCTACTTCTTCTACTGTAAAACCGTTGTCTCTTAGCCACGTATTTAGCCTTGTAAAATTCTGCTCTGAAATAATAACATCTTCAGATATGGAGAACACATTACTATTCATATTGTACATTTCTTCTTTTGTAATTTCGAAGATATTATCCTTACCAAAGAAATCAACTAGCCATTCGTATTCGCGTTCAATCAAAAATCCATTTTTATGAAGTATGGCTTTATCTTTTCCTATAGGTTGAAAGCAGCAATCTAAATGCAAGGCATTTTCTTTAGCCTCAGTATTAGATTTTCTTAATTCGAAAGCTTTTACAGTTTTCTCAGGAAATAATTCTTGAATAGCTATGACGGCATCCATATTAGTGCGCGCCGTAATATAATCTGCATAATCTTCTCCCGAGTAAGTTCCGATAAAGATATAATCATTCCACGGCATTACGTCTCCTCCCTCGACATGACATTCTTCTGGCAATATAATTCTATTTGCTATATCGCCGTTTTCCCAAACATATTCAGTAGCTTCTACTTCACGCCTACGGTCAGGTAAGATGTTAGCTATAATAACTTTATCCTCAATTACAAACGATATATCTCGTGCAAAAATTTGGTTGTAGTTTTTAATGACTTCGGGTCTGTATACCTTCACATCATATTTCTCCAATACCATAGCCACTGCTTCCATTTCAGCAATCATATCTTCTTCTAACGGATAGGTTCCAGCCAATACATGTTCACGACTTTTAGGGTCATAGCAATCGTCAGCTTTTGGTGTTGGACCATTACTTTCAGCTGTACCTAAAACCACAGCTCTAAGTCGAGATGTTTCGTTTTGAATGTTTAGTTTCATGTGTTTAAATATATTGTTTTTCTAAGTCACATGGTACATCCATTTAATAATTCTCTAGAGTATTAGAATCTAGATATGGTTGTTTCATGTGTGCAAATCTATTGTTTTCTATGGTCACATGGTACATCCATTTAATAATTCTCCAGAGTATCAGAATCTAGATATGGTTGTTTCATGTGTTCAAATCTATGGTTTTCTATGGTTACATGGTACATCCATTTAATCATTCTCTAGGGTATCAAAATCTAGATATGGATGTTTCATGTGTTCAAATCTATGGTTTCATAACAGTCTCGTGGAACATCCATATCATAACCTTTTGGTTAAAAAGTGTTGCTTCATAGCTGTTTCACAAGGCTCCAAAACACAAAAAGCTTCATAAAGTTTATGAAGCTTCTAATGCTTATTACAGTGTATTATCTTTTATCGACGGTCTTAAATTCCCTGTAAGTTTCACCAACATATAATTGTCTTGGTCTCCCTATTGGCTCTTTGTTTAAACGCATTTCACGCCATTGTGCTATCCAACCTGGTAAACGTCCAAGCGCAAACATTACGGTAAACATTTCTACAGGGATTCCCATTGCTCTATAAATTATACCTGAATAGAAATCTACATTAGGATATAATTTCCGATCTACAAAATACGGATCTTCTAAAGCCTCTTTTTCAAGACCTTTTGCGATATCTAAAATGGGATCATCTATGCCTAAATCGCCTAATACCTCATCAGCTGCCACTTTAATAATTTTAGCTCTAGGATCGAAGTTTTTATACACGCGATGACCAAAGCCCATTAAACGGAAAGGGTCTTCTTTATCTTTTGCTTTAGCCATATACTTTTTAGTATCACCATCATCTTCCTTAATGGCTTCAAGCATTTCTAATACCGCTTGATTTGCGCCTCCATGCAATGGTCCCCAAAGTGCAGAAATACCTGATGCAAGTGATACAAATAGTCCAGCATGGGAGGAACCTGCAATTCTCACTGTAGATGTAGAACAGTTCTGCTCATGGTCTGCATGCAAGATTAATAGTTTATCTAAAGCATTTACCAAAATCGGATTTTGTTCGTATTCCCGATTTGGGCTTTTAAACATCATCTTTAATACATTCTCAACATAACTTAGTTTGTCGTCACCATAATCTAATGGCAACCCGTTCTTCTTACGCATTGTCCATGCTACTAGCACAGGGAATTTACCTAGAATTCTAACGATAGAATTATACATTGCTTCTTCAGAATTAATATCTACTGAAGTCGGGTAAAAAGCGGTTAATGCACTTGTCAACGATGATAACACTCCCATAGGATGTGCTGATTTTGGAAATGCATCCAAAATCTTTTTTATGTCATCATCAACAACTGATTCTGCTTTTATATCTTCATGAAACTTATCCAATTCGAGCTGTGTAGGCAATTCTCCAAAAATTAATAGGTAAGCTACTTCTAAAAAATCCGCTTTTTCAGCCAGTTCTTCAATAGAATAACCTCTATATCTTAAGATACCCTTTTCACCATCAAGAAACGTAATAGCACTCTCACAACTGCCTGTGTTTTTAAATCCAGGATCTATAGTTATGACTCCTCCCGTTGCACTTCTCAAACTTTTTATATCAATAGCAACTTCATTTTCTGTGCCTATAAGTACAGGGAATTCATATTTTTTATCATTAATTTTTAGGATTGCTTTATCTGACATCTTTTGTTTGTTTTTTTTATTTCAAGTACTACGAATTTACGAAATATCAAACGATTTCGGGAGTACATTTATAATCGTTTTAACACTTCTGAAGCGCAACTAACAATTATTAGTTGATTTGAATTTACAATAGGAAAAATGATGTTATTTTTGCGACTTATTTAACATTAACCCATAATGAAAAGCGTAATAATTGTTTTCCTTTTAGCATCTTCTGCATTCCACATTTGTAATGCTCAAATTATTAATGTGGAATCCTTAAGACGCATCTCTGATTCGTCTAAATGGTCTGTCTCTGGAAGTTTAGATGTAGGCTTGATTAAAAACACCAGTTCTATCTTTAGAGTTAACAATAGGATACGATTACAGTATAACTCAAAAAACAATGTCTATCTTTTTATTAATGACCTTAATTTACAAAAAATTGAAGACAACTCTTTTGTAAATCGAGGCACACAACATCTTAGGTATAATAGAAACCTAGGAGAACGTATAAAGTTTGAAGCTTTTGCTCAAAGTCAATACGATGCTGTTTCAAATATAAAATTCAGAGGTTTGCTGGGTATTGGCCCACGCTTTAAACTGTCTAAAAACAAAAACTTTAGATATTATTTAGGAACACTTTTAATGTACGAGATTGAAGAAGCCTTAGATGATTCTATTGAAATATTAAGAGATTTAAGAGGTAGTACTTATTTTTCATGCAGTTTATATCCCTTAGACAATCTTTCAATTGTCAGTACCACGTATTATCAACCCCTGCTAAAACAGTTTTCTGATTTTAGAATTTCTAATGAAACGTCTGTAGCCTTTAGAATCGTAAAGAACTTAGCCTTTAAAATAACTTTTATTTACAACTTCGATGCAGAGCCTATTGTAAATATTCCGAGAACTCAATATGAATTGACTAATGGTCTTATTTATTCTTTTGATTGATTGTAGCGCATAAAAAAGCCTCTCAATATTGAAAGGCTTTAAATGTATACTTTATTAGGTTAAGCTTATTTCAATTTAAACGCCTTCTCCTGAGGAAAATAGGCAACACTACCTAATTCTTCTTCAATACGTAATAACTGATTGTATTTTGCCATACGATCACTACGTGATGCAGATCCTGTTTTAATTTGACCTGTATTTAAAGCCACAGCTAAATCTGCAATGGTATTGTCTTCTGTTTCACCAGATCTATGTGACATTACACAGGTATAACCAGCATTCTTAGCCATGTTAACTGCAGCAATAGTTTCTGTTAAAGAACCAATTTGATTCACTTTAATTAAAATAGAATTAGCAATTCCGTTATCGATACCTCGAGATAAACGCTCTACATTAGTCACAAATAAATCATCACCAACAAGCTGTACTTTATCTCCAATTTGCTCAGTAAGGTCTTTCCAGCCCTCCCAATCGTTTTCATCCATTCCATCTTCAATAGAAATAATTGGATATTTTGAAGCAAGTTCAGCTAAGTAAGCCGCTTGTTCTTTGCTCGATCTTACAACGCCTGTAGCACCTTCAAAAAGCGTATAATCGTATTTTCCGTCTTTGTAAAATTCTGCAGCTGCACAATCTAAAGCAATCATAACATCATCGCCAAGTTTGTAACCTGCCTTTTCTACTGCTACCTTAATGGTATCTAATGCATCTTCAGTACCACCAGCTAAATTAGGTGCAAAACCACCTTCATCTCCAACTGCTGTACTTAAACCTCTATCATGTAACACTTTTTTAAGGTTATGGAAAATCTCAGTTCCCATTTGCATGGCATGTGTAAAGCTTTTTGCTTTTACTGGCATTACCATAAACTCTTGAAACGCAATTGGCGCATCACTATGAGAACCCCCATTGATAATATTCATCATTGGTACTGGTAATGTATTAGCAGAAACACCTCCTACATATCTATATAATGGCATACCAAGCTCATTAGCGGCAGCTTTAGCAACTGCTAAAGACACACCTAATATAGCATTAGCTCCTAACTTTGATTTGTTTGGTGTACCATCTAATTCGATCATCATTTGATCAATGGCATTTTGTTCGAAAACTGAAACACCCAGTAATTCTTGAGCTATCACTGCATTGACATTCTCTACGGCCTTTAAAACCCCTTTACCCATGTAAGCGTCTCCACCATCTCTTAACTCAACAGCTTCATGCTCACCGGTAGAAGCACCAGAAGGTACTGCTGCTCTCCCCATGATTCCATTTTCAGTAGTCACATCGACTTCTACAGTTGGATTTCCTCTAGAATCTAAAATTTGTCTTGCGTGTACATTGATTATAATGCTCATTTTATATTGTTTTTTAACGTTGATTTACCTCAAATTTACAAAAATATAAAGCGTAAAACACGACAATAACCATATTTACGATTAATGACTACGATAATGTTTTCGTAACTAAAAAAACGCAAAGAAAGCTCTCTTTCATTGCGTTTTTATATTAGTTGTTCTTTATGTTTTCAATGAATTGATCAAACAAATAAACAGAATCATTTGGACCAGGACTCGCTTCTGGATGGTATTGTACAGAGAAACAATTTTTATCTTTAATCTTAATTCCAGCAACTGTATTATCATTAAGATGCACATGTGTAATTTCTACATTACCATTAGCCTCGGTTTCTTCTCTACTAATGGCAAAACCATGATTCTGAGATGTGATTTCACCTTTACCTGTCACTAAATTCTTTACAGGATGATTAATCCCCCTATGACCATTATGCATTTTATATGTTGAGATACCATTGGCTAAGGCAATCACTTGATGACCTAAGCAAATACCAAATAAAGGCTTGTTCTTAGCAATGATTTCTTTTGCCACAGCTTGCGCCTCAATTAAAGGTTCTGGATCACCAGGACCGTTAGACAAAAAATAACCATCTGGATTAAAAGCTTCTAAATCTTCAAATTTAGAATTATATGGAAACACTTTAATGTAAGCATCCCGGTTCGCTAGATTTCTAAGAATATTCTTTTTAATTCCGATATCTAAAGCTGCTATTTTATATGTTGCGTTTTTATCACCAAAATAATACGGTTCTTTAGTTGATACTTGAGACGCTAATTCTAAACCTTCCATTGATGGGATATCAGCCAACTGCTTTTTAAGACCTTCTATATTGTCTACTTCCGTCGAAATAACGGCGTTCATGGCGCCATGATCTCTAATATAACTAACCAATGCTCTCGTATCTACATCGGCGATAGCTAAAGTATTATACTTCTCAAAGAACGCTTCTAAGGATGAATCTGCAGAAGGTCGTGAATATTCAAAACTGAAATTCTTACAAATTAGACCTGCTATTTTAACGTCATCAGATTCAACTTCGTCTTCTTTGGTTCCATAGTTTCCTATGTGCGCATTGGTAGTTACCATTAATTGGCCATAATACGATGGATCTGTAAATATCTCCTGGTACCCAGTCGTTCCCGTATTAAAACATACTTCACCAAAAGCAGAACCTTCTTTACCAATAGATTTACCATGGAAAATTGTTCCGTCAGCTAATAATATAAGGGCTTTTTTTCTTTGTTTGTATTTCATATTTGGTGTTTAAAAATATTCCTGATTCAACAATCTCAAGGTTTTACAAAATTCCAAAAAAAAAGGATAAACTGAAACAGTTTATCCTTTATATTTATTAATGCTTATCAACATTTATTCTTTTTCGTCAGTTTCTTCTGTCTCCACTGGTGGAGTTACCTCAGCTTTGCTACCGCCTCTTCTACTTCTACGTGTTGTTTTCTTCTCTGCTTTACCAGCATTATAAAGTTCGTTATAATCCACTAACTCTATCATTGCCATATCAGCATTATCACCTAATCTGTTTCCTAATTTAATGATACGCGTATATCCTCCTGGACGGTCACCTATCTTCGGTGCTACATCTCTAAACAACTCTGCAACAACATCTTTTTGTCTTAGCTTAGCCATGACAATACGTCTGTTGTGTGTTGTATCTGTTTTAGATTTCGTAATCATTGGTTCAACAAACTGCTTTAACGCTTTAGCTTTAGCAACAGTTGTGTTAATACGCTTATGCTCTATTAAAGAACAAGCCATATTGGCCAACATCGATTTTCTATGCGCTGTTTGTCTTCCTAAGTGATTGAATTTTTTACCGTGTCTCATGACTTTTAAATTATCATCTTGCTACTAAATCCCTTTTTTATTTTAAACGAAGAGAGAGCAAAATATGATGGTTATTATTAATTTACGATTGCAGACTTTTGATTTAAGATTGTTGAATTATAATTTTATAATCACAATTCGCGAATCTAACATCGCAAATCCTTAATCTTTATCTAATTTATATTTACTTAAATCCATTCCGAAGTTCAGACCTTTTATATTTACTAGTTCTTCTAGTTCCGTTAAAGACTTCTTACCGAAGTTTCTGAATTTCATTAAATCATTTTTGTTGAATGACACCAAATCTCCTAAAGTATCTACTTCTGCCGCTTTTAAACAGTTTAGTGCACGTACCGAAAGATCCATATCAACTAATTTAGTTTTCAATAGTTGTCTCATATGAAGTGATTCTTCATCATAAGTTTCAGTCTGTGCTATTTCATCAGCTTCAAGTGTAATACGTTCATCAGAGAATAACATGAAGTGGTGAATTAATATTTTAGCCGCTTCAGTTAAAGCATCTTTAGGATTAATTGATCCATCAGTTCTAATTTCGAATACTAATTTCTCATAATCCGTCTTTTGCTCAACACGGAAATTTTCAATAGCATATTTCACATTCTTTATTGGAGTGTATATTGAATCTGTAAAGATTGTTCCTATTGGTGCAGAAGCTTTTTTGTTTTCTTCAGCAGGAACATAACCTCTACCTTTTTCGATAGTAAGCTCCATATTGATATTTACTTTTGGATCTAAGTTACAGATTACTAAATCTGTATTTAGTACTTGGAAACCTGAAATAAACTTCTGAAAATCACCTGCTGTGATTTGATCTTGTCCTGAAATCGAGATCGTAACTGTTTCGTTGTCGATTTCATCAATTTGACGCTTAAAGTTAACTTGCTTTAAGTTCAAAATCATTTCGGTAACATCTTCAACTACGCCTGAAATTGTAGAAAATTCGTGATCTACACCTTCTATTCTTACCGATGTGATTGCAAAACCTTCTAAAGAAGATAACAACACACGTCGTAAAGCATTCCCTACTGTTAATCCGTATCCTGGTTCTAAGGGTCTAAATTCAAATTTACCTTCGAAATCCGTTGAATCAATCATGATTACTTTGTCGGGCTTCTGAAAATTTAATATTGCCATAATTTTTCTTCGTTTTAATTGTTACTTAGTTGCGCGATCTATAGGTATGAAGAAAACTAATAAATCCTTTGGCTAAATACCAATATGATTAATATATTATTTAGAGTAAAGTTCAACGATAAATTGCTCGTTGATTTGTTCTGGAATCTGAAGTCTAGCAGGCACAGAAACATAAGTTCCATCCATAGTAGCCGTATTCCAAGTGATCCATTCATAAACATTGCTAGAATTAGCTAATGAATTTTGAATTGTTTCTAATGATTTAGATTTTTCTCTAACGCCAACAACATCACCAGCTTTTAATTGGTAAGAAGGCACATTTACCTTTTGCCCATTTACTGTAATGTGTCTGTGAGAAACTAATTGTCTAGCACCACTTCTAGTTGGAGCCACTCCCATTCTGAAAACAACGTTATCTAAACGAGATTCACATAATTGAAGTAATACCTCACCTGTAATACCTTGTGCCGCAGTTGCTTTTTTAAACATGTTTCTGAATTGCTTTTCTAACACACCATAAGTGTATTTCGCTTTCTGCTTTTCCATCAATTGGATCGCATATTCAGATTTTTTTCCACGTCTTTTAGCGTTACCATGTTGACCAGGTGGATAATTTCTTTTTTCGAAGGCTTTATCATCTCCGAATATAGCTTGTCCGAATTTACGAGCTATTTTAGTTTTAGGACCAGTATATCTTGCCATTTTAAATTTGTTTTGAGAGTGATTATAAAATTAAGGTCTTAAGCTTATCCTTCTACAATCGTTATCCTCTCGTTGATACTTGTTTATTATTTTTCAGTTTGCAAATTTATGCAAAATAAACTAATATCAAGCCTTTCATGCGAGATATTAGTTTAGTTATAATCTATGTGAATTTTTCTAATTATATTTTAACTAGAATCTGAAAATATTCAGATTAAACTCTACGTCTTTTTGGTGGACGACATCCGTTGTGTGGTAAAGGCGTCACATCGATAATTTCTGCGACTTCAATACCAGCATTGTGTATCGATCTGATAGCAGATTCTCTACCATTACCAGGACCTTTTACGTATGCTTTCACTTTCTTTAATCCAGCTTCTTTAGCAACACCTGCTGCATCCTCTGCTGCTAACTGCGCAGCGTAAGGCGTATTCTTTTTAGAGCCTCTAAAGCCCATTTTTCCAGCTGATGACCAAGAAATAACGTCACCTTTTTTATTTGTTAAAGAAATAATGATGTTGTTGAAAGAAGCGGTGATATGTGCCTCTCCAATTGCATCAACAATTACTTTACGCTTTTTAGTACTTGACTTTGCCATATTTAATTTTAGTTTTTAGTAATAGTTTATAGTCGCTAGAATCCTAAACCGTTAAATTTCAAACAGATTCTTTCCAACGTCTAAAGACTAAAGACTATTTTATTATTTAGTTACTTTTTTCTTGTTAGCAACCGTTTTTCTTCTACCTTTTCTAGTACGAGAGTTATTCTTAGTACGTTGTCCTCTTAAAGGAAGACCTACTCTATGACGAATACCTCTGTAACATCCAATATCCATTAATCGCTTAATGTTTAATTGAATTTCAGAACGTAATTCACCTTCGATTTTAAATGTACCAACAGCATCACGGATTGCTCCGATTTCCTCATCAGTCCAATCTTGTACCTTAGTGCTTTCGTCAACTTTAGCCTCTGCTAAAATTTCTTTTGATCTACTTCTACCTACTCCGTAGATATAAGTTAAGGAGATTACTCCTCTTTTCTGTTTTGGTATGTCTACACCTGCAATTCTTGCCATAATTACCCTTGTCTTTGTTTGAATCTAGGATTCTTTTTGTTAATGACGTAAAGTCTACCTTTTCTACGTACTAGTTTACAGTCTGCGCTTCTCTTCTTTACTGATGCTCTTACTTTCATCGTATTAGTATCTATAAGTTATACGAGCCTTCGTTAAATCGTAAGGACTCATTTCTAATTTTACTTTATCCCCTGGTAACAATTTAATGTAATGCATACGCATTTTACCCGAGATATGTGCCGTCACTATGTGACCATTTTCTAATTCTACGCGGAACATAGCATTTGATAATGCTTCTATAATTGTACCGTCTTGTTCTATTGCCGCCTGTTTTGCCATACTACTAAATTATTGCGCAACCGCTTTTCTATTTTTACCTGTTTTCATCAAGCCATCGTAATGCTTATTTAATAAATAAGAATTAATCTGTTGCATTGTATCAATAGCCACACCAACCATAATTAACAGTGATGTCCCACCGAAGAATAATGCCCAACCTTGCTGAACCCCCATTAACTTCACTATAAACGCTGGGAACACAGCAATTAAAGCTAGGAAAATTGAACCTGGCAATGTTATTTGTGACATTATTTTATCTAAATATTCAGAGGTTTCTGAACCTGGACGTATGCCTGGAATAAATCCACCACTACGCTTAAGATCATCTGCCATTTTATTAGTTGGTACTGTAATTGCCGTATAGAAATACGTGAATATTATAATTAATAAAGCAAAAACTAAATTATACCAAAACCCGAATATATCTGAAAAATTTGTTTGCATCCACTGTCCCGAGGCTGTGTCTTTCAAAAAAGACGAACTACCAATAAGGCTAGGTACAAACATAATCGCCTGTGCAAAGATAATTGGCATCACACCAGATGCATTTAATTTTAATGGTAAAAATTGACGTGAACCGAATACATTCTTTTCATAGCCACCAGAAGCAGTTCTTCTTGCATATTGTACAGCAATTTTTCGAACAGCCATTACCAAAAATACAGATGCTAATATAATTAAGAACCAAATTACCAATTCAATTAGTATCAACATAAAACCTCCATTACCGCCTTCAGTTCTCGAAGCCGCATTTAACATAAACGACTGTGGCAAAGTTGCAATAATACCAACCATAATTAATAAGGAGATACCATTACCTATTCCTTTATCTGTAATTTTCTCACCTAACCACATTGCGAATACACAACCAGTTACTAATATCACTATTGATGAAAAGTAAAAGACATTATCATTAAATCCTGGCAATAACATTGACCCTATTGAAGGTAAACCTGATAAAGAAGGTATCGTTGCCAGGTAACCTGGTGCTTGCACTAAGCAAATACCAATCGTTAACCAACGTGTGATTTGAGTAATCTTCTTTTGACCACTCGCTCCTTCTTTCTGAAGTTTCTGCAAATAAGGAATCGCAATACCCATTAACTGAACGACAATAGATGCGGAGATGTAAGGCATAATACCTAATGCAAAAATAGATGCATTAGCAAATGCACCACCTGTAAAAGCATTTAACAATCCTAAAATACCATCTGAAGTTCCAGCTTGTAGAGCACCCAATTTATCGATATCAATACCAGGTAAAACAACCTGAGCACCAAAACGATAAACCAGCAGCAAACCTAATGTTAGAATAATTCTATCCTTAAGTTCTGTGATTTTCCAAACACTTTTTAACGTTTCTATTATTTTCATCCTAAAATCTTATAACGTTACAGCTTCACCACCAGCAGCTTCAATAGCTGCTTTTGCTGTAGCAGTAAATTTATGAGCAGTTACTGTTAATTTTGATTTTAACTCACCTCTACCTAAGATTTTTACGAGCTCGTTTTTACCAGCTAATCCCATAGATACAAAAGATTCGAAATCAATACTATCCTTTATTTTTTTCTCATCTACTAACTTTTGTAACGTATCTAAGTTTACACCTTGATGCTCTATACGGTTAATATTTGTAAATCCAAACTTAGGAACACGTCTCTGTAACGGCATTTGACCACCTTCAAATCCTAATTTCTTAGAATAACCTGAACGCGACTTAGCACCCTTATGTCCTCTTGTCGCAGTACCACCTTTACCAGATCCTTGACCACGTCCAATGCGCTTTCCTTGATTTTTTACTGAACCTTCTGCAGGTTTTAAATTACTTAAATCCATTTTTTAAGTGTATATTTTTAAGCTTCTTCTGTAGAAACTAAATGTTCAACTTTTTTCACCATACCAAGAACGCTTGATGTGGCATCGTGCTCTACTACTTGTCCAATCTTTTTTAAACCTAAAGCCAATAGCGTTAGCTTTTGTCTTTTCGTACGATTGATTGCACTTTTTACTTTCTTTACTTTAATCTTTGCCATCTTATCCTATCGATTATCCGTTAAATACTTTTTCAAGTGAAATCCCACGCTCTTTCGCTACAGCCTTTGCATCTCTCAATTGTAACAAAGCATCGAATGTTGCTTTCACTACATTGTGAGGATTAGAAGATCCTTGAGACTTAGATAGTACATCATGTACACCAACTGCTTCAAGAACAGTTCTAACAGCACCACCTGCAATTACACCTGTACCAGGTGCCGCTGGAATAATGTTAACTCTTGCTCCACCAAATTTACCTTTTTGCTCGTGAGGCAATGTCCCCTTGATAATAGGTATTCTTACTAAGTTTTTCTTAGCATCTTCAATAGATTTAGCTATTGCTGTTGCAACATCTTTAGATTTCCCTAAACCATGTCCTACAACGCCTTCTTCGTTACCTACTACAACAATTGCAGAAAAACCAAATGCTCTACCACCTTTTGTTACTTTAGTTACACGCTGTACACCAACTAACCGATCTTTTAATTCTAAACCACCTGGCTTAACTAATTCTGCGTTTTTATATTTTTGATACATAATGTCTTAAAATTTAAGTCCTGCTTCTCTAGCTCCTTCGGCTAATGATTTTACTCTTCCGTGATATAAATAACCACCTCTATCAAAAGCAATAGTTTCAACACCAGCTTTCATAGCTTTTTCCGCAACAACTTTACCAACTAAAGTGGCAGTTTCTGTTTTGTTTCCTTTAGACTTTGCTATGTCTTTATCTCTCGAGGATGCAGCAGCAATAGTTTTACCAGTTACATCATCTACGACCTGAGCATAAATCTCTTTATTGCTTCTAAAAACAGCTAATCTTGGTCTCGCTTTAGTCCCAGATACTACCTTACGGATTCTGCTTTTAATTCTTATTCTTCTTTCGTTCTTTGTCAATGCCATAACTTAATTATTAAGCTGATTTACCTGCTTATCTTCTAATTTCTTCACCTACAAACTTGATACCTTTTCCTTTGTAAGGCTCTGGTCTTCTAAAACCGCGAATCTTTGCAGCTACTTGGCCAACCAATTGTTTGTCAAAAGACGTTAATTTAATCCTTGGATTTTTACCTTTATCCGATATCGTCTCTACTTTTACTTCTGGAGCAATATCCAAAACAATGTTATGAGAAAATCCTACGGCTAAATCTAATTTTTGTCCTTGATTTGATGCTCTATAACCTACACCAACCATTTCTAGTTCTTTAGTCCAGCCATTTGATACACCTTCTATCATATTAGCAATTAATGCTCTGTATAGACCATGTTTTGCTCTTAAATCTTTCTTGTCAGAAGAACGCGTTAATGTAACGATTCCGTCTTCTAATTTAATTTCAATCTCCGAATACTCTTGAGTTAATTCACCTAATTTACCTTTAGCAGTAATTAAGTTATCTTTAATCTCAAGTGTTACACCTTCAGGAACTGTTATTGGGTTTCTACCTATTCTTGACATAATTTCCTGTTTTTAGTATACGTAACATATAAGCTCACCACCAACGTTTTCACGTTGTGCTTGTTTCCCAGTCATTACTCCGTGAGAAGTCGAGACAATAGAGATCCCTAAACCATTTAAGATTCTTGGCATTTCAGTAGAACTTGCGTATTTACGTAAACCTGGTTTACTTATTCGTTGAATTTCTTTGATGACACCTTCTTTAGTGTCTTTACTGTACTTCAAGGCAATTTTAATAGTACCTTGAACAGTAGAGTCATCAAACTTATAACTTAAAATATAGCCTTGTTCAAACAATATTTTAGTTATCTCTTTTTTTAAGTTAGACGCAGGGATCTCAACCACTCTGTGGTTGGCCATAACTGCATTTCTAACTCGCGTTAAATAATCCGCTATTGGATCTGTATACATAGTTATTAATTTGCGGTAGCGGTTTTCGACACTATTGCCAAACCTGAAACCAATTTATAATTTTACCAACTCGCTTTTCTAACACCAGGAATCAACCCTTGGTTAGCCATTTCTCTAAACATTACACGAGATAAACCAAATTGTCTCATATAACCTTTAGGTCGCCCTGTAAGTTTACAACGATTGTGCATTCTAACAGGTGATGCGTTTTTTGGTAATTTCTGTAGTGCTTCGTAATCACCCGCTTCTTTTAAAGCTTTGCGTTTCTCAGCATATTTAGCTACCGTTTTCGCTCGCTTTACCTCACGGGCTTTCATTGATTCTTTAGCCATAATTAATTCTTTTTAAAAGGTAATCCTAGTTCTGTTAATAGAGATTTTGCTTCCTTGTCAGTCTCAGCAGATGTCACAAATGTGATATCCATACCAGAAATCTTGTTAATCTTATCGATATCAATTTCTGGAAAAATGATCTGTTCTACTACCCCCAAACTATAGTTTCCACGACCATCAAAACCTGTAGCTTTGATACCGTTAAAATCTCTAACTCTTGGTAAAGCGGAAGTCACTAAACGGTCTAAGAACTCATACATTTGCTCTCCTCTCATCGTTACCTTAACACCGATCGGCATTCCTTTACGTAACTTAAAAGACGCAACATCTTTCTTAGAAATAGTAGCTATCGCTTTTTGTCCAGTTATTTTTGTAACCTCTTCTACTGCGTGATCAATTAATTTCTTGTCCGCAACAGCAGCACCAACCCCTTTAGATATTACTATCTTTTGAAGTTTAGGTACTTGCATTACATTTTTGTAACCAAATTCTTCGGTAAGAGCAGTAACCACTTTGTCCTTGTACTCTTGTTTTAATCTTGCAACGTAAGCCATAATTAAATTACTTCATTAGATTTTTTAGCAAATCTCACCTTATTATCACCATCCATTCTGTAACCAATTCTTGTTGCTTCACCTTTTGAAGTTAACAATGATAAGTTAGACATATGAATTGATGCTTCTTTCTCTACAATACCACCCTGAGGGCTTTGTGCACTTGGCTTCGTGTGTTTCTTAACCATGTTCACACCTTCCACGATGGCTTTGTTCTTATCTATTAATACCTTAAGTACCTTACCTTCTGATCCTTTATGATCACCAGCAATAACTTGTACTGTATCTCCTGATTTTATTTTAAGCTTTGTCATCTTATTTATCAATTAAAGCACCTCTGGTGCCAATGATACAATTTTCATGAATTGTTTATCACGAAGTTCTCTAGCTACTGGACCAAAAACACGCGTCCCTCTCATCTCCCCTTGAGGATTTAAAAGTACACAGGCGTTATCGTCAAATCTTATGTAAGAGCCATCTGGACGTCTTACTTCTTTCGCTGTACGTACAACAACCGCTGTAGAAACAGCACCTTTCTTGATACTTCCATTTGGAGCGGCATCTTTAACAGACACTACAATCTTATCTCCTACCGAAGCGTACCTTCTTTTTGTCCCACCTAATACTCGGATAGTTAAAACTTCCTTTGCACCAGTGTTATCAGCTACTTTTAATCTTGATTCTTGTTGTAACATAATTACTTAGCTCTTTCAATTATTTCTACTAATCTCCAACATTTAGATTTACTTAAAGGTCGTGTCTCCATGATCTTTACAGTATCTCCTTCGTTGCAGTCGTTTGTCTCATCGTGTGCGACATATTTCTTAGTCTTTAACACGAATTTTCCATACATAGGGTGCTTTACTTTTTTAACTTCTGCAACAACTATAGATTTCTCCATTTTGTTACTAGTTACTATCCCTATACGTTCTTTTCTTAAGTTTCTTTTTTCCATCTTTCAGCAGAATACAATTACTGTACTTCTCTATTAGTTAATTCTGTTGCCACTCTAGCTACTGTGCGACGTGCAACTCGTAACTGTATTGGATTATCCAAAGGACTTATAGTATGAGCCATTTTCAGGTCCGTATAACTCTTTTTAGTTTCTGTAAGCTTCTCTTGTAACTCAGTTGTCGAAAGCTTTTTAATTTCTGATTGCTTCATAATATCTTTTTATTAAGCTTCGTAGTCTCTAGCTATGATGAACTTAGTTTTTACCGGAAGTTTTTGAGCTGCTAAACGTAAAGCTTCTTGAGCTACGTTTAAAGGCACACCACTTATTTCAAATAACATACGTCCTGGTCTCACTACTGCTGCCCAATATTCAACGGCACCTTTACCTTTACCCATACGTACTTCAAGAGGTTTCTTTGTGATAGGTTTGTCTGGAAATATTTTGATCCATAACGCACCCTCTCTTTTCATGTGACGAGTAGCTGCAATACGCGCTGCTTCTATTTGACGCGCAGTAACAAAAGACGAATCCAATGATTTAATACCGAAAGTACCATTTGATAACAAATGACCTCTTCCTGCATTTCCTTTCATGCGACCTTTTTGCTGCTTACGAAATTTTGTTCTTTTAGGCTGTAACATTTTTTCTTTTCTTTAAAGAATTACTTTCTACGACGAGGTTGGCTCTTAGTTCCACCACGTCCACCTTTACCTTTTTGTTTAGATAGACCAACTAATGGAGACAATTCTCTTTTTCCATATACTTCGCCTTTCATAATCCAAACTTTAATGCCCAATCTACCATAAGTAGTATGTGCTTCTACCAGAGCATAATCAATATCGGCTCTAAAAGTCGATAATGGAATACGTCCTTCTTTATAGTGTTCAGACCGTGCCATCTCAGCACCATTTAAACGCCCACTGATCTGAATTTTGATACCTTCAGAATTCATTCGCATAGAAGCCGCAATTGCCATTTTGATTGCTCGTCTATAAGAAATTCTACTTTCTATTTGACGTGCAACACTCGATGCCACTAAAAATGCATCTAGTTCAGGTCTTTTAATCTCAAAGATGTTCAATTGAACCTCTTTACCAGTAATTTTTTTAAGCTCCTCTTTTAACTTGTCTACCTCTTGTCCACCTTTCCCGATAATTATACCAGGTCTAGCAGTAGTGATAGTAACGGTTACAAGTTTAAGCGTACGCTCAATAATTACTCTACTTACACTAGCCTTAGATAAACGTGCGTGAACGTATGTTCTAATCTTATGGTCTTCGGCAAGTTTATCACCATAATCGTTTCCTCCATACCAGTTAGATTCCCATCCTCTGATAATTCCTAAGCGATTTCCGATTGGATTTGTCTTTTGTCCCATATCTAGCTTTGTGTTTTGTTTATTGCATCTACAACCACAGTTACGTGATTAGATCTTTTTCTAATTCTGTGTGCTCTACCTTGAGGTGCAGGACGTAATCTCTTTAACATAGATCCGCCATCTACTCTTATCTCTTTGATGTAAAGCTTAGCTTCCTCAACATCCGCGTCTTCATTCTTCGCTTGCCAGTTTGCAATCGCAGACATAACGAGCTTCTCTAAACGACGAGATGCTTCTTTAGGACTAAATCTAAGTATCTGAAGAGCTTTCTCAGCCTTTACACCTCTTACTAAATCCGCAACTAAACGCATTTTTCTAGGTGATGTAGGACAGTTATTTAGCTTCGCAAAAGCAACCTGCTTTTTTTCAGCCTTAATAGCTTCCGCCATTTGTTTTTTACGACTTCCCATGATTCTTATTTTTTACCTTTATTCTTAGCACCTGCATGACCTCTAAAAGATCGTGTTGGTGAAAATTCTCCTAATTTGTGACCTACCATATTCTCAGTAACATAAACCGGAACAAATTGACGACCATTGTGAACTGCTATAGTCTGACCAACGAAATCTGGAGAGATCATTGATGCCCTAGACCAAGTTTTGATAACCGTCTTTTTGTTTGAAGCTACATTCTCTGCAACTTTCTTATCTAATTTATAGTGGATATAAGGTCCTTTTTTTAATGAACGTGCCATACTATTTTAATTATTTCTTTCTACGTTCTACAATATACTTATTACTCGATTTCGTCTTAGAACGTGTTCTGAAGCCTTTAGCAGGAATACCGTTTCTAGATCTTGGATGACCACCTGAAGATTTACCTTCACCACCACCCATTGGGTGATCGACTGGGTTCATCACCACTGGTCTTACTCTTGGACGTCTTCCTAACCATCTACTTCTACCGGCTTTACCAGAGACAAGTAACTGATGATCTGAGTTAGATACCACACCAATTGTCGCCATACATGTTACTAGAATCATTCTAGTTTCACCAGACGGCAACTTCACAGTTGCGAATTTATCACCTCTTGCCATTAATTGAGCAAAAGCACCAGCACTACGAGCCATAACAGCTCCCTGACCTGGACGTAACTCAATACATGAGATAATAGTTCCTAAAGGTATTTCACTTAAAGGCATTGCATTTCCAATTTCTGGATCTATACCTGTTGCACCAGACACTATCGTTTGTCCTACTTGCAAACCATTTTGAGCGATAACATAACGTTTCTCACCATCCTGATAATTTAATAGAGCAATAAATGCTGTCCTGTTTGGATCATATTGTATAGAATCAACTTGTGCTGGTATACCAGTCTTATTTCGTTTGAAATCAATAATACGATACTTCTTCTTATGGCCACCACCTATATGGCGCATGGTCATTTTTCCTTGACTGTTTCTACCACCAGACCTTTTGTTCGGAGCAAGCAAGCTTTTCTCCGGCTTATCAGTAGTAATGGCGTCAAATCCATTTACTACTCTAAATCGCTGAGCTGATGTGATCGGTTTTAATTTTCTTACTGACATTAATGTCTAAAATTACATGTTAGTGTATAAATCTATTGTCTCCCCTTCCGCCAGTTGTACAATTGCTTTTTTAACTGCATTTGTTTTACCATGTTGAACACCAGTTTTTGTAAACTTGGTCTTACGATCTGGACGGACATTTATTGTACGAACTTTTTCTACAGAAACTCCATAAGTGGCTTCCACCGCTTTTTTGATTTCTACCTTGTTCGCCTTTGTGTTCACTTGAAATGCATATGCATTTAACAACTCACTTTGCATGGTCGCCTTTTCTGTGATTATAGGTTTTATTAAGATACTCATCTGTTCTATTTACTTAAGTTCAATTCAATTCCTTCTAAAGCACTTTCAATAAGAATAAGTTTATTCGCATTCATTATCTTATAAGTACTTAATTCTGAGCTAGTTATAACTTCAGAACCCTTAAAATTACGTGATGACAAATATACATTATTATTTGAGCCACCCAACACAATAAGGGATTTTTTGTTTTCTATCTCTAAAGCCTTTAAAACATTGATAAAGTTTTTAGTTTTTGGAGTATCAAAATTGAAGTCCTCTAACACTAAAATTGACTTATCACTTGCTTTCATACTTAGTGCAGATTTACGTGCTAGTCTTTTAAGGTTTTTATTTAATTTAAAACCATAATTTCTTGGTCTAGGACCAAACATACGACCACCACCTCTAAACACACCAGACTTAATACTACCTGCTCTCGCAGTTCCCGTACCCTTTTGCTTTTTAATCTTACGTGTACTACCTGAAATATCTGCTCTTTCTTTAGCCTTATGCGTCCCTTGTCTTTGATTTGCTAAGTATTGCTTAACATCTAAATAGACAGCGTGATTATTAGGCTCTATAGCGAACACCTCTTTAGAAAGCTCAGCTTCCCTACCAGTGTCTTTTCCGTTTATATCTAAAACTGCTACCTTCATTACTTCTGAATAATTACATAAGAGTTATTATGACCAGGGACACAACCCTTAACCACAAGTAGGTTCTTTTCAGCAACCACTTTGTAAACTCTTAAATTTTGAACTTTAACTGTTTCACCACCCATTCTTCCGGCCATCTTCATTCCCTTGAAAACTCTCGCTGGATAAGAAGCTGCACCAATAGATCCTGGAGCTCTTAAACGGTTGTGTTGACCGTGCGTTGCTTGACCTACACCAGCAAAGCCATGACGTTTTACAACACCCTGAAAACCTTTACCTTTAGAAGTTCCTGCAACATCTACAAATTCACCTTCTGTGAATTGTTCTACAGTGATTGAATCACCTAATTTGTACTCCGAATCAAAACCTTTAAATTCAACAACTTTGCGTTTTACAGAAGTACCCGCTTTTTTAGCATGACCTAAGTCAGCTTTAGTAGCGCTTTTTTCTGTCGCGTCATCGAAACCTAATTGAAGGGCTGAATAACCATCCACTTCTTCAGTTCTGACTTGGGTAACGATACATGGTCCAGCTTCGATTACTGTACATGGAATATTCTTTCCATTTTCATCGAAGATGCTGGTCATACCGATTTTTTTTCCAATTAACCCAGACATAATGTTTAATTTTTGGACAAGTCTCGACTTGTCCTTTCGTTATTTGTATGGTTAAGTCGCGACTTAACCTTTTTGTTTGTTGTGTGATGAACCGAAGTTCATCTATGGGACAAGTCGCGACTTGTCCTTACTAAAAATTCAAGGCTGAAAATACGTTTCAGCCTTGAAGTGTATTTTTACCGTTTTTCCTTCGCTCGCAGCTTAGGACATGTTATGTTATAATTATACCTTGATCTCAACTTCGACACCACTTGGTAATTCAAGTTTCATTAAGGCATCAATTGTTTTAGAAGATGAAGAGTAAATATCTAATAAACGCTTATAAGAGCTTAGTTGAAATTGTTCTCTAGACTTCTTGTTAACGTGAGGTGAACGTAATACAGTGAAAATTTTCTTGTGCGTTGGTAAAGGAATTGGGCCTGTTACTACTGCACCTGTACTTTTTACTGTTTTTACAATCTTATCAGCAGACTTATCTACTAAGTTATGATCGTAAGACTTTAATTTTATTCTAATTTTTTGACTCATTTTCTTAACTTTTTAAGATTGTTCTCCTTTAGCTGCTTTTATTACCTCTTCAGATACATTTGAAGGTGTTTCCGCATAGTGTGAAAATTCCATAGTAGACGTTGCTCTACCAGATGATAATGTTCTTAATGTTGTTACATAACCAAACATTTCAGATAATGGTACAGTTGCTTTTACAGTTTTTGCACCAGCTCTATCCCCCATATCACTCATTTGACCACGACGACGGTTTAAATCACCAACAATATCACCCATATTTGCTTCTGGTGTAATTACTTCCAATTTCATAATTGGCTCCATAATTACAGCTTTAGCGGCTTTCGCTGAATTTTTAAATCCAAGCTTCGCTGCTAATTCAAAAGATAACTGATCTGAATCGACATCATGATAAGATCCATCTCTCAATACCACCTTCATCGCGTCTACTTCAAAACCTGCTAATGGACCATTAATCATTGCCATTTTGAATCCTTTTTCAATTGAAGGGATAAATTCTTTAGGAACATTACCACCTTTAATAACAGATTCGAACTGAAGACCTACTACACCTTCATCTGCCGGCCCAATCGTAAATACGATATCAGCAAACTTACCACGACCACCAGATTGTTTCTTGTAAACTTCTCTATGATCAGCCGTTTGTGTAATAGCTTCTTTATATTCAACTTGAGGTTGACCTTGATTTACTTCAACATTAAATTCACGACGTAAACGATCTACAATTACATCTAAGTGAAGTTCACCCATTCCAGAAATAATAGTCTGCCCTGAAGCTTCGTCTGAACGCACTGTAAATGTCGGATCTTCTTCAGCCAATTTTGCTAAACCAATACCCAATTTATCAACATCTGCCTTAGTCTTAGGCTCCACTGCAATACCAATTACTGGATCAGGGAAGTCCATCGACTCCAAGACAAGAGGATGTTTTTCAGCTGTAAGTGTATCTCCTGTTTTAATAGATTTAAATCCAACAGCAGCACCAATATCACCAGCTTCTATAAAATCAATTGCATTTTGCTTATTAGCATGCATCTGATAAATACGTGAAATACGCTCTTTTTTACCAGAACGGTTATTTAACACGTACGAACCAGCATCTAAACGACCAGAATAGGCGCGAAAAAATGCTAAACGTCCTACGAAAGGATCGGTTGCAATTTTAAATGCTAAAGCCGCAAACGGCTCCTTTACACTTGGCTTACGAATTTCTTCTAGTTCCGTATCTGGATTCACACCCACGATACCTTCCTTATCCATTGGAGAAGGTAAGTAACGACATACAGCGTCTAATAAAAATTGCACTCCTTTATTTTTAAAAGCAGAACCACAAATCATAGGAATAATTGCCATATCCATAACAGCAGCTCTAAGTGCAGCATGCACTTCGTCTTCTGTAATAGAATTTTCATCTTCCATATACTTCTCAAGTAAGTTCTCGTCGTAGCTTGCTACTTCTTCAATAAGTTTCCCACGTAGAATTCTTGATTCTTCTTTAAGCTCTTCAGGAATATCAACAACGTCAAACGTTGCACCCATTCCTTCTTCATGCCATATGATAGCCCTATTCTTAACTAAGTCAACAATACCTTTAAAGTTTTCCTCGTCACCAATATTCAAAACAATAGGCACAGCATTTGAACCTAACATTTCTTTAACCTGTCTACAAACCATCATAAAATCAGAGCCTTGACGGTCCATTTTATTGACGAATCCAATACGTGGCACTTTATAATTATCAGCAAGTCTCCAGTTAGTTTCAGATTGTGGCTCAACACCATCAACTGCACTAAATAAGAACACTAAACCATCAAGCACACGTAATGACCTATTTACTTCAACAGTAAAATCTACGTGACCTGGAGTATCTATAATATTGAAGTGGTAATCCTTAGTATCAGGAAGCACCTCAGCGTTTTCTTTTGGAAACTGCCACGTACAAGTTGTGGCAGCAGACGTAATTGTTATACCTCTTTCCTGCTCCTGCTCCATCCAGTCCATCGTCGCAGCACCATCATGTACTTCACCAATTTTGTGAGAAACTCCTGTGTAATAAAGGATACGTTCTGTCGTTGTGGTTTTACCAGCATCAATATGCGCAGCAATACCTATATTTCTTGTATATTTTAAATCTCTTGCCATTTCCTATTAAAATCTAAAGTGAGAGAATGCTTTGTTTGCTTCTGCCATTTTGTGAGTATCAGATCTCTTTTTAACAGCAGCACCTTCCTCTTTCGCTGCAGCTAATACTTCTGAAGCTAATCGTTGTGCCATAGATTTTTCGTTTCTTTTGCGAGAGAAGCTTATTAACCACTTCATTGCCGTAGAAACTTTACGGTCTGGACGAATTTGCATTGGAATTTGGAATGTTGCACCACCAACACGACGACTACGCACTTCTACGTGGGGCATCACATTAGATAAGGCTTCTTTCCAAACTTCTAAAGCTGTTTTTTCGTCATCATTTTTTTTCTCTTCAACAATATCAATTGCGTCATAGAATACTTTAAAAGCCACAGACTTCTTACCATCCCACATCATCATGTTAACAAAACGTGTTACTAACTGATCATTAAATCTTGGATCTGGTAAAAGCGGTCTCTTTTTTGCTGCTCTTTTTCTCATGTCTTCATTTAAGTTTTTAGTTGTTAGTTGTTAGTCGTTAGTTATTGGTGTTACAACACTCATAACTTTTAACTCATAACTCTTAACTTGTTTTACTTCTTAGGGCGTTTTGCTCCATACTTAGATCTACGTTGTGTTCTTCCTGATACACCTGCTGTATCTAAAGCACCACGAACGATGTGATATCTAACTCCTGGCAAATCTTTTACCCTTCCACCTCTAACCAATACTATCGAGTGCTCTTGTAGATTGTGTCCTTCACCGGGGATGTATGCGTTCACTTCCTTGCCGTTTGTCAATCTAACCCTTGCAACTTTACGCATTGCGGAGTTAGGTTTCTTTGGCGTAGTCGTATATACACGCGTACACACACCTCGTCGCTGAGGGCACGAATCTAAAGCAACCGATTTACTCTTCTTGGTTATTTTGGTCCTTCCTATTCGTACTAATTGTGAAATTGTTGGCATATAAAATATGTATTACACTTTTTTAAATATAATTTACCCTTTTTTAAAGGCTTGCAAAAATATAAATAAAAACGGAACTATCAAACCTTAACAAAGTAATTTTAAATACACATCTAATAATTTTAGAAAAGGGCATTAAAAACGAAGATGTAGCGTTAGATTTACAGACAAAAGCAGTTGCTATTTGAAACAGATTTTATACCTCACCTTATACCTTAATATATATACCTGCTTCTTTGCTGATATGAGAGCGCAGGTGTTAAATCTGTCTATTGAAACTGACAAATCAACACATACGACACTAATAGACTCCTTAAACGTAAAAACAAGTTATGAAAACTACCTATCCTTACAGCAAGCCGCCGAGGGAATCACGGAAAAATTGCAGGGGTTCGGGTTTATTGAAAGTGAACTCATTGCAATTAAAAAGAAAAACGACAGTAGTTTTATTGCCAAGTATTTCTTCGGGAAGAAATACAAATACATAAAGGTATTTTACGATCCATCCCTTTTTAGCAAAAAAGAACTAGCACAAATTTCTTCTGAAATCTCAGAGAATTATTTCGTACTTCCCTTTGACACTTTTGAAGCATCCCTTCAAAAACTAAACGGTCTAAAAACAAACAATGGCAAATCTTTTGCTAAAATAAAAATCGCGGGGCTTTTTCCCGAAGAAAACTTCCTTTCAGGAACTATCATTTTAGAAAACGGGGCAACAAGAACAGTAGACTCGATCGTCATTAAAGGATACGAAAAATTTCCTAAATCATTTATTACACATCATGCTGGACTAAAAAAAGGAACCCTATTTGATGAAAAAGGCATTAACGCAAAAAATGAAATCTTAAAAAGCCTACCCTTCACCACATCTCCTAAAGTTCCCGCTGCGCTTTTCAGAAAAGACTCCACAATTGTATATCTGTATCTCAAAAAACGTCTTTCAAATTTATTTGATGGTGTTTTAGGCTTTGCAACAAACGAACGAACAAACAATCTGCAGATCAACGGTTATCTCAATCTAGAACTTACAAACAATCTAAACTATGGTGAGCAGTTAGTCATTAACTATAAAGCCGATGGCGAAGAACAAAGAAAGCTGAGAGTAAAAACAACTTTGCCCTATCTATTTGGATCGCCACTGGGAGCAGCATTAGAATTAAAAATATTTAAAAGAGACAGCACGTTTATAACCACGGATCAGCAGTTCAGAATTAATTATCAAGTAACCCCATCCTACAGCAGCTATATTGGTTATAAAGGATATGAATCCAGCACTTTGCTCGAAGAAGTTACCGCTACAAATCCAATTGAGGATTTCAAATCTCAATTTTTACTTGCCGGGTTTAATTTCTACACCCCTCAAAGCAATCCGCTTTTTCCAAGAAAGTCAGAAATATTTATTAATACTGAAATAGGTTCAAGAGCAGCAAGTGATTTAACGGACAAACAAATCAAAATCTTAACGCGAGTGAACCATATTTTTAACCTTAATCAAGAAAACTCTATTTTTATACAAAACACATCAAACATCCTGCTCAGTGACACCTTTATTCCAAATGAACTTTTTCGATTTGGAGGAATTACAAGCATGAGAGGTTTTAACGAGGATAGTATCGATGCCTCTCTCTCTTCTGTTTTTAACACCGAATACCGATATCAGTTCAACCAAGACGTATTTATTCATAGCATACTTGACTTCGCTTATTTTGAAAACAAACCGCTCTTTATAAAGGAAAAGCTTTATGGATATGGTCTTGGAATGGGGTTGCAAACCAAGGCTGGACTTCTTAGGTTTAACATTGCCAATGGCACCTCAGAAGACAGATTCTTCAACCTTTCAAATACTAAAATACATTTAATTCTATCCTCGCGGTTTTGACAGCACCCTCATCAGCCCTCCATCAATAACTAAAAAAAAGCAAACTTTAAGTTTAAATAGTTGTGTAATTAACTTTTTATTATGACTTTTGGCAATGGCTAATTCAAATAAATTATAAAATGAGAACAAAGTTTAGTGGAATTTTAACACTTTTACTAGTGTTAGTAGTGCAACTCACGTTCGCACAAGAAAAAACAATCTCTGGAACTGTGACCGACAACACAGGTTTACCGTTACCGGGGGTTAATATCATCATTAAAGGAACGACCAATGGTACACAATCGGATTTTGACGGTAATTATTCCGTCCAAGCCAATGTAGGCCAAACGCTATCCTTTAGTTATGTAGGTTTCAAACCTAGTGATATTGCTGTGACAGCAAGTTCAAACACTATTAACCTTAATATGGAAGAGGACGCTGCCCAACTAGAAGAGGTGGTTGTAACTGCTTCGGGTATTAGAAAGGAAAAAAAGGCCCTTGGTTATGCTGTATCTTCTGTGAAAGAAGAACAGATCAAGGATAATCCTGAATCCGATTTAACTCGAATACTTCAAGGTAAATCTGCTGGTATCGATATTACCACTCAAAACGGTCTTTCTGGTTCTGCCAATAAGGTTATTATTCGTGGTATGAGTTCATTCTCAGGGTCCAACAATGCACTTTATGTGGTTGATGGTGTACCTTACAGTAACGACACGAACGAAGCAAGTAATTTTGTTGATGGGAATATGGGAACAAGTCGTTCTTTTGACATTGACCCTAACAACATTGCTAATATAGATATATTGAAAGGTTTAGCTGCAACGACACTTTACGGTACTGAAGGTCGAAATGGGGTTATTCTAATAACAACTAAAACTGGAGATTCTAAGGTTCTTACTTCGAAGCAAGAAATAGAGGTATCATCTTCATACTTTTTCAATGAAGTGGCTTCAATACCAGACTACCAAGATTCATTTGGTGGAGGTTTTAATCAAGCTGATGCTGACGGTTGGTTCTACAGTAACTGGGGACCAGGTTTCTACAGAGACGGTTTAGGTGGCTGGGGCTCATTTGTAAATGATGCTAACCCTAATGCTGGTTTTAACTCGGATGGTACATTAGCTCACCCTTATTCAACCTCTTCTTTCTTAGCGTCAAATTATCCTGACTACCAGGCTGAATTTGAGGGACAAAGATATGACTGGAGACCAAGAAACAGTGTCGAAAATTTCTTTAGAGTAGGTGGTGTTTCAACACTTTCTGCAAACATGAGAGGTAGAAGCGAAGATGGTAAGTTTAACTACGGTACTGCTTTTAGTCATTTAGATGACGAAGGGTTTACACCTGGAAATAATATTAGCAGAACAAATTTAACTGTATCTGGAGGTGGTAAACTATCTAACAAAATAAACGTTAGAGGGTCTATGACATACACACTTATAAATTACAAGACACCGCCTGTTGCTACTAGTTTTGGTAGTAGTTCTGTTGGTAGTGGTTCTTCTATATTTGGAGATTTATTTTATACTCCTAGAGGTATAGACATTCAGGAGCTACCTTTTGAAACACCTGATGGAGCTAGTGTTTATTACAGAGATGATAATGCGATACAGCATCCATTATGGACTGTCAAAAACGCAAGGTTTTCACAGAAAACAAATCGTATCAACGGTTTTGCAGCCATTGACTTTAACATCACTGAAAATATAAACCTTTTATACCAAGGTAGTATTGATACCTATTCTGAAGACAATGTCAACAGACAAAACAAAGGTGGTAGAACAGGAAGCATACAAACTGATAGTGGTTTTTATGACACGTACAATAATACGAATACGATTAATGACCATAAATTTGTTTTAAGCGGGAACAACTTCTCACTTATTACCGATTGGTTAGATATGGGATTCTTAGTAGGTGCTACCTCTAGAAGCATAGACTTCAACAGTATTGGAGTTAGCAGTAATGGACAACAAGTTTTTGACTTCTTCGATCACAGTGGATTCATAAATCAAACGCCTATCGAGTTTCATTCAAAGAGAAATATCCTTGGGGTTTATGGTCAAATGAATTTTGACGTTAAGAATATGTTCTACCTAAATTTTGCAGGTAGAAATGATTGGGTATCAAATGCAGTTAATAACTCATTGTTCTACCCATCTGCAAGTGCCTCTTTTATTCCAACATCGGCTTTTCCAGGCATAAAATCTGAGTACGGTATAAACTACCTGAAACTTAGAGCTGGTTATGGAACTTCTGCAAACTTCTCAACAGGTTATCCAACTGTAACATTGGTAAACCTTAATACACAAGCTTGGGCAGATGATGCTGGAAATTTAATTACGAGTAACTCAACAGCTTCAAGTGGTGGTAATTTAGATATCAAACCTGAACTGTTTAGCGAAATTGAATTTGGAGTTGAAGGTAAATTGTTTAGCCGAATGAATTTTGATGTATCATTCTACACTAGAGAAACACAAGATTTAATCGTTGGAAGTCGTCCGATACCGCCAAGTAGTGGTGCTTCGTTCAGTCCTTCAAATATTGGTAAAATTGAAATCGAAGGTTTGGAAGTTGATTTAGGACTTGACATTCTCAAGAGTGACACCGGTGTGAACTGGAATTTCAACTGGAATTTCACGAAACAACGAAGTGAAGTTACAGAGCTTGACGGTGATACTCAACTGATAATTTATGCAGGATTCACAAATTTAGGTAACGGTGCAAGAGTTGGGTATCCTTTAGGAACTATCTTCGGATCACGTATTGCTAGAGATGAAAGTGGAAATCTACTTGTAGATGGAGTTGGGAACTACGTATCAGAAACAATTGATGAAGAAGGTTTACTTCCTGCGATAGGGGATCCAAATCCTGACTGGGTTATGAACTACACAAACACGATCTCCTATAAAGGGCTATCGCTAGGTGTTAACGTTGGTCATACTTCTGGAGGAGATATTTATTCTATAACCATAGCTTCTCTAATGGGTAGAGGTTTAACTACTGATACTGAAGATAGATTAGGTACTTATATTCTGCCAGGCGTTAGTGCTGCAACAGGAGAACCAAATGATATCCAAATTAATAATTCAGATTTTTATTTTAGTAACGGTTTCGCAAGTCCAGCAGATGAACTATCAGTATATGACGGTTCAGTAGTTCGACTAAGAGAAGTTTCTTTAGCTTACACATTACCAGCTAAATTTTTAGAAAAAACTCCAATAGGACGCTTGACTATTAAAGCTAGTGGTTTCAATATGTGGTATAAGGCATACAATACGCCTGATGGAATTAACTTCGATCCTAACGTAGCAGGATTAGGAGCTGGGAACGGACAAGGTTTTGATTACTTAACAGGTCCAAGTAGTAAAAGATACGGTGTTAGTATAAATGCTACATTTTAATATTTAAAAAAAGATAAAAATGAAAAACATAAATAAAATATCAATCTTTTTATTTCTAATTCTAGGTATGACATTCACATCATGTGAAACTACCGATTTAGATTTACTTGACGATCCTAACAACGTAACGTTGGACAAAGCCGATCTAGAGCGCTATATGGTAGCTATTCAATTAGACTTCAGAAGCTTTGTAGAAACTATGGGTAGAAATGGTGCTCAATTAACTAGAATTGAGTACATGTTCGGAAGAACATACCTTGCAAATTACACTCCTGAAAACACTAATTTCGAATGGGGATTGGCCTACCAAGGAATGTTTTCTGATATAGTAGGTGCTGAACTTCTTGCCACTGAGCAAGGACAATACAAACACCTTGCTCTGATGAACGTTATGAAAGCCTATACTTTGATGACTTTGGTAGATTTTTACGGTGACGTACCTTATAGCGAAGCATCAAATCCTTCAGAATTCCCGTTTCCTTCAGCAGATGATGCAGCGACTGTTTATGCTGGCGCCCTCACTTTGTTAGAAGATGCTGAAAATTATTTATCTTTAGGTGGAGGGTCCATTCAAAATGAATTCTTTTATGACAACGATTATGCCAAATGGCGTAAATTAATTGGAACTCTAAAAATGAATGCCTATCTAAATACTAGATTGGTAGATTCAGGTGCACTCGGAAAATTTAACGCTATCGTTAATTCTGGAACCTACATTTCTTCAAGTGATGATGATTTCCAATTCCGATATGGAACTAGCGAATCAAATCCAAATACAAGGCATCCTGCTTATGGTGCAGATTATGGTAATAGTGGTGCTGGAAGATACAGATCGAATTGGTTAATGGAGTTAATGTTAAATAACAATGACCCAAGGATTCGTTATTACTTCTTTAGACAAATAATCTGTACTCCGGGAACAATTGGTGCAGATGGCGTTGCTTGTGCTCCTAATGGACCGCAACTTCAATGCTCACAACAGGCTAAACCACCGCATTTCCCAGCAGACATGACTTTTTGTAATGTAGACTCAGGATACTGGGGAAGAGATCACGGAAATGATGAAGGTATTCCACCAGATTCATTCAAAAGAACTGCAATGGGTGTTTATCCAGCAGGTGGACGATTTGATGGTGACGATTTCGACTTTGTCGGTATAGGCCAAGGTGGTGGTGGAGCAGGTGTTACTCCAATCATGCTAGCATCATGGGTAGACTTAATGCGAGCTGAAGCTGCAATGGCATCAAACAATACTAGTGCTGCCGGAACACTTTTACAAAGCGCTCTTACCAAGTCTATAGCTAAAGTTCAATCTTTTGGATCTTTAGATGCGACTGCTAATTCTTCTTTCTTTCCAAGTTCTGCCGATGTTGACGCCTTCAAATCGTCAGTATCTGCTGCTTTCAATAGCGCAAACACAACAGGAAAATGGAACATATTAGCAAACCAAACGTTCGTTGCATATTACGGAAATGGTATAAATCCTTATAACTTCTACAGAAGAACTGGATATCCAACAACCTTACAATACAATATCGAGCCTAGCTCAGGAGATTTTGTTAGATCATTCTTGTATCCAGCCGATGAGGCTAATACAAATAGTAACATAGTACAAAAACCAAATGTAAGCCAACAAGTGTTCTGGGATAACAATCCAGCTTCACCTGCGTTCCCATTTGCTAATTAATATTAAAACTTAAGAATTATGAAAAATATATATAAAATATTTTTAGTTGGGCTAATTGCAGCGGGAAGTACAATTAGCTGTACCGATAGCGAGCTAGCTATAGATGCTCTTTACGAAGGTGTTGATAAATCGGGTGCTTTTATTAGAACCATTGAATCTCCTTTTCAATTAGTAAACCTTACTGATCCAACCAAAAATTTTATCGCTGCGACGATTGAAGTTCAAGAAGGACAAGGGGACGTAAGCACATTTACAGAAGTAAGGGTCTTTATAAGCTCTTACAACGATCAAGATCAGTTGGAAGCAACCGTAGATACATCGGGTAATCCACTAACAGAGGTATTACTTTCTACCTTGCCAGCCTCAGACTTTACGCCAAGTGCAGGTAATCGTTTGCCAAGCAATGCTTTTAGTATTCCAACGCAAACTCTTGTAGATTTATATCCGGACGCTGTTTTTACTATTCCTACGTTCGTTGTAATTCGATTAGAACTTGAACTTGCTGATGGTAGAGTTTTTACGGATGTTAATGTAGGACCAACAGTTTCTACTGGAAATTACTTTACTGCACCTTCTTTTTACAATATCATTTTCTTACCAATCTAGGAGGCAAAGTACATTAAATAATATCTAAAATTAAAAGCAGAGATTTCTTAAATGAAATCTCTGCTTTTTTTTAGCTATTAATGTAAATTAATCCGTTACATTTTTTAACTATAGAAATTAATATCCCAGCAACCTTAACCCAAAGAAATCATATCATATATGTATAACATTTCAATTACTCTCCTAATTTGTAATCAAAAATTAAGAAATTTTTCGTCTAATTCAAATAATATGTGTATTTTTGGTGTAAACTAACTTTAAAAACTAATATTATGAAAAAAAATTATTTCTTAGCAGTTCTTTTTGCTTTCGGCATGATATCTGCAAACGCACAATTTGCTCTTGACGACATGGAGTCTTACGGAGGTGGTAATGCAACTATCTTAGAGGCACAATGGGGATCTTGGGATGGTTCTGCTGCAGCAGCTCTGCTTTCTTCAGGTGCTTATGCTCAAAGTGGCGCTTTATCAGGATATATTGATAATTCAACGACACAGGATCCACTACTTTTTTTAGGTGATAAAATATTTGGATCTTGGGGTCTTAAATTTGCAACGTATATTCCTGCTGGGTCAACTGGATATTGGAACATGCAAGGTCAAGAAGCTCCTGGTATACAATGGGTAGTTGGAAACGTTACTTTCGTAGACAATGTAGGTACTATTGATTATAGTTCAGCTGATCCTCTTGATCATGCGGTATTCGATTATCCTTCTGATCAATGGTTTGAGACGATAATTAATTTCGATTTCAATGCTGGATCAGGTGCTTCAACATGGACAGTGTGGGTTGACGGTGTAGAAGTTGTAGCTGCAGGTACTCCTTATGCTGATGTTGCTGGAGTTTATGCTCAGGCTTTAGGTGCAGTTAACTTATACTCTGCTTCTGCTACTAACGAAATGTACATTGACGATGTTGAGTACATTAACGATTTTTATCCAGGACCTCTTGGAGTTGCTGATTTAGATGCTGTAGGTTTTTCTGCATACCCTAACCCAGTAAAAAATGTTTTAAACTTACAAGCAAACGAAGAAATTTCTACTGCTGTTGTTTATAACGTTTTAGGTCAAGAAGTATACAACGCGAACATCAATGCTTTAAATGCAACTATCGATATGGCTAGTTTTGCAAGTGGAGCTTACTTTGTAAAAGTAAACGTTGGTGGAACTGAAGGTGTTGTTAAAGTTCTTAAATAAGAATAGATAATACTATGTACCTTATTATTAAAGAGGCAGTCTACTAGACTGCCTCTTTTTTTTTAGCAACTATTTTTATATTTAAATGAAATTAATGGAATACAATCAATCTACAATATTTGGAATCTACCCCGTCCAAGAGGCCGTATCATCAAATATTCATATAGATAAACTATTTATACAAAAGGGAACCGTCAATCCTAAAATAGAAGCCATTGTTAAGGATTTAGAAAAAAAGAATTCAACAATCTCTTTTGTGCCGTTTGAGAAACTTGATAAGCTAACTCGAGGCAATCACCAGGGAATCGTTGCTATAACCTCTCCTATTTCATTTCACTCTCTCGAAAACATAGTAGAAACAGTACTTGAAACAAAGAAGCAACCCTTATTTATAATCCTAGATCAAATTAGTGATGTTCGTAATTTTGGAGCGATATTAAGAACTGCAGAATGTACTGGCGTTGATGCGGTTATTATTCAAAAAAAAGGAGGAGCTCCAGTATCTGGGGACACTGTTAAAACATCGGCAGGAGCGATCTTCAAAATTCCAATTTGTAAGGTTGACCATATTAAAGATGCTATCTATTATTTACAAGGATCGGGCATTAAAACAATTGGTGCTACTGAAAAAACAGCTGAGCATATTTATAACTTAGAATTAAACCAGCCAGTAGCAATTGTTATGGGTTCCGAAGACAAAGGAATATCTCGATCTGTCTTAAACATCTTAGATTATAAAGCCTCTTTGCCATTATTGGGCGAAATCAACTCTTTAAACGTCTCAGTAGCTTGCGGAGCGTTTCTATATGAGATTGTTAGACAACGGTCGTTATAAGTGCTTAAATAAGCTTAGATAATACTATGAACCTTTTTATTTTTACAATATGGAAGGCAGTGATTATTTTAAGTTTTCACCGTCCTTCTTATTATCTTTATTTAAAGTGTACACAATTCTAATAGGCGGGTTCTCTATATCTGGTAATTCTTCCGGTACTTTTTCAATGAAATTTCCATCTTCATCAAATTGTTTTAAGAAATCATCTTCTTCAGGATTATAATCGTCTTTTTCCCAATCATATTTTTTAGTTTCAATAGCAGTTTCTTTAAAGAAAAAGGCAAACGCCAAACCTACTACAAATCCAGCCGTGTGTCCTTCCCAGGAAATTTTCGGATCTATTGGTAACAGATACCAAAGCAAGCCACCATATAAAAAGACAACCACCAAAGACAATGCAGTTAGCTGATATTGTTTTGAGAAGATTCCTTTAAAAAACAAGAAAGCTGCTAACATGTATACGACCCCACTCGCACCTATATGAAGAGAGGGTCGACCAATCAGCCAAGTTATCAATCCACTTAACAAAAATCCATAAATTAGTACCTTCCAGCGAAGGCTTTGATAAAAATAAAACAGCGCAGTAGAGAGCACCAATAGCGGAATTGAATTATTAAAAAGATGCTTCAGGTTTCCATGAATAAATGGTCCTAGAACAATACCTGCTAAACCAGAAACTTTGCGTGGATTGATTCCCAAAGAAGTAAAATCCCAATTAAAACGTATTTCAGCCCAAAATACAATCCACATAAGCAAAACTAATGCTAATGGATATAAAACGACTTCTACTGAAAAGTCTAATTTATTTGTTTCTGACATGCTTCGGTTACTTCAATAAATGAGCCTTATTTCAAATTTATGATATTTTGTCAGTAAATAGATTGCTTTATTATCGTAATTTTAAACCATGATGAACGCACCACTCGCTGAACGCATAAGACCGAAGACACTAAACGACTATTTAAGCCAGCAACATTTGGTGGGACCAAAAGGTGCTCTTACTGCTCAATTGGCTTCTGGTATACTGCCATCAATGATATTCTGGGGGCCTCCAGGCACGGGTAAGACAACCCTTGCAACCATTATAGCCAATCAATCGAAAAGACCTTTCTTTTCATTGAGCGCTGTTGATAGTGGCGTTGCTGCGGTAAGAGAAGTTATAGAAAAAGCAAAAAAGGCCGATACCCTATTCACCACTAAAAATCCAATCCTTTTTATTGATGAAATACATCGATTTAGCAAATCGCAGCAAGATTCACTGCTAGGAGCAGTGGAAAAAGGCCTGATAACGCTCATAGGCGCTACTACAGAAAATCCAAGTTTCGAGGTAATACCAGCTCTTCTATCACGGTGCCAAGTCTATGTTCTAAAAGCTTTCAGTAGAAAAGACCTAGAAGATCTGTTGAAAAGAGCTCTAGAAATAGATGAGAAGTTATCAAAAAAGAAGGTTTCGCTAAAGGAAACAGAAGCCTTGATACGTTTATCTGGAGGAGATGCAAGGAAGTTATTGAATGTCCTTGAACTCATTGTACTTTCAGATAAAGGTGAGCACGTAATTATTACCAACGATATTGTGCAACAAAAAGTCCAAAAGAACACCGTTCTTTATGACAAGACTGGAGAGCAGCATTACGACATCGTGTCTGCCTTTATAAAATCGATTCGCGGGAGTGACCCAAATGCATCTGTTTACTGGTTGGCAAGAATGATTGAGGGTGGTGAGGATTTAAAATTCATTGCCAGAAGACTTGTTATATTAGCTTCTGAAGATATTGGAAATGCCAATCCAACTGCATTAGTCTTAGCAAACAATACTTTTCAAGCGGTAAATACCATTGGGTTTCCTGAGGCTCGTATCATCCTAAGTCAATGCACTATATATTTAGCTACATCACAAAAAAGCAATGCATCCTATATCGCCATTAAAGAGGCGCAAAAGCTAGTGAAGCAAACAGGAGACCTATCTGTACCTTTATCTATTAGAAATGCCCCAACTAAATTAATGAAAGAATTAGGTTATGGCGAAAACTATGAATACGCTCATAATTATGAAGGAAACTTTATCGCACACGAATTTCTTCCTGAAGAGATAAAAGGCACCTCCTTCTATAAAACAGGCAACAACCCAAAAGAAAATTCATTAAAAGTGTATCTCAAAAGTCTTTGGAAAGAAAAATATGATTTTTAGCGCACGCGCCTATATGTTTTAGAATTACCCTCTTTTTGTATTACGAGGTTTTCTGCTGCATCAAAGGTCGCATGATATAAAGTATTATCTGTATCAATAAAGAGAAGCTTTGCAGTATCATCGGCTACGTCAATTTTTCCAAGCAACATCAACCCATCTTCCATGGTTGCTGTCTCTTTAAATAAAGAATATCCTGCTGTAGTTTTTCGAAGCATATAGGTCCCATCCTCATTGTCATAACTTGAGAATCGAGCCTTAGGCAGGTTCAAGCTTATAACACCATCTGCAATCATTGTATCATTGCCTTGAACTGGGTTTTGAGCTGCAGAACTAGCCAGCTCGTCTTCAAAATAGACAATTTCTTTTTGCTTCACTCCCATTTCATCAAAATATGCAAATGCCTTTCTCAATGCATCTTGATGGGCTTGCTTAAACTCTTTAAGCCTAGTAACGCCCTCTGGACTTCGATATACCTCAAAGCCGTTACAGTCTCTTAGGATCAGCACCAACTTTGTTCTTAAAAGTGCCCTTATATTAACAACATCTGCGTATAGTCCGTCACATGGTCTCGTATTGGGCACATTATTACTTTTAAAAGCGTGAAAGCCATGTTTATTAAATAAAAACTCGGCGATAGAATTTAGTTGGTATTTATCTACTTCGTTCAAAAAATTGAATCGCTCAGGGACGATAACGAAACTATAATCACTCATGCTTGATTGAGATAAACCCTTAGAAATGACGCTTAAAAAGAAAAACAACACTATTAAATACTTACTCATTCTCTATCAATTTTTATATTAAATCCCAACTGTAAAGATACACTTTTTGCTTTTGCCAAATTCTGATACCCCAATAGGTTGTCTGCCGCAAGGTAAAAATTAACCACCCCAATATCCGCAACCAATCCTAATCCAATGTTGCTTGCTGAAAAAGAATCTACCGTGTAAGTTGCCTTTAGTGCAAGAAAATTTGTGAACCGTCTTGAGTAAAATAATGTCCCGGCTAGTTGAGGGCCTTTGGGTCTAAAAATACTGTAATACTGGATGCCGGCTTGTTGATTTCGAGCAGGAGCTGTACTCGATTTTTTACAATTACAATCCTCTGAGTCATCAAGACTTCTTCCAAAACTGTAGGCCAAACTAGCATTAACTTTTATGGGTCGTAACTGTGTATATAAATTATTAAGTGTGTCGATAACTACTTCTCTTTCCACCTCATCCTCAAGATCCTCAAAATACGGGGGTGCAACACCTCCATTTAGGATTACAGGAAACAACAACTCAATTCCATCAAGCGTATAATTACTGGATACACTATAACTTTCTACATCTTTGGTATGAAAAATTGCTCCCAAATCTAAAATACTAGCACTTGCTGTAATATTATTTGTAATGTCATACGTAGCTCCAACATCTACTCCTAGTCCCAGATTACCACCAAACAAAGCACGACCCATTAGATTTTCCCTTACTTCTCCCGAACCATTCAAGTCTTGAAGCGACGCCAGACCAGAAGTTTCAATTGACATGGCCATGTTTTTAAGCGTATGCTCATAAATATTAGGACCATCTTGATCCATAAGCGTGGTGACGAATGTACCTCGGTTATTCGTGCTTTTATAACTAAGCATACTTGAATATAACTTGGCTCGAACGCCAACTGTCAGTTTATCATTTATCTGCTTGTTGGCCCCAAAATGATATACGGATAATAAATCTCCTGTCGTACTAATTTGACCAAAGTCAAATTCATAATTTAAATAATCACTATTCCCCTCCCATGCAAGAATCGCAAGATCTCTTGGGAAATATAAAATAAAATCAAGCTCTTGGTATACCCCTCCAGAATAATATATTTTATTCTTAGCAAGCCATCCAAAATTAATAATTTCCAATTGTTGCGTCGCAGTGAAAAAATCTCTATCACTTAACTCAAAAATCTTATTGCGAATAATTGTATTAATATCTTGATCTGAATTTCCAAAAATATCATAAGCATTAACTCCTGAGGACCCTCCGTTAAGATGAATCTGTGATAAAAAAGGAACCCCAAAATGCATTTTCTGAGGAATTTTACTGCCAGGGTTTAAAAGTAGGTTTTGAGGAAGATCAGTCATACCATAGAGCACCTGCTTATTTTGTGATATAGCAGAGGTGATCCAAAGAATAATTATTAATCGCAGTAGGCTACGCATAGTGGTTATAGTTCCAAATAGTATGTGGTTTTTGATTGTAATTTTATTGAACCGTCCAGGTTTGCATTTGAAGATGCTATTGTTACGGATACCGCAACCTTTCCCGCCCCAGTCAAATTGATTAACTCCTGACCTTCAAAATTCTCTGTGTATTCAGTTATCACCGGGTTTGAAACAGTACCCTGAGCAACAGGTATTTGAATCGTAGAGGTAACTTGATTTTGATCGTCTAAAAATTCGAAGTCTACTTGAAACTCTCGTTGTATACTATTTCCAACTTTAAACGAAAACACGGCTCTCTTTAAATTATTACGAATTTCAGCATCATTAAGAAATGGCAGGTCTGTGGTATCCCTAACTGTTAAAACAGGGATTGACGTAGCAGTATCGAAGAACGTAATTGCTGGTAAATCGAAATATAGTAGATCTAACTCAACAATAGGTGTCAACACAATATTGTTAGCCTTTTCAAAGTCTGTATCCTTGACACAGGCGGAGAAAAATACAATTAATAAAAATACACCTATAGAGGTAAAGACTAAACTTGTTTTCATTATTTCGGGTATTATGTAAGAACGTTTTGAAAAAAGGCTGGAAACTGGAATAACTAATAATAAGCCAGTTAGGTAGATTAAATTCTTCGTTGGGTTCTTTTTATTCTCGATAAAAGTAAACAAAATATTTTCATAATGCCGATAAGTGGCAATATTTATCGACGAAAGACCTAGCTAACCTGCTCAGTATACTTACAAATGTTTTTTAATTTCTAGTAGATTATCAATATACTGATAACCCTTAGGAACTTTTTCTTGTCGGTAATTATAAAATAAAGTCTTCATG
>JAWUVW010000052.1:0-42086 GCA_034112185.1 Flavobacteriaceae bacterium | reverse complement strand
ATAGAACATCACAAGGCGCTGTAAATCAATTAGATATAATTGCTTACAGTTGCTTTTTTACGAGAGGTAGATAAATTAAATCATGATATATAATGAAAAACAAAATATATCATGATAAATTAAGAAGTGTTTTAAGCGTCTTTAGGATGTATTATTCCTAATTTTTTAATTCGAGACCGAAGTGTCTCAGGATGCATATCTAGAATTTTAGCAGCACCATTTGATCCGTTTATACGCCAAAGTGTTTTTTCGAGCACTTTGGTTATGTAATCCCTTTCATGGTCTGCTAAGGATTGAAATTTTTCTTCATTTACGAATACGGGTAACTGTAAATGTTCAACCGATAGTACAGTATTTTTTGAGACAATCATGGCCCGTTCAATAATATTTTCAAGTTCACGTACATTTCCAGGCCAAGTATATGCCTTTAATTGTTCAATAACTTTTTTGGGTATTCGTGTAATAGTTTTACCCATAACTTTGTTAAATTGTTTCACGAAAAACTCTACTAATAATGGAATATCGCTTACGCGCTGTCTTAACGGTATCACTGTAATTGGGAAAACATTTAGACGATAAAATAAATCCATTCGGAAGCGACCTTTACTAATTTCTTTTTCCAGATCTCTATTGGTTGCTGCAATCACTCTTACATCAACTTTAATTGTTTTGGGACTTCCAATGCGTTCAAATGTTCCTTCCTGTAATACACGTAATAACTTTGACTGAAGTTCTAATGGGATTTCACCAATTTCATCTAAAAACAGGGTGCCTCCATCTGCTAATTCAAATCGTCCAATTTGTTTTTGTAAAGCGCCCGTAAAAGCGCCCTTTTCATGACCAAATAGCTCACTCTCAATTAGAGTCGCTGGTAGCGAAGCACAATTAACAGTTACCATGGGTTTACTTCCCCTTTTACTTCTTTGATGAATGGCTCTGGCAAATAATTCTTTCCCAGTACCCGTTTCGCCTTCAAGAAGAACGGTAGTATCAAGCGGAGCAACTTGTTCAACGCGATATTCAACGTGTTTAATGGTATCACTTTCTCCGATAATTTCACCAAAAGAGCCCACATCTTTTAGCTCATTTCGTAGATAAAGATTCTCTACTTCCAATTGATCTTTAAGCGCACTTATTTCTTCCAGTTGTGATGCGATTTTTCTTTGAGCCTTCTTCATCTCAGAAATATCAATAGTTTGTCCAACAAAAAAGGACTCGTCTCCAATGGTAACCAACTTTCCGGACCCATAATAGTCAGGCACTATTGTACCATCTTTAGTTATAATATCATATTCAACACTGCGCTCTTTTCCATCCTCTACTATTTTTTGGAGTTCTTCGGTTACCGTTTTATTATGTGCTTCACTTAGGAAATCTGCGGGTGTTTTATTCGGTAATTCCTCTGCTGAATAGCCTGTGAGATCTTGATAATTCTTATTCCAACGTACTAACCTTCCCTCCATATTCATGACATAGGTTAGTTGAGGCATGCCTTCCATTATAGCTTCTGCCCATTCCTTTTCCGAATTTATCTGCCGAAGCATAGACTTTCTATGTAGGACATGTGACAATATATTTGCAATAATTTTAGTTTGTCGAATGGTCTCTTCATTCCATTGGTAATAATTTGAAACGGTTGAAAGTGAAAGAGCATTTTGAACTTTCGCATTGATTTCCAAAGGAACTATCAGTAATGATTTAATGCCTATGTTATCAATTACTTTGCGATCTTGGCTCGCTTGCTTAGGTAATTCAGCACTTTTAGTAAATGTTACCAGCTTATTTTCTCTAATTTGGGTATAAACGAAAGGTAAATAATCTTTTGAAATACCAGAAGTTTGAGGGATGTTCAGATCCGGGCGTGCATAAAAATACGATACCACAATTTCGGATTGGTCTTCCGATAAGGAGCCAAGGTGACAACGATCTACATTAAAATAATCTACCAGCTTTTTTATACTGGCGTCAATGGCATCATCGATGGATTCGAGAGAAATCGAAACCAGATTTGCCGACATCTCTCCGAGTAATGATTCAAAAGTCAAAATAGTTTAGTTTTATTATTCCGTAAATTAACAAATCTTATCAAAATGATAAGAATATTATTATATTTTAATTCAAGTTATTTCTATGTAATGCGGTCATTTAGCATTGCATACAACTTCGTGATATGAGTCCGTTTTAATGACTTATATCAAACGTTAAACGAATTTAGTTGAAAATTTCCACAAAGTCAACCTAATCTTTTGGTTCATTTTATGGCGCTTAAGCTAGTTTACATATCCTCTACAAAGTTTGGCCAACGTCTCATATAGGTAATAAACGTATCACTCAATCCTTCCGCTCGCAAATAGTCTTCAGACACAGGGTTGTCAACAGGTTTAAAATCGGGATGATTAATAACTCTTAATGGGAAGTCGTGATGAAGAATGGCAGAACGACCAATACTTGCAAAATCGACTCCTGCATCTAATACACGTTGTACGTCATTACCTGTTCGAATATTCCCAGCAACGGTAAGTTTTACATTTTTATAATCGAGTTGCATGATGTGCTCTAAAAGATTGAGTTTACTATCAGGATATTCTTCTGGCATTTTAAAGCAATCCCAAAGTGATAGGTCCAAAAAGTCAATTTGATTCGCATTTATGAGTTGTTGCGAAATGGTTTTTATTTCAGATAATTTCATGCCGAATTTTTCAGGTGATAAGCGTACACCCAATAAAAAGCCTTGACCACACTTTTCTCTGATAGCATTTACAATTTCGAAAAGTAATCGTGAGCGATTTTCTAGAGAGCCCCCATAATGATCCGTTCTTTTATTTATGTCTGAACTCAAGAATTGTGTTAAAATATAACCGTGAGCGCCATGTACTTCAACACCGTCATAACCACAATGTTTCGCTCTTAAGGCTGCAGTAACAAAATCATCTTTTAGTTGCTTCACTTCTTCTAATGTTAAAGCTCTAGCATTATGCTTTTTACTATCAGAAGGACAAACCGCTGTCTCACCGATAACCTCCTTTGGAGAACGCATACCAGCATGATGCAATTGCACCACAGCTAAACTGCCTTCGGATTTAATCGCTTTCGCTAGTTTTATATGACCTTCAATTAATTCATCTGAAAATATACCTAATTGCCCTGAGAACCCTTTTCCTATTTCTTGTACATGAGAAGCACAGGTCATCACTAAACCAAACTGTCCCTTGGCGCGCATAGTAAGCCAATTAAACTCTTCGTCAGAAAGCTGTCCATTTTCATGACTTTGTTGATTGGTCAATGGGGCTAACATAAAACGGTTCTTTAGGGTTATACCACAATTAAATGTAATAGGATCTTCAATTTTATTTTTCATGTGTTCATAGTTATTTTTTTCAAAGGTCACATCCTGTTCGCTATTAATCATTCCCTTGTGTGATAAAATTTTGAACAGGCTGGTTTTATAAAGTACCTTGGGTTTTCATTGATGAGCAAATTTCGGTCATTTATTTTTTAAACTCAAATCAGATGAAACATTAACACAATAATTTTAATCTCCATATCTTTGTCTAAAATCTCAAACAATGCAACTCAAGCTTAGCAAACCCATCTGTTTTTTCGATTTAGAAACCACAGGTATCAACATTTCGAAAGACCGAATTGTAGAAATATCCATACTTAAAGTCCATCCAGATGGAAAAGAAGATACTAAAACTTGGGTTGTGAATCCTGAGATGCCAATTCCGGCGGAAGTGACTGCGATTCATGGAATTTCAGATGCAGATGTTGTGGGTAAACCCACCTTTAAGGAGTTGTCGAAAGAGGTTTATAATATGATAAAGGATTCCGATTTAGGGGGCTTTAATTCGAACCGTTTCGACATTCCTCTTTTAGCAGAAGAATTACTACGCGCAGATGTTGATTTTGATATGAAGAGCAGTCAGTCTGTAGATGTACAGACGATTTTTCATAAAATGGAGCAACGCACCTTAAGTGCGGCCTATAAATTCTATTGTGACAAAAGTCTAGAAGATGCGCACAGTGCAGAAGCAGATACAAAGGCTACTTATGAGGTTTTAAAAGCACAATTAGACCGTTACGAAGATTTACAAAACGACACTAAGTTTTTGGCTGAATTCAGTTCTCGTAAAAAGTTTGCTGACTTTGCTGGCTTTTTAGTCTTTAATAAGGAAGGTGAGGAATGTTTCTCTTTTGGTAAACATAAAGGAAAAAAAGTAGTCGATGTAATGGATAAAGAACCAGGTTATTTTGGCTGGTTGCTTGGTGCAGATTTTCCGTTGTATACAAAAAAAGTATTGACTGCTATTAAGTTACGTCAGTTTAATAACAAATTGAGCTAAAAGCTAAAAGCTAATACCTAACAGCTAATAAATGAAACTAATCTGCATAGGTCGTAATTACACAGACCACATTAAAGAATTACAAAACGAAAAACCAACAGATCCTGTCGTCTTTTTAAAACCAGATACAGCCATTCTATTAAAGAAGCAACCGTTTTTTATTCCAGATTTTTCAGATGATATACATCACGAAGTCGAAGTTTTGGTAAAAATCAAGAAAGTTGGGAAGCATATTGATAAAAAATTCGCACATAAATATTATGACGAGATTGGGCTTGGGATTGACTTTACAGCGCGTGATCTTCAAGCACAATTAAAAGCCAAAGGTTTGCCATGGGAAAAAGCCAAAGCCTTTGATGGTGCTGCAGTTATAGGGCAGTGGTTGCCAAAGACTAATTTTCAAAATATAGATGCTATTAACTTCAGTTTAAAAAAAAATGAAGCCATCGTTCAAACAGGAAATACGGCATTAATGCTTTGGAAGATTGACGAACTTATAGAATATGTCTCAAAATATTTCACTTTAAAAATTGGAGATATTATATTTACAGGCACACCAGCGGGAGTTGGTAAGGTTTTTGCAAACGATACATTAAAAGGATACATTGAAAACGAAGAACTGTTTTCTATTAAAATTAAATAAATGTCAGAACATTATAAATTACATCGCGTTCGCGAATTGGCTGATGGTGATGAGGAGTTCGTTGCCGCATTAGCAGTAGCTTTTATCGAAGAAGTTCCTGAAGATGCGGAGCGCTTAAGAATAGCAGTTCCAGACGGGGATTTCTATGAAACCTATCAAGCCGCTCACAAAATGAAACCTACTATAGATTTGTTCGAACTTGGCGTCTTAGATGCTTTAATAGTTGTGCAAGACTGGGGTAAGAACGAGGAAGGCGAAAAAGACGTTACTGCGCAGCTTCAAATTGTACTTACTGCAGTAGAAAACGCTACAAACGAAATTAAATCCGATTTCGGACTTTAAACGAGTTTAATAGATGCAAGCAGAGATTATTACTATTGGTGATGAGATTCTCATTGGTCAGATTATTGATACAAATTCCGCATTTTTAGGAAAGGAACTTAATAAGATTGGTGTTTCCATTTATCAAATTACGTCTATTCAAGATGATAAGGCTCATATTCTAAAAGCTTTAAAAGAAGCTGAAGACAATGCAGATATCATTATTGTTACTGGTGGATTAGGGCCTACTAAAGATGATATCACTAAACATACACTTTGCGAATATTTCAATGATATTTTAGTCGAAAACAAGGATGTTCTAGCGCACATAGAAATGTTGTTTTCGAAGTATATAAAGACACCAATTTCCGATATAAATAGACAGCAAGCGCTTGTGCCATCAAAAGCAAAGACGTTGATGAACGAATTTGGTACAGCACCTGGCATGTGGTTTGAAAAAAACGGAAAAGTATTTGTGTCGCTTCCAGGTGTGCCTTATGAAATGAAATCGTTAATTTCTGATGCTGTGATTCCTAGATTGAGGGACCAATTTAAGTTTCCATTTATAAAACACAAGACCTTTTTAACCTATGGGTTAGGTGAAAGTGCTATTGCAGAACGAATAGAAGCTTTTGAAACCGCCTTACCTGATTTTATAAAACTGGCATACTTGCCCAGCCTTGGTCGCGTAAGATTACGATTATCAGCCAAGGGAATGGATAAGACTAGGGTTGAGGTTGAAATGGAAAAACAAGTCAGTTTATTATTACCGCAAGTCGAAGACATCTTTGTGGGTTTTGAAGAAGATAATTCTATTGAAGCTATAATAGGCAAACGTCTTACCGAAATAGGAGAGACCTTATCCATTGCAGAAAGTTGCACTGGAGGTAGAATAGCACAAGCATTTACAACGAATGCAGGAGCGTCAAAATATTTTAAAGGGAGTATCGTTAGTTATGCTACAGAATCTAAAGTGACTGTTTTAAAGGTTTCTGAAAGTGACATTGCATTACATTCTGTGGTCAGTAAAGAGGTTGCAGAAGCGATGGCAAAGAATGTGAGGAAGTTGTTTAATTCGGATTATGGTCTGAGTACCACAGGGAATGCAGGACCATTAAAAGGGGACTCGGATGCTGAAGTAGGAACAGTATGGATTGCTATTGCGACAAAAGATAAAGTGTTTTCTGAAGTTTTTAACTTTAGTAATCATCGCGAAAAAGTCATCATGAAGGCTACAAATAAAGCCTTTGAAATGCTTCAAAAAGAAATTGCAATTAAAGATAAAAAAAAGTAGGGTTTTATGTTTGTTGAAACGTAAAGTTTTCTTAAATTTGCACCCTGTTTTAAAATATCCTCAGTTGGATTGAAAATAAACAGAAAGAATTAATAGACTTAAAGAAAGAATACGATGTCAAGAGTTTGTGAACTTACTGGAAAAAAAGCAATGGTTGGAAATAATGTTTCCAAGGCTATGAATAAAACGAAACGCAAGTTTAATGTGAATTTGATTAAAAAGCGTTTTTATATTCTTGAAGAAGATAAGTGGGTAACATTAAAAGTTTCTACATCTGCGTTGAAAACAATCAATAAGATTGGTATTTCTGCAATGTTAAAAGAAGCGAGATCAAAAGGATTATACAAATAAGCGTAAAGCGCTAAAGTCAATTTTACAATGGCAAAAAGAGGAAATAGAATACAAGTTATCTTAGAGTGTACAGAGCATAAAGCTACTGGTCAAGCAGGAACTTCAAGATATATTACAACAAAGAATAAAAAGAATACGCCAGACCGTATGGAGATTAAGAAATTTAATCCTATCCTCAAGCGTATGACAGTTCATAAAGAAATTAAATAAAAATTGGATATTTTCGTTTTTTGCGAAAATTTCAAATAATCCACAGGAATCATGGCAAAGAAATCAGTAGCATCTTTACAGACAGGATCAAAGCGTTTGACAAAAGCGATAAAAATGGTGAAATCAGAAAAAACTGGATCTTACACGTTTGTAGAATCAGTAATGGCACCAGAATTTGTGAGTGACTTTTTAAATAAAAAATAAGCTTTATTTACATATAGACTTACTAAACTGCTTTCGTATGAGAGCAGTTTTTTTATGGCTATATTTGAACAAGTTATAGTATAACAGTCTGACATCTTAACAGTAAATCACAAGAGGCAAGATTGTTGTACTAAAGAAGTTGCAATTACAATACAACGAGACTGACACACTGAGCTTGTCGAAGTGTATTCTAAAATAGAAATACATAAATGAGTTTTTTAAAAAAAATATTCTCTTCCGAAAAGAAAGAAACCCTAGATAAAGGTTTGGAGAAATCTAAAGCCTCTTTTTTTAATAAATTAAATAAAGCGGTCGCAGGAAAATCTAAAGTAGATGATGATGTCTTAGATAATCTTGAAGAAATTTTAGTTACGAGTGATGTCGGAGTCAATACCACATTAAAAGTGATTACACGTATTGAAGAACGTGTGGCAAAAGATAAATACTTAGGAACGTCAGAACTAAATAAAATTCTAAGAGAAGAAATCGCAGCATTATTATCTGAAACTAAGTCTGGAGAAGATACAGAATATACCATTCCAGAATTACCAAAACAAGCTGATGGTTCTAAGACACCTTATGTACTTATGGTCGTTGGTGTTAATGGTGTTGGTAAAACAACCACGATTGGTAAGTTGGCTTATCAGTTTAAGAAACAAGGTTTAAAAGTAGTTCTTGGGGCTGCAGATACATTTAGAGCCGCCGCTATAGAACAACTGCAAGTTTGGGCCGATCGTGTAGATGTGCCAATGATACGGCAAGAAATGGGAAGCGACCCTGCTTCGGTGGCTTTTGATGCGTTGCAGTCTGGTGTCAACCAAGATGCAGATGTGATTATAATTGATACAGCAGGTCGTTTACATAATAAAGTGAACTTAATGAATGAGTTGACCAAAGTAAAACGCGTGATGCAAAAAGTTGTTGATAATTCGCCCCACGATGTCTTATTAGTTTTAGATGGATCTACAGGTCAGAACGCTTTTGAACAAGCGAAACAATTTACCGCAGCAACAGAAGTGACGTCTTTAGCAGTTACCAAATTAGATGGAACAGCAAAAGGTGGTGTTGTGATTGGGATTAGTGACCAGTTTCAAATACCTGTGAAATATATTGGAGTAGGCGAAGGTATCGAAGATTTACAAGTCTTTAATAAATATGAGTTTGTGGATTCTTTTTTTAAGTAACGAATTCCTGCGCAGGAAGGAATCTTATTAATGGGAATTCATATATCTTGAGCTTTGTGAATCTGATAAATTTATTCCATTTTGTCAGGCTGAGCGCAGTCGAAGCCCTTTTTGAAATAAATTTCTGCGATTAGGCAATTATCAGTTCATACTAAATATTGAAACAAAGAATTTGCTGATCGTTTTAATTTATTCTAATTTGAAAGTTCACACCCCTAAAGTCCTCTCAAGGGGACAATCCTCCTAGTTAAATTAAATAATTGTCCCCTTGAGGATAGGCGAGAAACAAAATATATTTTGTTTTGAAGGTTGCGAGTACAGCGCATTGGTAGTGTTTTCAAGATAAGACTTTTCTGTTTTATTTAAATCTGATTATCGATTAGTTTGCGTGGCTTTAATTGTGTATTTCGTATTTTTATAAAAAACAAACTATGCGTCCTATTCTATTCCTTTTTGTGTTCTGTTTTGCTTTTTCTTGTAAAGATTCTAAAGCGTTGGATAAACAAAGTCCTATTGACTCTTCGGGATTCGATAATGATACTTCAAAAACAGAAAATCCTTCAGATATAAGTGCCATTTCAACGAAAGACTTCAGAGAATTTAAAGTCTTAGATTCAAAAAACTTAACTAAAGCAGAAATTTGGGAAACGATTAATCCACAAATGGAAGACTTCAAGGAATCAGATTATAAGCGTTTAAAGGCTTTGATACTTGAGCAGGATATGACGACGCTTCAAAAGCATATCATAGATGGTAAATTTAACTATCAAGACTTAACGAAATTTTATTTATATCGTATTAGAAAATTTGATCGTGAAAATTCCTTGTCATTAAATTCTGTGATCGCAATAAATCCTAATGTTATAAAAGAAGCTTATATGTTAGATGAAGTTGCTGATTCCGATGTTATACATCCGATTTATGGAATGCCAATTCTTCTAAAGGATAATGTGAACGCGTCAGATATGGCAACTACTGCTGGTGCAGTAGCATTAAAAGACAATTTCGCAGAAGATGCATTCATTGTAACACAATTAAAATCTAAAGGCGCTTTAATCCTTGGGAAAGCAAATTTAAGCGAATGGGCTTATTTCTTTTGTGGGGACTGTCCAAGTGGTTATTCTGCTGTTGGAGGGCAAACATTGAACCCATATGGAAGACGAATCTTTGATACAGGAGGCTCTAGTTCTGGAAGTGGCGTTTCTGTTTCTTCTAACTTTTGCACTGCAGCTATCGGCAGTGAAACAGCAGGTTCTATTTTGTCACCTGCGAGTCAGAATTCTACAGTAGGATTAAAACCAACGGTTGGTTTGGTAAGTCGTAGTGGTATTGTTCCAATTTCTTCAACTTTGGATACAGCAGGCCCAATTACCAAGAATGTAATGGATAATGCTATTCTCTTAGATGCAATTTTTGGCGAAGACACCTCAGATTCAAAATCCATTAATGCAATTTGGGAATCTGGTTTTTATTATAAGAACTTAAAAGAAGCAAGCATAGAAGGCAAACGCTTCGGAGCACCAAAACGATTATTAGAAGATACTTTATATGCCAATGCTTTAAGGGTTTTAAAATTACAAGGTGCAGAAATTGTTGAAATAGATGAAGAAGAATTAGGACTTCCAAATTTTGTTCGTTTACTAAACTTAGATATGAAGAAAGACTTACCAGCCTATATGGAAGGCTATGCCAACAAAAATAGTCCTTTCAGAACCGTTACTGATGTGATGAATTTCAATGTAAAGGACTCCTTAAAAACAATGCCTTACGGGCAGAGTTTATTTAAGGGAATAGCTGAAGATATGGGAGACGCAGCATACTTAGAACGCTTAAGAGATACGTTAAAAACGAACGGTAAGCAATACTTTGATGTACCGATGCAGGCTAATAAATTAGATGGCTTCTTATCTATTAATAATTATCATGCGGCTTTCGCTGCTGTGGCAGAATATCCTGCCTTGACGGTACCAATGGGTTATACGGGAGAAGGCGTACCAAAAGGTTTAACCTTTATTGGTCAGCGGCTTCAAGAGAAGTTTCTACTAGAATGGGCTTATGTTTATGAACAGGCCTCTAAAGCTAGAGTTGCACCTACAGATTATAATTAATTAGTGAGCGCATTGATGTACAACCATAATTGGTTGTCAAAATCTGAAAGCGCAATATTTTCGCTTTCCGCAGTATCGCCCATTCTAAGAACAACTAGCTTTTGACTTGGTACCACATATATTTTCTGGTCATTTTTACCTAAAGCGGCGTACATATCTGACGGCGCATTGGGTATCAAATTTCCATTTAATTGAATTTGAGTTTGTGGTAATCTGTAAGTTGATTTGCCATTTAGCCACCATAGATAGCCATATGCTTGGTTTAAATTTTGAGATGTGTTCACTGCATCTTTCAAATAAGCTTCAGGAATAATTTGATCATTTTCCCATTTGCCGTTAGCATAATTCAATAAGCCGAATCGCGCCATACTTCGTGTTGTACTCCAATAGATATTAAAACTATTATTTTGAATCCAAACACCTGTCATGCCAATTTTATCTTTTAATCTTGAGTTAAAGTAGTTAGACCAAGTTTGGTTACTTGCTTGGGCAACTACATCTTGAAGTTTTACATAAACATTGTGATAGGCCCAGCGCTCACCTGCATCGGCAAGATATTGCAAATTAGAAATCGAAATAGCATCGCCTAAGCTATCATCTAAGCCAGAGGTCATAGAAAGGAGATTCTTGCAAGTAATTAGGTTTTCTTTGTCCAAAGAAGTACTCGTCCAGCCACTGCCAATATAATCCGATACTTTATCATCAATGCTCAATAGACCTTCTTCTTGAGCAATTCCAGTAATAGCAGTTGTTAATGTTTTTCCAGCACTCGCCCAATACCAAGGAGCGGTATTTGTATGTCCATCAAAATAGGCTTCAACAACAATTTTACCATCATGTAAGATTATAAAACTTTTACTATTTTTTTCGTCTAGATAATCGAGTAAAGGTTGCCGTTGATCTTCATTCCAATTTAATTCTGAAATCGTTTTGGTTTCCCAAGTATCAGAGTTTAAAGACGGAAAGTAAATAGCTTCATTTGATGGTCCTTGTTCTGGTGGCTGACTATTATCTGAAGAACATGAGGGAAATAGGAATAATGCAAAGAAAAGTGAGGCGAAGTGTAATGGTTTCATGGCTAGTTTTTTACTTAAGACTTTTAAATATACAAAAGGTTTAAAAAAGCAATGATTAGCAATCGTAAATCCACAATCATAAATCGTAAATCATTACGTATCTTTGCAAACTTAAAGTGAATGACTGTTATTAATTAATAAGATTCCCGTATTAGTGGGAAATACATATGCGTACAAAAACTCTTAAGAAAAATAGAATCAACGTAATCACCTTAGGTTGTAGTAAAAATGTTTACGACAGTGAAGTGTTAATGGGCCAACTAAAGGCTAGTGGAAAAGACGTTGTTCACGAGCAAGAAGGCAATGTTGTTGTGATTAACACTTGCGGTTTTATCAATAATGCTAAGGAAGAGAGCGTGAACACTATTTTAGAGTACATGCAGAAGAAGGAAGATGGAGAAGTTGATAAGGTTTTTGTTACGGGCTGTTTGAGTGAACGTTATAAGCCAGATTTACAAAAAGAAATCCCGAATGTAGATCAGTATTTTGGAACTACAGAATTACCCGCTTTATTAAAAGCTTTAGGTGCTGATTATAAGCACGAATTAATTGGTGAGCGTTTAACGACGACACCAAAAAATTATGCCTATTTAAAGATTGCTGAAGGTTGTGATAGACCATGTAGTTTTTGTGCGATTCCTTTAATGCGAGGAAAACATAAAAGTACGCCAATAGAGGAAATTATAATTGAAGCTGAAAAATTGGCAGCCAAGGGCGTAAAGGAATTAATTCTTATTGCTCAAGATTTAACCTATTACGGTTTAGATATATACAAAAAACGAAACCTTGCTGAATTATTAGAGCATTTAGTAAAGGTAGACGGTATTGAGTGGATTCGTTTACATTATGCTTTTCCAACAGGTTTCCCGATGGATGTGTTAGATGTTATGAATCGTGAACCGAAAGTATGTAACTATTTAGATATTCCATTACAGCATATTTCAGATTCTATTTTAAAGAGTATGCGTCGTGGCACAACCAAAGAGAAAACGACGAAATTATTGAAAGCGTTTAGAGCGGAGGTACCTGAAATGACCATTAGAACAACGCTTATTGTTGGCTATCCTGGTGAAACACAAGACGATTTTGAAACCCTTAGAGATTGGGTAAAAGAGATGCGTTTTGAACGTTTAGGATGTTTTACCTATTCGCACGAAGAAAACACACATGCCTTCAATTTAGAAGATGATGTGCCAGAAGAAGTGAAGATGCAACGTGCTAATGAAATTATGGAAATTCAGTCTCAGATTTCTTGGGAATTGAATCAAGCTAAAATAGGACAAGTGTTTAAAGTAGTGATTGACCGAAAAGAAGGCAATTACTTTGTAGGTCGTACAGAATACGATTCGCCAGACGTTGATAATGAAGTACGAATTGATGCAACTGAAACCTATTTAAAAACAGGAGAGTTTGCTACTATAAAAATTATTGAGGCTGAAGACTTTGATTTGTATGGTGAGGTTGTAAACTAAGACTTAATGCTTAGCAACCATTTGCAGGTCCAAAAGTAAATACAAGTTCTTGTTCAATTTTTTCGCCTTTAGAATTTTCAGCGGATATCCATTTTCCTGGTATGTTTTCGATGAGTGTCATAAACTTTTCATCAAGAGTAGGATACCTGGTTGTCATCGCATCGTGCTTAACACTTGAAACTTTTCCTTCTTTTGTAATTATAAAACTTATTTTAATGGCGCCAAGTTTGTTCTCCTCTATAATGTTCATGTCATTTCTACTGTTATCCTTAAAGTATTGTATGAGCGCTTCTTTACCATTTACATATGTAGCTTGTTTATCTGGAACAACAGTGATATGTGGACCAAAAAAACGTGCTTCTAATTTGCCTGTTTCTTTATTCTTTTCTTTGAATTCGGTTCTAATTGTAAAATGATTAAAATAGGGAGTTGATCTTATTAATTTTTGTTGTGCACCAGTAAACTCATCACTAGTTCCATATTCACGTATATCAGATTGTTGATTATTTTTTATAATGATGATATCTACAGAATTAATATGGTCTATTAGTTGTTTTTCACCTTCATTAAGAAAATCATAAATTGTTGTGGCCTTATCTATGTCTGTTTTTTTTATGGCAGCAAAACGTGTGTCAACGCCATAATATAAGTCAGGAATGACTTTGTAAATTGGACCATCTATAATTTGGTTTTCGAAAGCAAGTGTTTTATTATGGGATAATTTTGCTGTTTTAGCCTCATGGTTATTCCTGTGTGTAAAACCAACAATTAATAAACTAAGTATAATTAATGATGTACCTAAAATAATAAGTCGCTTTTTCATATGAAATATTTTTATGAGATTAATGTCAACCAAATGTAGGTTTGATAGATGCGAATATCTCTACAACTAATGTGAAAAAAGTGCAAATTTTTTGTGAAACCGAAAAGTTATATGGATTTGTATAGTGTGTCTGTAAACTCTAGTGGCTTGGCTTATTTCATTTGCAAAGGATAGATTTATTCTTATTCTAAAGTGTTTTTTATTCTTGAAGTTGTGATTAATACAATTTAAAATTTATGATAAACTCCAAAGTTTAAAGCCACTTGTTTAGGAACATTGTTTCCGAAAAAAGCACCACCAAGACCAGCAGTTACTCCAAATTTATCCGTTATTTCTCCAATGCCTTTAAAACCAAAAGCACCATAATCTTGGTCGTTTACATAAAGCCCCGTAAAAGCATTTTCTACTGGTAACACAATGTTTCCGTTTTTAAATGATTTTACAATATCCACAAAACCAATCAACCAAATGTGTTTGTTGATTTTGCGTCCTACTTCACCACCAATTTTAAAGTTAGAGCTGTAATCATTGGTTCTAATGTTAGCTCCAATAAAGCTTTGAAAATAGGTTTTCCCATAGCTCCGTCCTGCTAAAAAAAGCGGTGTAAATGTATAAGCATCATAACCCGTTCTAATTCCAGAGTTAGCATCATAAACTCCTGTATTTGCTTCAATAGAAAATTGTCCAGAAAGGGTCCAATCTTTTTTATAAAAATTATGTTTTACACCAATTTCCAGATTACCTAATGCGGTTTTATTAAAATCTTGAGAACAATCGCCAGCACAATCAATGAAGGGATTTACGAAATTATTGATCGAGATTAACTTAAATGGAAGATTTACAATTAAAGTAGTTTTATCTGAAAGACCGTATTCTCCATAAAGTTGGATTGTATTATCCGAAATTTCGCCCGGAATTTCATAATCAGGATCTCCAAATAAGGTGTTATAGTTGGGTATCGTCGTAAATGAAAGTTGCGAGTAAAATTTTCCTTTTTCTTTTGTCCAAGGACTTTGTGAAAATGCAGAAACACCAATGCATAAAAATAAAATTCTAATACTATTTTTCATATTTTTTTTAGATATAGGCTGTTAGTTGCATAAAGTTATAAATACTAACAAATTCTCTTAACAAGAACTTGATAACAACACATAATAAATACAATATTTTTTATGAATCTAATTTATAGAAGACATCAAAAATAAAGAGATAGACAGCAGTTTATATACAAATGACGGAATTAGCCAAACCAAATGGAGGCTTTAAATGTGACGCTTTTATTATATAAACGCCTTATTATTAGAATTTTGATTATTGCAAATCCAGTTAGATATAACAGGGTTCAAATCGTTTTACTATCTTTTTATACCTTGCTTAGTGTACTTGTTTGGTACTTTGCTTTTAAAAAAAAAAACGTTACGCAAATACGAATTGGAGGCAAGTTCAGGCTTTGCGAAGTGAGCGTTAAAAAAAAATTAAGACTATAATACTAGAAGATTTGGTACTAAAGTCCCTTTAATTTCAAACGGACGGAAACGTGAAAATAACTCTTCGGCATACCAACCGAGTTCTCGGGTTTTTTTAACCATGTCGGCATGTTTTTTGTTTTTGTAGGCATAAGTCATCATGTCATCGCCAGTTTCCCAAAGTGAAAATGTGGCTTGCATTAAGATAGGCCATTCTCCAATGCCTTTAGAAAAAACGAGGCCTTTATGACCAATCATTGATTTTGAAACAGAAGGAACATACTTCCAAAATTTATAAGCTAACTTAGGCTTAATGGTCGCTCTCGTAATTACAGCAACAGGTTTACTTTCATCGTATGACGCAGACGCTAAAAAAGGTTCTTGTTTGCTCCATTGACCATGGGCTTTTATGGAATGCATTAAAACATGACTAAAATTTATGGAATTTTCGGTGTACTCGGAGATGATATCAGATTCCAAAAATTGATTCGCCTGTGCTTCGGTATTAAAAACGGTCAGTAATCCGAAAGTTGAAAAATCTGGCCAAACGGAAAACCCATTGCCACTGCCACTTCCTAAGGGTTTCCAAAAGGTTAAACCTTCAATGGGTTGATTTAATAAAGGTGGACGCCCCATACGTCCAAGAGCTTGCCATTTGGGTTTTGACCCTTCATATTTAAAAAATGAAATTACCGTAGTTTGTGGCATATATGGAATTGATGGTTCTGAAAGGTAAAGGTAAAGCCTATCTCTAAATTTTTTTAAATTATTCTGTTAACACTTTAGTTTAAATGTTAATGAATATTTGAGTTATGCTATATTTGATATTAAAGCTGTTAAGAAAAACAATCAAACATGTTGATCGATTAAAATGGCATTACCATCGGGGTCCAATACGACAAAACTTGCGGGTCCAGATGTGGTTTCGTCGGCTTCATGTTCTAATGCAATATTCTTACTTTTTAAATGCTTTTGAATCTCACGGACATCATTAAATTGCTCTAATGTATTAGCGCTTTGATCCCAACCAGGATTAAAGGTGAGAATGTTATTTTCAAACATACCTTGAAAAAGACCAACAAGTGACTCTTCGTTTTTCATAATGAGATAGTTTTTTTCTAGATCTCCTGCAAAAGCTGTAAAGCCTAGAGTTTCGTAAAATGCTTTTGATGCTTTAATATCTTTTACGGCGAGGCTGATTGAGAATGCTCCTAGTTTCATGTGTTTTTATTTAATGTTATTTTGTTGTCACATCCTGTTCGCTATTAATCATTTTCTTGAGTGATAATGCTTTGAACAAGCTGGTTTTATATGTTTTATTTATTGATTTTTTGCTGTCATATGCTATTCGTTAGTAATCATTTTATGGATTGATAGTGTTTTGAATGAGCTTGTTTCATAATTTTTGTTAGTACTTAAAGATAATAAAAGTTTAGGTTTTCCATTTGAAGCTCATTTTAAGGGTGTACTAAAGTGTCTGATTTTTGTTTATTCTTTTTGAAAAATAGTTTTCCAATTCCTTAACGTTTTGTTAAACTCTGTTAACAAGGGTTAATTACCGTAACAATATTGAAACACGCACGTCTATAGAGTATAAACAATCAAATATTAAAACCATGAGAACATTACACAACAATAAAATTACAGGAACAACAAACACAACGAAAACATTTGTTTGGAATACAAAAAGACGTTACAACTAAGCGAATAGTAAAATTACCTATCCATATAAGATTAACATCATGAGAACATTAAATATAAACAGAATTACAGCGACTACAAATACTACTAAAATATTTGTTTGGAATACAAAAAGACGCTACAGTTAGTAAATAGCTTGTTTTTTAGATAACATACCAGTAAATACCCTTGTTAATTTATGTTTTCGAGGGTTTTTATTTTTAATTCTATTTCTCCGTCTATTCTCAAAATTTTATACGCGAGTAATTCTATCCAATTATTATGAATTTTAAGTGACCTATTTTCAAAATTTGGATTTTCGTATTGGTTAGCCCATTCCAAGAATATTGTTGAATTCCGTTGCATATTTTGTCTGTCAGTAGCTTTTCTCTATAACGTTCAGGTTCTCTGTTTTCGAGCCGTTTGATTCTTTCTTTAGTACTCAATTGGATGAAAATTGTTAAATCAAATGATGTTTCCCATTCTTTTCCCCGACTTACCATTGAGCCACTTCCTATAAAATTTCACATTTTTAAAAATCAGCTTTCAGTTTTTCATTCCGTTTGTTCAAAGGTGTTTTTTCTTGAAATGCTGGTTCAGTTTTTTTCCAATAGTAATCGTCAACATCTAGATGCTTAAAATAGGCTCTTTTCTCAATTTCGTTTGCCAAAGTTGTAGTGCCTGAACCAGAAGCTCCAAATATAAAAACCTTCATTTTAAATCGCTATATTTTTTTGGCTCGGTCAAATTACTGTCAACGTGTTTCTTTAGTTTGTATTAAATATCTTTAAATAGAAAAAGAGGAGAACTATAACGTGTTTTAGAATACTGCTCCAGTACACATGCGAGTCTTCTCTTTCTATAAAGTTGCCAAGAACCATTTGGAATACCAGGAGTCTAATCTCCAAAAAATAAATTTAGATTACCAAGACTTTAATAATATACGAAGTCCAGAACGTACCAAAGACAGATCACGATTATTTTCCTTGGGTTCCTGCCAAGCTTTATCACTAGCATCTCTTTCGGGTTCGTTCATGTGCGGCATGGTTCTGAAAACAGCAGCCACAAAGTCCCGACTACATTTAAAAACCTCATTTACTCCTTCTATAGGCTCACCATTGTATCCTTCAGTTCTACTTGAATACAGTAAGAATTTTTCGGGCTTCTTAAAGTCTCCTGATCGGGTCGTTTTAGGGATGTTCACGTAATGGTCGTATGCCGTAACCATTAGCGAAACATAATCTGAATTGAATTCAGGCAAATTGATAATAAATGGTTCCGTTCTAAGATCCAACAACACGCGCGTGTAATAAGTATCGTTATTCGGGCGGGCAATTTCCTTCATGTAATAATCCTTGGATTTGGTGTCTGAATTGAGGGTGTTCCAGTCACCCTGAGACATCGCAAACTTATTGTTCACATTGTACATGGCTACATACTGGTATGAGCGCTTTACGAGGTTTTCTGCTTGTTCACCCGATAGGATGGCCACCCCGTTTTCATCAGTTTCAATTCCTTTTGTTTCCCCTGATTTTGAGTTACAGCCCATTGCAAGGATAACAAGTAATGAGAAAAGGAATACTTGGTTTCTAAGTTGTCTAGATTTTATTTTATATCGTTTGAATTATTGAATATACGTTTTATGTTTTTTGTCACGAATTAGCTACAGCACTAGTATAACAATCGTAGTCTACCGATAGGTGGCTGTGATTTGTTATACAATGTTACCTTCTGGCTTGATTTTTTTGTTCCGATTGCTACAAACATTTCTCCACTTTTTAATGAGTTGTTCAATACGAAATTATCTATTTTATTCTCCGTATATTCATATAATGGACAGTTAACGTCTCCTTTAGCTATCCATTTAATAAATTCCCCTCTCAAACTTGGTTTCTCAATTTCCCAATCTATTAGAATGAAATCCTATTTGTAGTGTTGTATTATTTTTTATATTCTCATTTCATTAATTGTTTTTTTAAGACTGCTTTGGAAAGCTACTTTCATCTTATTCCGGTAATTCTTTTCCAGTAATCTGGCAGTTTCGCTAACCATAGCTCTGCAAGTTCTTCTACATTATTTTTATTTGTTTTTCTATTTTTGAGTTTAATATTTAACAATTGAGGATTATCAATTGGCTTACCAATTTGAGATACGATAAAGACGTTTGCGTAATCTGCTAAGTTATTTTCGACCAATGCCTTACTTAAATCCATCGCAAAATAATTATAGATTTTCCCAATATGACTGACTGGATTTTTCCCAGAAGTTGCTTCCATGCTCATAGGATGATACGGCGTAATCAAGCCATTTATTCGGTTGCCTCTGCCAACTTGTCCATCATCACCGTTTTCGGCACTAGTTCCGGTAACTGTTAGATATATACTACCGGTTCTATAATCATCAGCTGTATTGATTTGAATGCGTGCATCTCCTAATTCCAGTTCAGTACAAATAAATTCTTTTACCTGGTTTATTTTTGAAATGTAATCCTGCAAATCGGATATATATCTATCAATTATTGCAATGGCAATGGTAAAAAATTCATTTCCCTCCATTTCAACTCCCATCACTTTGATGTCTTCACCGATAAATGGATATTTATTTTTTGCTAACGGGGAATTGAGTAATTTTTCAATGTCAATAATATTTTTTTCCATGCCGCTAATTGGATAAAATCCGGCTCCGAAAGAAGTGTCATTGGACAGAGGAACTTCCCCTTTACCATAACGGCTAAATAGATTCACTAAATCGCCACTGCCAGGGCGTATTTTAGATATAATTTCAATATCTTTTTCTGAATTTAAATGTGGTATATTTTTTTGAAGCCATTTCCGAGCTGTCTCAATGGCAATTTCATCAACAGGTATTGACTTTCCATTAACTTCTGAAGTTGCCCTTCCTGCAAGGATTAAAGAAATGGGTTGTATGATTTCCCCGCCTTTAAATGCTGGAGCAGATTGACCTCCAATTAAAAGTGCTTTGTCTACATTATGATGTAATATGTGACCAAATTCTTTCAAATAATAGCGGCACAATTCCACAGAAACCTGTTCTGTAATTTCATCACAAACGGTATCAGGATGTCCGATTCCTTTGCGTTCTGCCAATCCAATTTTACCTTCTGAAATTTCTTGAATAATAATATTTTTCATCATACCTCTAAGTTCTAATTCTTTTTGTTTTAAAATCCACCTATTTGGTTAGCTCCAAATAACCCTAATTTGATGTTGTAGTTCTATTCATTTTATCTCTTTCGGTTTCGCTATGTTTTAGGTCAATTGTTATTAAAATAGCGATTAACAAAAGCAGTCCAAGAATTATTTTTTTCATTTTTCAATCTCCAGTTTTAATCATCGTATTTATTTTAACTTTCATTCACTAATTTATATCGTGGATTAATCCATAGGCCCAAATGAAATAGGCGCCATCACCAATATTTATATGCTCACAGCTTTTATAAAGTGACCACCGCTCTCAATAAAGCCTTACTGTGCCAAGCCAAAGTAAAACATAGATAATGTGCAAGGGTCATCGCCCCAATAAGCAATATGCGCAACCAGATCGAGTTTTACGTTTTCATTGGTAATGTACTTATCTAACCAAGACCCAACCGTATGTCGAGATGCTTCTACACTATTGGAATAAAGCAATGGCATAAACAGATAAATCAGCTTGCGGTTACAAAGGTATACGAGGTAATTTGAGCCCTTCTTTTCGTATACCTGCAACCAATTTCATAAACCGTTTGATTCCTTTGTTATCTTCAGGATATTTGTCGGCTAGTGCTTTGATTGCCGGATCATAGCCGTGCGGAAAAACAAATTTTTATCGGTGCTGAAAGCACAGCATATCGTTCAGAAACTTTTAGAAAATCAACTTATTGATCGCCATCGAACATGTCAAATATTTTCAACATTGAGCCATTTCATTTATGTCACTCATTTCATACAGACCGACTTCAATGATGAAATCTCCTCGCTTAAATAGGGTTACACAGCCGTCGAGTTTGTGATGCTGCTCTAATAAAACGACTTTCTTAACAAATTTGGAGATAATGCCTCTTGCAATCAAACCGGCTAAACCTCCTCCGCTAATGATTGTATTGTCTTTCATCTTGTTGACATGCTTAATTTTGACTTTCTCTTCTTAATTATACTTCCTAATTTTACATTTTCGAAACAAATATCCTAAATGATTTGGAATCCTAAAATGATATTCATCAGTCAAAATCTTAATTTTTGTCAATTGGTTTTTAGAAAGGCTGTGTGTATATTGTATTGTTTGAAATCAAGTTTTTTTCATCATTCTGACTAACTTAAAAAACTTTTTGTTGATTTTGAATACCTTATATATATAGAGAATTAAAGATTTAAAAGTCAGCATTCTGAATGACCTTCCCTACTGAATTTCGGAAAATTTGATTTATTGCTTTAGGCTATTAAATAGAGCGCAGTTTCTGATCATGAAGCACAACGGGCTTTTATAAGATTTGTTGCGTGTTTTCAGCACCTAATTTAGCAAATAGAAACCGAATAGAAATACGCGAGGATTTTCGTAAGTAGGCTAGAACTAGCAATAAATTATATTAGGTGTTGGGACAAGTATTTGATAAGTGCTTATTTGCGGATTTACACTTAGCCATATTTAGCATTTTATCCTTTATTAAAACACAAGTTAAAAATATGGCGGACTTTGTAAATAAGAATAAGGCTTTATTTTATCCCTTTCCTCACCATTTTTTTATATCCAATGTTACCCGACGTTTTTTTAACGATTGTGAAATTAGTTTTGAGAAGAACGAACTACACGGCATCTGTGAATAGCTGAGATTTATAAATAACTCAACCACCATTTATCTTTATTATTTGCTTTATAAATCATGTATTTTTTGCAACTAGGGTATAGTAAAATAACGATACTCATCCATACAACATAAACGATAAATAAGGAATAACCATAGTTGACTAAGTTTGATGACCATCCAGATCCTTTGCCAATTAAGTCATGCCAATTTCCACCAAAAATAAGAATGCCAATTATAGCGAAGGCATGTATAACAAACACGTGAACAAAATAAAAGTAGAGTGGAACTCTTCCAAACACCAAGAGGAAATTAGTAGCCCTGTTTTTATAATTTTCTATAGCGTATAAAAACAGTAAAGACGGCCCCATTGTAATTAATAAATAGGCTAATGAGGGTGGATATTTGGTAACGTTAAAAAATGATAAAATTGTAAAAGTTGTATTTTTTTGAACAGACCATGGTAATAGATTTCCATAAACATTTATTCCTCTTAAAATGAAGAATAATGCAATGGAACTTATTCCTAAAATTAACAACCATTTTTTTCTTATTGAAACTTCAAATTTCTTTGTGTAAAAAGTACCAAAGCAATAGCCCAGAATCATCAATCCAATCCATGGAATAACAGGGTAATGAAATACTGCTAATTTAAAAGGGTATAAGGGCAAACGTTGTTGTTGATGTAATAAATACCAAATCACAGATTTAAAACTGGTGCCTTCAAATACAATTCCATCTAATAAATTATGCCCCGCAACTAATATAATACCAATGCTGAGAAGTGCTTTTTTTGGTAAGTATATTAGAAATGATAAGCAAACCATGCTAAAACCAATAGCCCAAATAACTTGAAAAATTAGTATCTCATGGGTCAAATCAAAAGTCCAAAGGAGGTTATTTAAAGTGATTTCTAAAAGGATGAGCCAAAGTCCTCTAGTGAGTAAGAACTTGGAAAGTTCTGGTTTGGATTTATTAGTGCCGTATAAAAAAGCCGAAGTACCGGCTAAGAATACAAATACAGGAGCACAAAAATTAGTTATAAAGCGAGTAAAAAACAAAAAAGGAGTGGTAGTTTCCATATTTGTAGGATCTCCCAAAAAAGCGCTGTAATGAAAATAATCTCTTGTATGGTCTAATGCCATAATAATCATTACGAGTCCTCTTAAAACATCAATGGATTCAATTCGGTTGGTTTTAATTTGCATTGACGCTTTGTTTTATTATGAACATGTTAATATTTAGCTCTCTTGTAATATTGGGTAACGTTCACTTTGTATGGCGTAGTGAGGCATGCCTCAACGGTAGTGATAATTGCGCATCATCCGCTATACACGCTGTTGTGTGTAGCTTCGTGTGGAGTTCTCATAGACTCGACTAAATGTACAATAAATTGGCGAGGTGCAATTAATAGTGGACGTTAGTATGTAATTAGTAGAAAGGAAGCGTTTGTAAAACGCGATTCTGCGTGCCGCAGGCAATTACATACGAACGGCTGGTATAAGAGCAATAGCGAATTAAAACGTACTTGTTTTTAGGAAAGCAATATACTTAGTTAAATACAAAGCGGTTTGAGTTTACACCCAAACCGCTATTGCTTTTGTACGTTGTTAGAGACAGTTTTTAGTTCTTATTCCTCTGATAATAGGTTACGATACTAGCCTTAGCCAATGTATTATTCCATAAGTAATATCCAACTACAGCAGGATTAGTACTTTCATTTAATCCAAGCGTGTCTGTTTTTAAGGCATAAACTGTAATTATATATTGATGTAACCCGTGACCTTCTGGAGGGCAAGGTCCACCATATCCATTGGCGCCATAATCTGTAATGCTTTGAATAACCCCTTCAGGTGTTAGATTTAGCTCTGTATTTCCAGCACTAGATACTAATTCGTTAGTGCTTACTGGAATATCAAATACTACCCAGTGCCACCATCCACTTCCAGTTGGTGCGTCAGGGTCATACATAGTTACAGCAAAGCTTTTAGTTCCTTCAGGTGCATTTTTCCAAGATAGTTGTGGCGATTGGTTTTCTCCAGTACAGCCAAATCCGTTAAATTCTTCATTGATAGTCGCTTCTCCACCCAAATCATTACTTGACAAGGTAAACGTGTTTTGGGCAAATACAGCACTTGATAAGGTGATTAGTAAGCCTAAAATAAAATTTGATTTTTTCATAATGTTTGTTTTTTAGTTTGGGAACAAAGTTATGAGAGATAGTCGTAAATCTTGTGTTTAATACAGTTCAAAAAGTATTGATAAAAGTTCAATTTGATTGATACTGTTTTGGGGTGATTCCGAACTTCACCTTAAAGGCCTGAATGAAATTTGATAAATTTTCATATCCAATTTCCTCATAGATATCAGATGGTCTTTTTGATTTATTTTTTAGTAAGAATGCAGAATGTTCAAGTCTTTTCTCTTGAAACCATTTGCTTGGTGAGCTTTGAAAGTGTTTTTCAAATTCTCTTTTGAATGTTGATACACTCATATTCGATAGAAATGAAAGTTCTTTTATAGTTAGTTTATTTAATTGATTACTCTCTATTGTCTGAATAAATCTTTGACTTTGGTTGTCATTATTGTTAAGTATAGAATATAAAAAGCCTACCCCTTTAAATTCAATGAGATATAGCATTATTTCCTCAAACTTAGCATCTAAAATATTTTTTTGAATTGCTGTTGAAAGCTTAGAAATATCTAAAAGACTATCCACAAATCTTTTTATAAATGAATCGTAATTAAATGAATACGTAGAATATAATTTGTTTGCGTCTGTTGGGTTAAGTTCAAACTTTCTTATAAATTTTAAAACGTCTTCGTTAGAGAAAAAGAATAGAATACTTCTATAATAATCTGCAATATTAGAAAGCTTTTCAGTCATTAAACAATGTCCAGATTTCATCAATAAGAATTGAGAATTATCTATTGCAAAGGAAGAATTGTCAAAAAAAACTTCTTTTTTTCCTTCTTGAAGAAAGCTAAAAGTGTTTTTGTTCAGTAAGATTTGTTGCTTAGAGATTTCTTTAGTGCTTTCATAATCATACACACAGATAGAGAGAGAAGAATTCAAATTTAGTTCATCCGGTAATGTAATTATCTTCATTGGGTTTTAATTGTCTCTAACGCGTTTCTATATGAAAATGAGTAGATTTTTATGTAGCCTTTTTTGTTTAAAACAAAGATAACAGAAAAGAACTAAACTTTAGATTTAGCTCTTTTATATACGTTGTTTTGGGTCGTTGTTTTTAACCTAATGGTTTCTGACCAGCTCCAACAACAAGTTCACTTGGTCCAGAGAATCCATTCGTTAATGGTCCTTGGCTGTATGTCATAGAGCAGTTCTACTTGTTTTTTAGAGTGGTTTCCTTTAGAGAGTTCATCAAGGACTTTAAGTTTAAAGCTTTCGCTATAGCGTCTTACATATCCATCATTTTTATACATATACAATTGTTTAGTGTATACATATTTCAGGACGGGTCATAATTACCTAAAACCGTCTGGTGTATTAAAAGTAGCGGGTCTTAAGGGCTAATCGTTTAGTTAAACAATGACCTGAAATTTATAACTTTGACTAGATTTTGGATCTAAATAGCTATTTTTTATAGACGTTGTTAGCCTTTATCATTTTCGGCAACAAGGTTTATTCAATTACTTTACTTAGAAATAGCGCTAACGCTTTTACTAAAATATTAGAAAGAATCAATAACCCAAACGCCTTTATGGTCAAACTTATCCATATTCGGTAATGCAATGGTCGATTCTTTAAGTGAAATGGTCTTTTCTATGAGCTTTTCAGGATGTAGTTTTCCGTTTTTAATCATTTCTAACATTTCAGGGTATTTATAGGCTTGCATTCCGTGACTTCCAATTATTTCCAATTCGTTGGCCAGCACTTTATCCATTGGAACTTTTGCATTCTGATGATCGCCAGTCATCAAACCAACCTGAATGTGTTTGCCTCTTTTTCTTAGATTGGCAACAGAATTAAAACAGGTTATTGAACTTCCGAGGGCGTCAATAGATACGTGAGCACCTCCATTAGTTAATGTTTTAACTTGCTCGACTATATCGGGGTTTTGCGATGCATTAATCGTTCCAATAGCTCCTAATTTTTTTGCTAAATCTAAGATTTCATCGTTAATATCTATTGCAATGACCTGAGCTCCCAAAGCATGGGCAATCATTATTGCGGATAGCCCTACGCCACCACAACCGTGTATAGCAACATATTGACCACCTGAAACCTGCCCCTGTGCTACTACTGCTCTGTAAGACGTAATAAACCGACAGCCCAAAAGTGCAGCGGTAATGTAATTAATTTCTTCAGGCAGTTTTACCAAGTTAATATCAGCATGATCCAACGCAACGTATTCCGCAAATGAACCCCAATGTGTAAAACCAGGTTGTGATTGATGGTCACATACTTGATGATTGCCTGATAAACATTGTCCACAACTTCCGCATCCGCACACAAAAGGAGATGTAACTCTGTCTCCTATTTTAAAATTTTTACCATTTTTTCCAACAGATACTATAATTCCAGAAAATTCGTGTCCAGGAACATTGGGCAGTTCAATATTCATGTCATGCCCCATCCAACCATGCCAATCACTGCGACACATACCCGTAGCTTTCACTGAAATAACGACTCCATGTTTTTTTGGAACAGGGTCTTGTACATTTTGTATATATATAGGCCCTTGATATGTTTCATAAATTGCTGCTTTCATATTTCGTTTATAAAATTGAGCTTCACTAAATTCCCTTTTCGCTTATATTAAACAGGTTATTTACCTTGCGTTAATGCAATGAAATCGGGTTCTTTTCTTAAGCTATTTAAATCGGGGTCGTGTTTAATGTATTCATAATTTCCAAACCCATTATCTATTGCTTTTTTGATATTTTCAATTGAAGTTTTTTTATCACCTATCATAGCATAAAAACAGGCGGCATTATAAATAATAATTGGATCATTGGGGTTTTGTTTGAGACCTTTATCCATTTCTTCTTTTGCGTCTTCCAAACGCCCCATCCTTTTCAATGTAAAGGCATAAAATTGGTGGGCACGAGAGTCTTCTGGGTGACGCAGCAAATAGGATGGGTAAAATAATGCCGCCTTTTGAATGCAATTCTGCAGATTTTTTTTATCCTCTAATTTTTCATAGGCCATTTGCAAATCGCCAAAAGCCGAATGGAAATCACCATTAATTTCTAAAACTTTATTGAAATCAATTACAGCTTCAGAATCTCTATCCATCATTCTGTAGAGTCGACCCCTAATCCAGTAAGCAAAAAAATTATTATGGTCAAATGAAAGTGCCTTTTGAACTGCAATTAGTGCGTCGTTTAGCGAATTTTTATTATAATAAGCCAGTCCCAGAGCGCTATAAGCTTCAGATGAGGATGGATCATAAATTAGTGCCTTCAGTGCCGATTCTTCTGCCTTTGAAAGCCATATGGGGTTTCTATCGTGTGTTTCATATAACAAGGCACAAGCCTCACTCATGCCGGCATAAGCAGTAGCATATTTTGGGTCTAGATCTATTGCATTTTGAAAAAGATCTATAGCTAAGAGAAGATAGCTTTTTGTATACTTGAATAGAAACTCACGGGCTTTTAAGTTAGCATCATGAGCCTCAATATTTGGCGTTGCTTTTTTGCCGAGCGCCACTTTTTCTTTAGGACTAAGCTTTAGTTGCAATGACTTTACAATCTTCTTAGAGACCTGTTCCTGAATAACAAAAACATCTGTTATACTGCCTTGATAAATCTCGGCCCAAAGTGTAGCATCCTTTTTAACATCAATTAGCTCCGTTGAAATTCTTAAATCCTTTTTATGCCTGCGCACAGTACCTCCCAAAAGGTATCTTGCATTTAATTCCCGACCCAATGATTCAGTATCTAATTGAGAATCTCTATACCGCATGGATGTGCTTCGTGAAGCGATGTCGAGCTCTTCTATTCCGGACAAACGAACAATGATTTCTTCCGTTAGCCCGTTACTAAAATAATTGTTGCCATTCTTAGAACTGATGTTCTGAAAAGGTAATACTACTAGTTTTTTATTGTCATTGTTGAGAATAGTGTTCGTTTGTGTGGCTATTGGCGTCTCGGCCTCCATATTCTTAGTTTTCTTAATTCCTTGTGGTGTCAATTCATATATCCAAGCTAAAATTAAATTGAGCGGAAAACCTATGATTAATACAATAATCAAGGTTTTCATGAAATAAAATGGTGCATTAAAAGCTGGAAAAACCACAGAAAATACTTGAGCAATTAACCATGCCACTATGAGATAGGTTAGCGCTGGTTTAAATACTTTACGTCTTTTAAGCTCTGCTATGTATTTTTTTAAATTCACTTTAACACCAATTTAGTTTTTATTTGATGTAACATAACCGATACTGCTATGATTTCGTTTAGACTGGTACGACTCGATGGTATTACTAAACGGTTAAATCCTAAAGAAAAGGACAACCGAAATCATTCAGTCAGTTTAATTATAACTTAAAGGTAAGGAAAAATTCCTTTGTGAGTAATTGGGATGCTCAGAGCTTTAAACATTTTTTTTGACGAATTTCCTAATAAATTATAGCATTGGTTTTTCTTTATTCTAATGCAGGCCATTGGTCTTCTTTACATAAATATTGAGCTGGGATTGTAGTCATATTGCCATCTCTTTCTGCTCGATAATGTGGTGATAGGATCTCTATACCGCTTTCATTACACATCTTCTGTATTTTGATGCAGCTATGAATATAGCTGGACTTACTTGCGGGCTTCTTTTGTATATGCATTGATCTGATAAGAAACATAGAAATCATCGAGGCTGGTTTGCCTAACGAATGTTTTTGGTTCCTGTAAAATCATTTCCGTTTTTAATGCGGCATCAATCAGTGCCTGATGCGCGTCTTTAAAGGGACATCATAACCTATGGTTACAGTAGTATGCATGATTAAACCTATTCCATTTGTCTCACTTGTATAAGTCACAGTGTGTCCTGATAGAACAGAAGAATTTGGAATGGTAATAATTTCAATTTCTGATGTTTTCAACCTAGTTACAAGTAATGTTTTTTTATTACATCACCTTTAACTCCGGCAATTACAATACGATCACCAATCTTAAATGGCCACATGTAAGTAATCATCACTCTGGCTATCATATTACCAACAGCTTAAGATGAACCCAAAGAGACTAAAACCCCGATAAATATTGAAACTCCTTTGAAAATATCAGAATCTGAACCCGGCAGATAAGGAAATATCAAAACTAGCATCAAAGCATATAATGATATTTTTACAATGCTAAATGTTGGCATTGCCCAATCATTGTAAAATCCAGATATTTTTAGTTCCTCCGTTTCGATTTCGGAAAAAATAAATTTTACAAATCGAATAAAATACTTCATTACAAAAGAAATAACCAAAAGGGTAGCTAAGTTCTATAGATACTGCCATACCGAAATTAATATACCTTTAAAAGGAGACCCTATTATTTGGAAAAGGGCATGAGACCAATGGTGTGATAACAGAAAAACACCAAAGATGAAATCTATGGCTAGGTAGTAAAAAAAGAGATTAATAAACCGCTCTTTAACCCTATTAGGTGTAATGAAGTTGGGGTGTTATCTATGCCACTCTCCCTTGAAGAGGGCCATTTAGAGCTAATTTCAGTCGTCCTCCAATACGATAATGGTTGCCATAAGTTTTACTCTTGCATTTAGAATACAGATGTTTGACATTAAACAAATAATCTCTTTAGTCTCTATATGAAAATACGTTTCAGAGCGATTGTGTTTTAGGAATTAAAGAGATTAATTTTTGTGATGACGTTCAATCCCGTTAGGCTGTTCCTTTTTTAAACATTTTTTATCACCACTAATAGTACCTGTTTCATTTTCTAATATTTTATGGTTTTTTGATTGTAAATGGATCTGCACATTTTTTAGAAAAGATGCGCCACTAATTGCATTCCATATAAGGATTAAAAAACGAGTCAAAGTCTATTTTAGGCAATTAATTGAGTTGATGTAAAAAAAAAACTCATCTAAGCGGATAAGGGTCTTGCTCGTTATTTCTAGGCCTTAACCCAATATCATAAATTCACTTAATTAAGAGAGAGTAATTAAACTGTGAAATTTCGTATGTGCACGAAATGCCCTAGGTTATTTTTTTTAATACAGCCTATTATATAGTTGTTATTAAGCCATAAGTTACTGATTTTCAACTAAATAATATACGACATTTCGTATATACACGATATGCCGTAGATTATTTTTTTTGAATACAGCCTATTATCTAGTTGTTGCTAAGGTTTAAACGTCTGATGTTCAAATAAATACGAATTTTTATTTGTCATAACAAAGGTTTGGCATTCTTATTGGATTATATGAAGCGATCTAATAGGCTTGAAATTAGCGGTTTAAATAGCTTTTTTTGTATTGAAAAGCCCAATTAACAAAACAATTATATATCTTTAATTTAATTCTTTTAAATTAAAATCAAAGATATATAAAGGACTTAAATTAAACAAATTTAAAAGACTTGAAAATGCTTTTGGTTGAAGACTCTAAAATTACTGCCTTAGGAATAAAAAGAATACTGAAGGAACATGCAGCAGATGTATTTATTGAAGTGGCTGAAAATGGACAAATAGCTTTAGATATGTTATCCAACATAAAAAATGACGATGATTTACCTAAATTTATTTTACTTGATTTGAATATGCCTGTTATGAATGGCATAGAATTTTTATCACTAATAAAAAAAGATAATCGACTACGTCGTATTCCAATTATTATTCATACGACTAGTTCAAATATTGAAGATTATACTAAATGTAAAACATTTGGTATATCCGGTTATTTTATTAAAAATGTAAACTATAAGATTTATAAAAAGAACATTAATACCATAGTGGAATATTGGTGTTCTTCATTTAATGGTTAATTATGAAAGGATTTATATTTACTAATTTTTTAGAATTTACAGAAAAAAAGCATGGGCTTAAAATGGTAGATGAAATGATTACAGAATCTAATTTACCTTCTGAAGGAATTTATAGTGCATTTAACAGCTATGACTTTAATGAATTGGTTATTCTTCTAACCTATCTATCTCAAAAAACGAATACCAAACCTGAGGTAATTCTAGAAGAACTTGGAAAATTTATTTTACCATATCTTATTTGTAAGCATTCTTACATTACTGAAAAATATACAAAGCCATTAGATTTTCTTGCAGGTATTCAAAATCATATTCATATTGAAGTGAAAAAATTATATAATGATGCAGACCTACCAACTTTTAGTGTTGAAAATAGAACCGATAATAAGCTAACACTCATTTATAAATCTTCTAGAGGTTTGACCTACTTTGCTATTGGAATGATAAAGGCGTCTTTTAAACATTTTGAAGTCGAGGGTAATGTTGTCATTGATGATTCATATAATAAGGGTAAAGGAATAAAGTTAGATATTCAATTATTAGAATAGCCTCTAAATTTATCTATATAATTCATTTATACTTTTTATAAATGATTAAATAAAAATAAATGAACGAAATCTCAAATACAGAGCAAATAGATGTCTTAACTAGAACTCTTGCAAGAGAGCGCAAATCCAAAGAAGTTGCTGAGGGTTTCATTGAAAATAGACTTCGAGAACTCTATCTCAATAATATTTCTCTTGAAAATACTTTATTATCTAAGGAAGAGTTACAAAACGATTTTATTGAAGATTTAGCAGATGCTTTTTTTATTATTGGTTTTAATGGAGATATTTTAAAAGTTAATACACAAGCTCAGAAATTAATTGGTGTTTCCAAAAAAGAAATGCCAAAAAACATAAATACCTTTAGCAAAATAAATAAAAGAAATATTAATAAACTGTTCAAGCAAAATGAATTAGAAAATAAAACAGTACGATTTAACTTTATAAATAAAAAAAAAGTAAAAAAATATGTAACTATTAAATCTATAGTTTTAATTAACTCCGATAACACTCCTTACGCTTATCAAATAATAGCTAGAGATATAACTACCGAGACTATAAGAGAGCAAGAATATAAAGAGCAACAGGATGTTTTGAGATTTGAAGCATTAATTATAAAAGATTTAATAGTTAGTGATAATATTTATAATAACGCATGGGATCTCGTTAACCATATCGCTAACTACTTAAAAACGGACGACTGTGTTTTTTATGGAGTAGTTAATAATGAACTTGTTCAATTAGCTGGTGTCAAATCGAAATTATTAACCGAAAAAAAATTAAAAAATATATTAAAAATTAAAATAGGCCAAGGGATAGTAGGTACTGTAGCTAAGACGAAAATAGGAATTATTACAAATGACACAAGTAAAAACAAAAATTATATAGTCGATGATGAAAAACGTTTTTCTGAAATTACAGTTCCTGTTTTATTGGATAATGAATTAGTTGGAGTGATTGATGCTGAGCATCATAGCAAACATTTTTTTAATAGACGCCAATTAAAAGTTTTAACGCAAATTTCTAAATTAATTAGTCTTTACCTAAAACATTCTATAGTTGAACTTGAGAAATCAGAGAATGAAATCGAATTAAGAAAGACTCAAAGCAGATTAGAAATTATTTTCGAAAGCTTTTCTGGTGCTCAAGTTATTGAATCTGCTGATCTACGTATTGAACAAATTAACAATGCATTTTTAAAATTATTCCATATACCATTAAAAAGGAAGAGCCAATTTATTGGCATGTCTTACAATGCTGCGGCAGAACTTTGTAAATCATGTTTTGTTTTCGAAAATAGTTATATGAAAAGAATTAAAGAAATAGTTAAAAGCGAAGAAGTAGTTTTAAATGAAATTCTTGAATTAAAAGATGGAAGATTTCTGTCTAGAGATTACACTCCGATATTTCACAATGATAAAGTAATTGCTCATATATGGGGGTATAAGGATATTTCATTAATCTTAAAATATGATAAAAGCGTTGAAATACAAAATATTAAGTACAAATCCATTATTGAAAAATTAAATTTAGGCCTATTGGAATTAGATAATAAAGATACTATTATTAGTACTAACGATGCCTTTCTAAAAATGAGTGGATATGATAGTGAAGAAATTTTAGGAAAAAAATCCAAAGACTTTTACTCAACAGCTATCACAAAATTTAAAAATAATGAACTACAAAATGAAGCTATAAATGAAATTGAATTTATTGGTAAAAATAATGAAGAAAAATACTGGCTCGTTAGTAGTGCTCCAAACCAGGATATTAATAGAAATGTTATTGGCTCGATACACATTCATTTGGATGTTTCAGAAATCAAAAGATTGAAAGTTAAGGCGGATCAATTAATTGTCGATTTACTTGAAAGTAACGAAGAATTATCGCATTACGCACACATTGTTTCACATGATCTTAAAACACCTTTAAGAACAATTTCGATGACTATTAATTGGATTAAGGAAGATCTTAAAGACTTTTTGACCGAAGATACGCTAGAATATATTTCAACTATTGAAGAAGGCATAAACGATATGGACCAACTAATTACAAGTACATTGCGTTTTTCTGAAATTAGATCATCAACCGAAATAAAGGACGAATGTAGTTTACAGTCGAGTATTGAATCAATCATCAGCAATATCAATAAAAAGGCAAAAGATGATTTTAATGTTACTATCGTAAAACCTCTTCCAATCTTAAAAGTAAACGAGGTACTCGTTAGACAAATATTCCAAAACCTAATTGAAAACAGCTACAAGTATAAAAAGGCGAACAAAAAAAGCTTACTTTTTATTGATTGGGAAGAACAAAGTGAGTCGTTTTTATTTTCCATAAAAGATAACGGAATAGGTATTCCTAAAAAACATTTTGGTATTGTTTTTGACGCTCATAAAAAATTAAATAGTCGTTCTGACTCGAGTGGTCTTGGATTATTCATTGTTAAAAAGATAATAACATCTCTCGGAGGTAAAATATGGTTGGAATCAAAATTAGGCATTGGTACTACTTTTTATTTTACCCTATTAAAATAAAAAGCTACACGAGGAAGCCTACAATTGGTCCTAAAACCGTCATTATGTTAGTCGCTTTAATAGGAGGTTTTGAACGTTTTTAAAGCGCAAGTTAATTATGCCGTTATACAGGTTTAACTCCCATAATTAGACAATGCGGAACTAAGGTATATGGAGAACCAAGAATGAGCTGCATAGGCAACCAAAAACTGAGGGATTTATTAGTTATGTGCCCTGTGTAATAAACTAATAAAACAGGCCTTTGCTATCGCTAAATCCGGGTTAATATAAGATGATGACTATAAAAGTGCTGTGGTGAAAAATTAATACGGGAGCACCTTCTCGATACTCTTTCAATTGCCTCAGATATAGTTCGTAAAAAACAGAATAGAAATTAGGAACTCTATTCATATAATCAGATGATGTTAATGCATATTCGTTGAATTCAGAATTCGCTTTAATATAATCTCTAAACCAGAACTTGTTATTTTTGAAATACAATATATTGTTATTGTAATCGCCCTAAATTTCTTTTAGTGATGCAGCAAGTTCCGTATTATAAAAGAATAAAAATCATAAATTTCTATAGAAAGACTAGCCTGAAATGACTTAAGAATTGTGCTATTTTGTTCTAATAATTTTAACCCTCTTGTTTTTAGCTTTATGATTGGAAAACCATATATAATAGTAATACAATTTTTTATTTTTAAGAGGATTCTTATGTTTACTTGGTTATTATACCCATGCTTTCCAATTTCATTAGTCTACACTTAAAGGTGTTTCGTCTACAACAAAGCTGTAATTCATAGGAGCTAATAACGAATTATAAAAAAATTAAGTATTTTAATGACTTAAATTAAGTTATATATTTTGAAAAAAACAATAAACATTTTATTTATTGAAGACAATTTAATTGAATTAATGAAAATGAACAGGACCATTTCATTACTAAAAATAAAACATAAAATAACCGAAGCGAGGTCTGCAGATGAAGCTTTCAGCATTCTAGAGCAAAAAGAGTATTTTCCAGATATAATTTTATTAGATTTAAATATGCCAAAAGTTAGCGGTATAGAATTTTTATCAATTTTAAAAAATAACGCTGATTTAAAACACATTCCTACAATAATTTTAACAACCTCAAACAATCAAAAAGACTTAGAGAAATGTTATAAGATTGGTATTTCTGGTTATATTTTAAAGCCTTTAAAATATGAGGATTATGTTGAAAAAATAAAAATAGTTTTATCTTATTGGTGCATCAATGAACTAATAAGACCTTAAACATAAAAGGCATAGTCTTTAACGAAATTCTTAGGTTAGTTTAAGAGGGCAGAAGTGGAATACAAAATTAGTTATAATTTATTAATCCAATGGAGACAAACATCATTTTGGGCTTAGATTAATGACTAAAATTTTTAAGCACTTTAATGTTGCCTTTACATTTGTTTTTAAAATAAGTGTAGATGGTTCTGATTTAAAATTTAGCATTAATAAAAATTAATGAACCAAGATAAAATAGACATATTAAAAAGAAATTTAAAAAAAGAAAAAGTAGCAAGAAAAGCTGCGGAAAAAATAGCGGAAAATAAATCGTATGATTTATCTTTTTTAAGAGCGGAACTTAAGAGATCAAACATAGAAATAGAATGGCTTAAAGAACAAAATTCTTCTTCTTTAGATTTCGTTTTTCAACATATTAATGATGCCTATGTTAAAATGGACCTTTTTGGGAATATTCTAAATATGAATAACATTGCTATGGATTTTTTCGGATATGATCTTGAAAAAGAAAACCTTAGTGTTTATAATTTAATTTACCCTGAAGATTTAGAATATGCAATTAGGTCATTTAATATTTTAAAGAAAAAAGGTGTATTTACCAATTATAGAACAAGAATTTTAACGAGGTCTAAACAAGTGAAATGGATTCAAATTAATGGCGTTCTCGTTTTTGACGTGGAAAATAAACCTATTGGAGCACAAGGAATTATTAGAGATGTTACTTCAGAAAAAAAAGCTGAAAATTTATTGATTGAATCAGAAAGCATGTTATCATCTCTTATTGATAATATAGATAGTGCCGTTTTGTTAGAAGATGAAAATAGAAACATAATATTAACAAATACCAAGTTTTGTGAACTGTTTAATATAACCGTTTCACCAGATACACTTATAGGAGAGAGCTGTTTTACCACTGAAAATAATAATAAAATATTATTTAAAAATCCGAAAAAATTTATCTCTAGAATAGCAGATATCTTAGAACATAAACAACAAGTCTTAGGAGATGAATTAATGATGGTTGATGGAACAATCTTAGAACGCGATTTTATTCCTATCTTAAAAGGAAATGAATACAAAAGTCACCTTTGGACATATAAAAACGTATCCTTAAAAAAACAATACAGAAAGAGTTTAGAAATCCAAAAAGGACAATATAGCAATATTACGGCGAATATGAATCTTGGATTAGTGGAGTTAAATATAGATGATGAAATTTTATTGGCCAATCAAAGTTTTTCTGAAATGTCTGGTTATTCTCAAGAAGAACTTCTGGGTAAAAGAGCGAAAGATGTATTTGAACTGGTAAATGGTCTTTATCCTACTGAAATAAAAACGGATAAATATCAAAACGAAAATATGGGCTCTTACGATGTTAAAATAAAAAAGAAGTCTGGTGCTATTAGAAATTTATTAATAAGTAGTGTGCCTAATTATGATATTAACGGACAAGTTATTGGCTCTATAAAAATTTATTTAGACGTTACAGAAGCTAGAGAAAATGCCGAGTTAATAGATGAAAAAAAAGAAGAGTTAGATACTATTGTGCATAATTCTACAATTGGTATTGTTTTAACTAGGGGCGGTCGAATAATTAAAACCAATGTTGCACTTCAACATATGCTTGGATTTTCTGAGACAGAATTAAATAAATTAACATTAAAAAATTTAACCTTTGCCGAAGATTACTCCTCGTTTAAGGCATATCTTGCACAGATTGAGGCAGATAATACGGATAACTTTTCTTTTATAAAAAAATATAAAAAGAAAGACGGTACCGCGCTTTGGACAAAGACTAATGTTTCTATTGTACGAGACAAGAATAGACATATAAAACACCAAGTCGCTCATCTTGAGGATATAACTACGAGTAGAGAAAAAAGTATAATAATTGATTTAATAAATAATCTCACCAAATCAATATTGGGTAAAACAAATATTAGAGAGATTGCCTGGGAAATTGTAAATAATATTGCAGCGTATTTAGATTCTGAAGATTGTGTTATTTATTTAGTAGATCAAGAAAAACAAACAACAGAACAGATTGCCGTTTACGGGGATAAATTGGGTGAAAATAATACAATCATCAATAAGATGGTTATTAAAAAAGGAATGGGAATCGTTGGCAGTGTTGCTAATTCGGGACAATCAGAACTTATAAAAGACACGTCTAAAGATAAGCGTTACATCATAGATCAGAATTCTAATTTTTCTGAAATAACTGTGCCTATTATAAGTAACGGTATCGTTATTGGAATTATTGATTCTGAGCATAAGGAGAAAAATCACTTTACAGAGGAGCATATAAAAACACTTGAGAGTATTGCTAGTTTAGCGGCTATAAAATTAAGGACTGCAATAAGCATAAGAGAATATAAAAAAGTAGAATTACGCAATGACCACTTGCGAACGAAATTAGAAAACAGCAATGACGAATTGAATGAATACGCGCATATTGTTTCTCATGATTTAAAATCGCCCTTAAGAAGTATTGATGCTTTGGTATCCTGGATTAAAACCGATAACATAGATGTATTTGATATAGCTACGTTACAAAATTTTAAGTTAATTGAAGAAACTTTAGAAAAGATGGAACAATTAATTTCAGATATTCTTTTTTATTCAAGTTTAGATTCGAAGAGCTCGGAAAAACAAAATGTTAATTTAAATAATGTTATCGAGGATATACAAAAAATCCTCTTTATTCCTAAAAATATATCAATTGAAGTGCTCAATAAATTACCTTTAGTTAAGGGTGAAAGAACAAAATTTCAACAACTATTTCAAAACTTAATTAGCAATGCTATTAAATTTAGCGATAAGGAAAAAGGTTTTATTCAAATAGATGTTAAAGAAAATAAATCATTTTACCAATTTTCAGTAAAAGACAATGGAATTGGAATTGAAAAAAAGTATTTGAATAAAGTTTTTAAATTTTTCCATTCATTAAACCCAAGTAAAGGATCATCTGGTATTGGCCTTTCCATTGTGAAAAAAATAGTTGATTTATATAAAGGCGAAATTTGGATAGAATCTAAACCAAAAATCGGAACAACTTTTCACTTTACATTAAAAAAATAGTTATGGAAAAACCTAATTTAGAATACGTAGAAAAGCTGGCTAGAGGCGACGATTTTATAAGGAACAAAATTATAGACGTTTTGAAAATGGAGTTTCCTGGAGAAAAAGAAGATTATTATACAAGTTTAAAAAACAAAGACTATAAAAAAATAGAAGAGAATGTTCATAGACTTAAGCATAAAATCAGTATATTAGGTCTTGAGAAAAGTTATAAAATAGCGAATGAATTTGAACACAATCTAAGGGAATCTAATTTAGATAGCGTTGATGATTTTGATGAGATTTTAGTAACTATTTCATATTATTTGAAAACTATTTAAATTTAATGAAATGTATTATTATAGATGATGAACAAATGGCAAGAGTTATCATTAAAACTCTTTGTGATGAAATAAAGTCTTTAAAAGTTGTTGATGAATTCTCAAACGCAATGGAAGCAATTAAATTTTTGAATTCAAATGATATAGACCTTATTTTTTTAGACATTCATATGCCAAATTTTAATGGACTCGATTTTATTAAAACATTAAAAAACCCACCAAAGATAATTTTTACAACTTCAGATTCACAGTTTGCTATTGAAGCTTTTGAGTACGATTTTATAGTAGATTATTTACTGAAACCTGTTGAGTTTGCAAGATTCCAAAAAGCGATAACAAAGGCTCAAAAACATCAAGCAAGGAAAGAATCTGAAACTACTTTAAAAGAAATTAAATCAGGTTTAGATACAAAATATGACTTTTATGTTAACATTGATAGGCGTCTTGTAAAAATAGACCTACCAAGTATTTACCTCGTAGAAGCAAAAGGTGATTATATCAATATAAAAACTGAAGACAGAAATTATTTAGTCCATTCTACTCTAAAGAAAATAGAAGAAAAACTACCCGATTCATTATTTTTAAAAGTACATCGTTCTTATATCATTAATGTTAAGAAAATTATTGATATAGAAGATAATAGTGTCCTAATAAAAAAAGACGTTATCCCTGTAAGTCGATCTAAAAGACCAGAATTGATGAAACGTTTGGATTTATTATAACATTTCGTCAGTATAAATATTACACTTCGTCTATAGGTAATTCGTAAAGACCGAATATTTAAATTAAATCTTCTACTTGTGTTTAGTTTTGTGGTATAAATGTATATATCATGAAAAGACTATTACTTATTATACTAACAAGTATTATTAGTTCAATACCTGCTCAATCTCAGGAAAATATTGACATCGATTTTGGGACTGTTTCAGATTTTATATTATTTTCTGGTGTTGGTGCAGTAGCCAATACCGGAATTTCTACGATTACGGGTAATGTTGGATCTAATGCAGGAGCGATATCTGGTTTTGATTTACCAACTATTTTGAACGGAACTATAGAAAATGCGAACCCAATTACGACACAAGCCTCAATAGATTTAACAACAGCATGCGTTCAACTTCAAAATATAGCGGTAACAGTAGGAAATCATAGTACGACTTATGGAAGTGAAACTGGGGAGACTATTTACCCTGGAGTGTATTCTACTGGAGCAGCGACATCTATTATTGGAACTCTGACATTAGATGCTCAGGGAGATCCAGATGCTATGTTTGTTTTTAAAGTTGGAGGAGCGCTTTCTTCAGTAGCGGGCTCAGAAATTATTTTGGTTAATGGTACCTCGTCTGACAATGTTTATTGGATTGCCGTTGGTGCCGTTGGTCTCGGTGCAAATACTACCATGATTGGTACGTTTATAGGATACCCAGGAGCAGTTTCAGTAGGCGCAGGCGGCTCTTTAGATGGAAGACTGTACGCTACCGCTGGGGCAATCGCAATAGATTCTTTTGAAGCGACAATTTCAACAAGTACGACTAACCCTGTAACATCTGGTAATAGTGCAGGATTAGAAAGTAATGGTTCTTTAGCTTACTTAATTGCAAAAAGAAATTTTAACAGAAAAAAAGAAGGGAATAGTGTTAACACGCTTGCAACACAACAAGGATTTACAAAAAATCTCGATAGAACAATAAATGAAACACTTTTAATCGATTATTTACCAGAAACAGGTATGTATGGTACTGAAATTGCGACAGTATCTAGCCCAGATGACTTATTAGGAATAACAAATGCAAACGAGGTTTTTTCAGTTGATTATTATCAGGATTCTATCAGAGTATCCGCAGTTTTTGCCACTGCTACAAAAGGTTCTATTTATGATCACTCTAAAGTGATTTGTGATAGATTAAATGGCTCTAGTCTAGAAGATGTGGGAACTGTGGTTGCAAGAGGTCATCAAATAATTAGTTCAAAAATAATACGTGCTACAGGTGAAATTGAGTATACTTTAAGCTTTTCAATAAAATTAAATAGGACAGAGAATGAACTATTTAGTTTTTGGAATATAGATCAATATCCTTCTGGGGATTATCAAAATTTTCAAATCTGGGGAAATTCTTTTTCTCAAGTGTTTTCAATCGCAAACTACATTATCGATAAGCAGACAATAGAAAATGGTTTAATAAGCACTGCTGTAGAAGATGTAACACCAAATGTATTTGTGAGTTATGGTGTCTATTCAAATGGTTTTATTAATTTAAATATTATTAACAAAACAAATGAAACTTCCATCGATTTTTCTGGAAGTATAGCAGAAACTGAAGTTTCTAATCGTCATGTTATAAATAGTACACATGCATTAACAGGTGAGTATAATGATGTATTATCTATAGAAACTGGAGTTCTTTTTGATATTGGTTTTTCTTTACGAACAGATGAAAATGCTCAAAAAGACGCCTTGTATTTAGCAGACGGACCATGGGGATTGGACTATTTAGATGATTACGTAACGGTTAATTTCTTCGATGTCACTAGTGCTATTAGAAACTATTCAGAAGGCAGCCACGACGTAAATAGAAACCCCATTGTTTATGGAGAAGTCAAAGGGAATATAAATTTATTCAGACATATTTTGCCAGGTGATCAAACTTTAGATGTCACCAATTATGACGTTATTAATTTTTTAATCATCAATAATGAGCCAGTAGAACTTATTATCATGCAGGACGAATACAGGGATTGGGAAAATAGAATACGATATGTAATTCCTGTAAATGAGACAGAACAAGGCTTTAATATTTCTTTTGCAGATTTTGTTGATGGATTTGGTAATTCTGTTGATATAACTAATATTAAAACCGTTGTGTTTTCAATTATTGGAGATTATACTAATTATATCCCTTTTAATATGTCTATCAATGAACTTTCATTTAATACGCAAAGTGTTTTAGCCCTCAGTGATGTTTCTGTTGAAAAAAAGAATAAGCTAATAAACTACCCTAATCCATTTGAAATTAGCACAACAATTAGATTAATAGAAACTTCAGAGAATGTGACTATTCAAGTTTTTGATTTATCTGGAAGATTAGTAGATGTTCGAAAATTAAGCACAGACAGCGATTCTAAAAGCGTTCTGTACACCATTCCGAAACTAGCAAGCGGGGTGTACAAATACAGCTTAAAAGATGCTAATAACAAAGTATTTGTTGGTTCCTTCTTAGTTAAATAGCTCACTAATGTTTTTTAAATAGAGAGGTTACCTAATATAAACGATTTAAAACATAGACCAATTTCTGTAAAAGTAAAACTAGCCGCCGCAGTTAGTAGTAGTAGTAGTAGTAGTAGTAGTAGTAGTAGTAGTAGTAGTAGTAGTAGTAGTAGTAGTAGTAGTAGTAGATGTAGTAGTAGTAGTA
>JAWUVW010000051.1:0-26245 GCA_034112185.1 Flavobacteriaceae bacterium | reverse complement strand
TTAGAGTATCGATTGGTAGATAGAAAATTCGGAATTAATGTTATTGGTGGCTTTAGCACCTTCTTTTTAAATGAGAATGAAATTTACGCAGATATAGAGGGAACTTCAACATTAATTGGTGAAGCTAATAATATTAACGACACGAGTTTTAGTGCCAACTTTGGATTAGGCTTAGATTATAGCCTTTCAAAACAGTGGAATATCAATCTTGAACCGCAGTTCAAGTATCAAATAAATACATTCAATAATACAACAGGTGATTTTAGACCGTTCTTTATTGGTGTGTATACAGGATTAAGTTTTAAGTTTTAGGTTAACTTAGGTTAGGTTGTTGCAGTGCAATTAAGCAATGATGAATGCAACGATCACAAAAGCCACTCTTGGTTAGAGTGGCTTTTTTTTGTTAAGGCTACTCGTACTAAGCTCATCCCAAATTAAAGTTCTTGCTTTTTCATTGAGTGCTTTTGTGTCTTTTACACCCAAGCCTTCTGTAGGTAAAAATGCATGAATCTTAGCGCGCATTTTTCCGGGGCTTCCGCTAAAAAAGGTATATGACAATCGCTTTTTATTATCATTAAATGTGATTGGCACCACAGGAATTTGATGATTAATAGCCAAACGAAACGCTCCATCCTTAAACGCATCTAATAAAATATGTTCTTCAGGTACGCCTCCTTCAGGAAAAATACAAATACTCAACCCTTGTTTTAAACGTCTTTGCACACTTAAAATCACAGCTTGCCTGCTTTTAGTACTGCTTCTATCTACCAAAATACAAGTGCGTTTATAAAAGAACCCAAACAATGGGATTTTAGACAATTCTTGCTTGCCCACAAATACGAAAGGGTTTTTTACAGTGACCAACATGAGCATAATATCTGCCATGGACGTATGGTTCGCGACAAACATGTAACTCTTATCAGGATCTGGGATTTGTGTTCTTTTAATTTTATATCCAAAACCCATTCCTATTAAAATAAACTTAGACCAGATCCTAGCCAACCTCAAAAAGTAAGGATACCACTCTTCTTTAGAAATTGAAATAATAAGCAATGGAAACATCACAATGATCGGAATAGCTACCAAAATGTAGAACCAAATGCGATATAAGAGCCAGAATGGATACTTTAAAAATGCCATAGTACCAAAACTAACTATTTAAAATAAGAACTCATTTAAACTTTTTCTATTTGCTAAAAAATTATTCTTTTAAAGTTAAATGACTTCTCAAAGGTTTCTTATAGTTCTAACAAAAAATTTACCTTTGCTTATTATTTTATAATTGAAGTCTAATTTAATGAGATACTTGCTTTCGCAGGTAATGATATGGCAAGAATATTAACAGGAATACAAAGTACAGGCACACCACATCTCGGTAATATATTAGGTGCTATTTTACCAGCAATAGAAATGTCAAGTGATCCTAAAAACGATTCGTTTCTATTTATTGCAGATATGCATTCTTTAACACAGGTTAAAGATGCGGAAACATTACGCAGTAATACCTACTCTACAGCTGCAACGTGGTTGGCTTTTGGATTGGATATTGATAAGACGGTATTCTACAGACAGAGTGATGTCCCACAGGTTACTGAATTGTCATGGTATTTAAACTGTTTCTTCCCTTTTAAAAGACTTGAGTTGGCCCATAGTTTTAAGGACAAAGCAGATCGTTTAGACGATGTTAACGGCGGATTATTCACTTATCCTATGCTCATGGCTGCTGATATTTTATTGTATGATGCAGAGATCATACCTGTTGGTAAGGACCAAGAACAGCATATAGAAATGACACGCGATGTAGCGTCTCGTTTTCATGCTAAAATGGGCGGTGAAACTTTTGTATTACCAAAAGCAGACATTCAAAAAGACACCATGTTAATTCCTGGAACTGATGGCGCAAAAATGAGCAAAAGTAAAGGTAACATCATTAATATCTTTTTGCCTGAAAAAAAATTACGAAAGCAAATCATGTCTATTGCAACCGACAGTACCCCACTTGAAGCACCAAAAGACTGGAGCACTTGTAACTGTTTTGCTATATATAATTTATTAGCTTCAGATGCTCAAATTGCTGAGATGAAAACCAATTACGAGCGTGGTAATTATGGTTATGGACATGCCAAACAAGCTTTGTACGAATTGATTCTTGAAAAATTTTCAACACAACGTGAGAGGTATGATCATTTCATGACTAACCTAAACGAGGTAGATGAGGCTTTAGTAATAGGTGCCGAGAAGGCAAAAACTATTGCTAACCACGTATTGAATCGCGTTAGAGCAAAAATAGGCTACTAACATACAAAAACTCACAAGTTTCAGTTGTACAGAATGACTTCGATGGATCTGAAACTTGTGAGGTTTTTTTATGCCTTTTGATTGCATTAGCGAGTATGCTAACTACAAAAAATAAATTGCTAATTAATTAATTTCTTCGTTACTAAAGCGCCGTTTTCTAATGTAATATTTGCTAAATAAACCCCTTTTGCAAAATTAAATGAGGCACTAAATATCGTTTGGCTTCCATCAATTCTATGCCTTGCAATAGTTTTACCAGTAAGGTCATACATCGTGATCTCTTTAATGTTTTGAGACGATCGTACCTTTAGGATATTATCATTTACAAATGCGTAGGTTTTAGATGCCTGAATGTCGTTTACTGACAATACGTTATTTGTATAACGCAACACGAAACGGTCACTAATATTGCCAGCAGAATCAGAAAACGTATAAGGTGATTGTCTTAAGTCATGAATCATGTTTAAGTAGGTGTCTTCAAGATATATCGCTTGTTCTTGCGCTACAAAAAGACTCCCTTCGATATGATCGATGGCAATATTGAAAATCCCATCTTGGTCTAGTATCACGCCTATCGGCACTGTATCGCTATTAATAAACGGTACTGGGCGACCTTGAATAACTAATTTATCTTCGGCTATCATCGAATAGATACTAAACACGCCACCATTGGTTCTGGCATCAAACATATTATCTTTCTCCAAGGTAGCACCTTCGATATAACTCACCAATGTGCTCACAGCAATGTCATCCTCATTAACCAAAGTCAACCATACTTTCTGACTTTGATCTTCTAAGGTGTCGATCGTGTTTTGAGAACCCTGTCTATAAAATTGGTCATTATCATAATCAGTGGCATCAAATCGCATATCGTTATTAAAGACTATATCTTTATTATCTCGTTCTGCTTTAACAAAAAAGCCTTGGCCAGCCGCAATGTTTCCTCGAAAAGGATTGGATGGGTTTGCAGGCACTTGCCCTGACGCATTACAAGATATGTAATCATTCGCATTGTAATTGTATTGAAAATCTTGATAAAACGGACTATCGTCTGGATTATCAATACTCGATATTGGGGTCGCACGTGTCCATAAGTGAACAGCACCTTCAATATTTGGCCTATTTCCCTTTGAATTTTTTTTTAAAAATTTTTTTACATTAAGAGCAGATGGATAGGGATTTCCTAATAAATTCCAACCTCTATCAGCTAAGGGAGTCGAATTACTCCCTTTTTTAACACGAATATCTATTTCTCCATTATTTGGTATTCCTATAAAATTTGTTGTAAATGTGCTTGCACTTGGCACACGAACGATATATCCTTGTGCAGGTGTCATTATAGCATTAGCGGCTGACTCCCAATTACCTTCTCCAGATCCTGGATTACTGGCCTCTACATTCCATAGAAACCTCGGTGTATTCGAAATATTATCAATGTTAAAATCAGCAACGGGTGATGACCAATATACATAATCACTAGCATTGGGTGCACTCACCATACGTTCCATATGTATCGCTCCACTATTTTTATTGGTCGTTACCGATTGCGTTTGCACCAAACTGGCGTTATTTTCAATGGTTATTAGCCCTGCAGGTATAGTGGTATCTGGGCCACCTCCTAAATCTACAATGGTCACCTCGGGTTCTACTGTGATATTACCATAGAGTGTTAAGGTTTTTCCAGAGGGTATGGTTACCACGCTACCCGCAGGCACCACACAATCACAACCTTCTATATCCACATTTTGACTATAGTTATCAGTATAAATAAGGCGTCTATCTTTGTTAGGAATTATAATTTTACCAACGGCTTCAGTAAGATTAGCAGCCGCATCAATCTCAGAAATAAAACCGGTAGGTAAATCCCAACGGTTGGTGGTGTTATTCCAAAACGAAGGCGTACCACCTTCTTCAATAGAAACAGGTACAATTGTCGAACCATACCCGTTAGATACTTTCAAACGATATAACCCTAACTCAGCTCCTGTTACGTTGGGTACTAACAAATTTTCACCTGTTTCACCGCTTATTTCTGAATTAAATTTATACCACTGATAGCTCAATACTTCTTTAGGATTACCAGTTGGCCTGCCATCTATTCCTGCTTCTACATTGAAAGTAACGTCAATAGTACTCGTTAGCCTGCAAATAGATCGTGAAATTGGCCGACTGACAATCGTAGGTGATTTAATTGCGAAAGCAGCTCTATTATAGGCTAAAAACGCAAAATCCGCTGAGCCACCTGCACCCACATTAATATTATTGACACTTTCAATACTCCAAATGGGATCGTTTGCCATCGTATTGTCATTAATTCCAAACTCTGATAGTTTAAAGGCTATCACTCGCATTGGTCGTTTTTGATGCTGACCATAAATACGTCGTGTTGGTACAGCTACGTCAAAACTAACACCAGGAGTGACGCGGTATTGATCTTGATCCCATTCGCTTAATGCGGGGTTATTGACATCACTGTTATTAATTTCGACACTTAAAGGTCTGCCAATTATATTTCCATCAATGTCCTGATAAGAATACACATCCGTACGACCTGCCTCTGCCATATTAGTAATCAATAAATCTGGAATATTATCTCCTGCAACCGTACCCGCCTGACCGTTTCCACTAAAAAAACGCACTGTTGTGTTTGAATTTAAATTGTTCACACCGGTACCCAAATTTAATCCGTTTACACCATCAATCAAGACTTCGTTCATGGTGAGTCCTCGAACAGCTGGTTTATTTGCTACGCCAGTTCCCTCTCCATTGATATTATCTACCAAGTCCCCAGTAAAAATATGATGGGTGTTTTCCGTAAGCGATTGAATACCATTAGTCGCGTAGGCTTTAAATACTTGAGAAACATACTCCGGTTTTGAGTTTGTTGGTAAGTTATCTGTTTCGTTTGCTGGAAGCCTCGCTGTTAACAATGCATCATTAACACCTGTTGAATATATAGTACCGTCATACTTAAATCCTAGTAAATCATGATTGTTATCTGGTTCGTTAGCGGCATTCTGATTATTTACGTCTGCAGTAGTTGAACCTAAGTTTGATCTCCAAAACCCATTAACGTGGTCGTAATCTGAATAAATTTCTTCGACACGCGTGATATTTCCATTTCCATTTATTCTGTGAACTCTTTGAGTCGGTGCAATATAATGAATAGTAAAACCCGTAAGGGTTCCGTTTACAGCTAATTCTCTAGATATATCAGCACTAGTAAAAGCCAAAGGGTTAAATGTATTAGTGGTTTTTCTATCGGTACGTCCAATTTCAAAAGTCATTAGTTCTGAATTGATAAACGTTCTTTTTGTGATACCCATACCATCACTAGGAAAATTAATTTTTGTTGGCCCTGTATTTGTAACTAGCGCAGGAGTAAACCCTGTACCTACAATAGTGATGGTAGAACCCGTTGTAACTCTTGTGGGAAATACATTGGTTACTGTTTGTGAAAATAGAGGTGTTGTAAAAAACAATGAAAGCAATAAGATATATATTGCCCTTAAATCAAATAGAGTTACTGATTGTGTATTTGTTCCTTTCATAACGAGTAAGATTAATATGCCGTCAAAGACTTAGCATGTTATTTTATAGTATAGTTCATTTAAAAAGAGGGAAGCTTTAAGATACTAAGGTTCAATATTTAACCAAAAAAAAACGCTATTAAGCAAAAAAAAACGCTTAACACGCTTTAGGAGCACTCAGAAGTGCCTAATTAGAAAATAATTTACAATTTTAAAGCATGCTTTAGAAGGTGAGATTTCGAAAATAGATATATCGCATGAGTCCTTATATTCTGTTAAATATAACACAAATACTATGTTGTGAATGGCTTAGCAGAGTTCAAATAACTTACCTGGCAAAGGTCTTACAATACCCTTTAATTCCATATTGAGTAATATACCTGCAATTTTATACGTTGGCATTTCGCATCGTAAAGCGATACTATCCAATAACTCCTTATCATTGTCCTTTAAAAAATTGTAGATAATTTTTTCATCGGGTTCTAACTCCACAAATAACTGTTTTTGTATGGCTGGCTTTTTATCGGATTCTAATTCCCAATTCAACATATAAGGGACATCTAATGGATTAGAGAGTAAATGTGCTTTCTGAAATTTTATTAAATTATTACAGCCTATACTTTGGCTGTCTGTAGTTCTGCCTGGTACGGCAAAGACTTCCCTATCATAAGAATTCGCTATATCTGCCGTCACTAAACTGCCGCCTTTTTCAGCGGATTCGATAACGATAGTTGCTTCGCTAAGACCAGCAATAATTCGATTTCGTTTTAAAAAGTTATTGCGATCAAAAGGATCGGTACTCCAAAAATCGGTGTAAAAACCACCATGATTTTCAATAGCTGCCACATACCTTTTGTGCACTTTAGGATAAATTTGATTTAAGCCATGAGCTAAGCAACCTATAGTTTGTAAATTATGCTTTACTGCTGCTTTCTGGGCTGTAATATCTGTGCCATAAGCAAAGCCAGAAACAATAACAGGATTGAATTGCGATAAAGCCTCGACCAACTTTTCACAAAAGGCAATGCCACTCGTTGTTATTTTTCGCGTTCCAACAATACTTATAACATGTTGTTGTTTTAGATTAATATGTCCCGATTGGAATAGTACAATTGGTCCATCAATGCAATGTTTTAAACGCTCGGGGTATGTGTCTTCGGTAAAATAATGTGCACTAATGTTGTTGTCTTTTATGAATTTTAATTCTTGCTCCGCTTCTTCAAGATGGATTCTATCAAAAAGACCCTCAATAGTTATGGTACCAATGCCATCAATCTTCAATAATTTTGATCGCTTTTCTTTTAAGACCGCTTCGGCAGAACCACAATGGTTTATTAGTTTTTTAGCCGTAATTGCCCCAATTTTTGGGACGTGCTGTAAAGCTAGTGCATAAATAAGTTGTTGGTCGATCATTGAAAACTAAGTACTTGAGGAACATATATCATCTGTACACGAATATAATTATTTAATTTTGAATTATATAAAGTTTGATGTCTGCTACATAGAAAAGAGCCGGTAGTACACGAATATTGCGATTAATACATATGACTATCACATTACAATTGTTAGTGTACTTATCGCAAAAAAAAACATGACTCTCCATAAATAATCAGCCGTGAATTAACAACAAACCAAATACATAGACCATTATTATTTTTGATGTTAATAACTAAACCTAACTAAACTTCATTCAGAATCAAAAATTTTTAACTTTGCTCTTATATGCAGTTAGAGACTTACATTGGCGATCTTTTATACCGTTACGATTGTGTTACAGTTCCTGGTTTCGGAGCTTTTTTAACACATCGCGTTTCGGCTATAGTACATGAATCCACACACACATTTTATCCTCCTAAAAAGGTGTTATCTTTTAATGAGCAATTGCAAAATAATGACGGTTTATTAGCCAATTACATTGCTGAAGTTGAGAAAATCCCATATGCTGAGGCTACAAACAAGATTTCTAAGCAAATTAAATCTATAAAATCGTATTTGGTTGAAGGAGAAACCATTCAATTTGAAAACATTGGTGAATTAATTTTAAACGCAGATGGAAATATCGTCTTCGCACCATCTAGTCATATTAATTACCTTACAGACGCTTTTGGTTTATCTCACTTTTCTTCCATCGACATTACTCGAGAAGTTTACAAAGAAACCGCTAAGGCTGTTGAGGAAACTGCACCTATTGCATTAGCACCAGAAAAACGTTCAACTAACACTAACTGGTTAAAATACGCTGCTACAGCTATAATTTTATTAGGATTAGGTGGATTTGGAGCGGCATCTTATTATGACAGCACCATTGAAAATCATAACCAATTAGCACAAGAGCAAGCCAATGAGCAATTGGATGCTAAAGTGCAAGAGGCTACATTTATAATAAGTAATCCATTACCTGCGGCAACCTTGTCTCTCGATAAGCAAAGCGGTAATTATCATATTGTTGCTGGTGCTTTTAGGGTTGAAGCGAATTCTAATAAAAAAGTAAATCAGCTTCGAAATAAGGGTTATAAAGCCCGAAAAATTGGTGCTAATCGATATGGTTTGCACGAAGTCGTTTACGCAAGCTTTGAAAATAGAGCCGATGCGCAACACGAACTATACAAAATTCGTCGTGAGCATAATCGTGATGCTTGGCTTTTAATTAAAAAGCTTAAGTAAATTCCTTAATTATACAGATTTTATTTTAAACTCAAATTCTATTAATTGCTTTGAATTTATTAAGCCTATTTTCAAATCTCGTTTGAAACGCCACTAATAAAACTGTTGTACGCTTAAATCGTATTAAGGTTATTTATATCCTAAATCGTACACCTACAATTCCAAATCCCTTTATCTTTGCGCCAAATTTAAAAGCTTATGCAATCAAGAACTGCTTTTCAGTCTAAAACGATAGTTACCGATTTAGTTTTGCCAAGTGAAACGAACCCTATTAATAATTTATTTGGTGGTGAATTGCTAGCGCGTATGGACAGAGCTGCTAGTATATCTGCAAGGCGTCACTCCAGACGAATTGTTGTTACGGCATCCGTAAATCATGTTGCATTTAACAGATCCGTCCCTTTAGGAAGTGTTGTGACTATCGAAGCAAAAGTATCGAGAGCATTTAACTCTTCTATGGAGGTGTATATGGATGTTTGGATTGAAGACAGAGAGTCTGGTGAATGTATTAAAGCCAATGAAGCCATTTATACTTTTGTTGCTGTAGATGAAACTGGGAGGCCTATAAAAGTGCCCGAACTTGTCCCTGAGACTGCGTTAGAAATACAACGTTTTGATGCCGCTTTGCGTCGTAAGCAACTGAGTTTGTTATTAGCTGGTAAAATAAAACCAAATGAAGCTACAGAATTGAAGGCCCTTTTTGAGTAATAGTGTATCTCCGTAATTATTACTTAAATGACTAGATTCTGTAATAGATTTAGAAGATTGGATATCCGTATTATTTAGTGTGGAAAAAAATTAAAAGCGGCATTTAAAATTCTAAAATCTTGATAACCAAGATTCTGGGTTAAACTTTTTATCATTCTTGTAAATTCTAAAGTCTAGTAAAGTTTCTCCTGTCGTTTTATTGGTAAACACTTCACCTAGCTCTTGTCCTACAACAATATTTTCACCAGGTTTAACAAATATATTAGATAAATTATAATAGATTGTATAGTAATTTCCATGTCGGATTATGACACCTGGATTACCTCTTTTAACAATTATTATCTTAGTCACCTCACCATTAAATACAGCTTTTACTTTGGCATTTCTTTCAGTAGCAATTTTAACTCCAGAATTATTTACTTCAACCGAACTGTCGGTCAAAGAACGTGTTTTACCAAATTTGCCTTTTATAACACCTCTCGACACAGGCCAACCGAGTTTTCCTTTATTGGCCTCAAAATTAGAAGCTAGTTTTTTATTTGCAGGTGTTAGTTCATATTTTCCTGATGAGGTCTTTTTACTCACTTCTTTGGTTGAGGCTACAATCGCTTCCTTAATTAAACGGTCAATCTCTTTATCTAAGCGACTCACCTCTTGTCTTTTCTTCTTAATTTGAGCTGAAAATTTACCCATATCAGATTTAATAGACGCCATTAAAACTTCACGCTGTTTTAATTCTCCTTCTAATTTTCGCTTTGCAGTTCGGTTCTCTTCTATCAATTTTTGCTTGTCCTCCTTTTGCTTTGATAGTTGAATATTTAATACTTGTAATTCTTCAGTTTTTAATTTTATGGCTTCCCCTTGTTCCTTCTGATAATTAGCATACTGTTTAATGTATTGTAACCTTTTGTAGGCTTGTGAAAAGTTATCTGAAGACAATAGAAACATTACTTTGCTTTGTTCGGACTTACTTTTGTAGGACTTCACCAACATTGCTGCGTAATCCTCTTTTAATTCTTGAAGTTGAGTTCTGAGAGCGGTAATTTCCTTTTGATTCGCATTAATTTCTCGAGTTAATAAATTAGCTTGCTCGTTAGTGATTCTAATCAAGTTTTTTCTAACACTTACTTTGTAGCTAATATCTTCAATAAGTGTAATTACTGATTTCTCCTCTTTCTTGTTAGAGAATAATAAGGCGTTTATTTGCTTAATTTCTTTGAGTTTTTGCTGACGCTGCGCCTCTAAAGCTTTCTGCTTATCGCTTTGGGAAAAAGCTGAAAAGCAAGACATTAACAACGCAAAAAAAAGTGTAATATAGAAACGTTTAGTTCTCATTATTTGATAATAATTTCTTTAAACCCTGAAGGGATTTTAAACGGAAAACGAACTTCTTTATTTAAAGATACCGATTTAAATTCCATAGTAATCGCAACTTGGTCTGTATCATCAACCGCAATAATTCTTATATTTTGTGGTAGTATTTGCTTATCAACTTCTTGATACGATGCATAATCTACCTGAAGCATTCGTTTTTCTAATTGTTGATGCAATTGTAAACTGTCCATTTTAAAATGTGTCGGATTAATTAAATAGAATAACTCTATAAGTACATTCTGATCTTTTGGGTTTAGCGCATAAGAATTACCACTAATCGAAACCTCATATGGCTCGGATTTAAGATTATAAACCGCCTGACCTAAAAGTATATTTTGGACTTTCATAAAATCGAGATCTACACCAACAAAATCACTTAATAGGTCATAATCACCATCAAAATACGTATTATCGCCCTTATTATAAAAACGGACTTTTTCAGGGGTAATCATCATTCGAGCAATGCCTATAGGCGCGCTTAACCAAATTACTTTATCTTTTTCAATACGACAATTAAAAGTAGCTCCTTGTGCCTGTTCACCTTGAGCTATATCTATTCTAATTCTGGCTTGCATCGTTTTAAAATCAGTATCCTTTTTTTCATGTTGTTTTATGACTTGCTTAGCCGAAACCTTATCGCTAGCTTCACCAGAAGCTATTAAGCTTTTAGAACCCTTACAGCCGAATACTAAGACTAAAAGGATAGCGCTAATGGTAATCTTTAGGTTTTTATATATTTGGGATAACTTCATTTATTTTTTCTATTGCTTTTCAATGGTCACATGCTGTTCGCTATTACTAATTCCTTTTGGTGTTAAACTTTTGAAAATGCCCGCTTCATTTTATTGTTGCGCTTTTAGGTCTTGTGCTTTTTTAGCAAACGTTTCAGATTTGCTAATATTATTTAAGCCTTTGTAAGCGCTACTTAATTCGGAATAAAAATCACCTTCCATGGTAGGATTGTCTATTAAAAAATCTAATCCCATTTCTAAGCTGTCGATTGCTTTTTTGTGTTCTCCTGAATTATTGTTAGCCACACCATTGACTAAATATAAAATGGGTTGCGCAGGATATAACGCTAATGCCTCTTCGCTCTCTTTTATAACTGCTTTATAGTCCTTAATATCTAATTGCAGTAATAATACGTCTTTTATTAACTTAAAGTCTTTAGGGTCTTGCTTTAGCGCTTCTTTGAAATTTGAAAGTGCCTTAAGCTTATCACCGGCTTTTAAATAATAGTGTCCTAAATCGCTATGCGTTTGTGCATCTTTATTATCATCAACCAGTGCTGTAATATCGATGAGGTCTGATTCGTATTCTGGGTTTTTAGCCACAAAGCCAACAAAATCTTTTAAGACTTTCGCTTTGGCGTCTGCATTAATCTCTGGACTTGCTAATGCTATTTTAACAGAATTAATAGCGTCGTTTACTTTTTCATCTTGAAGGTAAAACTTATACAGGGCCAAATGTACAAACTTAGAATCTGGCTTAACTTTCAACAAGTTTCTAGCGGCTTTATAAGCGTTTTTACGGTCTCCTATTTGACTATATCTGTAAATGAGTTTTAGGTGATTATCCTCATTATTAGGATTGTTAGCGATACGTTGTTCTAGGTTTTCAATTCTGTCGTCTGCATTGCCTGTAATACTGTAAATATCATTACGCATGGCATCTCTAGATTCACTAATACCTAATTGAGCATCTAATTCGTCTAACAATTCTAAGGCTGGCTTGTATTTTTCCTCTCTGACATATAATGCTGCTAAATCTTCCTTGTAATCTGGATGATATTTTACAAGTTGTTTTATAGTCTTTATAGCATTATTGATATCATCCTGCTGATAATAGACGTCGTAGAGCTCATCTAGAAACCATTCATTATCAGGTTGCATGCTAATGGCCTTCCTTAGATGGTCTTCTGCAGCTCCAAAGTTTTTGAGTTTATTATAGTTTTTACCGAGTTCGAAATATATAACGGGTTGTTTACTGTCTAAATTCAGACATTTATGAAGTGCATCTATTGCTCGGTCATAGTTTTCTATACCTTTTTGTTTTAAAGCTTCAAAAAAATACTCTTGAAATTCGTCTTCTACGTTTCCTAAGTCGTCGTCTGGTCGCTTATTGAAATCGACTTGAGCATAGGATGCCTGCGGCATAAGAGTTATTCCGACTAATAATAGTAGTATGTAGACTTGTTTTTTCATGTTTATTTCCCTTGGAAAAGGGAATCTTTCTCAAAAAGCACTTCGACTAGACGCAGTGTCTCATAGTAACCTTCAAAAGTTGTTCCAAACTAAAAATGAGATGCACTACGCTGCATCTTCGATTTCCTATCTTCGAAAGAATTTTATTCCATTTGTGTATAATCACCGATACTTATCTTGGTAAACTCACCATTATACTTTACGTGATTACCAATCATGGCTTCGTCTAAAGTAGCGTTTTTAATACTCGTTTGGTTTTGAATTAAGCTATTTTTAACGCTTGAGTTTTCAATGACACAATCGCTTCCTATAGAAACATATGGTCCAACCGTTGCATTTCTCAATATAGTCCCTTTTCCGATACAACAAGGTTCTATAATTGTCGCGTTATCTAAAACGACAGAAGGATCTACTAATTGTTCGTCATTATCAGCTGCTAAAAATCCGAGCATCCTAGCATTTGTTTCTAGTGTAACCACTTTGTTTCCGCAGTCCATCCACTCATCAACGGTTCCTGTTTTAAAGATTCTGCCATCCGCCATCATACGTTTAATACCATCATTAATTTGGTATTCTCCACCATTCATAACGTTCTCATCGAGAACTTCTTGTAGTTTTTCCTTTAGCACAGCAACATCTTTAAAGTAATAAATGCCTATTACAGCTTGATCACTCACAAAAGTTTCTGGCTTTTCTACCAATTCCACTATGTTTTCGTCTTCATTTAATTTTACAACACCGTAGGCTTCAGGATTAGCAACACACTTGGTCCATATCACACTATCCGCAGTTGGATCTAAATCAAACTCTGCTCTAATCAATGTGTCCGCATAAGCAATTACAGCAGGACCCGATAATGAAGGTTTGGCACTCATGATGGCATGACCAGTTCCTAAGGGCTGATCTTGCCTGTATATAGAAGCCTTTGCGCCTAAATCTTCTGCAAGCTTTGTTAAACTTTCAACGACTTCTTCTCCAAAAAAAGCGGGATCGCCTAAAACAAAAGCAATTTCTTCAATGGGTTGCTTTAATACTTTTGCGATATCTTTTACTAAACGATGTACTATGGGTTGGCCAGCAACCGGAATTAAAGGTTTTGGCACTGTTAAACTATGTGGTCTTAGGCGAGATCCTCGGCCTGCCATTGGTACAATTATTTTCATTGTAAATTATATTTTTAGTTCCACGAAAGTGGAAATCTTATTATGTGTTAAACTTTAACTTATTATTCTACTCTTCTAAAAACACCTCTAAAGTCCTTACACTCCAGTGCTTCCAAAGCCACCTTCCCCTCTATCTGTTTCTGAAAGTTCTTTTGTTTCTTCCCATTCAGCGCGTTCGTGTTTTGCTATAACTAACTGAGCAATACGCTCACCATTATTAATAGTAAAAACGTCATTTGAAAGATTTACTAAAATAACCCCTATTTCGCCTCTATAATCCGCATCTATAGTTCCTGGAGCATTTAATACAGTAACTCCTTTTTTTGCTGCTAATCCACTGCGGGGTCTTACTTGTGCTTCAATCCCAACTGGTAATTCTATAAATAAACCTGTACCAACGACAGTGCGTTCTAGAGGTTTTAATATTCTCGATTCTGTTAAGCTTGCACGTAAATCCATACCTGCAGAAGCGATGGTTTCGTAGTGCGGTAAATCGTGTCTTGATTTATTTATTATTTTAATTTTCATATTTTTTAATTTATGATTATAAAGCGTTGATTACTACTGTTATTTCTTCTCTTAAAATTGCACCTTCTATAAAAATAGAACTCATTCATGGTCTTAAAAACAGCATTAGAAATTAACTCAATTTTACCTGAGTTAATTATAGAATTATAGATGCCTTGAAATGCATCAAACGTATAATTAATTGTTTACCCTATCAATTCACACCATTAGGCTATCTGTAGACTCAAATTTAATAAGGTTTTTACTAAATTCTTGATGAAAACTTTACATTGCTTTAAATTCTTCTTTTTATAATTCATAATTGTTATTCCAAGTGTTTACTTGTCATACCAATAGAATGCCAATCATTACCAAGATAATCTCTCCAATTGCATAGATAAACAGCGACCTGTCTTGTTTTCGTCAAGCAATTGTTTGCTCATTTTACTAAATAACGTTATCATTTATTATGATTCAGCGTTTTAAGAGGTGTTTTAGTTGGTTCTTTTCCAACACAATAACTAATCCCAAAAATACAATTAACATTGCAATTCCTATACTATAATTCTCGCGATATCCATAGAAAAATATAAATGAGAATAGAATAGAAACCACAAGATACAAGCTTATTTTTTTTAGATTATATGGAATTGGGTAGTACTTCCTTCCGAAGTAAAACGACAATAGCATCATTATTGCATAAGCTGAGAGAGTGGCTATTGCTGAGCCTTTAAACCCCATTATAGGGATTAAAACATAATTTAATACTAATGTCACTATTGCTCCTAATATTGAAATATAAGCTCCAAACTTAGTGCGATCAGTTATTTTATACCAAACCGAAAGGTTGTGATATATACCCAAACAAAAATTAGCTAACAAAATAAAAGGCACAATCCACATGGCTTCGTAATAGGCTTCACTTTGGATAATATATGGTTTTATTACATCCGCAAAAACAACTACAGCCAATAAGATTACAGAACCAAAAGCGACAAAGTATTCTAAAATTTTCGCATAGTTTTTTTGTGGGTTCTCTGTTTTAGAATGGCTAAAAAAGTAGGGTTCAATACCTAAACGAAAAGCTGTTGCAAACAAGGTCATAAATAAGGCTAGTTTGTAACAGGCTGAATACATTCCTATTTGTTCCTCGGCAATATTAGCAGGTAGTAGATTTTCTAACAAAATACGATCGAAGGTTTCATTAACCGAATAGGCGATTCCTGCAATTAGGACAGGCATTGCGTAACGCATCATTTTTTTCCATAAAATAGTATCGAATGTCAATTTGATTTTAGTGTAAAATGGAAGCAATATTAGTAATGTAAGGCCACTTGCAATTAAATTGGCAATGAAAATGTAACTGATTTCAAAATCTGGCTTATAAATACTACTGAAAAACGAATTGCTTTCGGCTAAATCTTTTAAATACAATAACAGAAAAACATTGAGTCCTAAATTAACAGCGACGTTTAATATTTTAATAATAGCAAAGCGCATTGGCCTTGCAGTTGCGCGTAGCCAAGCAAACGGTATAATGACCAAAGCATCTAGTAAAAGAATAACAAAAACTAAATTGAGGTACTTAAGATCTATATTTATTAATGAAGAAATTTGATTTCTAAACAGAAAAGCAAATCCCAATAAAGCAAATGAGCTGATTATTAATGAAATTGCTGAGGTACCCGTTACTTTTTCTTGGCTATCTTCTTTATTAAAAAACCTAAAAAAAGCAGTTTCCATTCCGTAAGCCAGAACCACATTAAAAAGAACAAAATAAGCGAATATAAATGATACGCGACCATATTCAGCTGTAGATAATACCGCTGGATCTGTATAGAGTGGTACCAAAATAAAACTCAACATTCGCGGCAAAACTGTTGCTAAACCATAAATAAATGTCTGTTTAAAAAGTGATTTGAATCCGCTCAATCTTATTATGAATTATGATGCTCAAAAGTATTAAATATAAATTGGTCTTTTCGCTAGATCAAACAAAAAAGCCTTGCTTAAAAGCAAGGCCATATAAAAATATGTTTTAAAATCTAGTCGTCGTCATCTTCCTCATCTAGAGAGGCCATGCCAGAAGAATTACTTCTAATATAAATTGAAGGCGGTCCATTTTCATAATACGTCCCTGCAACTTCATTATTAGCTGCAATCTTTACATATTTAGTTATACCATTTTCAACATAACTAACTGCACATTCATTATCCTTTAGAATAAATGGATAATCCGCAGGTGCTTCTGCCTTTTTAAATGTGTAATGTGTAGATTCGTTCTTAAGTAGCGCATAGTACTTCCCATCTTTTATCCTTAGGTTTCCTTTAAGGTTTCTAAAATAAACATGGTTAATTTTAACATTTTCGGCCACGTCGGTTATAGGAAGGAATATATTTATTCCTGTTCCACCAACTTTAATGCCAGCATACCATTCTTGAAAATAAATAGGGTTAACTTTAAATGGTGCTTGTTCTTCGAATGTCGTTGTAACTACCTCTTTTTGGGCGGTACACGCTAAAGCGGTTCCGAAGAGAGTAACCAAAACTATGGCGTAGATTGCCTTTTTTATTAGTTTCATTTTAATATAGGTTAAGGTTTGGAAGGGCAATATATATAAAAAAATTAATTATCTCTTTTAAAGACGTGTTTTATCGATGAAATACATGTTTTGTTGTATTTAAAAATAAAAAAACCTAACTCGTTAAAGTTAGGTTTAGTTATTATTAGTATGCGATTCTGTCGTTCGCTACAATCTATTAGTTATTTAAAGCTTCTGCTCCACCAACGATTTCCAAGATCTCATTAGTAATAGATGCTTGTCTAGCTTTGTTATAAGTTAACTTCAATTGATCCCTCAATTCAGTCGCATTATCAGTTGCTTTATGCATTGCAGTCATACGTGCACCATGCTCTGAAGCGAAAGAATCTCTAATCCCTTTAAATAGTTGTGTCTTTAACGACTTTGGGATTAATGTTTCAACAATTTCTTGCTTCGAAGGTTCAAAAAGGTAATCTAAATTTACATTAGCTTCATCTCCCATAGGGACAATTGGTAAAAACTGCTCCGTCATTATTATTTGTGTCGCTGCATTTTTAAAATTGTTATAGACTAACTCAATTTTATCAAAATCACCTTCAACAAATTTTTCCATTAGCATTTCTGCTATTTCTGCAACATTATCGAACGTTAGGTCATCAAAAACTTCACTTTTATTAGCAATAACTCTATTTTGCTTTGTAAAAGCGTCATTAGCTTTTTTACCAATTGCTAAAACAGCTACGTTTTTATCTGCATAAACATCGTTAATTAAGACGTTCGTTTGCTTTATAATATTAGAATTAAAAGCACCACATAAACCTCTATTGGATGTAATTGCAACCACTAAGACATTCTTTACCTCTCTTTGAACAGAATACCTACTCCCCGAATCTGCATCTAAAGTTGCACTTAGACTCTGTAATAACTCTGTTAACTTATTAGAGTACGGACGCATGGCCGTAATAGCATCTTGGGCTTTCTTTAACTTAGCAGCAGATACCATTTTCATGGCACTAGTAATCTGCATCGTTGATGATACCGACGCTATTCTATTACGTATTTCTTTTAAGTTTGCCATTTTTGCTATCCTAAATCCTTTCCTAAGGAAAGGACTTTAATTAGTTAAACTTGATGTTTTTAATCCACTTCGAAACTCCTTCTCTATAGGGAAGGTTGGGATGGGATTAAGCTCTATATTTTGCCGAAAGGTCTTTTGCCACACTTGTTAATGTATCAATTACCTCATCCGTTAATTTGCCTGATTTAAGTAAATCTAAAGTGTCTCTATGCTTCGCATTTAAAAACTCTAAATAATCACGCTGAAATTCTTTTACTTTCTCTACAGGAACATCTCTTAATAAGTTCTTAGACCCTGCATATATAATAGCTACTTGATCTTCTACTTTAAAAGGATCGTTTTGTGCTTGCTTTAAGATTTCAACGTTACGCTTTCCTTTATTAATTACGTTTAAAGTAACGGCATCTAAATCTGAACCAAACTTAGCAAATGCTTCTAATTCGCGGTACTGAGCTTGATCTAATTTTAAGGTTCCTGCTACTTTTTTCATTGATTTAATCTGTGCATTACCACCAACACGAGAAACAGAAATACCTACGTTAATTGCCGGACGAACACCAGAGTTAAATAAATCACCATCTAAGAAAATCTGACCATCTGTAATAGAAATTACATTGGTTGGAATATAGGCTGAAACGTCACCTGCTTGTGTTTCAATAATTGGCAAAGCTGTTAATGAACCACCACCTTTAACCATAGGTTTTAAAACATCTGGAAGGTCATTCATTTCTTTAGCAATCGCATCATTATTTATAATTTTTGCAGAACGCTCTAATAATCTTGAGTGTAAATAAAATACATCACCAGGATATGCCTCACGTCCTGGAGGACGTCTTAATAATAACGATACCTCACGATACGCAACGGCTTGTTTTGATAAATCATCAAATACAATAAGTGCTGGTCTACCAGTATCTCTGAAATACTCACCAATAGAAGCGCCTGTAAACGGTGCATAAACTTGCATTGCAGCAGGATCTGATGCATTTGCAGCTACTATTGTGGTGTATGCTAAAGCTCCTTTTTCTTCTAACGTCTTAGCAATTAAAGCTACTGTTGAAGCCTTTTGGCCTATAGCAACATATATACAATATACAGGCTCACCTGCATCGTAAAATTCTTTTTGATTTAAGATGGCATCAATACAAACGGCTGTTTTACCAGTTTGACGGTCACCAATTACCAACTCACGTTGTCCTCTACCAACCGGGATCATAGCATCAATTGCTTTAATACCTGTTTGTAATGGCTCAGTTACTGGCTCTCTATAGATAACACCTGGTGCTTTACGCTCCAAAGGCATTTCATAAGTTTCACCCGCTATTGGTCCTTTACCATCAATTGGGTTACCTAAAGTATCTACAACACGTCCAACAATACCTTCACCTACTTTTACAGATGCGATACGTTCGGTACGTTTTACTGTAGAACCTTCCTTAATTCCTACTGAAGTTCCTAAAAGTACAATACCTACGTTATCTTCTTCAAGGTTAAGTACAATGCCTTCTGCACCACCATCGAATTCTACTAACTCGCCATATTGCACATTAGCTAATCCGTAAGCACGTACAATACCATCACCTACAGTTAATACTGTTCCTACTTCATCTAATGAAGCACCTGCTTCAAAACCTGAAAGTTGTTGTTTTAAGATTGCTGATATTTCAGCTGGTTTTACTTCTGCCATAACATTGCCCGTGAAAACGGGTATCTTTTGGTTAATATATATTTTTCGATAATTCTCTCTTACACTTCGACTATGCTCAGTGAGACAGAAAAAATCTTAATTTAATGTAAATTCTCTTTTTAATTTATTGAGCTTATTTGCGATACTAGCATTATACTGAATATCACCAACTCTTAAAATGAAACCACCTAAGATGCTTTCGTCTATTATATTTTCAACTTCTGCTTCTTTACCTGTAAGCTCTTTTACTTTAGCTAATACTTTAGTTTTTAAATCCGCTGATAAAGGTATTGCCGTAGTAACAGTTGCTACTTGACTTCCTCTTAACTGATCGTATAACTGCACATAGCTTGTAGCTACATTATTCAATAAAGGTAATCTCTTATTAGCGATTAATGTATCTATTAAATTGGTTGTAGCAATGTTTGCGTTTTTGAAAACAGCTATTAATACCGCCTTTTTATCTGAAGTTCTTACCACAGGACTTTGAAGCATCTGATTTAAGTCTTCGCTCTGAGCGATTGTATTTGTGATTAACTTCATATCACTGTTTACCGCATCAGCAGATTTTTGATCTGTCGCCAAGCTTAAAACCGCTTTAGCATATCGTATTGCTGCTCTTGATCCTGACATTTATCTTAGTTTAAAGTTGCTTCCCCTAACATATCTTCAACCAACTTAAGTTGCTTGTCTTTGTTAGATAATTCGTTACGTACTACTTTTTCAGCGATCTCTATAGATAATCCTGCAACATGACTTTTTAATTCTGCCATAGCTGCTTTCTTTTCACTTTGAATAGCTGCTTGTGCTTGGGCAATCATTTTATTGGCTTGCACCTGTGCTTCGTCTTTAGCGTCTGTAACAATTTTATTCTTCATATCACGCGCGTCTTTTAGCATCAACTCACGTTCAGCACGTGCTTCTTGTAAAATACGTTCGTTATCAGCATGAAGGTTTTCCATCTCTTTACGTGCCTTTTCAGCAGAAGCTAAAGCATCTTTTATACCTTCTTCTCTATCAGTTACAGCACCCAAAATAGGTTTCCATGCAAATTTTCTTAGAATAACAAGTAGGATTAAAAATGTAACTAAGGTCCAAAAGACCAATCCTAACTCTGGTGTAATTAAATCCATTCTATTTTTTTTTAAATAACTTAAATTTTTACGCTCCGTCGCCAAAGCTCTGAAGAATGATAAAATACAGAAGCAACCAACCGTTGCTTCTGTACCCTAATGTCTTACCCTAGTAAGAAAGCAACAACAACACCAAATAGTGCTACTGCCTCTACAAAGGCTGCTAAGATTAATGCAGAAGATTGAATCTTTCCGTGCATTTCTGGTTGACGCGCCATAGCTTCCATAGCTGATCCACCAATCTTACCAATACCAATACCAGCTCCAATAGCTGCTAAACCAGCTCCAATAGCTGCAATTCCAGTAATAGTCATAATATAAAATTTAAATAATTAATGTTCTTCTTCTGTTGCCATCCCAAAATAAAGAGCTGACAAAATTGTAAATATATAGGCCTGTATCGCTGTTACAATAATTTCAATAACTGTAATAAACAATGAGAATGCTACAGATACTGGTGCAATTGCATAAGACTTAAATATAAATATTAACGACATTAATGCTAATATGATCACGTGACCTGCCGTAATGTTAGCAAACAAACGAATCATTAACGACATAGGCTTTACAAACATTCCTATAATCTCAATTGGCATTAAAAATAGTTTCATCGGCACAGGCACTCCTGGCATCCAAAAAATGTGCTTCCAATAATTCTTGTTGCCACTAAAAGTGGTTATAATAAAGGTAATAACTGCTAATGTAAATGTAAACGCAATATTTCCGCTTAAGTTAGCACCATTAAAGAATGGAATTAATCCAAAAATATTATTAATCCATATAAAGAAAAATATGGTTAATAGATAAGGCATATATCTTTTATACTTGTGCTCACCAATCATTGGTTTCCCAATTTCGTCACGTACAAAAACTATTAAAGGCTCAACGAAACTAGCAATACCAGATGGCACATAGTTTTCTGATTTTTTATAACGACGTGCTGCAGTTAAAAAGATTAGTAACAATACGGCGACTGAAACCCACATCATAAATACGTTTCTTGTAATTGAAATATCTAATTTTGGTCGGTGTGCGTTTGTTGGATGCTGTTCAGCATCATAAGTCACAGTGGTTACACCTTCGTCTAATATGTAAACTTTTTCGTGAACATTTACAAAACGCTGTCCATTTTTCTCTACAATAACTTCACCATTATAATCGTGCTGAAATTCTGAAGATGAAAATGTAGTTAAGCCGTTATCTGTAAATAGTATAAGCGGAAGCGGAATAGAAACACCGTGGCCATCCCAGTCAAATAAATGCATCCCATAAGCATCCTTAACGTGATGCAAGATCATCTCTTTAGGATCAAATTTTTCGTCGTCTCCTCCTTCTTTAGTTTCAGAGGCAAAACCAATATTAAATACGGTTAAAAATAACGCGGATAATATGATGTTTTTAAAGATGTTTATTCTCATTTTAACGGGCTTAAAAATACCTTGCTTTAAATTCGGTGCAAATGTACATACATTATATGAAATGTCAAACAATAATTATCCTATAATTTTCAATGCCCCAATATCGGTTAAAACCATTGATTTATAGGTCTTTTAAAAATAATTTTAAGGTTTCTGAAGAAATTTAGTCAAGGCAAAAACTTCAAAGAATAAATACAAGAAATACGGAATGAAAAAATTAAAAACATCGGGTTGTTTATTTTCGAAATCTGAAAGTATTAATGGCAATAGAAATAGAATAGCTAATGCCATTTTAAAAAAGGTCATTACCATAAACAAATTGAAGATATCCTTTTTCCCTGATGAGAATCGATAATTAATAATGGTATATAGAACTAATGTAATGATTAAATGAAAGGTGTAAATCTGCCATATTGGAAAAAACAAGGTGATCTCTTTCCCGAAGTGATACAATAAATAACTGTGTATGGCAAACAGCAATACACTGACACCAATTAATTGCAACAGAAATAAAATTTGTCGCTTTTTAAAATCTCCCATATCTACTTATAGATTGTCTTTTGAAGCCACAATAATACGTCTAATCACATAAATTATTGACATAACAACAGAACCTAAAGTCAAACTTAGCGTATATAAATTGTGCGTGTTCGGATACCTTTCATCGCGTTTTACACCTATAAAAGTCCCAAGCCCAATTATCACAAACATTTGAATTGCTATACCCGAAAACCGAGCATAGGAATTAAGCTTGTCTTTCTGGTCTTGTCGTGGCTGGTTGTGCTGGTTGCGTTTTGACTGCTTCATTAGATAATGCTTTTACCGTACCTTTCATGCTACAGGTCGCATTAAATGTTGCACCAGGCTCTACCGCTAATTTATTTACATGCACTTCACCTTCGATATGTGCAGTACCTTTTAAAGATAAGGTTCCTGATAAGATCAGTTTACCTGAAAACTTGCCTTCAAAATCGGCATTCTCACCTTGTAATGTGCCTTTAATAAATCCTGATTTGCCTACAACGACTTTCCCTGAAGTTTTTATATTACCTTCAACGGTTCCGTCTATTCTAAAAGGACCTTGGCTTGCTATGTCACCAACTATTTTAGTGCCTTGCGCTATTATATTCTGCTGAGTACTTGTTTCCATTGTTGTGTCTTGTTTTGATTTTTTATTGTCTGAGGAAAACATGATATTTAGATTTAGGTTACTGTAATTTTAAATACGCGTTTAAATTTTTATGTCGTTGAATAATAGCATAGTTTGGTGAGGAGATCGCAAAATAATCTTTTGTGATTTTCGGTTTTACAGGTCGTCCTCTATTATCTTTTTCATCTGATACTAAAAATTGTGCAAAACCGCTTGCGCCTTGAATACTAGTTAAACCATGTACAACAACATAAATGGTGTTTTCATCATAAACATCTTTTGAAGTCGTTAAATCAAAATGAATAATTTTTTCCTCAATTTCTTCGTCTAATAGTTTGATAAAACCATCTATATCTTCTCCAGAATTTTTATCGAACTGATAAATTACATTGAAATACTGTGCTTTGTCATCTGCAATAAATTCCTTTTTAGCCAAAGCTGGTATAGCCTCTTTTATAAGTTCTTGTGCTTTTTTACCTTCTTCTGTATTTGCATAAGTTAAAGCAATATAGTTAATTCCTTCTTTATAAGCCTCAAAACCATAAAGTCTGCCTTTAGCTGATGCTTTTAATATTTCAAATTTAGGAACAAAGTCATCTCCCTCGAGTCTCTTAATCTGTTTTTCAGCTTCGGCAATGACCTCGGCATATTCCTCATTTTTAAATTGTTTATATAGCTTTGTATAAATACTTTCTGGACTGCTTTCGTCCTTAGATAATTCAGATTGCGGATTTAATAAAATTTCAGCATAACGCGAATTCGGATGGTTTGCGACGATATCTCTCTTCATCGCTTCAGCCTTTCTGTTGAGACCTAACTCTACATAAATTTTATAGAGGTTGTATTTTGAAGGTAGGATTAATCGATCTTCAGGATTATTTTTTAATAATTTTTCGAGTTTAGTTTTAGCCAATTCAAACTCTTTAAACTTTTCCTTATATATAATACCCAATTGATAATATGCAAAGTTGCGTTCCTTAATGATACTATCGATATCACTTTGTTTTGTTGGCAGTAATGCCATATAAGTTTCAGCTTTAAAACGCTCTTCTTCATCTAGAGTTACTGAAACCACTTCACTATCTCTATTTTTTATAGTAGCGCGTTCATTAGAAAACCTCCAATTATCTTGAAGCTTTCGTTCTCCCCATAGTTTAAGAAATTCATTTTTACCATACGCTACGGTGGTTGTATTGTAAAAGTAAAACGTACTATTCCCTCCATTAGTTTGAAATTGCCCTGGCAACCCTCTTGGGTTTCCTGTTGCGTTCGCATTACCTGCATTTAAATTATTTCGACTCGAAGCCACTGCGCTATTCTGTTTTTCTAAGGCGTCTTCTTTACGCTCTTCCTCTTCAAGCGCTTTTAGTTTTAATTGTTCTGCATAGTTTGTAAATAGCGCTAATTGCTCTTCTTTTGGAAGACTAATTATTTCTAAAATACTATCGTTCACTTGTGCAATACCTTCGTAATAAATAACATCATCTAGGTTTTCGCGCTTCTTTTTTATAATTCTGAATGGCTTTGTATTTTCTACCATTGCCGTCATCGTACTATCGTAATAGGCTCCTGCTGTTTTATAGACATTTCGATCAAAATACATATTACCCAAAGTCTCATAATTGAGTCCTCTTAGGTAGGTGTCTGAACTTGTTTTTCTAAGTGATTTGTTATAATAAGCTTCCGAGAGACTGTCTGAAGTGTTATTGCGATGAAATTCTGCGATGCGGTAATAAATTTTATCTAAGAAAGGTCTATTTTCCCTATTCTCTTCTAAATCCGTGAGGTACTCCTGAAACTCCACTAAGTCTCCATTAACTTCATCAAAATTATTTGATTTTTGAAGCTGTGCATTGATATAAAACGATCTTGGAATTTGACGGTGCATTTTAATAATAGCATCGAACTCTAGATTAGCACTGTCTTTTTCTTGAAACTCATTATACAATTGTCCTCTAATAAAATGGAAGCGTGCTTTTTCGTTTTTATTTTTTGTGTATTCTACTGCAATTCCTAATTGTACTAAAGCACTATCTTTATGCTTAAGGTTCATATAGGCCTGCGCTAACGTTGCTGTCGCATCTGCTAAATCTTGGTCTTCTAATTCCTCTTCCTCAAGAAGGCGTTTTAATTTTTTAATAGCAATTTCATTATTATTTATGCGCACATCTGCCTTTTCGCGCCATATTTTTACCTGATTAATCTTATCGCTGGTCGGATACTTGTTCATAATATTGTTGAACGCTGCTAATGCGGGTACAAAACGCTGATCGAAATAACGGGCTTTTCCCAACAATAAATAAGCTTCATCAATCTGGTAATTTTTTTCTTTACCGTCAATATTCATTCCGTGCTTCTGAATGGCTTTCACCGCTTTTTCTTCAGCACGTTCGAAATCCTCATTTTGAGTCTGCCCAGGAAGAAAGATATCGTCTTTCACTTCCATTCGCTCCACAGGCAACAGCTCCCAGAAGTTTTCAGTAAACTCATCATTAATCGCCAATTTACCGCGCTCTAATGCCAATTCTCCATTGTAAAGAACATTGTGTTTTGTTCCTAAGGCATGGAAATTTCTGTTGATAAATGTATCTTTTTTTCGCGAGCAACTTTGGGCAATAAGTGCCAGACAAAAAAGGGATACTATGATTTTGTAATCGATCTTCAACCTTGGTTCTATTTGATTAATAGATAACTAAAAAACACAGTGTTTAGTGTGTTTGGTGGTAAAAATAAGGATCTTTTTGAAATAGAGGGATTATTTGAGGTTGAATTTGATATAGCTCTTAGA
>JAWUVW010000050.1:0-38621 GCA_034112185.1 Flavobacteriaceae bacterium | reverse complement strand
AATTGTAAGCAACTGGCTTTTTCATAATAATCTATAGCATCTTTAAAACCGTGTGCTTTTGAGGTATAAACATGATCAAAGTCTATTAAAGTTTTAATTGACTTATAATCCGTAATTGATATTAAATCAGGGAATTGAATTAATTTTGGTTTTAGTTTTTGTTTCAGATGATCTAAAAACCGAATTGAATAGTGTCTGTTTTTTAAACTTAGTAATTCGTCACAAGAGCCTCTTAAATCGCATGGTGTAGAAACTGCGATAACCCCTTTTACCTCTGGTGGAATTTCATTGCCTTCACCGACATATTTTAAAGCCATATTTGCACCTAAACTAATCCCTTTGATATAGATGTCATCATACTGATGTTTAGTCAATACATGCTTAACAACAGCGTCTAAATCTTCCGTAGCTCCAGAATGGTAACTGCGATATAAGAGATTAGGCGCACCACTACAGCCTCTAAAATTAACACCGACAGCATCAATACCATTATCATTAAAGTGTTTCGCTGTACCCGTGATATAAGGTCTTTGCGCATGTCCTTCTAAGCCGTGTAGTAGAATAATAACCTTGTTACTTTTTTCCTTAGCATAACTCCAATCTAAATCTATAAAATCAGTATCTGGTAATGTAATGCGTTCTCTGGTTTGCACTACCCCATCAACCTTGCGAGCTAATCCCGAAAATAGGGTTGAAGCAAAACTTTTTCTTGCCCAGAATGGTGGTTTGTAGGTCGATTGCAGTATTGGCATTTATTAGCTGTTGGTTTTTAGGTATTAGCTTTTAGCAATTGCATGCTCTCAGCTAAATTTTTTAAACAGTCGCAATATACATATGGAAACTTAAAAATATATTATTATTGACTCTATTTTCTACGTTTTAAGGCATCAGCAGGTGTCGGCACAAAGTGTTCATTACCTCGATATTTTACATAAAAGTTCCTACACATCTAAAGACGTAAACTTAAAAGTGCTTCCATCAAACAAGCCTTTGTCGCTTAATTTTAAAGCAGGAATTACCAATAATGCCATAAAAGACAAACTCATATACGGCGCATGAAGCTTGCTTCCTAAATGTTTAGCCATTTGATCTAATTCCGAATATTGCTTTCCAATAGTTTCAGCATTCTGATCACTCATAATTCCAGCTACCGGAAGTGCCACAACGCGCTCTTCAGTTTTACTTATGGCACAGATGCCACCTTCATTTTCTATTAAAAGGTTAACCGCTTTACATAGGGCTTCATCAGATACACCAACCGCAATGATATTATGGGAATCATGTCCTACAGATGAGGCAATAGCGCCCTCTTTAAGTCCGAAGTTTTTTATAAAGGCAATGGCTAGTTTATCGTTTTGATAGCGGTTAACGACTACCATTTTTAAGACATCAGTTTTCGTATTAGAAACTAAATTACCATCTTCAATAGTCGTGTTTTCAATAATTTCATTAGTCACTAGCTCACCATCTAAACATTCAATGACTCTAACTTGCTTGGCAGATGATTCGAATCTAAAATCTGAAACTTGCTTTTTATCCGTGTTAAAATTATTTAGATTTTCAAAATTGACGTGCTTAATTCTCGAAACGCCTTTATCAAAAACTAATTCACCGTTGATATAAGTTTGAAGCGTTTTAAAGGTTTTTAAATCTTCCACAACAGTACAGTCTGCATCGTCTCCAAGCCCCAACATACCAACATCTAAATTATAATGCTTCACAGGATTAATACACGCCACCTGAAGCACTTTAAACACATCTATGCCTTTTGCAACAGCTCTTGCGCACAATTGATTAATATGACCCAGCAACAAATCGTCTGGATGTTTATCATCACTGCATAACATCATGTTTTCATAATGTTCATCTAATAAATCAATTAAGGCTTCAAAATTTTTGGCAGCACTACCCTCTCGAATAATGACTTTCATGCCTTTTTGAAGTTTTTCTAGAGCTTCATCATAAGTGAAACATTCGTGATCAGTTGAGATGCCTGAAGCGATATATTTTGTTAAATCCTCTCCTCGTAATCCTGGCGCATGACCATCGATAGGTTTCTTATAATGTTTTGCCCATTGTAGTTTTTTAAGAACTTCGGGATCATCATAAATGACACCTGGATAATTCATCATTTCTGCTAAATACTTGATCTCTGGATTTGCCATTAAGGTTTTAATAGCATCTGAATCTATAACAGCACCTGCAGATTCAAAACTTGTCGCTGGCACACAAGAAGGCGCTCCAAAATTGAATTTAAATGGCGTTTGCTTTCCATTTTCAATCATAAATTCCACACCTTTCACTCCAAGTACATTGGCAATTTCGTGTGGATCTGAAACTGTAGATACTGTGCCATGCTTAACAGCAATTTTGGCAAATTCTGAAGGCACCAACATTGAACTTTCAATATGAATATGAGCATCTACAAAGCCTGGTAAGATGTAATGATTTTCTTCACAATTTTTTTCTTCTATGGATTTTATTTTACCGTTTTCAATGGCGATTTCTCCTTTGAAAATTCTGCGATTTTGGATGTCTATTATATTTCCTTTTAGTTTCAAATTGTTTGTTTTAGTTTGGCACGGATGTCACCAATATTCACTAACTCCTAAATACCTAGTACCTAAAAACCTAGCCCTTAGCGATCTGTATCCTTACTATTTGTTTTGTGTCTTCTGTTACTTTAAATCGATCGTCTGCACGCATTCCTAGGACCCAAAGTATATTACCTTCTGAAGTCAAAACCCATGTGTTTTCTTTCTCAACTAAAGAACGTTTTTCGTCCTTAAGATATTTGCTGAGTTTCTTTTTACCCTTCATCCCTAAAGGTTGAAAATGGTCCCCTGCCTTCCAAAGCCTTAATTCTAAGGGGGATTTCAATGTGTCTTTATCAACGTAAATGGTGTTTGTTGACGTTTTCGAAATACTTTTAACAGTTTCAAAAGTGAGTTCTCCTATTGGTGTTTCTACAATTCCGTTTTGTACTTCGACGGGGTTCAGTGTGACAGCCTCATTAATAAGCGCCTTCAAATCTGTTAGTATCAAATGCTCACGGTGTTTAATTAAACGATGAGAATTAGACAATACGTGTTTACCAGATTGTGCGTCTAAAAGATTGACAATATCATTCCACTGCGTAAAGCCATAATCTTTAAACATTTCAAACAGATACGCTTTTGGGTTATTAAGCTTCTTAAATTGTGAGGCTTTAAAGGTTATGCCATCATCATCAATAGTAACAATCGCTCTTTTTAATACAGCATCAAGACTTTCTTCAACAATATCAGTGGTATCATTTAGATTTTCTATGGTACTTTGAAAACTATCTAAAAGTTGAGGATTAATTTCCTTTAAAATCGGAACCACCTCGTGCCGTAATTTATTTCTTAAGTATTTCCGAGATGAATTGCTACTATCTTCTTGCCATACAATATTGTTTTCTCGCGCATAAACTTCAATTGCTTCTCGCGAAAACAGCAGCAATGGCCTTACAATATTCTCATTAATCATCGGGATTCCGGTTAAACCATTTAACCCTGTACCACGTGTAAAGTTTATTAAAAAGGTTTCAAGATTGTCATCAGCATGATGCGCTGTGAGTATATAATCGAATTGCAATTGCTCTGCTAGTTCATTAAACCAATCGTAACGTAATTCTCGTGCAGCCATTTGAATAGAGCGCTTATTCTCATCCGCATAAGCCTGTGTATCGAAATTCTGAATAAACACCTCTACATCGAACTGATCGGCTAGTTCTAGCACAAAATCTTCGTCTGCATTACTTTCTTCGCCTCTTAGATTAAAGTTGCAATGTGCTAGAGCAAAATTAAAATTCAAACATTTACATAAATGTGCTAAAACCACACTATCAACTCCTCCCGAAATAGCTATTATTAGGCGTTTATCCTGTAAGAATTCTAAGTTAGCACCAATATGTTTTTTAAACGTCTTAAGCATCAGGTAAAGATACAACAATGACTAAGGCTCACAATTTTGATTATAGTAAAAATGATAATAGTCATAAAAAATCATTATATTATGTAATAGCTTTAAAGGAACAATTTAATACAGGATTTTATGAGCAATTTCAAGGAATTATCGTCAAAATCTGCACAAACCGCCTTTGACAAAAAGGTACTTTCTGCAGTACAGCATTTACACCCTTATGTGAAACACAGAATTTATATTGCTGAATCAACAGGAATTATACCCAAAAACATGTACTCCTCTACTGGCATGATTGATGAGAGTATTATTGAATTATATAGCAATGGTTTTAATATTGAAGCTGAAGCAATGGCTGTGAAATTAGAGCTTTTTAAACGTGTTGATAATTATATGAACGCGCTCTTTAAAAAAGAAGCCTATCACAAAAACACCATTAGTACAGACGCTATTCTTAAGGAAGAATTATCGAAACTTAGCGAAGATTTTACGGTAGATGCAGATTTTGATTTTATTTTAAATACGGAACTCAACGATATATCTTACCATCAAGACCAAAGCGACCCTCTGCATCTATATGCAGACAAAGAAACCTCATTACTAAAAGCGTTCGAAGTAAAAGATTTATCTGCTTCAAAATCACCTAAAGCTTTTGAGCAACTATACAACTGGCTGCCTTTTAATGTATCTAACATAGTGGATTTGTATATTTTCGGGAAGTTAGATTTTGAATCTATTGCAAAGATTAAAAAAATAGAACAAAAGCGAGTTGAAACAATTTTTCATAAAGTAAAACGAACGTTTAGAAGGCATATTGAATGAATTAAATGTATTGTTAGGCCAGAGAAAATAAAAGGTGTACAATAACAATGTTTAAAACTGAGGACGGAATACTAATTTTCAAGAACCTCACGCATGGCTTTAGCCTTTACTAAACATTCTTCATATTCTTTTAAAGGATCACTTTTAGATGTAATGGCACTACCAACTGAATATGAAATGTATTTCTTGCTTTCGTTATAAAGAATACTTCTAATAATAACATTAAAATCAAAATCACCATTGGGCTTAAAATAGCCTACAGAACCAGAGTATAAACCGCGCTTTATTTCCTCTAAATCTTCAATAATTTTCATGGCAGATATTTTTGGAGCACCTGTCATGCTTCCCATAGGAAACGTTGTTTTTAAAATATCGACAGGATTTGTTTCAATAGCTACTTTTGAAGATACCGTAGATATCATTTGATGGACTTGTAAAAACGAATAGACTTTGCATAACTCCGCTACTTTAACACTTCCTTTTGTGGCTGTATGTGATAAATCGTTTCGTACTAAATCTACAATCATAATATTTTCACTGCGCTCCTTTTCGTCTTTAGACAGAGCTTCTGCAAGTTTTAGATCTTCCTTTTTATTGTTTGAACGTTTCGCTGTTCCCTTAATAGGTTGCGAAATCACAGTATTGCCATCTTTTTTAATATAACGTTCTGGTGTTGCTGACAATAAGAATTTATCTTCAACTTTTAAAAACGTTGCAAAAGGTGGTTTAGAAATTTCATTAAGTTTTTTAAACGTTTCTAATGGATTAATCACACTATCTTCAGCATAAAACTCTTGACAAAAATTAGCTTCGTAAATATCGCCTCTTTGAATATGCGCCAACATGGCGTTTGCTTTTTCGAAGTACTGATCTTTATGAATTCTGAGTTTTATTTTTATTGGAGTCTTAGACTTCTCAACTACACTCGAAATGACAGTCGACTCTATATTTTTTAAATCATCTTCAATGTCATCATCTACCATTTTTAGATATTGAATCTCAACCCGATTGCCCTTAATTAAGAATAGCTTTTTAGGTTGAAAAAAATACAAGTCTGGAAATTCTAAAGCGTCAAAATTTTCAGATTTCAACTTTTCGGAGGTGTTTTTTAAATCGTAGGTGAGATAGCCAAAAATCCAATCCTTAGTTAATCCTTGGTATTCTTTTAAGCGCTCAAAGGCATCAAAATAATCAGTGCGTATTGCAGTAAAGGCATCTGCGGCTAACACGGCATCATAACTACTATACTGATCTTGATGTTGATTAGAGTCTAACCATACAATATCATCAAATTGCTGGCTCCACAACAACAACTGTTGTTTAAATTTTTCAGGATGATTTAGGTGCTGGGTAACTGCTGTTCTCAATACAAATAATTAATAATTGTAAAAATAAAGAGAATACTTTTGAATAGCCTAAGAATTGTATATTTCATGCATTTAATAGTATTGTTTTATATTAGGCTTCCGAAGGGTCTGGACTGTTCGCTATTAATTATGACCTTGGGTTATTAAGCATAAGAACAGGCTCGTTAAAAAAAAAAAAAAATCTAATGTACAGTTTAAAGAACAACCGCTTAAATGTAGACATAAAACTTGAAGGTGCTGAATTATGCAGTATAAGTTCGGTTAAAAACGACATCGAATTTATATGGCAAGCCGATCCAAATATTTGGGGAAGCCATGCACCAAATCTATTCCCAATTATTGGAGTGATGAAAGATGATTGTTATTTATACGATGGCAAGACCTTTCCCATGACCAAACATGGCTTTGTAAGAAAAAATAAAGCATTCTCTGTTAAGCAGAAATCTGAAACTGATATTTCATTTCTCTTAAAATCTAATGCTGCATTGTATAAAATGTATCCGTTTGTTTTTGAGTTTGAAATCTCTTACAAGCTAACCGACAATGTCTTAACTATAAATCACCTGGTTAAGAATTTGGACCGTAAACCACTCTATTTTTCGATTGGTGGACATCCTGCATTTAAATGTCCTTTATATTCTGATGAAAATTATACGGACTATAATTTAGAATTTGAAAAAGCAGAAAGTAGTCAGTCCTATGCATTGAATAAGGAGAGCGGACTTGTAACTAACCAAACAAAACCTGTTTTCACAAATGACACTATGATTCAGCTTCATGGTGATTTATTTAATGAAGACGCGCTCATTTTTAAGGATTTAAAATCGCGAAAAGTGACCTTAAAACATAAAAATAAGAGTGCTGTTTTATCTGTAAGCTTTAAAGACTTTCCTTTTTTAGGAATTTGGGCAAAACCGAATGCGCCTTATGTATGCATTGAACCTTGGCTTGGTATTGCTGATTCTGAAACAACAAATCAAAATATTGAAGATAAAGAAGGTATTATAGCCCTTAATGCTGGCAAATTTTTTAATGCGAGTTATAGCATAGAAATAGACAATAGGCATTTAGTGTAAGTAGATAATATATAGTAGCTTTGCAGCAAAATTATACACCGTGACTTTTAACGATTTAAACTTAAACACACCCTTACATAATGCTATAGACGATTTGGGATTCACCACTCCCACTCCGATACAAGCCGAGTCATTCAGTGTCGTTGCTTCTGGAAAGGATGTTGTTGGTATAGCACAAACAGGAACAGGTAAGACATTTGCCTACATGCTACCTATTTTAAGAAATCTTAAATATTCTCAACAAGAAAATCCGAGAGTACTGATTTTAGTACCTACTAGAGAATTAGTTGTGCAAGTGGTTAGTGAAATTGAAAAGCTATCTAAATACATAAACAATCGTGTTTTAGGTGTTTATGGTGGTACAAATATAAATACGCAAAAGCAAGCTGTAGCTCAGGGACAAGATATTATTGTAGCAACACCTGGTCGTTTATATGATTTGGCCGTAAGTCGTGTATTACAACTAAAATCCATTCAGAAATTGGTGATTGATGAAGTTGATGTGATGCTCGATTTGGGTTTTAGGTATCAGCTCTTAAACATTTTTGACATTCTTCCAGAACGTCGACAAAATATTATGTTTTCAGCTACTATGACAAAAGATGTCGATGATTTAATTACAGATTTCTTTATAAATCCAAGTAAAATTGCAATTGCTGTTTCTGGGACACCATTAGAAAACATTAAACAAGAGCGTTATAACGTTCCAAATTTCTTTACAAAGGTCAACTTGCTAGAGTATTTACTTCAAGATAAAGACCAGTTTTCAAAAGTTTTAATTTTTGTTGCTTATAAACGTATGGCAGATCGTTTGTTTGACATATTAGAAGAACTGTTTCCTAGCCAATCTTGTGTTATTCACTCCAACAAAACACAGAATTATAGATTACGTAGTATCGAACAATTTAGAGCTGGTGAAAACCGTCTTTTGGTAGCAACGGACGTGATGGCTAGAGGTTTAGATATTGAAGGCATTTCTCATGTTATTAATTTTGACACACCAGATTATCCTGAAAATTACATGCATCGAATTGGTAGAACGGGTCGTGCAGAAAAGGAAGGTCACACCATACTTCTATCTACAGAAATAGAACAAGAAGGAAGAGAGCGTCTTGAAGAACTCATGCAAATTACAATTGAAACTCATGAGATTCCTGAAGTTGTTGAAATTTCCACGGAATTGATCGAAGAAGAACGCACTCAAATTAAAGAACGTTATAATCCTATAAAAAGGAGAGATGAAGATGCCCCTGGACCAGCTTTTCATGAAAAGTCAGAAAAAAATCAAAAGGAAAATTTAGGAGGCTCTTATAAATTTAAAATTGCTGCAAAGTATAAGAAACCTCAAACTAGAGGTGATAAGAATTACAACAGACGAAATAAGAAGTAACAATACGCAATCATTGTTTCTAGCCTAAGTTTGCAGTAAATTATACACTACAAAAAAATCTCTTTATTTTGAAGAGGCTCTTTAAGGGTCAGGTACCTGCAGTATCCTATTTTATAACTAAATAAAGTCTATAACCCTAACCTAATAGTTGGCCCTGAAGTTGTACTTGATTTTCTGCTAAATCGTCTATTGAAACTCTTAATTTGCCTTTTGTGTTTTTAATATCACAGAGGCACTCTTTACTTCATCAATTGTGCGATTTTCATTATTGAATCCGATTTTTTTGTGCAATTTAATACGTCTTATGAACCTAAAGCATTTTGAGTAATTTACTGACTGCTTCTCTTGCTCCAAATCCAAATACTATTGCAAACGCTAATAAAAAGGCAACTAATATTTTGGTAATATTACTTGTAATAATATCAGTATCTATACCTACCTGGCTTAAGGCTGTAATAGAAATAAAGGTGAGTAACAAGAAAAACACGACTTGACTTATCATTTTACCACCAGACAAATCCATAGATTCAAAAAGTGATTTTAAACCATTCTTCACAAAGTTTGCAAATAAAAGTCCTAATATAAAGATAGTTATGACTGCAAACAATTGTGGTAAGTATTTCATCTGTTAGACTATGAACAGCTTTTGTTGTCAATTGCTTACTTTATTCTTGTTATAATTAATTCATCGTTAGTGTTAAGACACCTAACATTTAGTCAAGTCACAATAATTTAAAAAACTTATTTTTTTGATTGATCCTCAATATCGCCTAAATGATGTTGCAGCGCCTTAGCTGATATTTGAATTTCCCAAATTAAAAATAGTAACGAAACAATAAGTAAGACTAATCCCAACCCGAAAGCCCAAGCTGCTATAATCTGATAGTCTATATAAATTAAAAACATAGTAAGTACGCAAAATAGCAAACTGCTAATTCCCGAAATTTGCATATACCGGGTTAAGGTTACTCTTAATTTTAAGTTTTTAATTTGCCTTATAATTGACACATCTTGGTGTTGTAAATATTGATCTCGCAAATTTCTAATAATAGCGGCATACGCTAAAAAACGATTGGTATAGGCTAACATGATTAAAGATATCGCAGAGAATAAAAGGGCTGGTGTGGTCAATGTTAATTCTTCCATAAAATAATTTTGACAAAATTACAGAATTAAAACGCTAGACATAAAAAAAGCGAACTTTTTCAAGTCCGCATTATATATTATTTCTTTTTTTTATTTCTATTCCTTTTTTAGATTATCCAATTTTTCTTTATGATATGTACTCTGACTTATTTCATAAGCTTTTTTAGCGTATCCGATTGCTTTGGGATTATTCTTCTCAGATATATAGTAATCTGACATCGCATCATAAGCATTGGCATTTTCTGGATAATAATTAATTGCCATATTAAAAAACAAAAATGCTTTTTTTGGATATTCCATCTGCAAATTCATAAAACCATATCCAATAAATAATTCGGCAATCATTGGTGGTGTTTTATAACCAAAATACTTTGTGTAAATAGCCTCTTGATTATTTAATAAAACGCGTATCTCGTCTATCGAAGTTTCTGGGTTATTATATTTTTGTGGCGTCTTAAATTGATACCATTTAAACAAAGACACTAGTCCGTCTCTTATAGCAGGTAAAGGCACTGTACCATGCAAATCTTCAGGATAAACTTCCCAATCAAACCTTAGTTCGTTTAGTTTGGCAGTTGTTGAGGCTGTGTCACAAAAATCAACAATAGAACGCGAAAACAAGGTGAATTCTGAATCATTTTGCCTTAAATTATCCATAGTAACCGTCTCATCTGACATATGTAATTGTTCTGCAGCTAAAGCTACAAATAAACTCTTTCCTTCAAAATCTTTAACTTTTAATTTTTCTTTAGCTTCAATCAATAATTTTTGATTATCCCAATCTAAGCTTGGATCTATCGCAATATAGTTTTGGAACAAATGTGAATGATTTAGCAACACATTTATTGTAAATAGTCCTGCATAAGAATGCCCTATTAAAGTCCTAAACTTTGTCGTTGGATAATTTTGGTCAATATTTGGGATTAATTCGTTTTCAATAAAACGAGTAAACAACTCTGCTCCTCCAGTTTCATAATTGAAACTGCTACCTCTTCGTGATTCTACTTTAGAAATCGTTAAATCACGAGTTCTGTCTTTTCTATTAGAAACACCAACCAAGATCATATGTGGCAAATAATGCCCCCAATAATTGTTATAAACGGCTTCCAAGTTAGACTTTAAAGAAAAACCATCTAACAGATATATAACAGGATATTTTGTATTGCTTTCTGGGTTATAATTTTCGGGTAGTTTCACCCAAAAATGACGGTAACTTTTTAAAGTTTCGGAATAAAGACTATCTGCAACTTCAAAATAGGTGGGGTTAATTTGGTTAGTCTGTGCTTCTATAGTTAAACTAGCTAGTACAAATACTATAATTACAACAATTCTTATAATAATGTTCATATGGATAAATCTATTTAGTGGTATCAATATTTACGCACCAACGTAATATTAAAATGCCAATTCTAGCTATTACGAATGAAAACAAACCGAAAGTAGCAGTTAGTAAAGATACTTTTATGCCACCAGCAAAAATAGCAGGATCAGGATTCCCCATGGCTTCAATAGAATCGAATGCTGTGATTAATCCTATTACGGACCCAAAGAAGCCTAATACTAAACCTAACAAGCTCGAATCTACTGTGAGTTTGAGCATTTTAATAGACTTTACATTATTCTTTTTCATACTTAGAAAACCTTTTACTAAGAAAAAGATGGAAAGTAAAAAACAAATTAAAATAAGGGTCATAAAAAAGGATCCACCTTCTCTAAATCGGTCTGCAATTTGATTTGGGATAATTAAAAAATTTGATATTACTAATTCGTCCATAATTGATGATTTTAGTTAAACATACTTCAAACTTAAAACATATATCCTATTAAAATTTTTAATTGCGACGGACAACCAATTTTAATGGGGATTAAACATAATGCTAAATCCATTACTAAACTTGTCATTCGTCTATGAACCTATCATTCAGTTTAAAAATATAGTATTATTGTATTTATAAAGACAATTAATGCTAAAAACGAAATTCATACTTAAGGTTATTGGTAAAGGCTTACTTCATATTCTGTTTTGGTGTGGCGTGCTTCTCTTCTACACTTATTTTTTTGGCGTAGGTAGCACTAACTTGAACGATACACTTATATTTTCTATCTTTTTGATGCCTATTACCATCGCGACAACGTATGTCTCAATTTATAAGCTCATACCAGATTACCTTATGACAAAGCGTTATTTTCAGTTTGTGCTTTATAGCATCTATACGCTTATCATCTCGGCTTACTTAGTTATGGTTTCTATCTTTTTCAGTCTTATTTATATTTCAAATTTTGAATATGATGAAATGAATCCTCTAACTCGGAATATTCTATTTGTAATGACCGGAATATATCTTGTGACATTCATTGTGAGCGCTTTTAAACTTATGAAACTAAACATTGTGGCTTCTAAAAAAACTAAGCTATTAGAAACCAAAATTCTTAAAACACAGCTGAAGCTAAAAGAACAGGAATTGAATTATTTAAAAATGCAGATTCATCCTCACTTTTTATTCAATACGCTCAACACCATGTATGGCTTTGCGTTAAAAAAAGCAGATGAAACACCTGAGATGATTTTAAAACTCTCTAATCTTTTAGATTATTTACTTTACCAAGTCGATAAACCTTTTGTAAGCTTGCTTGATGAAATAAATCACATTGAAGATTATATAAGCTTAGAGAAAATGCGATTTAATGACACACTAAATGTCAATTTTACAAAAGACATGCATTCCGAATCTATAGAAATTGCGCCTATGCTATTTATTCCTTTTATTGAAAATAGCTTTAAGCATGGTGTTATAAAACATGGCGTTTTAAATATTGATATTGCTATTACAACAACTACCAATGAGATTCTATTCGAGATAAAAAACAGCAGTTCTAAAGATTTAAACTATAATGAAGGTATTGGTTTAGAGAACATTAAAAAACGATTAGAATTACTATATCCAAATCAATATAACCTCTCTATTAATAAAGCTGAAAGTAATTTTGAAGTGTCATTAAAGTTAAACCCTAAATCAGTAGTGATCCATGAATAAATCAGTGTCTTGTATAATTGTAGATGATGAAACGATCGCACGTGAGATCATCGCTTCACATGTGTCAAAAATAGAGGCTATAGAAGTTGTCGCACAATGCAAAAATGCCATTGAAGCTTTTAATTTTATCAGTAATAATAAAGTTGACTTGGTCTTTTTGGATATTAACATGCCTAAAATCTCAGGTATTGCCTTCGCTAAGTCTATAAACAAAGACATTAAAATTATTTTCACAACAGCATACAGAGATTATGCCGTTGAAGGTTTTGATTTACAAGCTGTAGATTATTTATTAAAACCAATTGCTTTTGAACGCTTACTTAAATCTGTAAATCGTTATTTCGAAGTTACGACTCCTCCGAATGCCACTGCAATAATACCAACAGAAACCAATGATTTCATATTCGTACGCTCTGATCGTAAAATGCTAAAAGTAGATTTTGAAGCCATCATCTTTATTGAAAGCTTTAGCGATTACATTAAAATTCATCTTCAGGGTGAAACTATTGTTACCAGAGAAACCATAAGCGCTATTGAGGCTAAACTACCAAAAAAAAGCTTTTTAAGAATTCATCGCTCCTATATTATTTGTATCTCAAAAATTCAATCTTTTACTCATGAGCACATAACAATTAATAATACCGCATTATCCATTAGTCGAAGTTATAAGAAAGATGTTTTAAACCATCTTGAGAAATTTTAAATAACAACTAATAATTGTCTATATGAGAATTTTTGAAATCCTATTATTAATAGCCTGTTCTATTTCACCTTTTATTATATCACTAAAAGGAATTCCTTCTAATCGCAAAATAGTTTCAATAGTAATAACAAGTATCCTAGCGCTACATTTAATTTTTGAAGGCTATCGATGGCAGATGATTCCGGCATATGTATTGGCTCTTATATTAATATGCTGTTGCTATAAAGGCTACACATTTTTCAAAGGGAAATGGTTACGAAAAACAATGACGAGCTTTGGCTTAATTGCAATAATACTCTTAGCTTGGGTATTACCAATTATATTACCTGTATTTAAACTACCAACACCAACCGGGAAATTTAGTGTGGGTTCCCAATATTTACATTTAATAACCGATGAAGATGAAATCATAACTCCAGAGACGGATGATACGAGAGAGTTAATGATTAAAGTTTGGTATCCTGCTCGTCTTAATAATGAAGCAACAGAACCCTATTTAAATGATGGTGACAGAATCGGTTTTGCAACAAAATACGGACTTCCCAATTCCACTTTTAATTATTTAGATGCAATAAAAACACATACTTACGAAAGTCCCGCAGTGGAAGAAGGGAAATTCCCTGTTCTAATTTTCTCGCATGGTCTTTATTCTAAGGCATCTGGCTATTATGCTCTAATAGAAAACATTGTGAGTCATGGCTACATTGTTCTTAATATCAACCACACTTATGAAAGTACAGGTACCCTATTTCCAAATGGAGACCTAAAGCTGTTTCATACAGACTATGATAAAATACATAATAACCAAGACATGTCTGATATGGTTTGGGACGCGCTTCAAGCCTTTGAGAAAGCAAAAACATCGGAAGAAAAATTAGCGTCAATTAAATACCTTGTTCGAAACTATATGGCAGCTGAGATCACTAAAAGATGGAGTAAAGACATTTCTTTGGTTATAGATGGCGTAGAACAATGGAACAGTTCATCTTTTTTAGCACAGCACTTAGATACGACTAAAATTGGCGTATTTGGTCATTCCCAAGGTGGAGCCGCAGCAGGACAAGCCTTGTTTGAAGACTCTAGGATTAAGGCAGGTATAAATATAGATGGTGTACAATGGGGAACTATTATTGACACCGTGTTAACTAAGCCATTTGCCATAGTATCATCAGATTGGGTAAGTAGCCATCCCAACTTTAATGACTATATTTTTAAAAATCGAAGTCGCTCAGATTTTTATAATGCTAAACTTTTACAATCTGGACATCCAAATTTTATGGATATGCCGCTAATGGTTAATCTTCCTTTAATTAATGAATGTGGCCCTATTGATACAGTAAAAGGGTTCGAAATCACCAATAAAATGATATTACAATTTTTTGATACGTATTTATTAAATAAAACAAATAATCTTATCGATTTAAATAACACCTACCCCGAATTTAAAATTGAGCTACTTAACACTAATTAAAACAGGATTCTCCAACAATTCAACCGCTTATTAGGGAGTTCATTACATTTCGTCGATTAGCGCTATCAATTAATCGAAGTTCTTATATAGAATTTTGAAACTACAATAAAAACCCTAACTTTAAGTAATATTAGCCCAAATCTAACGTTTTAATAGCCATTGCTATTTCTTGAAACACCTCATTATGAACGATCACCTACATAGCACTATTCCTAATCTTAAACCTTTTAATTTTGAGCGTCATCACGATTCTCTTTTTATAAATCAGCAATGGGTTTTAGTAAATGGTATTTCTAAAAAGAAATCAGTCTACACTTTTAAGGAAGGTAACCTTCTTGAAATTTCTAGAAAGGACGACGTAATTAATACCTCTTGGAATATCAATATCCAAAACATCTTTTCCATTGAAACAGAAGATGGGATGATAACGGTTGAAGCTTATTTTAGAGATGATGATATTTTGGTACTTAATAATCAAGAAAAGCAAGAATTTGCACTGTACATAAATACTACGAATTATGACGAAGAACTAAATTCTGTCGAAGACATTCAATCGTTTTTAAAAGATAAATATCAAAAGAAAGTTAGTGATTTAATTTACGATCACGAGTTTTACTATATTGAGAAATCTGAAGAATTCGGCCCGTTTAAAGTCGAAACGCTTTCAGAAAAAGTAAGAAAAGAAGAGATCAGCGCGTATTGCTTTGTTAGAGATATTAATGAATATGACTATAGTAGGCGATTACGGATTGAAGATTTAATGCAGGAGCTATAGGATAGTTTTCAGTCTCAGTCTCAGTAAATAAAAAAAAGCGAAAATCTAATTTAGAATTTCGCTTTTTACATTTTATTTTACATCTAAGAGATTTACGCTTGCAATCCAGGAATAGTGACCATTTCACTAACATCTGCATCATAATCTACACCTTCAACATCAAAACCAAAGAGGTTAAAAAAGTCAGTTCTATAACCTTCTAAATCCCCAATTTCTGGCAAGGTTTCGGTTGTCGCTTTTTTCCAAAGTTCTAAAACTTTTGCTTGGATATCGTCACGCATTTCCCAATCGTCAATACGTATTCTTCCAGCGTCATCTAAAGGCATATTTTCAGTATATAAACGTTCACTGAATAAACGTTCTATTTGTTCAATACAACCCTCGTGTACACCTTCTTCCTTCATCACTTTATAAAGTAACGAAATATATAACGGAATTACAGGAATTGCAGAACTTGCCTGCGTTACTAAGGCTTTATTTACAGAGACATATCCCTTTCCATTAATAGCTTTGAGCGCATCTGTAATTTTAAATGCAGTCGCTTCTAAATCATCTTTAGCGCGACCAATAGTTCCTTTTCTATAAACTGCTTCAGTCAATGAAGGACCGATATAAGAATATGCTACTGTTTTAAAATCTTTTGATAACACATCAGCAGATTTTAAAGCATCAATCCACATTTGCCAATCTTCACCTCCCATGACAGCAACGGTATTTTCAATATCGTCGCCAGAACTCGGTTCTATAGAAATCTCTTTGACTTCACCTGTATGAAAATCGACCGTATTATCTGTAAATGTGCCGCCAATTGGTTTTAATACGGATTTGAAACGTTCTCCAGTGTCTGGATGTGTTCTTACTGGCGACGCTAAACTATAGATTAATAGATCTATTTGTCCTAAATCTTCTTTAATCAGTTTTAGTGTTTGCGCTTTAATTTCATTTGAAAATGCATCGCCATTTATACTTTTTGCGTATAATCCGTCCTTATTTGCTTGTGTTTCAAAAGCCGCGCTATTGTACCAACCTGGTGAAGCTGTTCTTCGTTCCTTTGGTGGTTTTTCAAAAAACACACCAATAGTTGCAGCATCAGATACATAAGCACTTGTAATTCGCGATGCTAAACCAAATCCTGTTGAAGCTCCAATAATTAAGACTTTTTTTGGTCCATCGGTTTTTGATTTTGATTTAATATAATTGATCTGATTTAAAACATTTTGCTCACAACCTGTTGGGTGCGCGGTTAAACAAATAAATCCTCTAGTTCTTGGTTCTATAATCATAACTTTAGTTTTCTAAACGTGTAATGCCCTATCTTCTGTTGCTGCCAAGGCCGCTTCTTTCACAGCTTCTGCAAAGGTTGGATGTGCGTGAGACATTCGTGAAATATCTTCTGCTGATGCCCTAAATTCCATAGCCGTAACCGCTTCTGCGATTAAATCTGCACAACGTGCCCCAATCATGTGGACACCTAAAACTTCATCTGTAGTTTTATCTGCTAAGATTTTGACGAAGCCATCAATATCTCCACTAGCTCTTGCTCTGCCTAAAGCTCTAAATGGAAACTGACCAACTTTATAGTCTATATTATCAGCTTTTAATTCTTCTTCTGTCTTACCAACTGCCGCAACTTCTGGCCAAGTATAAACCACTCCAGGAATTAAGTTATAATCGATATGTGGTTTTTGTCCTGCGATAGTTTCTGCAACAAACACACCTTCTTCTTCCGCCTTGTGAGCAAGCATTGCTCCTTTTATAACATCTCCAATCGCATAAATATTAGATGCAGATGTTTGTAAGTGATCGTTAACTTCTACTTGGCCTTTATCATTAATTTTTACGCCTGCAGCTTCTGCATTTAAGCCATCTGTATACGGACGACGACCCACAGAAACTAAGCAATAATCACCTTTAAATTCGACAACTTCACCTTTTTTGTTTTCGGCTTTTACAATTACCTCATCGCCTTTGCGCTCCACAGACTGCACTTTATGAGATAGCATCATTTTGCATTTCGCCTTCTTAAAAACTTTATTCAATTCTTTAGATAAGCCAGCATCCATCGTTGGTAAGATTCTGTCCATATATTCAATGACAGTCACCTCAGCTCCCAATCTGTAATAAACTTGACCTAATTCTAAACCAATAACGCCACCGCCAATCACAATCATGTGTTTTGGAATTTCTTTTAATTTTAAAGCTTCTGTAGAGGTTATAATACGTTCTTTATCTAACTCAATAAATGGTAAATTACTTGGCTTACTGCCTGTCGCAATAATGATGTTTTTTGCTTCAATTTCTCCAGCATCTTTGCCCACAATAGTAATATGTGTAGCATCTTTAAAGGTCCCTAAACCCTCGTAAACATCGATCTTATTTTTCTTCATCAAAAAGTCGATTCCACCTGTAGTCTGATCAACAACAGATTGCTTTCGTCCAATCATTTTTTCGAGATTTACTTTGATTTCGCCTGGGATTTCAATACCATGTTCTTCAAAATGTTTCGTAGCTTCTTCATAATGATGCGAAGAGCTTAATAAGGCCTTACTTGGAATACAGCCTACGTTTAAACAGGTGCCACCAAGTGTCGCATATTTTTCGATAATTGCAGTTTTCATGCCTAATTGTGCGCAACGAATTGCTGCTACATATCCACCAGGACCTGATCCTATAATGGCTACATCGTATGAATTCATAAGTTTAATTTTATCTAATTAAAAAACGTAAACAAAAGTACAATTTTGATTGACTAATGCCGAATGAAGATTGACGTTTTTTATGCTTAAACAGAAATTCTTAAAGAAATTTAATTCAGATAATTAATATAAAAAAAGTGCCTACACGAATCAATGACAATTCTACTGTAGACACTTTGTTATAATTCCCCTAAGAATTAATTAATAGCTCTAAGTAAAGGTATTAAAAAACATAATATGTTACAATACTCAAATTGAGTAATTTGCGTAGTTTTTTAGTTAAATCAAATTTTGATTCATTTTTATCATCCCAATCAACTCACCTGTAGACGATATACTCAATTTTTTTAGGATATTTCTACGATGCGTATCTACGGTATGGGGGCTTATACTGAGTTTTTGAGAAATCTCTTTACTGCTGAAATCTAAAACCAACAACCTAATAACATCACGCTCTCTATTACTGATCCCCTCACTCAATAATTTTTGCCCGTATTGATTAAAATAAATGGTCTCATATTCATTCTGCTCATTTAAGAGTTTAGCAGATGCGGATATATCTATTTTTATATCAGAATGCAAAACCGTGTAGTGGGCAAGTCCAATTATAGGTTTGTCTTGGCTATCGAAAGCCAAAGGCGTTGTATTCTGAATTAAATTCACATAAACATCGTCGGCATTTTTAAATCTATAATTCCATGTATAATTAGCCTTATGACGGTCTTCTTTCTTAATATTCGACAACGTAAATTCCATTAATTCATTTAGTGCTTTAAGCCATTTCTCAAGATCTTCAGGATGAATTCTACTCCAGAAATAACGCATGCCTTTCGTTTTTAAGAGATTTGAATCTAAACCTAAACAGGCCTTAAAATTTTTACTGATGAACTCAAACTCTAAGCTTTGTGTATTGGTGATGCAGAAAAACGTGGAACTGTAAGGTAAACAGTCATCTAAGTCAATAAATTTTTTAATATGTGTTTCTAAAGAAGGCTTGTCATAAGACCTAAAAATTGACTTATAAACATCTTTTATTTGGCTGTGTTTCATAGAATAGCAATTTCCTTACAGCTAAAATATAAAAAAATAGGCATTTATTGTGGGAAGCCTAACATTTCTCCCATGCCAACAGTAAACAACCAACAGCCATAAATAGCGTGTTCTATGGACACTAAAAGCGTAGATTTAGTTTTCTTATATGTAAGCGCAAAAAGAATACCTCCCAAAAATGTCAGTACAATGACTAAAGCATTTCTAAAGAACAAATGGGCCAATGAAAATAAAGACGCATTAATTAAAATGAATAGCAAATCACTTTTAAACAAAGCCTCATAACGCTGAAAGAAAAATGTTCTATAAATTAATTCTTGAGGATAGACAGAAAACAATGAGTATATAAATAAAATCACAACCCATAACATGGGTTTATTTCTAATAACATTATAGAGGTTTGAACTATCAAAAATCCACATGTATAACGTTGTAACTATAGCTATCACAATCAATTTCAAGAGCGTTTGCTTCCAAAATTGTTTCCAATTAAGGCTGTCAGAAATTTTAAATTGATTCTTCTCAATTCGCAATAAAACAAACACAACATACCCAAAACCTAATAGTCCTATTATCATTTTTATCCAAATTGGAAATTCTAATGCAAAACTTACAGGAACCCCTACAAATAAGAATAACAGTTCAGTTGATCTATAATTACTAGTTTGCATAAAATTAAATTGTAATTGCGGTTGTATGTTTCACTTCATTAATCATAAACATGCTATGTGTACTGCCAATATGATCTATTTTAGTCAGTTTTTCAACCATAAATTCTCTAAATGATTTCATGTCTTTTACCAAAACTTTGAGTAAATAATCGTAATCACCACTCAAGTGGTAACATTCTAAAACCTCATCCAATTGATTGACTTCACGCTCAAATTTAACCACATAATCTTGTGAATGTTGCACTAATTTAACATGACAAAAAGCAACAAAATCTTTTTCTACTTTACTTTTATCTACTAAGGCTACATAGTGACTCACAATGCCCTTATTTTCGAGCTTTTTGATACGTTCATAAACAGCAGTCACAGATAAATTTAATTTATGAGATAAGGCTTTATTAGTTTGTTTACTGTCCTCTTGAAGCAAATACAAGAGTTTTCTATCGGTTTCGTCGAAAATCATAATTGTCTTTTTTCGGAATAATCAGCTGAATACTTATAATTAATGAAATTTAAACTAAAAAAATTACAATTTTTAGATTTATAATCTAAATATTTAAATTTTGATTGATTATTAATCTAAAATCATCGAATTTTGAAGTATTCATAAAATCAAATTGTTATGAAACGAGCGTGTTCTAAAATTTTATCATCTGATTAGAATGATTAATAGCGCACAGCATATAACACAAATTTAACCATAAAAAAACATGAAATTTAAACCTGCAAACAATATTCAAGATTTACAATACTTCGGTGAATTCGGAGGGGTTAATCCTTCAATTTCAGATTCATCAACCTATACCTTTTTATCAGCAAAAACCATGTTCGATACCTTTGAAGGTAATGCAGATGGTTGTTATTTATATTCACGTCACTCCACGCCATCTAATCTATATTTAGGGGAAGCTTTAGCGGCTATGGAAGGCACCGAAACGGCAACGGTTACGGCGTCTGGTATGGGAGCAATAACAGCTGTTTTGCTCCAACTTTGCGGGGCTGATGACCATATCGTAAGTAGCAGAACGATTTACGGAGGTACGTATGCATTCTTAAAAAACTTTACGCCACGTTTTGGCATTGACGCCACTTTTGTGGATATCACTAAACTAAATGTTGTTGAAGCTGCAATTACACCAAAAACAAAAGTATTGTACTGTGAATCTGTGAGTAATCCACTTTTAGAGGTTGCAGATATAAAAGGCTTAGCACAGCTGGCTAAAAAGCACAACTTAAAATTAGTTGTTGACAATACCTTCTCGCCTTTGTCCATTTCACCAATTAAACTTGGTGCTGATATTGTGATTCATAGTTTAACAAAATTCATAAATGGATCTTCAGATACCGTCGGCGGCGTGGTTTGTGGTACTCAAGAATTTATTGACCAACTAAGAAACGTCAATGATGGCGCGGCTATGCTCTTAGGATCTACGATGGATAGTTTACGTTCGGCTTCGGTATTAAAAAACTTGAGGACCTTACATATTAGAATGCAACAGCACAGCCATAACGCTACTCATCTCGCCAATAAATTTGAAAATGATGGCTTAAAAACGGTTTATCCTGGATTAGCGTCTCACCCATCTCATCAATTATTTAAATCGATGATGAATGAAAAATATGGTTTTGGCGGCATGTTGACGATAGATGCAGGGTCTTTAGACAAGGCCAATGCCTTAATGGAATTAATGCAAGAGCGAAACTTAGGGTATTTGGCGGTTAGCTTAGGGTTTTATAAAACGCTCTTTAGTGCTCCCGGAAGTTCTACATCATCTGAAATTCCAGAAGACGAACAAGTGGCTATGGGATTAAGTGATGGACTTATTCGTTTTTCTATTGGCTTAGATGCAGATATTGAACGCACTTATGAGGTGATGAATACTTGTATGGTTGAATTGGGTATTCTTAAAGCTAACTTGGTTTAATCAAAAAAAATCGCAATTTCGAGAATTCAATCAATTGGACTAAAATTTTGCTATTATAAAGCATAAATTGGTGTTCAAATAAAAAAAATCCCCAAATGCAATGCAATTGGGGATTAAAAATTAAAAAAAGTTTTTATTGCTTTACAAACTTGTAGGCTTCAATTCTACCTTCGCTACGTACACGTATTAAACATGCACCTGAAGAAAGTGAATTTACATCTAATTGATAGTTAGCCACCCTTACGCCTTTATTAAGCAACTCTTGGCCTAATAAATTAAATATAGTAACACTTTCAATTGGCATTCTTGTATCTCAGTTTAATACACCTTGAGCTAGATTAAGATAAAACCTAAAGCCTTCAAAGTTATTTTCATCAACACCTAATGTTTCACCAGAGGCCGCCATTTGAAAATCTCCAAAAGAATTATTACCAAACTCAAAGATTCTTATATATAAAGTTTCGCCAGGCGTTCTAACTGTTAATGCTATTAAAGAGAAGAATCCATCAGCACTATCATCATCATCATCATCATCATCATCATCATCATCATCATCATCATCATCATCATCATCATCACATTCAACTTCAAAAAAAGCGCCAATAGGTCCTTCATTTACACTCCTACCAGTATTTGCAATAGAACCGTCATTGTCTTTAGTCTCAAAAGTAATCCTTCCACTTGCTGGAACAGTAGCACTATACCATACATTTTCACCAGCATAACTAGAACAGGTAGGATCTGGAATTGAAGGATCTACTACTTCAGAAGCAAATGCATTCGCATTAGTTCCAAGTTCTGAAAAACCTAAAAAAACTACCCCTACAGTTAAATTTAGTGCATTAACTGGGGCGTCATTGAGTGGAGGACAAAATTCACCTGTATCTGATCGCGTCACTTTTATTGGATTTGAAAAATCAAAACATCCTGCAAGATCTCTGGCAGAATCACCTATTACAAGACCTGTCAAACCATCTTTATAAGCTACACTCCAAATATTACAAACTCCAGTACCTGAGCCTTCTAAGTCAAAAGGTAGAGCCACAGACAAGTCTAATAACTAATCAGAGAACACTCATAATGCAAAAAAGCGCGGTATAACTGAACGATTTTACTGACCCACAACTGTTTAAAACACGAATTTGCAAATGGTTTCAAAAAATGTTAACATTACAGAACTAAACTAACCAAAATGCAAGACAACAACTTATCAGACATTAAAATTGAAGACCAAAAAATTATAGATAATACAGAGCTTAATATTTATGAAGCTCTCGTTCCTGTTGTTATTTTAATGGGCATGTTGGCTTACAATATCTTTTTTGTTGAAGATCAGGAATGGTTTGGTGCTTATACCAATCAATTTATTTTGTTAATAGGTGCTTTGGTTGCTTTTATAGGTGGTTTATTTAATAAAGTAGCGCCTATAATTATGGCCAAGGAAGTCTGGGAAAATCTTAAAAGCGTTTTTATACCAATAATGATTTTATTTTTAGTTGGTGCACTTGCAGGTACTTGGCTAATAAGTGGCGTGATTCCAGCAATGGTCTATTATGGCTTACAAGTTTTAAGTCCAGAAATATTCTTGCCTGCCTCTGTAATTATTGCTGCTGTAATTTCTATAGCAACAGGGAGTTCGTGGACAACCTCAGCAACTGTTGGTATTGCATTGATTGGTATTGGGACAGCTTTAGGAATTAATCCAGGTATGATTGCTGGTGCCGTCATATCCGGTGCGTATTTTGGTGATAAAATGTCTCCATTGAGTGATACTACAAATTTAGCGCCTGCTATGGCTGGAACAGACATATTTACACATATTAGATACATGGCAATAACAACTGTGCCGACTATAGTTGTAACTTTAATTGTATTTGGGATTATTAGTGCTACAATAGAACCCACGGGGAATGCTGACATTAGTAATCTATTGGCCTCAATAGGTAATACATTTAACATCTCTCCATGGCTGTTTTTAGTACCAGGAGGTGTCATTGTTCTTATTGTATTTAAGACAAAACCTTTAGTTGCTTTAGCATCTGGAGTTATACTTGCTATTATCTTCGCCATTATTTTTCAACCTGAAGTTTTAAAAGGACTCTCTGATTCTAACTTTTCTGCAATTTTAAATTCAATTCTTACAGATACAGCAATAGCAACAGACAATATAAAATTAAATGATTTATTCTCTTCTGGTGGCATGGAAGGCATGCTATGGACCATTCTCTTAATAATTTGCGCAATGGTATTTGGTGGTATTATGGATGGTATTGGTGCCTTAGCTAGAATAACAAAAGCATTGCTTTCAGTAGCGACTACCGTTTTTGGATTGTTTGCGAGTACCGTAATTAGTTGTTTAGGTTTAAATACTATTGCATCCGATCAATACTTGGCAATCGTAATTCCTGGGAAGATGTTTAAGAAAGCATTCGAAGATAAAGGTTTAGCACCTGAAAATTTAAGTCGAACACTTGAAGATTCTGGCACTGTAACATCTGTGCTTATTCCTTGGAATACTTGTGGCGCCTATCAAAGCGGCGTTTTAGGTGTTAGTGTTGCCGATTATTTTGTCTATGCTATTTTTAATTGGCTGAGTCCGTTCACAACCTTACTCTTTGCAGCCTTCAGAATTAAAATTAAATATTTATTAAAAAAGTAAAAACTCTTTTTAAGCTTTAAGCAATAATATTAACGAGTTCATAATTTTATGTGGCATAAATTATCATTCTGATACATTTTAGGTCACTTTTTTGGCACCATATATTTACTCTATTACTCCATGCTTTATAATAATAAATAGCTATGCAAAGACGTAAATCTTAGAGCTAATTTTGTTTAAAATAGTTAATAAACTAAAAATAAAAAAAATGGCATTAGTAGGAAAAACATTCCCCAATATTAGCGTTGACGCAATGAATGATATGGGAGACACATTCAAATTAAATGTGCTTGAGGAAGCTAAAAAAAATAACAAAAAAGTAGTTTTATTCTGGTACCCAAAAGACTTTACTTTTGTTTGCCCAACTGAACTCCACGCATTTCAGGCGGCTTTAGGTGAATTCGAAAAAAGAAATACAATCGTTATTGGCGCATCTTGTGATACACCAGAAGTGCACTTTGCATGGTTAAGTACGGCAAAAGATAATGGTGGTATTGAAGGCGTAACCTACCCTATCCTTGCAGATAGTAACCGAAATCTTTCTAGCATCTTAGGTATTTTGGATATCACTAACGAAGTTTTTGACGAAGAAACTGGCACTGTACAAGTTGAAGGTGATAACGTCACTTACAGAGCGACTTACATTATCGATGAAGAGGGTACGGTTGTTCATGAAGGTATTAACCACATGCCTCTTGGTCGTAATATCAACGAGTATTTAAGACTTATTGATGCTTACACGCACGTGCAAGAAAAAGGAGAGGTTTGTCCAGCAAACTGGGAAGAGGGTAAAGAAGCGATGCAACCCAATGCAAAAGGAACTGCTCAATATTTAGCGGCCCAATTAAATTAAACTTTAAATATTACGTCATTGCGAGCTTAGCGAAGTCATCTCTTAATTCAAAAGGTTGCAACGCTTACTTCGCGATGATGTTTTTAATTTGAAAAGAAAATATGATTCAAGAATTAGATCAAGATAATTTACAAGATATAGTTACAAGTAACAAAACTGTTGTGGTACAATACTCTGCAACTTGGTGTGGTAACTGTCGCATAATGAAACCTAAAGTTAAGAAATTAGCATCCGAATTAGAGGATATTACATTTATACTTGCTGATGCCGAAAAATTTCCAGAGTCTAGAAAATTAGCTACTGTAGATAATTTACCAACCTTTGCGACTTTTAAAAATGGAAGGTTTGTAAATCAAACGCAAACCAACAAGTTCGATGTTTTAAAAGAATTAGTAAACGAAGTCCTTTAATTATGAAATTACCTGTAATTAAACATTTAACCCAGTTCATTGAAGACAACGATGAAGACTATATTATAGAAACAATTGAAACTTTAGAGAACCTGACAGAAGTTCCTTCTCTTAAAGATGAAGAATTAGATGTTATTGGTGAGTTAATTTCGAATATGTATGGAGCACTTGAAGTCCAGAAAATGGTTAAAGGTGGAACTCCGAAAAAAGAAGCGTTAAACACGTTTATGTCTCGCGTACTAGGTTCTATTGATAAATAGTTAAAACTAAAATTAGCTAATAAAAAAAAGGTGATTCATTGTTGAATCACCTTTTTTATTGCTTTAAACCAATACTTGTTATTTTAAATCAAAACGATCTAAGTTCATCACCTTTGTCCAAGCAGCTACAAAATCGTTGACAAAACGCGCTTGTCCATCGTCTGCACCATAGACTTCGGCCACAGCTCTTAATTCTGTATTAGAACCAAAAATTAAATCTGCTCTAGTACCGTGCAATTTCATAGCTCCAGTTTTACGATCACGACCTATAAACTCCTTATCATCAGATGTAGCGGCTTTCCATGTTAATGAAAAATCAAGAATATTCGTGAAGAAATCGTTCGTTAGGCTTCCAACGTTATCCGTAAATACACCATTTTTAGAACCATCATAATTCGCTCCTAAAACTCTTAAACCACCAACTAAAACTGTCATTTCCGGAATAGAAAGCGTCAATAAATTAGCACGATCCACTAATAAATCTTCAGCAGCAACACCAATCTTAGAATTTATGTAATTTCTAAAACCATCAGCAATTGGTTCTAAATAACCAAACGATTCTAAATCCGTTTGCCCTTGCGAGGCATCTCCTCTACCTTGGGTAAAAGGTATATCCACAGAATTACCAGCAGTTCTCGCGGCTTCTTCAACACCAGCAGTTCCTGCTAAAACCATTAAATCTGCCATAGAAACTGTTCCACTGAATTCATTTTGAATACTTTCAAGAACATGTAATACTTTATTCAATTCTGCTGGATTATTGACTTCCCAACTACGTTGAGGCTCTAATCGCAAACGTCCACCATTTGCACCTCCACGTTTATCCGAACCTCTATAAGTTGAAGCAGAAGCCCAAGCTGTAGTTACTAATTGCGAAACTGATAAACCTGAAGCCAAAATCATTTTCTTTAAAGACTCAATATCTGAATCACTCAATATATAATCTACTGCAGGGATTGGATCTTGCCAGATTAATTCCTCACTAGGAACTTCAGGACCTAAATACCGAGAAATTGGTCCCATATCTCTGTGTGTTATCTTGTACCAAGCACGCGCAAAAGCATCTTCGAACGCTTTATGGTCTTTATGAAACCGCTCAGAAATTTCTCTATAAGTCGGATCCATTTTTAAAGCCATATCTGCTGTAGTCATCATTAAAGCCTGCGTTCCATTACCACCCGCTTTTGGTGCCTGACGTGCATTAGATGCCGCTGTTGGCGTCCATTGATGTGCTCCTGCTGGACTTTTTGTTAATTCCCAGTCATAACTTAATAGTACTTCAAAATAATCGGCATCCCATTGTATTGGGTTTGGCGTCCACGCACCTTCTATTCCACTAGTAATAGTATCATCTAAAACACCAGATTGAAATGTGTTTTTCCAACCCGTACTCATTTCTTCTATCGACGCGCCATGTGGTTCAGTCCCAACATATTTTTCTGGGTCTGCAGCACCGTGTGCCTTTCCGAAGGTATGGCCACCTGCAACTAAAGCGACAGTTTCTTCATCATTCATAGCCATACGACCGAATGTAATTTTAATATCGTGTGCAGATTTTAATGGATCTGGTACGCCGTTAGGCCCTTCAGGGTTTACATAAATTAGTCCCATGTGTACCGCACCAAGATGCCCTTCTAACTCGCCATCACTAGTATCGTAACGGTCGTCATTATCCAACCAGCCGGTTTCACTTCCCCAATAAATATCTTGTTCTGGTTCCCAAACATCTTCACGTCCTCCGGCAAAACCAAAGGTTGGGAATCCCATAGATTCTAAGGCACAATTACCTGCAAGAATCATTAAATCTGCCCAAGAAATTTTGTTTCCGTATTTCTTTTTAACTGGCCACAATAACAAACGCGCCTTATCTAAGTTACCATTATCTGGCCAACTATTTAATGGAGCAAATCGCTGATTACCAGAAGCGGCGCCGCCACGACCATCACCTACCCTGTACGTTCCTGCACTATGCCAGGCCATACGAATCATAAATCCACCATAATGACCATAATCCGCTGGCCACCAATCTTGAGAATCTGTCATTAAATCAATGACATCTTGTTTTAGAGCAACAAAATCTACATTCTTAAATGCGTCTGCATAATCAAAGTCGTCTCCCATAGGATTATTCTTAGGGGCGTTTTGACGTAAAATATTTAATTTTAATTCATTTGGCCACCAATCACGATTATTTGTGCCCCCACCGGCAGTTTTCTTTTGTGTGCCACTTAAAAATGGGCATTCACTGGCATCGCTAATGTTATTGCTATAATTCTCTTTATTGTCCATATAGTTTATTACTTATTATGAGATTGTTTAATTAATCCTTAAAATTATGAAATAAAATAGACTGAAAGCCAAATGCACATATTATATATTAATTTTTCGATAGTTATTGTCAATAGTAAAACCCATTAAAATTACTAACTCTAATAGTAAACGCTGTTTTTTTGTTTAATGAAAACTATAAAACAAGCCATTAAACTCAAAAAAACTTAAACAGTATTGTTAAAGACTTGTAAAAGGTAAAAAAGATTTGTAAATCATAAATTTGATTATTAACTTTATAAGAAAAAATCTTATGCTATTGAAAAACACAAACATTGAAGAGAAACTACAGCGCCTAAAAAACAAACAAAGTGTTGAAGTTGATGTTCTAAAAGCTGTAGAGAAAATCTTAGAAAGAGACACACTAAAGGATGAAAAAATTCTAGAAACTATAAATTCTGGATCAGGTGCGGTTTCTAATAGTTTTGACTTTGAGCTTCTCGAAACAAAAAATATTTATCATATTGATCAAATAAAAGCGATATGTATTGACTACAGATTGCGTTTTTTAGACACCAAATATTTTAAAGGTAAATTACCTTACGAAGCCATTTCAAAAATAAAAGATTTAGAAAAGAATCACAGTATTGTTCTGAGTGGTTTTAAAATAGTTGCTCCGTCAAAACTTTTTAAATTAGAAAACGCTGATGATCCTTTATTATTTGCACCAATTGGGAATGATTATTATTATTTAATTCACAAATGGGGAAATGATCTAAGTCCTTTTAGAAAGTTATTAATGAAGCCTTTTAAAAGTTTTGAAAATTTAATATTAACCACGCTTTTAGTAAGTCTATTAGCTACTGCCTTAGTGCCTGACGGTATTTTCTCCAACAAAATGACACCTTCTCAAACAGGAACCATATTCTTTTTTATGTTTAAGGCTATAGCTGCCATGGTTATATATTATGGGTTTGCTGCAGGCAAAAATTTCAATACGGCTATATGGGATAGTAAATATTTTAATGCCTAAAAAAAGAGGCTTTCTGAAAAGTAAGCCTCTTTTGATTTTTAGCATTAACGCATTCAAAATATATTTTAAAAGAAGTTAAAAAATAGAGCTAGTTAAACCTTATAACCTTGTTTTGATCGTTTTCAATGTCATACTAGCACTGAACAGACTATTCATAAAATCTATTCTTATAACACACTAACTCGATTATTTTTCTGAACTAATTAAATAGGGTGTCTTACCATCTGTAATTATAACTTTACTGTTTACAGATTTTGCTAATTCCCTAAAGGCTTCTATACTCTTTATTTGAATAATCGCTGGAGTAAGTCCTTCTGAAAGTATCATTTGAGCATCTCGTGTGCCTTCTGCCTCAATAATTTTGCGTTGTGCTTCTAAACGTTCTTGCTGTAGAATAAATTCCATACGCATAGCATCTTGTTCGGCCTGAAGTTTTTGTTCAATAGATCGCGACAAACCTAATGGTAACTTGATACTCTTCATTAAAACAGCTTCAATTATGATGCCTTGATCTATCAAATTTTCTGCCATTTTCGTCTGAATCGCTGCTTCAATTTCTGCACGCTTACCTGAATGCATGTCTTTGGCAAAAAACTGTGAACAGACATCTGCAGATGCTGATCTAAACACACTAGTAATAACGCCTTGGTAATTTGGCCCAATATTTTCTAAAATATTCGGTACTTTCTCTACTTCTAATCTATACAATATCGATATTTCAGATTCAACACTTAAACCTTCTTTACTTGGCAGATTTAACAGGAGTTCTAAATTACTTGTTTGAATAGATTCTTTAATAACACGCGTCGTAAATGGGTTAAAAAACAAAGTTCCTTGGGTCGTCACCTCTGTGTCTAGCTTTCCTAATTTTTGCCTAACCCCAGCCTCTCCTGGTCTTATAACAGCACAACTCGTTGTTAATAAAGCCAAAAACAATACTAATATTTGTGTTCTCATATTAATTAATTTTAAGATTTTTCTGTGTATAAAGTTAATTCTTACTCAGAAGATATTTGCATTTAGAGTTTTTATACATATTATAATAACCACCCTATAAATGGACTTAAAAAATTGTATATCAATAATTTAATATGAAAAAACACTATAAGCTGTTTAGAAAACTTTAACATTGCGATTTGATATGAGAAATAGACTAGCAAATGATTTAAATATGTATAACCTATCTATATTTTTCGTAACTTCTAGTTCATTATTAAAACATAACATTATGAGCACTACAGAATATACAAAAGTGTATTACGGCAATTTTATTTTAGTCACTCGCGTTAAAGATGAGTTAGAACGTGTGGGTATTATCCCCATTATTAAAGATGAAGGTGAATCGCAGCGTTTAGCAGGTTATGCATCAATGAATACTGGTTTTCAAGACCTTTATGTCCATAATGATGAGTTGGATAAGGCTGCTACTATTGTTGAACGTGTAAAGGGTGAGATGGAAGCTTCTTCGCAGTAATGCCTTCTGTATTCATACAAAGCTGCAAAGCATGCGCACAAATTATTAGAGTACTGTTGTGTTTTAACTGATCCTACTCCCCTAACGAAACATGTTATTATAAAACACCTGCATTCAGAGTTTTAAAAATAATAGCCTTTGGCTTGTGTAAACATTCTACGCGGTTTGCTTTTACTGAACATACTAGACCTTTTGTTTTTATTTATTATTTCTGTCTTAGTGAAAAATAACCTTTTACAAACCTTTACATCAAGTAGAAGAAAACGCGCTAGAAAACAAAGAAATAGTGACACGTAACTTACGGTAACATTAATGTACAACTAATTTAAATTGTTTAATTTTAGACGTTAACATAAATATATTGAAACCGATGGCGTTAATCATACTAACAAAATTGTTTAAAAAAGTGAGTACTTTATGAATCAAGACGTAATAAAATTAAGCTTTATACAAAAACACTTTAGCTATTACTTTCTATTTAGATTAGTAGGGTCACTTATAATATTCAATGGTATAGGAGTCATGGCGATTGGTATTTATTCTCTGATAAAAACGTGGTTTCAGATCCTTACTATTGGTATTGGTACGCAACAACATATTGGAGCGAATATCTTTAAATCAGTAGATGTTATTCTTATTGGGATTGTATTTTTCATCTTTGGTAATAGTTTAAAATCTTTAATTAAAAAACGACATGTGGATACTAAAACTGACTCTGTTGCCGATATTTTCGATATAGAAGGTTTTTTGCATCAAAAGCACTTCTTATGGCAAGCTCTAGCAACTACCTTAATGTTTGTATGTGTTACAGAGGTCTTTAAATCAGATTCTTTTGCATGGGAAGTCCTAATTATTCCGATCAGTTTGGTTTTTGTAACAGTCTCCATGTATTTCATTCAAAAAAGTAAATAAAAAATTATTAATATTAATTGACAATCTCGTCAAAAGCTATTAAATTGACAAAAAAAACATGAAAAACAAACTAACGTTAATCAAAATTAGTGTTGTGCTTTTAATAAATATGAGTAGCTACGCTCAAACACAAGCCGTTGAAGCACAAGGGGCTTCAGCTGAAGATTTAGCAAAACAACTTGCAAACCCAGTGGCTGCACTAATTAGTGTCCCGCTTCAAAATAATTTTGACTTTAATGTTGGCCCCCTCGAAGGTTTTAAATATACATTAAACATACAGCCCGTTATTCCTATATCTATCAATGAAAAATGGAATATGATCAGTAGAACAATTATACCTGTTATTTCACAAAATGATGTAACAGCAAATGGTAACAGTGAAACTGGACTTGGTGATATATTTCAAAGCATTTTCTTTTCTCCGAAAGAAGTAAAAAACGGACTTGTATGGGGAGTTGGACCAGCATTATTGCTACCTACGGCTACGGATGATGCCTTAGGAATAAAAAAATGGGGAGCTGGGCCAAATGCCTTAATTTTAAAGTTACAAGGCCAATGGACTTATGGTGCATTAGTAAATCATATTTGGTCCTATGCAGGAAATGGACCTAATGATGTTAATGCGTCATTCTTTCAACCTTTTGCGACCTATGCATCAAAAACAGGCGCTTCTCTTACAGTAGCTGCTGAAAATACGCAAGATTGGAATAATGATTTGTTTGGTGGCTTTGCAGGTATCTATTATGCTAAAGTCTTTACTTTTGGCAAGCAAATGGTACAGTTAGGTGGTGGTCCAAAAGTTTTTTATGGAAACAATCCTTTTAATCCAGATTGGGGAATTCGTGCAAATGTAATTTTATTATTTCCAAAGTAGATAAAACTAGTAACTACACTGGATACAATTTATTTCCTATTTAAGTTCACATCTAACGATCGCCATAGAAGTGTGTTTATCTCGCAAAAACAAGGTCGGTAAGAAATAAAAAGCCCTTTTCTTACGAATTTAGTTTCTAGTTAGATCGGTTATCAAATTCATCTTCTCCTTTATAGACTATAAAATTTATTTAATTTTGAATAAAGTATAATTATGCCTCATGGATAAAAGCTATTTAACGGATTACACAGAATCCATTGAGGAGTAGTTATCAGAGTAGTTTGAATTTCTTGTTGCAAATTCAACGGTCATCTCAAAGGCAAAACCTGAGGGGTTTTATTCAACAGGGCAAAGCATTGTATCAGAAAACTTCTATGTTGGCAATAACCTCACAGAAGGCTTAATTTCAATTGCCGTTAAAAATTCCGAGTCTTGCATATTATCAATACCAAAAGACGGATGGCATAAAGCCATGCTATCGTAAAAGGTCACTAAAAAACGCTCGCCAAAAGCCGGTGAAATGATCTTGTCATCAGCTCATATTTGTTTTGAGGCCATAACAAATCAAGTTGATAATTTTACTTATAATTATTGAGATCAAAAGGCTCAAAAACATCTTAATAAATAATTATAGTTATAAGGTTAACAGCTTACCAACGCTTTTTATCAGACTTAAAAAAACAGCGTACATATTCCCCAATGCATTTTCTAAAAAAAAAAGAAGTTTCATAAAGCAAGAAGGCTACATCTACATGGGAAACCTAGATCGACAATAAAGAACATCAACCTATCTTACTGCATACTAGATCTTAATCGGTTTTATATAAATTATAAGGAACTTTTTGGTGAATCACCCTCTGAGGCCTTAAGAAAATAGTGCCTTAACGTTACAAATGTATAAACATCAGTCTCAATTTATCGAAATACCTCTACTTAATTGTATATATTTATTGGTTTATTGTAAGTATTAATAATAACAGATTGATCACTAAGTTTTATATTTGTAGAGAGTAATACTAGTTACATCTCAATATTCCAATTAAATAAAAACACTAAAACAACACAATATGAAGAATTTAAATCAATTACTATTTGGAGTGTTAATTACGGGAGTCTTGTTTTCCTGTCAAAATTCTAAAAAAGAAAAAGTAGAATCGGAAACGATTGAGAAAACGTCTGCAACAATCGTAACTCAAGATAATTTTCCGCAGGCAATGACGAACATGCGTATTGCTGCCATAGTGCAAAAAGCAGGTGGGATTAATTCCTTCTTCAAAATGCCAGTACCAAGCAGCATTCCAGAAGAGCAATTTGTTGTGCGGATGAATAGAGACACGCCTTATTCCGTTTCTATAATAGACATGTCGAGCGACAGCGTCTATGTCACTGTTCCTGAAACAGATAAATACGTCACGATACAGGTTGTTGACGAGAATCACGAGACCCAACCCATGATTTATGGAGCGGGAAGACACAAAATCACGGCTAAGACTACCCATGCTTTTGTTATCGTTCGTACTCTAGATGGTGATATCCGTGACAACTTAGTCATTGAAGCCGGTAGCGCAAAACCTTTCGTCGTAAAGGAGTGGGATATGGAATCATTTAAGGCCATAGACAAGGCTGGTAACATTGATTTCAGTGATGGTTATGACCAATCTAAAGCATTCAGCAATAGTGAAAGTGGCCAAACCCCTTATATGAATTATGTTGGTGCTGCCGGTGGTTGGGGTGGCGCGATGGTTCAAGATAACATCTACCAGACAAGTACTTATTTCGCAAATGATGGATGTTATGAAATGACTTTCGCAGACCCAGGGGCAAAGTATTTCTGGTCAGCAACTGTGTATAACGGTGATGGTCGTATGTTTAATGATATCGCGAATATATCTAGTGAAATGAATCCAGAACAGAACGCAGATGGTACAATTACCGTACGTTTTGGCTGTGATGGACAAGCCAATAACATTCCTATTGTTGAAGGAAATACAACAGGTAAGTTTAATGTGCTCATGCGCCACTACGGCCCTAGTAAAGAGGTTATTAGCTTTGATGATGCCTACAACCCTACGAAAGCTATTAAAAAGGCTGAGTAAATTTCAGATTGTAAGATAAAAACAGGGGGCTACGGCTCTGATAAAATAAAAACACTAAATAAATATGAAATATAAATTAATTTTTGCGATAGCATGTTTAGCAATTTTTAGCTGTAATACATCTGAAACAAAAACGACGGGTCAAGAAGAACCTGCAACTCAGGTTGTCCCGCCAAAGATGAAGATGACTACAGAGATTCCTGCAGGCATTGCAACACCAAACAAAATGAATTCAAGCACTTTAGGTGAATTGAATTTCTTTGACGGTGTTCCTCTTCCAGAAACAAGTCATAAAGTCTATGATTATGTGGATTTGCATAATGCGGTAGATGCCTATATTAAAGGTATACAAATTGCCTCTATGGAAGCCATGAAACAAGGGCTTTTAAAATTTGGTCCAGCAAATCAAACCGCTTTGTTATTTGAAGAGCTAATGGATTCTAAGTCTTTATGGTTAACACCAAATACGACCTCAGTTTATATGGCAACTTGGATGGAAATAGGGAACGCGCCTATGGTGATTGAAACACCTCCAGATGTTTTAGGGTTCGTAAATGATCATTGGTTTAAATATGTAATCGATTTTGGAAGATTGGGACCAGACAAAGCACAAGGAGGGAAGTTTTTAATTGTACCTCAAGATTACGAAGGTGAAATTCCAGAAGGATATCATGTTGCTCGTACTAATACGTCTGGGCATTGGGTGATTTGGAGAGGATTCCAAAAAGACGGGAGTCCAAAACCTGCTGTAGATGCTACAAAGGCTACTTTTAAAATATATCCATTGTCTCAAAAAGATAACCAGCCAGCAATGAATTTTGTAAATGTTTCTGGAAACTCTCACAGTACGATTCATAGAATGGACGCAGACATATTTAATGAAATTAATGCCGTTGTACAATCTGAACCTGCAATTGGTGAGAATCCTGAAATTCTAGGTGCATTTGCCGCTATTGGCATTAAAAAAGGTCAAAAATTTGAACCAGATGCGCGCATGCAAAAAATATTAAATGAAGCCGCTAAAATTGGTGCTGCGATTGTAAGAACACAAATGGCAAAACCAAGAAGCGATTATTTTTATATGTTCGAAAATTCACAATGGATCAACCCCTTAGTCTATAAAAGCTATTTGTTTGAACATGAAGGGGCTCGTCTTTTCGACGCAAGATCTGCAATGCACTTTTATGCGACAGGCATTACACCCGCTATGTCTATGGAATTTATAGGAAAAGGTTCGCAATATGCTTGTGCCTATTCCGATAAGGATGGAAATACCTTTGATGGCAATAAAACCTATAAAGTAAATATACCTGCAAATGCTCCAATGAAGGATTTTTGGTCGTTTACAATTTATGACAACCAAACAAGATCAATGCTTCAAACGGATGAACAGTTTCCGGGTATTGATAGTAACAAAAAAGGATTGGTTAAAAATGAAGACGGATCTTATGATGTTTACATAGGCCCAAAAGCCCCAGAGGGTATGGGAAATAATTTAATCAAAACAGTGCCTGGAAAAGGTTGGAATACGATCTTTAGACTATACGGACCAGAGCAAGCTTGGTTTGACAAAACATGGAGACCAAGTGACTTTGAGTTAGTTAAATAAAACTACATACAACATCAAATACAAAAACGGTTCGGGTTATTATAACTGAACCGTTTTTGAATTTAATAAAATCTATTGCCTCTTAATTTGATATTGGAAATCCCCTGCTCTTTATTTATATTTGGGTATTGATCAATCCTTGAGGATATTCAGACAACGACGCCTCGTATATACTCCAAAATAAAAATTAAGCGTTCTTGTGCTTCATTTTATCCAGAAGATTTAAATTGATTTAATAATATCATCTATTACCACTATGAAGAGCATACTTAATTTACTGTTTTGCATGCTAATCGGGTTAGGCCTCTTTGCTTAAGACCAACCGCAAGCATCTCCTATTTTATCTGGAGGCTATATACCCGGAATAATGGGCTCCGAGACTACGTAAGCCCCAGCACAGAAGGACGATTCGTAATAGATTGTATTATTTTTATGAGCGCCAATACCTATTATAATCGCGATGGCAATAAGAGTAATTCAGTTGATTTAATTCCAGAATTAGGAGGTCGTATTCCTAATGATGTAGATATATCTGGATATACAAACAGCTTCATATTTATATATGCATCTCCCAAATTGGAATTTTCAGGAAATGCACAATACCTATTTATTATAGCACTTAATTTTACAACAACAAGCCTAGGTGTTGGTTTAGGGGAATTAACCAGTGGCAGAACTATTGTAAGGAGGCGCATCAGGCTTCGGTGCTATAACCATTGCTCCCTTTATGTTGTCATGGGGTTCTGAAAAAGTTGATTTAACAACAGGGTATTTATTTGTTGTGCTCCTAATGGCAATTATAAAACTGGCGGCTCTGATAATATAGGTCTTGGTTACTGGTCTTATATAGTACAGGCAGCTGCCTATTATTATCCTTTACCCGAAAAAGCCACCGCAATTCTGGTAATGCGCTCTTATGAATGGCATGGGAATCTTAAAGATGTCGATGTGAAACCGGGCAGTCGTTTTATTTTAGAATATGGAATTAGTCAATACCTGTTCGAAAGATTAGAAATTAGAGTACAAGGTGGGCATGCCTGGCAAAGTGGAGAGGATTCTGGATCTGATGTGTATTGGGATACAAGTGTAAAAGATCCGATAAGCATCCTTGATGGCGGAGGCGTTGGTAAGGGAGGAAGCGGAACGATTTACGTCGATGGCAAGTCTGTGGCCACCGCGCGAATAGAAAAAACACAGCCGTTAATTTTCTCAACAGACAAAACTACAGGTGTAGGACTAGATAATCAAACCCCTGTTGCTTTAGGTATTGGTTACGGCCCAGCAGAAACTAAATTTAACGGGGGAATCAACAAAATAGTTATTGAAGTAAGGACGTAAAATAAAGACATACAACACGGTATCAGGGGTGTTAAAAGGCCCTTGACACTTAAAGACTTATAAACGCTAAATAAGCGTGTACTTTTAATATTAATTCCGTCCCTATTAATTATACTTTTAACAATAATGGTTTAACTGTAACTTAAAAAACGTAAAGTAATTCTTTCAGATTATGCTTGTACATTCATGGCATTCACAATTAAAATCATTATCAAACCCTATAGTTCTTTTCGCCAATCTACTTAGATAAATATAGCTATAACTGATTTAATATAGGTGAATACTCGCTGACCTCAACCCAATAAAAAACATAAAATTAGTTCAATGTCTTTTTACTTTTACTCAATTATCTTACTTTAGTTGGATTATATAAATTTAATCAAATGAGGCTTACTTTCGGTATACTTATTTTTCTCATATCCTTTTCGATCTTTGGACAAAACGATTCCATTTGGATGAAAAATAAGGATGTTCTGGTCGGAGAACTTAAATCCTTGTCAAAAAGTGTTGTCACATTTGAAACCGCATACAGTGACAAGGATTTTAAAATTGATTTTGATGAAATATCTAGTTTTTCTACCCAGAATCTTTTTATCGTTAATTTAACAGATAATTCGCGGCATACGGGTACGATAAAATCTGTTGGACCAGGAAAATTACAAATATGGTATGCCACAACGCTTATTCGGGAGATTGATATCCAAGACATTGTTTTCTTGTCGGAAATAGATCAAAAGTTTTGGAAAAGATTCACTGGAGCTAT
>JAWUVW010000049.1:0-14780 GCA_034112185.1 Flavobacteriaceae bacterium | reverse complement strand
AAATTTATCAAAATTATCTAAAATCTGATTCTGCAATGAATTCCCTTTTTTAAACTGCGTTTGTAATTGTTCTTTTAAGGTTTCCATTTTGTCTACAAATGGGATACCGTCGTCTTCTACTGCTTCTGTACCAACGTATATACCTGGTGTTAGTTTGTAGTCTTGTTTTTGTACTTCTTCAAGAGTTGCGCTGTAGCAGTATCCTGCTTGATTTTCATAATTGGCAGATTGCTTCACTTCGCTCTCAATGAGGGAATTATTTATGTTTCTCCATGAATGATAAGTATCAGTGACTTTATTGATATCTTCATCTATAAACACACGTAGCTTTCTACTTTCCATAGTACCCATTTTAGAGGTGTCTATAAATAGAATCTCGTTGGTACGTTCTCTATGGATGCCATCTTTGCCATCTCTGTTTTTACTTAGTATAAAAATACAAGCTGGTATGCCTGTGGTTAAAAATAGTTTATCTGGTAAGCGTACAATACAATCTACCATACTATGATCTACCATATGTTGGCGTACGTTTTTTTCGCCTTTATTGTTAGAGGTCATCGCTCCATTTGCCATAACCACACTTGCTGTACCTTTATCGCTCAAATGACTCCAAAAAGTTTGCATCCACATATAATTGGCACTGCCATCTGTGGTAAACTCATCTTTTGGGCCAAAGAGTCGTGGATCGTTTTCTGGTAAATCCTCAGGATGCCATTGGCTGACATTGAAGGGCGGATTTACAATAATGAAATCAGCCTTTAAGTCTGGGAATTTATCTTGTAGTAAAGAATCCCCTAAACGTACATCGAAAGATAAATCGCGTAAGGCGAGGTTCATTTTACAAAGTCGCAATGTGCCATCGTAACGTTCTTGTCCGTAAATGGAAATGTTCTTTTTATCGCCTCCATGTGCTTGCAAGAACTTAAGCGATTGCACAAACATACCACCAGAGCCACAAGCATTATCAAAGATTTTACCTTCGTAAGGCTCTATCATTTCTACTAGTAAGCGAACAATGCTTCCGGGTGTAAAGAATTGACCTGCACCAGAGCCTTCGGCGATGGCGAACTTGCCAATGTAGTATTCATATACTCTTCCTAAGATATCGCTATCTGGATTTTCTTTTTCGGATAGTTTTGGGTTTGCTAAAAGGTTGATTAAACCCGCGACTTGTTTTGCTGTTAATTGACTTTTAACAAATATTCTAGGTAGAATCCCTTTTAAATCTGGTCTGTAGGTTGCTAAAGTTTGGTCGAGCAAATCGAAAGCATCATCCACTAAAACCTTAATATTATCTTGTTCAGCATTGTCCTGTAAAAACTGAAAGGTGGCCTTTTCTGGGATGATGTAGGTGTTTTTAGAGAGGTATTCGTCTGGATCTTCTAAAACGTAGTTTTGCTCTTCTTTGTCTTGTGTGTAATAATCTGAAGATTCATCTTGTAAAAAATTCTTTAACGCATCTCGTCTTAACTCGTAACGTTCAGATACGTGCTTCAAGAAAATAATAGGTAGAATGTAATCTTTATATTGTTTTCTGCTACAGCTCCACGAAGTTCGTTGGCTGCTTTCCAGAGTTCTTGCTCGAAATTGATATCGGCTTTCGTTGTTTTTTTGGTCATATATGGTCTATCCTGCATAAAACAGGCGTAAAAGTTTTAAAATTAAGATGTCAACGAGAAATTAATTAAGGGATTCTAAAGATATAAAAAGCATCAACTATTCATAAGCTAAATCACAGTGTTTTCTAATGATTTTATTGAGTGCTATCATAATCCATTAAAGGTTTATTTAAATGACCTTATTATTCCTGTTTAAAAAAAACAACAGGCTCTAAAAATTGCCTTGCCTTATATATTTTCCTCTTGTTTAGTTTTCCACCATTGTTTTAATTCAATTAGTTTTGTTTCGTTCTCTAAATCATTAATTCGTATCCGAAAGCCCATCAAATTTCGCTTTCATAGTCGGATTGCCGTGGGTTAATTTTTTAATGGTTAAATCCTCTGCTTTGTTATTGGCTAAACGTAAATTATTTACAGAAGACAGCAACGCATCTTTTGTTTTTTGAAGATGATCCATCCCCTCAATGCAATGCGTTTCTGCAGTGGCCTTTTACGCCCCTTGTAAAACACCTAAGCTGCCGCATCCTAAGTCATGGAGTGAGGCTTTATTTATTGATCATCTTTTGTGCTTATGATCAAATCTTTTATATCTACATCAAGTATGGTAGCAATATCATTTAAGACTTCTAACCTTGGTTGTTTTCTGTTTTGTGTATAACCATTCACCATATTATAACTTTTGCTTAGTTTTTCTGCTAGCCAAGTTTGTTTGATGCCTTTTTCTTCGAGTACCTCTTTAATTCGGTTCAATTAGCTTTTTTTTTTAGTTAAACAATACGTATAAAACATCTCGATATACGCGATGTTATTTTTTTTTAAATCCCTAAAGCCCATCAAATTTTACTTTCATGGTCGGGTTACCATGGGTTAATTTTTTAATAGTTAAATCCTCTGCTTTGTTATTGGCTAAACGCAAATTATTTACAGAAGACAGCAAGGCATCTTTTGTTTTTTGAAGATGATCCATGGTCTTATCAATCTCATCAATAGCGGTTTTAAATTGGCGACTCGCCAAGTCGTAATTACGTGCAAATCCACTTTTAAAATCGTTTATTTTTTCTTCAAAGTTTGAAATATCCACATTTTGATTCCGCATCAAATTGAGCTCTGCTTTGTACTGCATAGAATTCATGGCGGCATTGCGCAGCAAGGTGATGATAGGAATAAAAAATTGCGGGCGCACCACGTACATTTTAGGGTGTTTGTGCGCTACATCGACGATACCGGTGTTATAGAATTCATTATCAGATTCGAGAAGCGACACCAACACCGCATACTCGCACTTCTTATCGGTACGGTCTTTATCTAGTTTTGCAAAAAAATCCTCGTTCCGCTTTTTTGTCGCCGTTTGGTCATTCTCATTTTTCATTTCGAACATAATGGAAATGATTTCATTACCGGCATCATCTGTTTCTCTATAGATATAATCGCCTTTCGTACCGCCTCTAGCATCGTTATCTTTTTCGAAATAGGCATTTTGAAAAGCCGTGGCACGCAGTTTATTAAACTCGGTTTCACAGTGGAGCTCTAAGGTTTCGCCAAGCATTTTTGTGGATAGTTTTTGCTTCATATCCTTACGAAGTGTAATTTCTTCATCCTTTAGCTTAATGATATCATCTTTGGTCTTTAGCGCGACAGCAAATTTTTCGTACAATGATTTTTCATGTAATTGTTTTTCGGTTTCTTTAGTTTTGAGCGCATTGGCTAGGCTATCCCGTTCTTTCTCTATGGCTTTAAGCGCTTCAGATACTGAGAGTCTTTTGTCCATCTCCGCCATATCAATTTTAGATTTCATGCTTGTAATCGCAGCGTCTCTCTTCGTTAATTCTGCCGCTAATTCGCGCACATTCCGAGCTTTCAACGCACTTATTTCTTGATTCTTTTTTATAAGATCCTCTTGAAATGAATTTTTAAGATGTGCTTCGGCAAGCTTAATCGCATTTACTTTTTCTTTTTCAGCAAGCTGTAATCGGGTTTGTAATTCTTCTTCGAATTGATGATCTCTAACTTGCTTAAGAATAGCGGCAAAACCAGCCTCATCGACTTTAAAACTTTTCTTACAATTTGGACATATAATTTCACTCATATTTTACCTATTTTAAACGCATTACAACCCTATAAATGAGTCTAATAGCACACCCGTTTTATGCTAGGAATGAAAAAGCAACACTAGCGTATTATGACCCTATAAAAATAAGCCATTCATAGCTACTTTATATACGTAGTTCTACGTATTTATTAGTTAATAAACGTTAAAGTTTAGCCCTTACGTAGACCTATTTTCTGAGATTTAGAAGCACTTTAACACTTATAAAAGGCCCTTAGTACTCTAAAGGGCAATGAGAGGCATTCTTACTATGTCTCTGGTCCTAATCTAAGGCAGCGCTATACGATTTTATAGCCTTCCAAAACGCTTTCCCTGCGCTTTTATTATCATCTATAGCATACATAAATTTAGCATCTTAACGCACTAGATAACGATCACCGGTATTGGAATTTTCACAAGGAACGCTAGCCAAATACGAGGTGGTATCATTAGTTTACAAAACTAACTGTAACCCAAAGCATTACTTTACGGTAACCCATAAAAGCCCCTAAAAAAAAGAGACCTTTATTACTAAAGGCCTCTTAACACCAGTAACACTTAAGATATAGTATACCCCTAAGTATTGAACATGCTTAAGTGCTGGTAAATTCTTTATATGAATTAAAGCCGCAAGGTATAAGAACAGCAGGACGGTTTATTACGGGAAACCGTATCTGCCCCTAAAAAAAAAAAGACCCTTATTTCTAAGGGCCTCTCATCAACAGTAACACGTCATATATAGTATAACCCTTAATATTATAGTTTATAAAGTGCTGGCTGTATGGTATACCTAAGCGCTCTAAATGAGCCCTAAATCTTTTGTAATGGCGACTAAATGAATGGCATTATTCGCCCTAAACTGCGCTTTTAATTTATTGAGCCGTTTTTCGATAGTACTTAAACTATTGGGTGAGATGGCATTGGTTCTGAGGGCTTCACTCATTTCGTCTTGGGATAGCCCTTTAGAGAGTAAGCCTAATAATGTGATATCAAAGTCATCTATCTCGAGCTGTGTTTTTGGACTCAGGGCTTTGCTCACTTGTGGAGAGACATACAAGCTGCCGTTTGAAACAGCCCTTATGGCTTGGGCCAATTCTAAAGCCCCCTTTCGGTCCTTACAGACATAGCCACTGATATTATATTTTTTTATGAGTTGCCGCACTTTTTGAAGCTGATCCTTCATAGAATACACTATAATCGGTAAATCTGGAAAGTCTGCTCTTAGCTTGGCTATAAGCTCTTCCCCTGATTCTAAAGTTAGCGATCGATGGTCGCGTTTAAACGATAAATCTGTGATTAATAAATCGAAGGCAACAGCATCTACCGCCGCTTTTTTAAGTTTTAAGTAGGCCTCATCACAATACTGAGACTTTTCTACAGACTCGATATTAAATGTTGCTAAAACTTCAGCTATATTCCCTAATATAGCATCGTGATCGTCATTTATTAAAACGTTTTTAAACATAACTACAGCGTCATTTTTACTTTAAACCCTTTTCCGGGTTCTGTAACAAAACTAATGCTTCCATTAATAGATGTAATACGGTTTTCCGTATTTTGGAGTCCTGTATGCTTTTTTAAGTCACAACCGATACCGTTATCACTGTAATTAATCTGTATTTTTTTATGATCAACATTAAAAACAAGTGCCACGAGTTCGGCATTACTGTGCTTGCGCATATTAATAAGCAGTTCTTGTAAGACCTTGTATATGGTCGTTCTTTTAAGGTCTTCAATAGCCTCCCAAGAGATATCGGAAATCCCTTTTACAATAACACTGGTATGCGCATCATTAAAACTCTCAATTAATTCGCCCAAATAATCAACAAATGGATCGTCGTTATTTATAACACTGTGTTCTTTAGAGATATCTCGGGTACGGTAATAGAGGGCGTTCAACTCGGCTTTTAAGGCCTCCCCTATTTGATCTTTACTTTCGAGCTTTGTCATCACCTGAAATAAATCATTAGAGACGTCGTCGTGAATCTGTTTGGAGATTCGAGATTCTGTGAGATACACTTGTTGTAGTTTTTCTTTTTTGTGCTTGGCTTTGAGAATAAAATAAAAGAATAGTAACATTAAAGCTATTATTAATGCTAATAAGGTGTAGATGATATTGTTTCGTTTGTGTTTTTCATTAGTAATCTTAATTTCGTTGATTTCTTCATTTGCTAAGTCGAGATTATATCTTTGGCTCGCATACCTGTTACTTTGTAATTTATTGTCCTTCTCAATCTGTTCAATTAATTGATTCAGTTCTAACACTCTTTTTGCATTACTTAGGTTGGTATAAAATGTGAGCGTTGCTTTTTTGAAGCCTTTATTGTTACTAGAATCTGCGATTTTTAAAGCCTTTGTCGCATATTCAATAGCTTTTTCTTTGTTATCCCTATCGCTGTAATATTCGCCTAGATGTAAATAACTTTCAATAAGTCCAGGTTGGTAATTTAAATCCTGTCTAATTTTTAGCGCCTTTGTTAGCGTGCTTAAGGCTTCAGAATTAAATAATTTTGATTGCGTAAAGCCTAAGTTATCGAGAGCTCTAGCCGTATTTAACCCGCTGTCAAAATCTAAGCTGGTATTATAGGCTTTTTCATAAAATTTTATGGCCGTAGCATATTTTTTTTGCTCAAAATACACTTTCCCAATATTATTATTAATGGTAACTGCATATCTCGGATTCTCATTTATATCTAATACGCGATTATAATAGGTAAGCGACGTTTTAAAATCTTCGTGTTCAAAATATAAAATACCTAAAAAATTATATAAAGGGATGCGATACGTATTGTGAGCCACTTCCATTTGGTCGAGTAGTTTTAATGCTTCAACCGCAGTACGTTCTGCTTCGTATAATAATCCTATTTTTCTTTCAGCACTCGCTATAAATGTATAATTATAGACTAAACCTAAGCTATGGTTATTTTGCTTGTGCAAAATATTTTGTTTTTTAAGATAGGAAATCGCATCTGAGAGGTCATTATTTTTTTTAGAATCCTGTATAAATTTCACATAATAACTAAGGCTATCACCTTCACTTTGCGCGTCTGCTTTGGGTATGAAAAAAATCAGTAATAAACAAAAAAAGAGGAATGACGCGCTATTTGGTTTCATTCCTCGAAAATACTACTATTTTTCAGGCATCTATTAGCCGCCGTTGCCAATTTCTGTCGGCGGTGGCGGTGGTAGTGGTGGCTCTATTTCCCCATTACCATCACAACAGGCTTGCAGTTCTACTTCATCCGCCATGCTCTCTGGATTACATGAAAAGATGTTTATTGCCATAAAAAGCAATGTAAATAGATATAAAACTTTTTTCATAATCTTAAAAATTTTGTAAAAGGGTTGCTGTCCGAAGTTTTTCAGATAAGTTTTGTCCAACCCTTTTGGGTTATACTTCTGTTTCTTTTGGGAAGTGGAAAGTGTATTGTAATAGATTATAGTTACCTCCCAATGCAACCATTCAAATACTACGTTACGGTTTTCCGCATAGTACAGCGTCGTAAATTTGTTAGTTTAGTAACTCATAACTAACTGCTTCTGAAGCAAAGATATATGGAGTAAAACGCTTGTTTAGAATTAGAATCCGAACATTCCGAAGAATCCGAAGTATTCCTTTAGAATCCTAAAAAAACTTAAAATGAAGACGACAATAACCTATTCAGAATCTATAAGACATCACTATTTAAGAGCTAAAGAATCAGGAAAACTTAGAGGTGAAATCTATAAGTTAACTCCAGCTCATATTCGTAAGCTGTGCTTAAATTTGATTCTAGAAGATTTGGCACATACTGATAAAATCATAATGAAAAACTTCTTTGAAATAAAAAGCTTTGATGATATCAGCGCTAAAATAAAGACATATGATATTGATGGGTTTAGACCTATTTGTAAATTTTTAAAAAAAGAAAATAAATCTATTGCGTCACATGAGGCTCTCGAATTAATAGCTCTAATAATTGACTTTCACCCAAGACCCTTCAGATGCTATAAAGATGAAACTCTTAGTGCAGAAACAGCATTACCTAATGAAGACCTAATTGTTAAAGATAAAAATGTTACCTATTTTTCTAATTCAGATAAAGGAAAATCAGACGTAGTAGTAAAAACTAAGCAGATAAAATTATTTGCTTGGTTTAGTAATGCTTCTGCATTTAATAAATTACTGATTTTTGGTAGTGGGTTTTTGTTTTTTACATCTATGCTATTAACCGTAAATAATGTTTTAAACAATAAGGTGAAATGGATGGTTTGGCAAGATGACCATTATATAGAAGTGAATTTTGACACTAAAAAATATGACCTTAACCAATTAAAGTATTATAAAGAAGATCGGATAAAAAAATTTAAAAAAATTAGGCCTACTTGTGAGTATCCGTTTTTTAATTTGGACAGAAATATTAGAGTTTGGTATGGAAAAAATAACAAAAAAGAACTTGAATATTTTACAGATTTAGGACGTCATCCAGAAACTGGTAAAACCCTTAAGCCCATAACCCAATACATGATTGCTAAATATATTTGTAATGCATCTCCCTTATAAGGTCCATAGGACTGCAAACAGTATGTAACATACGGTCTTGAAGCCACTGACAACACTATGGTAACTTTGGCATAACCATTTCAACGTTGCTCTTAGCTATTAGGATTGGGATGCCCCTAAACACCACCATACAAAGTGGAGCAAAAATAATTTCAATAGTTGTTCTAGCACTATGAAAATAACTGCAAATGTCGTATATTTAGAAGCGTTCGATTTAGCGAAGTTATCTAGATACCTTAAAAGATAGCATTTTATCGGATGTTCATATTCCCTTATGAGTTACCGCTCTAATGAGAGCTGATTTTATATGGCGCACTGATCTGCACAGTGATAACGCAGTGGCATTACCCTACGCCTACATATTAAGGGAAAACAAATTTACTTATGAAACCAATTGAAAACCAAGATAGCTTCCTATCCTTAGACAACGCCTCACCTATTCAGATGGGATTTTGGGTACCCAACCGTATTTGGGCCACCGCTAATTATTTAATTCCGTTACGCGATTTTGTTGCACAAAAGAAAAAAGACGGTACATTGACTCCTATGGGAGAAGTCATGTCCAATTTCAAATATTGGGTGACCACACATGGTATTTATCGGATGTATATGACTCAAATGATAGATCAGGCTAATGCTTATTTAGAGGGTCTCGACGAAGAGACAAAGCATAAAATTAAAGGTGATGGTGACTTTACAGGTATATATACCTATGAGCTACTTTTTGATTGTTTGAATGAGATTATTACCACATCACCAGCCTTTAACACCTCAGCTCAAGTTGGCACACCAATGAATGGTCTGCTGGCTGTAGCTATGGCCACTGAAGCTGGACTCACCTTATTTCATGATGCGACGTTTAATGCACAGTTTAAAACGATACTAGATGCTTGGAATACTTTTTTGAAAAGTCCAGCCTCATTAGATAAATTAGATATTACAAAACCCGATAAATTAGGGTCATGGATTTCGCCACGAGCGCATGATGCTGGCGTATGGAAAGATCTGCAGCACAACGCAAAATTACCTGGCTATGGTTTTACAAATTGGAATGCCTTTTTTATTCGAAAGTTTGTGGAAGGGGCACGCCCATTTGATGGTGGTTCTGACGTCATTAATATTGGTTGTGAAACGACACCATGGGTATATGCAAATAACATTGCGCTAGATAGTAAGTATTGGATCAAAACCGTAAATTATAGCTTAGTTGATCTGTTTGGTGGTAATGTAGACTGGGCACGATTTTTTGAAAATGGTCAGCTTTATCAAGGATTTTTATCGGCGACGCACTACCACTGTTGGAATGCACCACTTGATGGTGAATTGGTGCGCTCTTGGGTACAACCAGGTACCTATTTTGCACAACGTCCTGGGCAAGGTGAAAATCAAGGCACTTGGGAAGGCACAGCATCTGAGCCTTACTTAGGCCATGTTGCGGCGCGTGCTATATTTATATTTAAACACAGACTATGTGGTTATGTTGCACTGATATGTATTGGTATGGTGGAAGTATCTACTTGTTATATCAATGAAGACTTTATTGTTGGTGAAAACGACCCATCTATTCATATTAAGAAAGGTACTGAAATCGGTAATTTTGAATTTGGAGGCTCCACACATATGATGATCTTTCAAAAAGATAAAGTAAAACTGGAAAAATGGGCTTTAGATGCCTGCACACATACCGCACCAGGCCATCCAGATAAACCAAAACCAGCAACACTTTTGGGAACCGTAATTGCTAGACCAGCCTAATTAATACTATGGAAACTCCATAATTTATGAATAAAAACCGCCACTAATCTTTGGCGGTTTAATTTTGTAAGACTATTAAATTTAGCCTTAGAATCAAACACTCATAGCTTATGACTAAGGTAAATATGATAAGCTCTACGCCGAGAAAAATAGGCTACGACAGCTCATAAACAAATAAAACAATGGTTGCTGTAGGCTTGTTATGCCCATTAATCCTTATAACTAATCCGATCCCGAATCCCGCCACTTTCGCGGTGTATAATCACATCGGCCTTGTAACGTTTGGCTAAAAATTTGGCTTTGTTTATGGCAGTTTAATGCGTGCAGTGCGTTATCATCCCGTCTAATCAACACCATAATTTCACTGCTTTTTTAGACATTCCCAGGAATTTTAATAAGCGTTTGCACTCCAGTACCATCGGCTTTATTACTAATTTCAAAAAAATAAGCCTTTCCATAAAGATTGCTCAAGCGGTCATTGATATTGGCGAGGCCCATACCCTTTTTTAACAATACGGAATGCCTTACACTTAACAAGGCGCCGTTATTTTCAACTTTTATAACCAAGTGTTTGTCTTCAGAAAAGATGCTGATGTTCACTTCTAAATCGGTATGATCGTAGGAATACCCGTGTTTTATTGAATTTTCTAAAATCGGTTGCAACACTAATGCAGGCACTTGTCTTGAAAGTAAGCTGTCGTCAATCTCTTGGGTGATCACCAGATGATCAGAAAACCGGACCTTAAGGATATTGAGATAGTACTCTAAAACCCGAAGTTCTTTTTCGAGCTTAATGGTATGGTTATCATTATCATAAAGTATTTCTCTCAAAAAATCGCTTAAGTCTGCTATGGTATCCCTCGCCTTACTTGCATCGATATCGGTCAACACCGCAATAGAATTTAGCGTATTAAATAAAAAATGAGGTTGCAACTGCGATGAAAGCATTTTCATTCTGGTATCCACCAGTTGAGTTTTTAATTCATTTTGTTTCTTTTCGGCCTTTTTAACGACTTTAATATAATAATAGGTATAGATAATAGAAACCATCGCAAAATAAATCAGGAAATTCAAATCAATGACCGACATAAATCGATTAAAACTTTTATGGATATAATATTGCTCATACGTAATCATGCCTGTAGCTAAGGCATGTAAATCAATAACCATACGTATGACGATGCCTATTAATAAAGAGAAAATGATGTGTATAGAAATAATTTTGACCCAAGAATAGCTTTTATTTAGAAATCGTTTTGTACTTATAGCTATTAAGACCATAAAACTAACAACAATGATATAATCGAATAACAAATTATAAATCAGGAAATCGTGCCAGTTGAAGGCCATTTTTTCATTACCAAAAGACCGCATATAAAGTATTTTGGAAACAAGCACCACATCGAATAGCGCATAAAAACCCGCCAAAACCAAAACAAGTTTGGTGTCTATATATTTCTTTTTGATTTTAAAAAAACTCATTGTATTCCGATTTTTTCCAGAAAATCCTTTTTATGTGATTTACTGATATGTAATAATTTAAGATCGGTCATTCTTGCATCGATTTCAGAGAAATCGGAATGCACAATTTCCTTCACATGGTGGAGATTGACGATGGTTGATCTATGAATTCTTAAAAAGACATCCGTGTCTAAATTTTTACAAAGATTGCTCAAGGTCTCACGCATCACATACTTTTTATCTTTGACAAATAGTTCTGCATAATAGCCAGAAGCAGTAATATACATGACCTCTAAAGGATCGAGCAAAATCGTTTTCTTACCCTGTTTAATCAGGAGTTTTTGGGTCAACTCTGTTTGCCCAGATTTAGATTTATACAAATTAAACACTTCAATAATGCGTTTTTCAAAATTTGCATTTGCTTCCGATTCTGATATACTCAAAACTTTATCTATGGTACGAAAAAAGCGTTGATCCTTAAACGGTTTTAAAAGAAAATCAAAAGCATCGACATCAAATGCTTTTAAGGCATAATTATCATAAGCCGTTACAAATATTACGATAGGTTTGGGAGAAATCTTCACTTTTTGAAGGACCTCAAAACCAGTCATATCTTTCATATTAATATCAAGAAAAATAAGGTCGGGTTGCAATCCGTTGATACTATCAACGGCAATCTTACCATTGGAACACTCTCCAACAACCTCGATTTCGGGAACGGTTTCCAATAATTTCAATACCCTTTTTCGGGCCAGTTCTTCATCATCTATAACGAGTGCTTTCATAATTTAAAAAAATGAAAAATAAATGTGTTAGTTATAAAAATACGACGGTCTTAATAAAGTTATTCAATATTCGTCTTTTTTTCTTTCTATGTTATCGGTAAAACGATGTTACCAATCTGCCAAAGAGGCCATCAAAATGATGAGTTTTGATGACCTTAGGGCTTGCTTTTAAAACTGTTCCTTTTTTAATTGCTTGCGATATTAATACCTGTGTTGTCGCCAACGATTTTAACCCTTTGCTTACGTTTACCTTTTTGCAAAGTGATGCGATAGACTTCCTTAGTAATAACTTCACCTTCTGTAGTTGCACTATATTTGTTTTTTGTCATTATCCAACCTTTGTAGTCTTTGTACACTTTCAGAATCATAGGATGCGACAGCGCCACATTTTTAAAATTTTGACGTGTAGAAATAAGATTACCAACCTTGTCGAAAATTGCAAGCATTGCACCACCTCTAGTTCTTAATGACACCTCGTGACTATCGTGTTTTTCTCCTTCTAATGTAGCAATAAAACTTTTGATGTTAAAATTTTCATACATAAAACCAATTGGATCCCTGGCAAATACATGGGAACGCACGTTGGCAATGCTAAATGTGAATCCTTTCGGTGTTTTAATAATTTCAGTGTTTAATGGTGCAAAGCTTAAATTGACTTCTTTCAAATTTGTGACTTCCTGTGCCCGACTTAATGCCGCAGTTGCTACGACAAATAAAAAAATAATTAGAGTTTTCATAATTGATGAATTTTTGATTAATGAATTTTTGTTTAATTGTAAACTATTTTACACCCACTAAATTACAGGAAGATCTAAGCTTTTTTAGACAAATGAAGTGAGTGGCTAAATTTTGGTAATGAAGTAGACTATTTTTGAATTAAACAAAAACGGAGATGCGCTATTTGATGTAAAAACAAGGCGCTAAAAAGGGTGTAGGACGAAGTGAATTGAGGTTGCGTTCTAGATTTCTTAAGCGTATGATCCGTAAATTAGATGAACTATTAACTTATTATTTTCAAGGGGCTGTTGCATAAGGGGAGCGATAGATCCCAACAAAAACGTCGGGACCCTCGAACAGACGTATTGGATTGTTGGATTGTGATTGGTTCTCGATACATCGCATTAACAAAACTTAAGCTAGATTATAAATCGCATAATCCCGAGACCATCCTGTTGATTCGCCAGGTTGCAAGGCAATCTTAAAAAACAACTCCGGACAAATCACATGTTTCGAACCCCAAACATTGACTTTATCCGTTTTAAAGCGTCCCGTTTCCCTAATCCCAATATTACTGTTAAGGTTTAGTAAATCCCATTGAGCATCCCCCATCTCATCCCCCGAAAGATTACTAAAAAAGAAGGGAACCTCGGGTCCTGCATTAAATGTAAAATCCCTTTCCCCAATAACCACTTTTTGTTCCGGATTCACCGTTTCCTCAAATAGTGCGGGTTTTAATTGGAATGGAAATTTTAATATATAATTAGACCCAATATGTTCTTTATTAATGGCTGTGAAATTATGAACGTATTCATCGGTCTCAATAGGGTTTTTACCTGTGTTTTGTAAGTCATAGGTAATTGTAAAACCAGAGTCCTTTAATGCAATCTCTTTTTTTAATGCATAGCCATAGCCATTTATGATTTCTGATGTGCAGTGTATTAAAAGCGAATTTGCTTTTGGTGTAATCTTAAATGTAGCCGGTTTAATTTCATAGGTTTTACTAATATGGTAGGAGCTGTCCTCTTTTTTTAATAGCCCCACGCCTATTTTGTGAAACCAACCACCAATGGGTGCTTTTTCAAAACCTAAGGCATAATCGATACCGAATTCATTATAAAACCCCTTGCCTAAATAATGGGCATTTTTAGAAGTGGGATTTTCTACACCAGCCAATTGCATATTTTGAAATTTTACGTTTACTATTTTCCCTGTCCAGTCAAATCTTGCCCCCTTATAATTTTCGAGAGGCAGGTCTATATGAAGTTCTAGATTTTTGTTTTTAAGTATTTGGGTCATATTAAGAAATGCGAAATAGCGCTCTAATTGGTTTCAGATCTCGAAAGTACTAACTAATTGTGAGTTATTTGTGATGTATTGAGATTGCCACGTCCTGCGTCCTCGCAATGACAGTTTAATTAGTGTAAAGTGAACTATGCAAGGAAACAACAAAATAGACCTAAGCTATAAAACAATAAACAAGCTTCGCCTCTATTCCGACTCTGTCGGAACTTCAAGTATGATTAGGATTTAACAGGTCTTAGCGGGTGTTTTGTTTGTTATAATGGTTTGAATGCGTTGTGGTGTAAGTTGTTGTTGTTGTTGTTGTTGTTGTTGTTGTTGTTGTTATTTAAAATTGATAAAGACTGCTTTGTTTTGTATGAGTCCATAAACTAATGCATTCTTTGTTCATTTTTGTTGGGCCAAAAACGAACCAAAAAGCCCTTCACTGTCGAAGGTATTTTTAATGGCATTCTAATGCCATTAAAACCATAAGCAAAATCCTAAATAGCTTCCAAGGCTTCAGCTATTTT
>JAWUVW010000048.1:0-7339 GCA_034112185.1 Flavobacteriaceae bacterium | reverse complement strand
TTTTCACCTTCACGATTTTTAAAGTCCACTTTATGTTTAAGTCTCCAGTTCCAAACGTCAGTAACATCTGCTTCTATGAAGGATTGCACATGTGCCGCATTCTGAATAGAATCTACCATATGTTTTGAAATGAGTTTACCCATTCTGGTCATTTCAATAATCTCGTCACCTTCTGAAACTGCAATTGGTTTTTCAGTTGGTTTTTCGGCTTGTGTCGCTGGTTTTGGTTTTTCTGGAGTTTGAGTAGAAGCAATATTTTTCTTAGGCGCTTCGACTACGCTCGGCGTGACATCCTCTGTCTTAGATTCAATAGGTGTCGCTTGAGCTGCTGCTGCTGGAGCAGAACTACGAGATTCTAAATACGCTTTTATATCGTTCTTAGTGACACGACTGTCTTTTCCTGTTCCAGGGATTATATCTAATTCAGCTTGAGTAATACCCTCTGCTTTTGCTATATTCTTAACTAAAGGGGAATAAAAACGATCTTCAGAGGACACAACAGGTTCAACCGTAGCCTTTGCCGCTACAACCGTCTTCGAAACTTCAGCTACTACTTTAGGCATTACTGGCTCAGCAATAGGTTCCGCAGCTGCCGCTTTTACTTCAACCGTATCGCCTCCTTCAATTTCAATCACAGCTATGGTTTGTCCTACTTGTACAACGTCATCGACATTAAATAGTTTTTCCACTAAAACACCATCGACTTCACTTGGCACTTCACTATCTACTTTATCAGTAGCTATTTCTAAAACAGCTTCATCTGCTTCGATAGTATCACCAATATCTTTAAGCCATGAAGTTATGGTTGCTTCCGCAACACTTTCTCCCATTTTAGGTAACTTAAGTTCAAACTTTGCCATATCTATAATTTGAAGGTCTTTATTTTGTAATCGGTTGCAAAATTAATAAAAAAACAGTTATTTCATTGGTTTTAATTCAACTAATCCGCGAATCAGAAGTATACCACCTCTCCTCTATTAATAGCACTATCACTTCCGAGGATAAATTTACTGTTTTTCGGAAGAAATCGAAACACTATATTTTTTAGTTTTGATTTATGCTTTAAGTCGCCTATTGCATCCTTTGCACTGAGCAAATTAAAATCATAGACCAGCATAGAGTCATTTTCTATAACGTCTAATATAGCAACTGAAAGCTCTGTAGGCTCTGGTAATTGCTCTGTTAGTGTATTCTCAATTCCTGCAGAATATATATAAGATCTACGCACACTTGTTTGAACGTTTGCAGAATCTGAACTTCTTTTAGAAGCTAGTTTTATACCAAGCCATACCACCCCATTAAAAATAATGTTCTGTTTAAAATGCTTTTTATAAAAAATTTGCATGGCGCCGTAAAAGCGCTTAGCATAATTGGCATCTCTCAAGGTGCTTTCACCTTTAAAGTGGATAATAGTCGTTTCACCAAAATACATATTACTGTAGCCTGCTTTTAGTACTTTATAAGACAGGTCGATATCTTCTCCGTACATAAAATAGTCTTCATCAAATCCACCAACAGTAGTGTAAGTGTCTTTTTTTAGAAACATGAACGCTCCAACAAGAATCTCAACGTCTCCTATAGCATCAATCTCTATATGATTAGCATAATAAGATTGATCATCTCCTATAAGCTTCTTTAATGCCACCTTTGGGTTTGGAATGTTGCGTTTGCTTTCTGGAAGAAACTTGCCCTTTCCATCAATAAGTTGACAGCCAACAATACCAAGATTTTCCTTTGAGTCGGAAAAATCAATCAGTTTCGTAAATGTATCTTCCGACACAACCGTATCTGGATTCAGAATACATAAATACTCGCCTTTCGCCTGTGCGACGCCGATATTATTCCCTTTTGAAAAGCCTGAATTCTCTTTGTTCTCTATCAACCGCACTGAGGGAAATAGTTGCTTTACCATATCGCAACTATCGTCAGGTGAATTATTATCTACGACTATAATTTCTGCGTCAATGTTTTGTATCGCAACTTCTGCACTCTTTAGACATAATTCTAAAAAATAGCGCACATTATAATTGAGTATGATTACAGATAGTTTCATGTGGTCATATTCATTGGTTTCTTAAAGTCACATGGAACATCCAAATAATTAGGTATTCAATTGATTGTCTCCTTAGGTTTGGATCTTTCATATGAGACTTATGATTTTAAAGAGGCTTCGAAAGGTACGCGATCAATTATACTTCGACCTAATGTGATTTCGTCTGTGTATTCTAATTCGTTGCCTGCAGCAACGCCTCTTGCGATGGTCGACATCGTTACTTTACAATCTTGTATTTGCCTAAAAACATAGAAGTTAGTGGTATCGCCTTCCATAGTTGGACTCATAGCAAAAATCAATTCTTTCACTTTTCCTAACTTCACTTTTTCGACCAAAGAATTAATATTTAAGTCTTGTGGACCAATCCCATCCATTGGAGATATCTTTCCACCTAAAACGTGGTAAAGTCCTCTAAAGGAACTGGTGTTTTCTACAGCCATAACATCCCTTATATCTTCGACGACACAAACCAATTCTGAATTTCGATTTGGGTTTTCACAAATTTCACATAAGATTTTATCGCTAATGTTATGACAAGATTTACAAAAATTAATTTCTGATCTTACCTTAGATAAAGCATTGGATAATTGAAAGGTTTGACTTTCTGGCTGTCTCAATAAATGCAGCACCAAACGCAAGGCTGTACGCTTACCAATACCAGGCAATTGCGACATTTCGTTAACCGCATTTTCTAAGAGCTTTGATGAAAATTCCATAGTTGCGAAGGTACAGATTTTTAAAAATAAAAAAGCCCAACTGAGCATGATTTACACTTGGACTTTTTAAAATTTAATTGTATTCTATTTCAGAATTAGTTTTTTTGTGATTTCTCCATTCACGCCATTGAGTTTTACAAAATATACACCAGAATTAAATGATGAAACATCAATTTTAAAGCCATCGAATAAATTTACCTTTTTACCATAGTACATTAATTTACCAAGTGTATTATATATTCTGACACTCATCGCTTCTGATTTACTCCATTTTAAGTTAACTTCATTTTTTGTCGGGTTTGGATATAATGACAAATCATTAAATTCAAAATCATTAACACTTAAAGCTTCGTCATAAAGATTAGACCTCCATAGGCCTCTACCAAAAGTAGCTGCATATAATTTATTATCTATTGCATTAATTTCGAGTTCATTTATTCTAACATTTGGCAGACCGTTATTAAACAGTGTCCAAGCATTTCCAGAAGCATTATCGGTATAATACACCCCATAATTCATCCCCACATAAAGTCCATCTTTACCATTATTCTGCCAAGCCAATGCCTGTGCAGAAAAATTTGGCAAATCCCAACGTATCGGCGTCCAAGACTGACCGTTATCAGTACTGACATAAACCTTTTCACTATTCGTTGTAGCAATAGCTATTTTATCTGGATCTGTTGGATGCACGGCGATTGCGTTAATCCTACCACCACCTAGGTTAAGGGAAGACAAGGTCCAAACTGCACTACTATTAAGACTATAGTAGAATGAATCATTAATAGCCAAATACTTTACCTCTGAATTTGTAGGGGCCACCTTGAAATGGTCGATATCATTAGAAAAATTTTGAGAGATAGAAGTCCAATTACTTCCACCATCTAAAGACCTATATGCCTCATCAAAAGCACAGTATATAACATCTTGAACAATAGGATCTTGCTCAAAAGGCACTACCCAATTCCAAGTGTTTTGTCCACCTTTATCATCTGGTTGCGTAACAGAGTTGATACTAGCACCACTATTAAGTGTCTTAACAAAAGAACCAAATTGAGATGTACCATAAAGAATTTGAGAATTGTTTTTGTCTACAAAACCTTCCATGCCATCCGCTCCCCACCAATCGGTCCAGTTACCGTCAGATCCAAAAACTGAAGATCCATTATCCTGAGAACCACCTGTAACAATAACAGGATCGGTTTGACTTATACCAATTTTGTAAAACTGTCGTATTCCCATTCCTGCTGTTAAATCCGTGTAATAGCTACTATTTACAGTAGTTGGATTATCTGCTCTAAAGATGCCTCCATCAGTACCTACAAAAAGCTGAGTATTAGACCCAGTACCAATAAATTGCATAATATCCACATCAGCATGGCAATACCCAATATTTTCAAAATTAGCTCTGCCAGGCGTCCATTGAGATGAAATACTAAAATCAACACCTCCATTCGTTGACCTCCAGGTATTTATACCAGCAATATGCACATCATTAATATCGTTAGGGTTTACAGCAATATCCATATCTCTTGGTGCTTGACCAACTCCTACATCATTTAAGTCTTCAGGGTCAGAAGCATAGCCCAAATAGTTTTTGTCTGTATGGTCTAGTTTAGCAAAATTAGAACCACTATCCGTAGATTTGTGCAATCCTCCAAAAGCACCACCTAAGGCTTCAAGAACATAAACGACTGATGGATCGCTAGCTGAAACACCAATCATTTTTGGACCAGAGGAAAACGCATTCGGAGCAGACTCAAATCCATCGGAGAATACGATCCCTGAATTGTTTGTTTCAACAGAAACATCGTCTAATGTGAGACCTCTTCCATAATTTGAAGTGCCTTCAAAGGCCACATAATAATCTGAAGAAGGATTAGGTAAATTAATCGTGATATCGACCCAACTCGTAACTTCGGCTGTGTATTCTTGCAGTAGAATCCAACTCCCAGATGCACTTGTTTTGTAAAACACTCTCAACGCGTCTATGTCTCCGCTCCAATCCACTTGTGTGTAAGAAAATTTCACTTGTGGATTAACTGCACCGATCAAGTTTAATGCTGGTGTCACCAATTTGGTTTTTGGTTGTGAAAAATTACTAATAAAAAACAATGCTAAAGCATTACCTGTTCTTGGTATGACTGTATTGTTTTGATTAGAACTGCTTGTTGTCCATAAATTAGAGCCACTAACGAATTCCTGTGTCCAAGCACCTAAACCGTCTGTAGTGATAAATGTTATGCCACCGTCAATAGATTTATAAAACTTATTCCCAGACGCATATACTGTATTTGGGTCTCCTGGTTTAAATTCAAAATCATAACCCGTTGAAGCATTACTATCTATAATCGTCCAAGTAACACCTCCATTGGTCGATTTAAAAAGCCCGCCACCTTGAGCACTGCTATACATCTTAGTTGTATCTGTAGGATGAATTAAAATCTTATTTACTGCTCCACTTGGTAGACTACTGTGAAGTGTCCATGTAGCACCTCCATCAGTTGATTTAAATATAGAACCACTTGTTGATCCCCAATAATAGGTTGAACTATTTAATGGGTCCATAGTAAGTGCATATACATCAATGTTTGCTAAATTATCTGTTAATACGGTCCATGTCGATCCCCCATCTAAACTTTTCCAGACACCACCTGTGACACTACCAGCAATAATATGATTTTGATTACTATTGTCAACAGCAATAGAAGTGATACGACCAACACCTGGATTATATCCCGAAGTAGCATTCCAATACGTTGGCCCCATTTCTTCCCAAGTACCAACCACAGTTCTAGAAGCAAAACCTTCGCTATTATGTCTTGCATTATAATCTTGTAATTCCTTATAATAAAACTCTGGCGATTTTAATTTCCCTGTTTCGTCCATAGCGCGTTCAGCAAAATACTGCCAGCGTCTAAATGGTTTGTATCCGTTTCCACGTTCTCTTCCTACAGAATCGAAATGACGCTCTGCAACTTCTACAACATAGTCTACAGTGTGTGTTCCTTCCCCAATGAGTTGTTGGTAGTCTTGCGACCAAGAATTAGTCATAAACGCAGTCAAAATCAATAAAAGACAGATCTTTTTCATAATTATTGCATTTTACGTAGCTCTTTTTCTCAAAAGTACTATTTTTCATGAATATTTTTTACTAACGGAACTAATTTATGACACCAACATCGATACTAATTTTAATCGTCGCCTACTTTAGCGTACTTATACTGATATCATACTTAACAGGTAAAGACGACAGTAATGACGTGTTCTTTAAAGCAAAACGGCAATCACCTTGGTATATCGTTGCTTTTGGCATGATTGGCGCATCACTCTCTGGAGTCACCTTTATATCTGTTCCGGGACTAATTGGTGGAGAACAATTTGCCTATATGCAAGGTGTGTTTGGTTTTTTTGTGGGTTATCTTTTTATCGCATTCGTATTAATTCCTATTTATTATCAACTGAATGTCACGTCTATTTACCAATATTTAGAACAACGATTTGGTAAAGTTAGCTATAAAACGGGAGCCTTTTTCTTTTTATTATCACGCGTTACAGGCGCCTCTTTTAGACTCTTCTTAGTAGCTATTGCCATGCAGTATATTGTTTTTGAACAAATCGGAGTGCCCTTTTGGCTAACCGTTGTCATATCCATTTTATTAATTTGGATTTATACAAAGCGAGGTGGTATAAAAACTATTGTTTGGACAGATACGCTTCAAACTTTAGCCATGTTAACTTCAGTTGGTGTTGCTATTTATTTAATTAATGTGAAATTAGATTGGTCTTATTTTGAATTCTTAGACTCTTCAGAATTTAAGTCGAAAGGCCAAATTTTCTTTTTTGATGACCCTAATGCGACGACCTATTTCTGGAAATACTTTATTGGTGGTATTTTCATTGCGATTGCCATGACAGGTTTAGACCAAGATATGATGCAAAAAAACTTAACCTGTAAAAATCAAAAAGAAGCTCAGAAAAACATGTTTAGTATGGCGACATTATTGGTTTTTGTCAACTTTATATTTCTATCTTTAGGAGCCTTATTGTTTATCTATGCTGAAAAATTCGGACTAGATATACCTGTTTTAGATGGCAGAACTAGAACGGATTTGTTATTTCCTGAAATCGCAATGAATCAAGGCTTAGGTTCTGCTTTAGCCATTACCTTTATTATAGGATTAATTGCAGCCGCCTATTCTAGTGCAGATAGTGCCTTAACCTCTTTAACGACATCCTTTAGTGTCGACTTTTTAAATATTGAAAACAAACCAAAAGAAGATCAAAAACCTCTGAGAAAAAAAGTACATATCGGAGTTTCGGTTTTATTAGTGCTCGTCGTTTTGCTCTTCAATATGCTTGAAGGCAATGTTGTAAGTAACCTTTTTAAATTTGCAACATTTACATACGGTCCTTTACTCGGTTTATTTGCTTTTGGAATTTTAACCAAGAACCAAATAAAGGACAACTATGCTTGGATTGTGGCATTAGTTTCAATTCTACTCACCTTTACCATTACGTCCTTGCCAGAATCTATAATAGGCGCTTATAAATTTCATTGGGAAATCCTTCC
>JAWUVW010000047.1:0-13575 GCA_034112185.1 Flavobacteriaceae bacterium | reverse complement strand
ACGACTCACATTTATATTTAGTAACTTTGCATATAGAAAATAATTACGGTTTGGATATTAACGATAACATAGAGTCACCCCTTATTCTCAAGGTTAGTTTTAATAAATTGTTAAAGGAGTACGAAGATTTAATCCGTACGGATAATGATTTTATTGCTTCTAATGCGCGTCGCGTACTCAAGATAGCCGAGGAAAATCCAATATTAAGAGATGGATTTAGTGATTTAGAGGTATTCAAAACCTACGAGAAAGAAATTGAAGGAATTCTTCAAGATGCGTTTAGTCCTATATTAACTAAAAATGAAATAAAGACAGCTTCGATTCCTTTTCATAATCTTATTTTTAATTCATCTGAACGTTTTAAATCCATTCTAAAAACTGCAGGTAACGATTTTGAGTTGCAAATGAAAAATATGCCTACAGACCAAAGGTATATCATTGCATGTGCGATTATTTTAAACGCTTGTTACGGTTACAATCTTAATTTTAAACGGCCATTCTTTTACGAAATTCCCGACGCCGATGGTGTGATGCGTTATTATAAAATTCTTTATAATGCAGATTTTTCTGAGATCGTTCCTAAGAAAAATGCGCCTAAAATTACAAAAGAAGATTACGACGAATTATTAGATAATTTTGAAAATATTGAGCTGTGGAAAGAAAAGTTTCCTTTAAATAGTTATGAGTTTAAAGGCTTTGTAATTTCAAATATTTTTGATGTTACGGATGACCAGTCTATTTCAAATATCAAATCCTCTTTAATTGGGGTAGATAAGTTGAAAGTTGAAGGTTTAACGGAAGACTTCCAAGAAATATTCCGTTCACTTTTAGGGTTAAAGCATATTAAGGTTGGTTTTTCTATTTACAATGAAGAAGAAGACGCTTTTGAACAAGCCTATTGGGCTGGAATGGAAAGTTATTTATTAAATGAAAATACGAGTCTAAAATGTTCTGAAGCAATTTGCAGTTGGTCCTATCAGACATTATTGATGGATAAAAAGTTTTATGCAGTTTCAGATGTCGATAAATTTTTTAAGCTATCAAAAGGGAAGGCGCCTCAGTACAAAACATTAAAAGAGCAAGGGATCAAAAGTGCAATTTTAGCACCTATAGCCAATGAAAATGGTTTAATGGGAATACTAGAGATTGTATCCTATAAGCCAAAAGTTTTGAATAGTATTAATGCAAACAAACTGGTCGATGTAATGCCCTTTATTGTGACTGCCGTGGAACGGTCTAAAAATGAAGAGGCAAATTTAATTGAAGCGATTATTCAAAAAGAATGTACATCTATTCACCCAAGTGTGCATTGGAGGTTTGAAAAGGAAGCAAAAAACTTTATTAAAGAACAACTTAAAGGTGGTGAACCAAGTTTTAATAAAATAGCGTTCGAAAACATATATCCGCTTTATGGCCAAATAGATATTAAAGGATCTTCTGATGCCAGAAATTGGGCAACGCAGCAAGATTTAACATTACAGTTAAATGCAGTAAAAAGTATATTAGAAGCAGCGTCTCAATTTGAAGGACTACCAATTTATGAGCAATATATATATCAAATAGATGAATTTCTTACAGGTCTTGATTCGCATTTTCAAGTTGATAGTGAGCATCAAATTTCAGGGTTCATTAAAGACGATATAGAGCCAGTTTTAAAACACTTGTATACAAGAGACGAATTAAAAACTGAAATAGACAATTATTTTAATTGTATAGACGATACTGTCGACGTACTATATCATCATAGAAAACATTACGATGATACCATAGCGCTAATAAACAAGGAAATGGCTTCACTACTAGATCAAAAGCAAGTCGAAGCACAAGTAATGTATCCACATTATTTTGAGCGTTTTAAAACCGATGGTGTTGAGCATAATATGTACATAGGAGAATCTATAACTAAAGACGATAGTTTCAATCCAATATATTTATATAATCTTAGGTTGTGGCAACTGCAAGTGATGGTCGAAATGGAAAACTCATTCTACCAAATGCAATCACAATTTCCAGTGGCTTTAGACGTGGCATCAATGATTCTGGTTTTTAATCAACCCTTATCTATCAGTTTTAGAATGGATGAAAAGCAATTTGATGTCGATGGAACATACAATGCGCGCTATGAAATTGTAAAGAAACGCGTTGATAAAGCCTATATAAAAGGGACAACAGAACGTGTCACTCAAAAAGGAAAAATAAGTATTATCTATTCTCAAAAAGAAGACGAAATAGAATATTTGAGATATGTAAAATTCTTACAGTCTAAAAAATATTTAGATGACGACGTGGAGATTGTTGAGCTTCAAGATTTGCAAGCCGTCACAGGTTTAAAGGCTATTCGTGCAAGCGTATTGTATCATAAAGAAAAAGACGATAAAGCCTTTTATACATATGAGGATTTAATGAAAGAGATTAAAGCTTAAACCAAATTTTCTAGTAACATTAAAGAGCTAAGCTTGGCGTTACTGCACCAGAAAATTGAAAAGCTATTGCAAAACCAATTACACTAATAATAATTCCTAGCATAAAGACCGTATAAGTTGTGCGTAATAAACTGTACTTTCTATTTAAAACTAGGCCTAAAAAGTAGAGGTCTTTGGTTAAAGAACCATATAAGTAATCTCTATCTTTCATCATTTCTTGCATGGCCCATTCAAACTCAGCAAGTTTCATTTTATGAAAATTGCCAAAGAATAAAAGATTTACTTTTTTATTGGCAACATCTTCTTTAGAGAATTTTCCACTAGTTACATTTGGTCGCGTTGCGAGAACAGATAAAACTATGGAAACCACTGTGAATAGGGCAAATATAACTGTAGGCCAAATCAAGTAATTATTAGAAGGGTTATCTAGCTTAGATATTAAATTGGATAATATTAAAGATATAATAATGGCATTTACAGATAATAGAATATTAGCTTTAGTATCCGCAATATCACTGAGTGTAATGTGATTACGAAGTGCGACTCTAAACATAGTTTCAATACCGCGTTCAGGAAGTTCTACTTTACTCTTTTTAAAGCTGAGTTCATCCTTCTTGTGTTTAAGTTTTGTAGTGTCCTGGTTTAGTTTTTTCTGAGCTTTTAGTAATTGTGATAAATTTTTCCCTTTACGTTCATCCCATTTAGATGATGCAAAATCAGAATAGAAACGGTGTTCAGTGCTTAGCCAATTAATATTTTCATCGAGCCACTCCGACTCTGATAATGTTTTATCACAGGTGAGTTCCCATTCTTTTCTAAGTAACTCACATATGTCATTATAATTTTTACTGCCAACGTGAGAAGAATCAGCATCTCGGATAATTTTTTCTGATACACTAGAAGGTTTGTATTGCATCTCGGTAGCTAAAATTAAATTTATAACCGATTGAATATCGTTTTCTGGGTAATTGTGGTTTTCTAAAAAAGCTGAAGCTATTTTTGAACTTTCCTTTTCGTGCGCATTAGAACCTTTAGTGAAACCAGTATCGTGAAACCAAGCCGCTAATTCTAGGTGTTCTTTTTCTTTGTCACTTAAACTCGAGAGTTCAGAAAGCTCTTTTGATTTGCCAGATACACGTTGTGTATGTGCTAAATTATGATAGACGAAAGTCGTATCTAACTTTTCATTTAAAAGACTGATAACATACTTTTTTGCTTCTAGTATAATGTTTTCCATGATTTATAATAAGGGACCAATTTAAGAATTATATATAACCTTTTCAATTACTAAAATAGTAACTTAGCTAAATTTGATTGCTTTTGCAAAGTAATCGATATTTTAACGACTTAGAATTAGACGAAATTTATTTAAGATAATTACCTATTTAATTTAACAAAGGTATATTATTTATTTACCTAAAAAGAAAGCTTCCGTATGCGATTAAATATAAGGGATACATTTAATAAGGAATTACCATCAGATTCAAATATTGAAAACACAAGACGACAGATTTTTGAAGCGACGCATTCTTATGTTTCTCCAAGATTACCGTCGAATCCAAAACTGATTCATGCTTCTAAAGAAATGGCAAATGCAATAGGTTTGGATGAAAAGGACCTAGGTTCTAAAGCGTTTTTAGAAACCTTTTCTGGAGTTAGCACTTACCCTAAAACAAAATCGTATGCTATGGCTTACGCTGGTCATCAGTTTGGTAATTGGGCTGGTCAGTTAGGTGATGGTAGAGCAATTAATTTGTTTGAAGTAGAAAAGGATAACAAGCGTTGGGCCCTACAACTTAAAGGTGCTGGTGAAACACCGTATTCAAGACAAGGTGATGGTTTAGCCGTTTTAAGATCTTCGATTCGTGAATATCTATGTAGCGAAGCCATGTTTCATTTAGGAGTGCCAACCACAAGAGCCTTAAGTTTAATGTTATCTGGAGATGATGTACTAAGAGACATGCTCTATGATGGCAATGCAGATTACGAAAAAGGAGCTATTGTAAGTAGAGTGGCACCAACATTTATTCGCTTCGGTAATTTTGAATTGTTTGCGGCGCGAAAGGATATTAAAAATTTAAAAAAACTAGTAGATTATACCGTCAAGTACTTTTACCCAGAACTTGGTAAGCCTTCAAAAGAAACGTATATAAAGTTTTTTAAAGAAGTCTCTACGCGAACACTGGAAATGATTATCCATTGGCAACGTGTCGGTTTTGTGCATGGTGTAATGAACACAGATAATATGTCTATTCTCGGCCTAACCATTGATTACGGGCCATATGGTTGGTTAGAAGATTTTGATTTTGGGTGGACGCCAAATACTACAGATAGACAAAATAAACGCTACCGTTATGGTAACCAACCAAATATTGGGCTTTGGAATTTACTCCAACTCGCCAATGCACTGTACCCTTTGATTGAAGACCCTGAGCCTTTGGAAACGATACTAAATCAATATCAAAAGGGTTTTGAAATTAAGGCACTCCAAATGATGCGCTCAAAATTAGGATTGCAAATTGAAGATGAAGGGGATTCAAAATTAATGACAGATTTGGAAGATTGTTTATTACAATCTGAAACTGATATGACGATTTTCTTCAGACAATTATCAAACTATAAGAAAGGTTTTGAGGCTAAAGGATTAGAAACAATTCACCAAGCATTTTATAAACCAGAAGATCTAAATGATCAAATTTTAGAACAATGGAAAGTTTGGTTCGACGCTTACGACAAAAGGTTACATAAAGAGGAATTAGGTGACGCCGATCGAAGTAAAAAAATGAAAGCTGTGAATCCAAAATATGTGCTTAGAAACTATATGGCACAGTTGGCAATTGATGATGCAGATAGAGGAGACTACAAACTCATTAACGAATTATTCGAAGTACTAAAAAAACCATATAACGAACAACCAGAAAACGAAAAATGGTTTGCAAAACGACCAGATTGGGCAAGAGATAAAGTCGGTTGTTCTATGTTGTCTTGTAGTTCGTAGCATTACTAAATGCAAAACAAAAAATAAAAATTCCTGCAAGGTATATTCCTGAATTTATTTCAGTATCAAAACTTTGTAGCTTATAAAAAACGATACAATGAAAGCCATTTGGAATAATCAAATCATAGCAGAAAGTAACGATACTGTAGTGATAGAAAATAATCACTATTTTCCTCACGACAGTATAAAGAAAGAATTCTTTAAACAAAGTGATCTGCATTCCGTTTGTCCATGGAAAGGCACAGCATCTTACTATACTCTAGAAGTAGATGGGAAACAAAATAGGGATGCCGCTTGGTTTTATCCGGAGGTTTCAGAACTTGTAAAAGGGATTAATAACTATGTAGCATTTTGGAGAGGAGTCCAAATTGAAGATTAAGAGAATCTAGACCTTAGAGGTTTAGATACTGAAACAAGTAGACCATAAAATGAAACGAGCATAGTGAAAACTTTATCATCCAAGGGAATGATTAATAGCGAACAGCATGTGACCATTGGAAAACAATAAATATAAACACATGAAAAGTACCAAACTAAAAATAGTAAATAGAAAAGGCCTCACGCTTAATGCGCATTTAGAGTTGCCTGCTAATCAAAAACCAAATTACTACGCTATTTTCGCACATTGTTTTACATGTAGCAGCAGTCTTAGTGCGGTGCGAAATGTTAGTAGAGCTTTAACACAAGATGGTTTTGCCGTAGTTCGTTTTGATTTTACAGGTTTAGGAAGAAGCGAAGGCGAATTTGCAGACAGTCACTTTTCTGCCAATGTTGAAGATTTGTTAGATGTACATGCTTATATGGCCGAGCATTATGATGCACCAAGTTTATTGGTTGGTCATTCTTTAGGAGGTGCGGCTGTGCTTGTTGCGGCTTCAAAAATAGAGGCTGTTAAGGCCGTTGCAACAGTTGGCGCACCTGCAACAGTAAGTCACGTTACACATCTGTTTTCGCATCAAGTCCAAGATGTAAAAGAAAAGGGCAATGTAAAGGTGAATATTGGTGGAAGACCATTTGTTATTAACGAAGATTTTATTGCAGAGTTTGATAAAACAGATTTGCCTGCAATTGTAAAAAACCTAAGAAAACCTTTGTTAATAATGCACTCACCGTTCGATAAAATTGTGGGGATAGAAAATGCAGAGCGATTATATCACAATGCGCATCATCCTAAAAGCTTTGTAACCCTAGATGATGCAGATCATTTATTGACAGACGAAAAGGACAGCCAATATGTTGGAGATGTCATAGGGACTTGGGCGAAACGTTATTTTCCAAAAGTGGAAAATGTAATGTTAAGTACGGAAGGAGAACAATTAGTAGGGCATTTAAATATTGTTGAAGATAATTTTACGACCTCAATTCAAACCAAAAACCATTCGTTTATTGCTGATGAACCTGCAAGTATAGGAGGAAGTGATTTTGGGCCTTCGCCTTACGAATATCTCAATGCCGCCTTGGCTGCCTGCACCGTAATGACATTAAAACTTTATGCAGAGCGTAAGCAATGGGATTTACAAGAGGTTTATGTATATGTGTCTCATTCTAGGAAACATAGTGATGACTTACAAACTGAAGTAGATAAACCAAAATATTTAGATCACATTAGTAAAAAATTAAAATTTGTTGGTAACTTAGATGCTACACAAAAAGAACGATTAAAAGAGTTAGCTTCGCGTTGTCCAGTGCATAAAACTATTGCGAGCGAAGTGATTTTTGAAACAGAAGTTGTTTAAACGTTTTTGACTGAAGCGAGAGATAAAAGAACATGTCGTAGCCAATTGAAAAAAGCGTTAATAACTTCATAATAATACAAGATTAATAGTGCAAATTGAAATAGTTAGTCCAATTACGAAATCGAAATTTTTAGAAATAAGGCATCGCGCCGAACGTATTTGTGAATCATTAAGGCCTGAGGATACATCAATCCAACCCATAAGCTATGTGTCACCACCAAAATGGCATTTGGCGCATACGACTTGGTTTTTTGAGCAGTTTGTTTTGACTGAACACAAGGAGAATTATAAAGTATTCAGTGCTGACTTTGGGTATTACTTCAATAGTTATTACAATAATATAGGTGAACGTGTGATAAGAGCGGATCGGGGCTTAATGACTAGGCCGATCCTAAAAGAAATTTTAGATTATAGAGCTTATGTAAATTCTCATATGGCTGAATTTTTAGAACAAGTTATTACAAAAGATCTAGCTCATGTAATCGAAATTGGTTTACAACACGAGCAACAGCATCAAGAGTTGTTGATTTATGATATTAAGTACATTTTTGGACACCAACCCTCATTCCCAAAACTAGATTATAAGATGAACTTGAAGCCAGAAATTTGGCAACATGAATTTATTCAGATTCAAGAAGGAGTTTATAGTATAGGCCATCAAGGAGATGATTTTTGTTGGGATAATGAACTAGGGAATCATAAGGTTTTTCTTAATGATTTTGAAATTTCAAATCGATTAGTAACCAATTCAGAATATATAGAATTTATAGAATCGGGTGGCTATAAAGATTTTAATCTTTGGCATGCAGATGGCTGGGAATTTATTCAAAATAATAATATTGAGTCTCCTATGTATTGGCATAATGTCAATGAAAAATGGATGCAATACACACTTCAAGGTTTTAAAGAAATTGAACTTAATTTACCTGTAAGTCATGTGAACTTTTATGAGGCATTTGCTTATGCGCAATGGAAAGGAATGCGCTTGCCAACTGAGTTTGAATGGGAAATAGCATCGCGTCAATTAAATTTTGGTCAACTTTGGGAATGGACTAACAGTGCCTATTTGCCTTATCCAAATTACACAAAAGCAGAAGGCGCTATTGGAGAATATAACGGAAAGTTTATGGTCAATCAAATGGTGCTGAGAGGTGCCTCTATTGCTACTGCAAAAAATCATAGCAGATCAACTTATAGAAACTTTTTTCACCCCGAAATGCGTTGGCAATTTTCAGGAATAAGATTAGCAAAATAAATGATAGATACCTTCGCACAAGATGTGCTTAATGGCTTAACTGCTAAAAATAAATCATTATCCTCAAAGTATTTTTATGATGATAATGGGAGTCGCATATTTCAAGAGATAATGAATATGCCTGAGTATTATCTCACAGACGCTGAGTTTGAAATACTGGCAATGCAGTCTAAACAAATTATAGATGCTTTGCAGTTTTCAACACCCTTTAATATTGTAGAGCTAGGAGCTGGGGATGGTTTAAAAACATTTAAGCTTTTAGAATATTTGGTGAATAATAATATCAATTTCGATTATGTCCCAATTGATATTTCACAAGAAGCTATTGATATCTTAACTAAAAGATTAAAAGAGCGTTTACCTAGTTTGACAGTAAAACCTAAAGTAGGCGATTATTTTGAGATATTAAAAGAAAATAAGCAAGGCGATTATCCAAGTTTACTTTTGTTTTTGGGAAGTAACATTGGAAATTATAATAAAGAAAAAGCTATAGAATTATTACAACTGTTCAATGATAATATGAAGGTTGGTGATAAACTCCTGATTGGTTTTGATTTGAAGAAAAATCCAATTGTTATCCACAATGCTTATTACGATAGGCATGGTATTACCAAGCGTTTCAATTTGAATTTATTATTGAGAATTAATAGAGAACTGGATGCTAATTTTAAGATAGATGACTTTGATTTTTATTGCCATTATAATCCAATTACTGGTGATGTTAAAAGTTATATTATCAGTCTAAGAAAGCAAACGGTGCAGTTAAGAGCATTAAACAAAACAATTGATTTTGATTATAACGAATTAATATGGACGGAGCTTTCTAAGAAATATAGCCTTGAAGACATTCAAGCGCTCGGAGAGCATTCGAATTTTAATTTGAATACAAATTTTCTGGATTGTAAACATTACTTTGCAGACAGTTTATGGGAAAAATAATTGAGTTTTATTCCCTATCGTTAAATGTCAATCACCAATTCCAATTCCAGATGAATTTATTTCGAAAGTTTAGTATTTTAATAGTAGCCGTATTTGTTTTTAATGCTTGTGCAACATTAAAATTACAAGTTAACCAAGAGGCATTGACACCGTTTCCAGAGCAAAAGACTATTGCTCATTCATTTTATTTATTAGGAGATGGAGGGTTGTCTCCCGCAGATTCAATGGCTTCAGCAATTCATAAATTTAAAGAAGAATTAAATAAAGCTAAAAAACAAAGCACAGCAATTTTTTTAGGAGACAATATTTATCCAAAAGGGCTGCCGAAAAAGGAGGCTAAGGGAAGAAAAATTGCGGAATACCAGCTCAATGTGCAAACCGATGCCGTAAAGGACTTTAAAGGAAATGCTATTTTTATTCCTGGTAATCATGACTGGTATAGTGATGGAATCGAAGGCTTAAAACGCCAAGAAAAATATATTGAAGACAAACTAGGTAAAAACACTTTTTTACCCGAAAATGGCTGTCCCATTGAAAGGATAAATATTTCTGATGAGATCGTTTTAATTATTCTAGATTCAGAATGGTATTTAACCGATTGGGATAAGCATCCTACAATTAATGACAATTGCGAAATAAAAACCAGAACCAAATTTTTTGACGAATATGAAAGTGAAATAAAAAAAGCACGAGGAAAAACAACGATTGTAGCTTTACATCATCCTATTTATACTAACGGTTCGCATGGTGGACAATACAGTTTTGCTAGCCATATGAAGCCCATTCCTATATTGGGTAGCATAAAAAATCTAATCCGTAAAACAGGCGGAATCATAACTGTAGATGTGCAAAACAAACTCTATGAGGAATTTAGAGAACGCATAATTACCTTATCTCAAGAAAATGATAAAACCATATTTGTGTCAGGACATGATCATAACTTGCAATATATAGTCCAAGATAATTTACCGCAAATTGTCAGTGGGGCTGGTTCTAAAGTTACTGCAACTCGAAATGTAGGTAAAGGGCAGTTTTCTTATGGCGCGCCTGGTTATGCGAGATTAGATGTGTTTACTGATGGTTCATCACATGTTAGTTTTTTCTCGGTTAACGATGATAAGGTTGTGTTTGAAACCGAAGTGCTTCCGGCTGAAAAAATGGCGAAAGAGCTCAGTTATACCAATACTTCAAAATTTGAAATAGCCTCTATTTATACAGAGGAAGAAGTCACGAAGGGAGGACTTTATAAGACGCTTTGGGGCGAGCGTTATCGCGAATATTTTGGCGCAAAAATTAAGGCACCAACCGTAGATTTAGACACACTCTTTGGAGGTTTAATACCCATTAGAAAAGGAGGAGGTCATCAATCTAAATCATTAAGATTAAAAGATAAGCAAGGGAGAGAATATGTAATGCGTGCCCTGCGAAAAAATGCACTTCAGTATTTACAAGCCGTAGCCTTTAAAGATCAATATGTTGAAGACCAATTAGACGGTACTATTACCCAAGATCTGCTATTAGATGTCTTTACGGGTTCGCATCCTTATGCGCCTTTCACTATAGGGACATTATCTGATGCTGTAGGTATATTTCATACAAATCCAGTATTGTATTATGTGCCAAAGCAAAATGCAATTGGGCCATTTAACGATGAGTTTGGTGATGAATTGTATATGATAGAGGAGCGCACCGATGATGGTCATGGTGATAAAGCGAGTTTTGGGTTTTCTAATAAGCTGTTGAGTACTGACGATTTTCTTAAAAAGATAAAAAAGGATGAAGACCATGTGTTAGATGAAGCCTCTTATATTAGAGCACGGTTGTTTGATATGCTCATTGGTGACTGGGATAGGCACGAAGACCAATGGCGTTGGGCCAGTTTTAAGGAAAATGGAAAAACTATTTACAGACCAATTCCTAGAGATAGAGATCAGGCATTTTCAATAATGGCAGATGGGGCTTTATTAAGTTTTGCAACGAGTATTATTCCTGGACTGAGACTAATGAAGAGTTACGAGGAAGACTTAAAAAGTCCAAAATGGTTTAATTTAGAGCCTTATCCTTTGGACATGGCCTTAATAAACGAGTCTAATCGGGCTGTTTGGAATGCGCAAGTAAAGCATATAACTGAGAATCTAACAGATGCTGTTATTGATGAAGCTTTTACCTATTTTCCGGATGAAGTACAAGGCGAAGCGATACAAGAAATTAAACGAAAATTAAAAGGAAGACGAAGCAATTTACAAAGCATTTCAGATGAATATTACAATCATATCAATAAATTTGGAATCATAAAAGGCACCAATAAGGATGATTGGTTTGATATAGAACGCGTGCCAGGTGGTGATACAAAAATAACAGCGTACAGAATCAAGAAAGGTATAAAAGCAGACGTATTTCATCAACGTACATATACATGTAACGACACCAATGAAATTTGGATTTATGGACTAGATGATGACGATCAGTTTCATGTTTTTGGTGAAGGGAATAAATTAATTAAAATTCGATTAATTGGTGGGCAGAACAAAGACGTTTATGACATTCAAAATGGTAAAAAAGTAACAGTGTATGACTATAAATCAAAGGAAAGCGTGTTTGTAACCAATAATGGCCTTAAAAAGTTAACCGATGATTATGAAAGAAATATTTACGATTACAAAAAACTAAAAAATAGTGGTAATCAGCTTATACCAACTTTAGGGGCAAATCCTGATGACGGTTTTAAAATTGGAATTACAAACACTTTCACAGATTATGGATTCGAGCGTAACCCCTTCACTTCACAACATACGCTATCTGCGCAATATTATTTTGCAACGCAAGGCTATGATTTAGGGTATAAAGGAGAATTTGCCCATGTTGTTGGTAATATGAATTTAGGGATTAGAGGACATTTTACTAGTCCAAATTACGCTATTAATTTCTTCGGTTTTGGTAATGAAACAGCAAACCCTGAAGCAGATGAAGATGACGGTTTAGATGTTGATTTAGATTATAATCGTGTTAGATTAAGAACCTTAACACTAGCGCCATCCTTAATTTGGAGAGGCCGTTTAGGAGCTGCTTTTGAAGTAGGATTGTCCTACGAATCCATTGAGGTTGAGGAAACAGAAGGGCGATTTATAAACGAATTTATTGGTGACAATACGGAGATTAACAATGAGTATTATGGTTTAGATGCTAATTATCAATATGCTAATTCGGATAGTAATGCCTTTCCTACCTTAGGGATGATGTTTGGTTTACAGGTCGGTTATAAAAACAATGTAGACTCTTCTAAAGGTTTCGGCTATATTATTCCTGAACTTGGTTTCGATTATAAATTAGTACCAAGTGGTCAATTGGTTTTAGGTTCAAAAGCGAAAGCACAGGTCAACTTAGGGGACGATTATGAATTTTTTCAAGCCGCAAATCTAGGTGCCAATGAAGGGCTTCGTGGATACAGAAATGAGAGATTTACAGGTAAAAGTGCTTTTGTACAAAGTACGGATTTGCGTTTAAATTTAAATCAATTTAAAACAGGCGTATTGCCATTAAGTATTGGGTTTTATGGTGGTTTTGATTATGGTCGTGTATGGGTCGATGGTGAAGATTCAGATAAGTGGCATACCTCTGTTGGAGGAGGTGTTTTTGCAAATGTTGTAGATATGCTAACGTTTAACCTTTCTGCATTTAATAGTGATGACGGTCTGCGTTTAGCGTTTAAATTAGGATTTGGTTTTTAGTCTAATTTAAAGCTATAGATATCACCATCTTTATAGTCTTTGTGGTCATCGGTCATATAACACTAGAGTTGGTTTTAAAATTAATACCGTTTTTAATGCTTAGGCCTAGGACACAATAACATTTGTAGTACTGTTAAGACTATATATATTATTTCTAGAATCTTTAATCACCCACAATGGATTTGAAACGAAGTCTTTCGAGTAGTGAAATTCTGCTTCAACGTAGGATCCGTATCAGTTTCAAATTTTAGTAAACCCAAATGAGTAGACGTTTTTAAAACTAAGAATCTTATACGAAATTATACCAATTAGCAAGGAAATTATGAAGCTTATTTTATTTGTTAATTGGTATTATTTCATATTATTTAGCTGCTAAAAAGCCGCTATCGTATAATTAATTTTTGAGTCATTTTTTCTGAGGCACTTTCAATGCTAATAATATAGATGCCTTTTTCTAATCCATTTACTTTAATATTTTGTGAACTAGTATTTAAGT
>JAWUVW010000046.1:0-26388 GCA_034112185.1 Flavobacteriaceae bacterium | reverse complement strand
AAAACTTCTGAGGATATTGTTTATACCTTTCAAAATTCATTAGATATTACGTATTATTATAAAGCAAATTCTGGACCAGGAGATTCAAGAAACTTTGGGATGCAAAAAGCCAAGGGGAATTACTTTGTTATTTTGGATTCGGACGTTATACTGCCATCTCATTACTTGATACAAGTAAAAAAGTTCTTGGCCAATTCGTACTATGATTGTTTTGGAGGACCTGACGCTGCACATGCTTCCTTTACAAGTCTTCAAAAAGCGATTAACTTTGCTATGACATCATTTATAACAACGGGAGGCATAAGAGGAGGTAAGCAACAGGTAGAAGATTTTCAGCCACGAAGTTTTAATATGGGTTTATCCAAAAAAGCCTTTTTAGCGTCTGGTGGTTTTGGTAAAATTCACCCAGGTGAAGACCCAGATTTGGCGTTGCGGTTGCACAAATTAGGTTTTAAGACTGCACTTATAGAGACTGCTTTTGTTTATCACAAACGCAGAACATCTTGGTCTAAGTTTTATAAACAGGTTCACAAGTTTGGTATGGTGAGGCCAATTCTAAATCAATGGCATCCAAACTCTAAGAGTTTGGTGTATTGGTTCCCCAGTTTGTTTAGTTTAGGTTTTTTGGTTGCAATTGCATTGCTGTTATTCAATATAGCATTACCATTGTATTTGTATATGCTCTATTTTAGTTTCGCTTTTGTTTTGGCACTAATTTCTAATAAAAGTATAACTGTTGCATTTCAAGCTTTATTGGCCATAGTCATTCAGTTTTTTGGTTATGGCTACGGTTTTATAAAATCAACTTTTAGCTTAGTTGTTTTAGGTAAGCATCCTGAGGAGGCATTTCCTCAATTATTTTTTTAATTTCAATATGAATTCTAATAAGAAATTGAACATATCGGATTATTTAAAAAAGAAAAACGTAAAACGCTTTAGTCTGTTTTTTGCCATCGCATCTGTATTTTTAATTTTCTCTAAGTTATCTAATGATTATAAGCAAACTATAAAATTGAAACTTAATTTAGTCAATGTTCAAGACGAAATCATCTTACAGGACGATTCATTAAATACTATTGATGCTTATGTAGAAGCAAAAGGTTTTTCATTTGTACCCTTCATATTTAATAATGCTAAGGCTATTATTGTCGATGTAAAAACGGATGTCATTTCGCAACCTAATCATTTTATTTTCGATGTACAGAAGCATCAATTTCTTATAGAAGCCCAATTGGGTGCATCGTATAAAGTGCTCTCATTAAAACCAGATACATTGACGCTTGGGTATTCTAAGAGAGCATCAAAATTAGTCCCCATAACTTTACATAGCACTATTAATTATGCTGTTGGGTATGATATAAAAGATGAATTTGAGTTGAATTTGGATAGTGTAAAAGTTGTAGGTTCGACGTTGGAATTGGATAAAATAAACGCAATAAACACAGAAAACTTAGTGTTAAATGAGGTTAATACTAATGTTAACGAGACGGTTAGCTTAGATGTTTCGGACTATGGAGCTATAGAGATATTTCCAAAATCAGTAATTGTAAAAGCGGAAATTAAGCGATTTACAGAGGGTACCATTGAAATACCTATAACTATAGAAAATAAACCGAATACTCTAAAAATCAACTATTTTCCGAAATCGGTAACGCTTTCTTATTATGTAGATTTAGATAATTATAATGGTATTCAGTCTTCAGATTTTATAGTAGAATGTAATTATTCAGATTTAGAAGAGAATCAAACTTATTTTATTCCAAAAATTGTTAAAAAACCAGAATTTGTAAAGCGTATAAGCATCAAACAAAAACGTATCGATTTTATAAAGTTGTAGCATGGTAATAGTAGGACTTACTGGTGGCATAGGAAGTGGTAAAAGCACAATTTTAAAGTGTTTTGAAGCCTTTGGTATTCCTGTTTATATAGCTGATGACGAAGCTAAGGGTTTAATGAATCGTTCTAAAGTTATTAAACGAAAATTGGTCCAACTATTTGGTGAATTTGCTTACAAAGATGGTGAATTGAATAGACCATTTCTGGCTTCAAAAATTTTTAGAGACAAAACATTGCTTTTAAAGATGAATGCTATTGTGCATCCTAAAGTGGCATCACATTTTAAACGATGGTTAAAAAAACAAGATGCACCTTATGTTATAAAAGAAGCCGCAATTATTTTTGAAAACAAGCTCGAAAGTCAGTACGATTATATTATTACGGTTATAGCAGATGAAAATTTACGCATAAAACGTGTGATGAAACGCGATGAGGCTTCAAAAGAAAAAATAAAGGCTATAATTAAAAATCAGTTATCTGATGCTGAGAAGATTAAAAAAGCGGACTTTGTGATTACAAATAATGACTTAGCTTCGGCTAAGAAGGAAGCTAATGAAATTCATCATCAAATACTTCAGGTCATCAACACATAATATTATCGTTTTCTTTTGTTAATGTAAGGTTAAAGCTAATTTGTTCTAAATGTTAAAATGTTAAATTTGACTAATGGGCAAAAAGCTATTCGTCTTATTAGTAGTATTAATGAGTTTATCCCTCATTGGTATAATTTTCGTTCAATCGTTTTTTATTAATAATAGTTTAGAAAATGAGGAAAAGAATTTTACACTAAGTGTAAAAAGAGCTTTGAGTTTTGTTTCGAGAGATATAGAACAGACAGAATTAAGGAATTATTACGCAAAGATTCAACCCTTAATAGCTCAAGGTAAAGAACCAGACTCAACGGTGATACAGCAACTTTATATAACTGCACCAGACGATATTAACGATAAAACGATAATACATCGAAATACAATTTTAGAGGAACGTTTTAAAGTACCATCATTGTTCTTTGAAATTGATGCAGATAGTATAACAATTAGTAGTTTAACTAATGAGCGTGTTACTGAAATCTATAGCAATACCAGCTTAGATGGCAATAGAGATATTAAACCAAAGAAAACGCTTGTCGAATATTCCTCATTGCCGGAATTAAGAAAACAATTGTACGAGGATACTTTTAAGACCTTACTGAAGGAAAAAAATATTCCGATTTATAACAGAGTATCTATTTTACAGGTTGAAACCTTTCTTAAAAGAGAATTAAAAGATGAAGGTGTAAACTTAAACTTTGAGTTCGCAATTTATGATGATGACTTAGCAACTAAGGTGCAAACTCAGAATTTCGAAAAAGAGAATGCGTATGGTATACCTGTTTTTTTAGATAATAACAATGAAGGGAGTTATAGACTTTGGGTAGATTTTCCAGGTAGGAAAAAGTATTTGTTATCCTCTATATTGTGGATGATTGTGCTTTCAGTAGTGTTTACAAGTATAATTATTATAGCCTATTCTAGTGCAATTTATCAGTTGATAAAGCAGCGGCAAATATCTCAGATAAAGACAGATTTTATTAATAACATGACGCACGAATTCAAAACACCAATAGCTACAATTAATTTGGCCTTGGATTCTATTAAAAACCCTAAAATTATTAATGACCAAGAAAAGGTAATGCGTTATTTAGGAATGATAAAAGAAGAAAATAAGCGTATGCATGCGCAAGTAGAAAATGTACTGCGCATCTCTAAGTTAGAAAAGAATGAGCTTAATATTAGTAAGGAACGTTTAAAGTTACACGATATAGTAGAAGATGCTTTAACACATGTAGAGCTAATTGTAGAAGATAGTCAAGGTTCTGTAAACACACATTTAAATGCTTTAAAATCGTCAATTTTAGCAAACGACACACATTTTACAAATGTGATCGTTAATATATTAGATAATGCTATTAAATATTCAGATGATCCTCCAAAAATTGATGTGTATACTGAAAATGTTGGAAACAGCATCATTTTAAAAATAGTAGATCAGGGCAATGGAATGACTAAACAAGTTGCCAAGCGTGTGTTCGAAAAATTTTATAGAGAGCATACAGGTAACGTGCACAATGTAAAAGGACACGGGCTAGGTTTAGCTTATGTAAAACGAATAGTAGAAGATCATCAAGGTTATATATCAGTAGAAAGTGAAAAAGGAAAAGGCAGTACTTTTATTATAAAATTGCCATTAATATCATAAAAACGAATTATGGAAGAGCAAAACAAGAAAATTCTTTTGGTTGAAGACGATCCAAATTTTGGAACCGTTTTAAAAGATTATTTAATGATGAACGATTATGACGTCGTCCACGCCAAAAATGGAATGGAAGGTTTTGAAAAGTTCAAAAAAGATGATTACGATCTTTGTATATTGGACGTCATGATGCCTTATAAGGATGGATTTACATTAGCGAAGGAAATTCGTGAAAAAAATACAGATGTGCCTATTATTTTCTTAACCGCCAAAGCGATGAAAGAAGATGTATTAAAAGGGTATAAAGTCGGTGCTGATGATTATTTGAATAAACCGTTTGATAGTGAAGTCTTATTAATGAAGATAAAAGCTATTATTCAGCGAAAAGCGACAGATACAGTTGCAGATAGCAAACAATTTGAATTTAAGATAGGACGATTTGATTTGAATTCAAAACTTCGTTTCTTAAAATTCGATGGTGAAAATCCTTCAAAGTTATCACCTAAAGAAAATGAATTGTTGCGTCTATTAGCATTACATGAAAATGATTTAATGCCAAGAGAATTAGCGCTAACTAAAATTTGGAGAGACGATAATTACTTTACATCTCGCAGCATGGATGTTTATATTGCTAAGTTGCGTAAATATTTAAAACCAGATCCTAATGTTGAAATATTAAACATTCATGGTGAGGGGTTTAGATTGGTAATCAACAATAAAGTTGAGTAAACTTAATTAGAGATAAAAAAATCTAGCTGAATACGCTAGATTTTTTGTTTTATATCATAATGTGAATGCTTTTCATGCTTTAGAAACAGAAAGGTCTAAATGTTATGTGTACTAATGAAAATTTACTTTTATAAGTTTATAGTATCTTCAATAAACTGAATGATTTCTTGAACGTCAGTTTCAAAATCAAACCAAGTAATAGAGTCATCCTTTCTAAACCAAGTCAATTGACGTTTAGCGAAGCGCCTTGTATTCTTTTTAATTTCTGAAATTGCAAATTCTAGAGTTGTGTTTCCTTCAAAATAAGCGAACAACTCTTTATATCCGACCGTATTTAAAGCATTTAACTGTTTGTGCGGAATTAAGGCTTTAGCTTCTTCTAATAACCCATTTTCAATCATTAAGTCAACACGTTGATTAATTCTATCGTAGATAATTGAGCGTTCTGCATTGAGTCCAATAGAAATAGTTTTAAACGTCCGATGCTTATCCGGATTAGTCAAATAAGAGGAATAAGACCTACCTGTGCCAATACAGATTTCTAAAGCTCTAATAACACGTTTAGGATTATCAATAGCAACAGTTTCATAAGCTTTTGAATCCAGCGTTATGAGCTGTTTTTGTAATGATACTAGCCCTTCTTCTTCAAATTGTTTATTAAGTTGTGTTCTGATAGTTGGATCTACTTCAGGAAAATAATCAAGACCTTTAGTTACCCCCTTAACGTATAAGCCAGAACCTCCAGCCATAATTACTATCGGATCCTTATGATGTAACTGTTCTATTTTTGAAACCGCTTCACGTTCAAAATCACCAACATTATAAGGGTCTTCTATAGATTTATGTTGTATAAAATGATGTGGCGCAGTACTAAGTTCTTGTTTATTTGGAACAGCAGTACCAAGATTCATTTCTTTATAAAATTGACGAGAGTCTGCTGAAATAATTTCAGAATTAAAATGTTTAGCAAGTTTGATGCTTAGAGACGTCTTTCCAATAGCTGTAGGGCCAACAATAGAGAGAAGTATATTAGTCATGGTGTAATTCATGTCCGCATTTATGGCAAAAGTCAGAACCATCGAGATGATGTTCAGCTAAACAATTCTCGCAAGACTGTGTATTGAGTGTTACTGTTTTTAATTGTTCGTGTTCCTCGTCAGATAGTTTTTCTTCACCGTTCGTCGCTTTAGTATATTCTGCTGAAACAATACCTGTAGGGACAGCAATAATACCGTAACCTAAAATCATTATAAATGACGCAATCATTTGACCTAAAGGGGTTTCTGGCGCAATATCTCCAAATCCAACAGTGGTTAAAGTAACAATACACCAATAAACACTTTTAGGAATATTACTAAAACCATGTTCTTCACCCTCAACTAAATACATTATAGTCCCAAATATAATGGCGGCAATAAGCACAGCAAATAAAAATACTGCGATTTTCGCTTTGCTTGCTTTTATAGCACTAGCTAACTGGTTAGAAGCACCTAAATAACGCGCTAACTTTAAAATCCTAAAAATACGTAACAATCGCAATGCGCGCAAGGCAACTAGGGCATGTGTACCTACGAAAATCATTGATAAGTATTTTGGGATCGTAGATAATAAATCTATTATGCCGAAAAAACTTGTGATGTACTTCATCGGTTTTTTTACGGTAATTATTCGTAAAATATATTCTACAGTGAACAATATGGTAATTACCCATTCCGAAATATTGAGAAAATTATGAAATTTTTCATCAAAACTATTTATGCTTTCTAGCATCACAAGAAGAATACTTGCTAAAATTGCTATTAAAAGAACAACATCGAATAGTTTTCCGGCAGGAGTATCGGCCTCATAAATGATTTCATGAAGTTTGGTTTTCCAATTATGTTTATGCTCTGGTTCCATAATTTAAAAGTACAAAAAGTAAAATTACTCTGATAATTCAATAATTTTTAATCTTTTATTTCGACGCATGTAACTTTGAATAATGTGCTGGTTATCCTTGTTATTAGTCATGGGAGTTATTAAAGACAACAATACCTGTTTATTACTAATCTGATGGTTTAAGTCGAAAAATCCCATCCCTTTAAAGATTCCATTTTCAATTAAAAACACACTTTTTTCTGCTATTTCACGACCTCTATCTATAATAAGCATATTCTTATTTTCATAACTATGCTTGTTTATAAGAACATTAACGCGCTTATTGTATGCTTCTGAAGGTTCTTCAATAATACAAGCTCCAAGACATTCTTTTACGTCGTATTTAAAGCAACTGGTCTTAGTCGTATATAAACCAGTTAGTTTTTGACATAAATTGTAAATCTCAACAACTTTAAACATAAAATGTTTAGCGCTAGCTCTCGTACTAAATGTCGTGATAGGTAACGCTTCACCATTGGCCTTATCTATTTTTAGATTTATATAACCATTTTCATCTTTATAACTATATAGCGCATGCGTAAATATACTACGTCTTAATGCTCTATTAAAAATGGGTTTATTCTTTTTTATCGCTTCACTTTCTTTTAATAAGGCCGCTAATTCGCTACCTGTTTTTTCATAAGTTACAGCTCTAACCAAGCCTTGAATCTTTTTAGATTTTGAACTCTTATTTGTAAAATGCTGATTAATGCGTTTCTTTATATTATTACTCTTTCCGATATAAATAATTTCACCATTTTCATTATGAATATAATAGACCCCTGTTACTGAGGGTAAATCTTCAATGATCTGCTTAAGGTTAGGAGCAATCTTAGATTTTTGTTCAATTTGCACAGCCTCCTTTATAATTGTTTTACCCAAATCTTTATTCAGTAACATCTTAAAAAGCTTTACTGTAGCCATAGCATCACCATTAGCGCGATGTCTATCGCTCATTGGTATACCTAAAGCTCTTGCTAATTTTCCTAAACTGTATGATTCCATATCAGGAATAAGTTGCTTGGAAAGTTCGACAGTACAGAGTGTTTTCCGCTTAAAAGGAAAACCTAAACGCTTAAACTCTGTTTTTAGAATTCTATAATCAAAAGAAGAATTGTGAGCAACAATAATACAATCATCAGTAATTTCTACAATACGTTTAGCGACCTCATAAAATTTTGGTGCATTTTTTAGCATGTTAGAATTAATACCTGTGAGATTGACTACAAAAGGTTGAATCTCGCGCTCAGGATTTACTAAAGAAATAAACTGATCTGTGACTTTATGACCATCGAACTGATAAATTGCAATCTCTGTTATGCCTTCTTCGTTGTATTTCCCACCAGTGGTTTCTATGTCTAGTATTGCGTAAATAGTGTTAAGTTGTTTGTTGTTTAGTTGGTAAGTCGTGGACTGAAAACTGTGACTGCGACTGCCAACTAATTATTGTAATTCCGAGCTCCAAATATACTACTTCCAACGCGAATCATTGTGCTTCCACAGTCAATTGCTAATTGATAATCGCCGCTCATGCCCATAGAAATAGTTATAAGGTTAGAATTCAGTGTTTTGAGTTTGTTAAAAGTGCTTTTTAGGAATTTAAATTCGTTTTCGACTTGCGTTGTATTTTCGGTGAATGTTGCCATTCCCATTACACCAACAATTTTGATATGTTGTAATTCTGAAAATTCATCAGATTCAAGTAGGGCAGAAGCGTCTTCTGCAGACATCCCAAACTTACTATCCTCTTCAGCTATTTTAATTTGAAGTAAACAATCAATAGTTCTATTGTACTTTTTAGCTTGTTTATCAATTTCCTTTAATAATTTATAGCTGTCAACGCCATGGATTAAATCCACGAACTCAGCCATATATTTCACTTTGTTGCGTTGCACATGTCCAATCATTTGCCATTGAATATCTTTTGGCATTTCTTCATGCTTCTCAGCCATTTCTTGGATTTTGTTTTCTCCAAAAATGCGCTGACCACTATTATAAGCTTCCATTAAATCACTGACAGGTTTTGTTTTAGACACTGCCACTAAGGTAACGTTTTTGGATAATGTTGCCTTTATAGTGTTAAGGTTATTTGCTATGCTCATTTTTATATTTTGTTTTTGAGTTGTTTTACTGATGAATCGTATGGCTCAACAACAAACAACTAAACTTTTTTTTAATACTCATATATCGTAACTCCACTTCTTAGTTTTGGTAAGATATAGGTGCTTTTAGGTGGCATTTTTAAGCCTTCATCTGCAATTTGTTTTATTTGCTCTACGCTTGCAGGACACATGCCAAAACCGACCAAAAAATCACCACTATCTACACTCGTTTTAATCGTAACCATTTCGTGTCTTCCGTTAACGTATTCTATGCGACTGTCGTTTCGTAAATCGTCAATACCTAAGATCGGTTGAAGAATGGTTTTGTATAACAATTGCGCATCTAATTCATCTAAGGCCGTTTTAAATTCATAATTCGCTTTTCTTAAATAAAGTGAATAAAATTCACCATCTAAATACATGCTATAATGATGTGGTTTAGATGGGTGATAAGGCATCAAACCCCTATTTTCAATTCGATAGAAAGCATCGAGTTTAATTAAAAACTGTTCTTTGGTCAATCCATTTAAGTCTTTAATAAGTCGATTAAATTCATGAATAACTAAATTAGATTCAGGAATTAAGTAAGACATAAAGAAATTATAAGATTCACTTCCATTATGGTTTGGATTATTCTCCTTTTCATCTTTATAGAGTAAATAAGATGAAGCAGATCTGTGATGACCATCAGCAATATAAATAGTTTCCATTTGCTTAAACTCATTTTGAATTTTAGCAATGGTCTCTTCATTATCAATCTTCCATAAATAGTGCGTGTCTCTGTAGGTCATAGTAAACTCAAACTCAGCATGTGCTTTTTGAGTTTCTTCTATAATGTTTGAGATGTTAGTATTATCAGGATAGGTAAGGAGAACAGGTTCAGCATTAAAACCAACGGTTTGTAAGTAGGTTTTAAAAGTTTGCTCGCGTTTAGCAATGGTATCTTCATGCTTTTTAATGATATCATTTTCGTAATCTTCTGCGCTAGTGGCTGCTATAATACCATTAAACTCTTGGCCATGTCTATTTACAATTTTATAAACATAAAAAGAAGGTTTCTCATCAGTAATAAAAATGCCATCTTCTTTGAATTCTGAATATCTGTTCTTAACAAGGTTGTAGCGTTTTTTACCAGTAACTTCTTGGTCGTATTTATAACCAGGGTTTACGATGTGAAGAAAACTATATGGATTATATTCCATTCGAGATTCGCGTTCATCAACGGTATAGCTTTGGTAAGGGCGCGCGGCCACCAGGCCAACGATCGCTCTTGTTGGTTTAACGGCTTTGAATGGAATTATTTTTGCCATGTTTTCGGTGTCTGTCGTTGCGCGCTTTTTCCTTAGAAAAAAAGTCTGGCAATCGGCTTATTTTATTAAAGCGTTTTTTAAATCAGGGATTGCCACGTCCTGCGTCCTCGCAATGACATATTTGTTTTTACTTATAAAATTGTTTTGACACGGTCTCTGCCTTTCGACTTTCAGAATAATCATAAAAGCCTTCACCAGATTTCACACCAAGCTTTCCAGCCCTTACCATATTTACTAATAGAGGACAAGGTGCATATTTCGGATTCTTAAAACCATCATACATTACATTGAGAATCGATAAACAAACATCTAAGCCAATAAAATCTGCCAGTTGTAATGGGCCCATTGGATGTGCCATTCCTAATTTCATAACAGTATCAATTTCTTCTACACCAGCTACATTATTATAAAGTGTCTCAATAGACTCATTAATCATTGGCATTAAAATCCGGTTAGCCACAAAGCCAGGATAGTCGTTAACTTCAGTCGGTACTTTACCTAAGGTTTTAGATAATTTCATAATGGTATTAGTGACTTGATCGCTTGTACTATAACCACGTATAATCTCTACCAGTTTCATGATTGGCACAGGATTCATAAAATGCATGCCAATAACTTTGTCTGGTCTTGAAGTCACAGCGGCAATCTGTGTAATAGAAATAGAAGAGGTGTTACTTGCCAAAATGGTGTCTTTACCGCAAGCGTCATCTAATTGCTTAAAGATGTTTAGTTTTAAATCTACATTCTCCGTAGCAGCTTCCACAACTAAACTAGCGTCTTTAACTCCTTCGGGAATAGAGGTGAATAGTGTTATATTTTTTAGCGTAGCTGTTTTATTAGCTTCAGTGATTTTTTCTTTAGCAACCATGCGGTCTAAATTCTTTGTAATGGTATCTAAACCAAGCTTTAGAGAGGCTTCGCTAATATCTATAAGCTGAACCTTAAAGCCAGATTGCGCGAAGGTATGAGCAATTCCGTTTCCCATGGTTCCTGCTCCTATAACTGCTATGTTTTTCATTGAAATTTATTTTTCATTCCCACGGAAGTGAGAACTTATCGTTTATTATGTTGGAATAATATAATGAGATTACCACTTGCGTGACAATTAAAACTGATTAATAATCATAGTTGCCACACGTAAAGCTTCTGTGCCGTCATGCAATGTTACAACTGGCTTTGTGTTGTTGTTAATAGCGTCTGCAAAGGTCTCTAATTCGTCTAAAATGGCATTGTTGTTCTCAATTTCAGGATTATCAAAATAGATTTGCTTTTTAATGCCTTCTGCATTTTGAAGAATCATATCAAAATCACCTGGATGCTCTGGTGCATCTTTCATTTTTACAACCTCGCATTTCTTTTCTAAGAAGTCCACAGAGATATAAGCATCTTTTTGAAAGAAGCGCGTTTTTCTCATATTTTTTAGTGAAATGCGACTTGCAGTCAGATTAGCGACACAGCCATTCTTAAATTCTATGCGTGCGTTTGCAATATCTGGTGTCTCACTCACAACAGAAACGCCACTAGCAGAAACATGTTTAACAGGAGAATCTACTACACTAAGAATAATATCGATATCGTGAATCATTAAATCTAAAACGACAGGTACATCTGTGCCACGTGGATTAAATTCAGCAAGTCTATGACATTCTATAAACATCGGGTTTACAATCTGATCTTTCACTCCTGTAAACGCAGGGTTAAAACGCTCTACATGACCGACCTGTCCCTTTACGCCATATTCTGCGACTAAAGTTCTGATAGTTTCAGCTTCTTCAACTGTGTTTGTAATGGGCTTTTCTATAAAGATGTGTTTACCCTTTTTTATAGCCTTTTTTGCGCAATCGTAATGAGAAAGCGTAGGAGTTACAATATCGACCACATCTACGGCGTCTATTAAAGCATCAATGGTATCAAAATAGGTATATCCAAATTCAGCAACCACGAGTTTTGCGTTTTCTGGATCTGCATCGTAGAATCCTGCAAGCTCATATTTTTTAGATTCGTTAAGTAGTCTAAGATGAATTTTACCAAGGTGTCCAGCACCAAGAACTCCAGCTTTTAGCATGTTTTTCGGTTTTTAACAAAAATAGTTGTTTTGAATCAGAAATTTTATAAAGAAAATATAAATTCCTACGAAATTGATAATTAAATAAAGTTTAATTTCTTGCTTTGAACTTGACGGACTTTAAATTAATTTCGCCTAAACTAAACGATACACTTGAAAGATACATTTAAGCATCAAGGCATGCGCCAAAAATTGGTTGATACGCTTATAAAAAAAGGAATAAAAGATGAAGGTGTTTTAAAGGCCGTCGGGAAAATACCGAGACATTTGTTTATGGATTCTGGTTTTATAGATCATGCGTATCAAGATAAGGCCTTTCCAATTGGTGCAGATCAGACCATTTCTCAACCTTACACAGTTGCTTTTCAGTCTGAATTATTGCAGATAAAACCTGGTGATAAAATTCTTGAAATCGGTACAGGAAGTGGTTACCAATGTGCTGTATTGATTGAGCTTGGGGCGAAAGTTCATAGTATAGAACGTCAGCAAGAATTGTTTAAAAAAACATCTAAATTCTTGCCTAAAATCGGATATAGAGCTAGGAAACTTATTTTTGGTGACGGCTATAAAGGCTTACCAGAAGAAGCGCCTTTCAAAAGTATTATTGTAACTGCTGGTGCACCTTATGTACCTAACCCATTATTAAGTCAGTTAGAAATCGGTGGACGTTTGGTTATTCCTGTTGGTGATGACGTACAAATCATGACTTTGTTTATTAGAAAAGGCCCTAAAGAGTTTGAAAAACATGAGTTTGGTGAATTTCGATTTGTGCCCTTGTTAGAGGATAAGAATTAGGCCCATCCCTAACCCTTCCCGGAAGGAAGGGGACACTTTTGAATTAGAAAAGGCAATACTTAATTTGTAGCTTTTACAAAAGCATCTTTTCCGCCAACAACAGGCAATGTTAATGTTGTTCCACCACCTATTTTAATTGATAACTCAGTTCCAGCTTTTGGGTGCAATGTGTATTCTTTATCACTAGAAAAAATCATAAAACCTATTTGTTGTCCTGCTTTAATGATTTGATCGTCTGGTTGTAAATCGAAAGTGACAGTATAAAACTGACCAGGAACTAAATCTTCTTCATCAGTTAAGGATTTGTGATTTTTTGGATCTGCCCAACCACGCGTTATAATATTATCCGTAATCCTTACATCTTTTCCTTCTTGCCAAGGCAATGATACTAACCAAACAGATAGGTTCGTGGCTGGTTTGTTACTCGCTAATATAATACTCACTTTCGGTACCCCAGAAATATGAAGATCTTGCGTCAACTTCGGAGTCAGGTATAACAATCTGTTTTCTGATTTTTCAGCAGTGGCTAAATCTTTACCAGAGAAGCTCACATCATCCACTAGTTTTTCGGTAGCTGATTTCATTTTAGAGTCTAAGTGTATGTGCCCAGATGTATTTCCTCCAGCACTTAGATTAAATATTACATCCGAAGCTTCAGGATTTGGATAGTCTTTGTACGCTGTCGGTTGTTGTCTGTCATCATATTCTCTAACGATATACGCTTTGTTTTCTTCTTTTTCAACGCCATTATCTATGCCATGTAAGTATTTTGTAAACCAACGATTCATCATAGAAGTAGGAGGTGGGCCACCATGTCCGTTTTGATGGTAATAGATTTGAGTTGGTAAGCCTTTTTCTTTTGCGGCTTTATAGATTCTATAACTGTGCTCTGGCATTACATTCCAGTCGTTAAATCCATGAGACATAAGTAATGCCGCTTTCATGGTATCCATTTGATTGAGATAATCTCTACTAGACCAAAAATCATTTAAATCACCAGTTTGTCTATCCATACCATTCATCATTTCAGTATCACGAACGGTTTTATTGTTATAAGCACGTTTATCTTCAGCACCACTATGCACAAAATCATAGAGCACATCGATATCTTCACCCAGGTACCCACCTGGTGAACGTACTAAACCGTTAGAGCGGTAATAATTATAATAAGAGGTATTTGGAGCAATAGGAATGATAGCTTCTAAGCCTTTAACTCCAGTTGTTGCTGCCGCTAATGGTAAAGTTCCGTTGTAAGATGTACCTGTCATGCCCACTTTTCCGGTTGACCAATATGCTTTTACTTCTTCTTTTCCATCTCGTTCGGTATAAGCTGTCGCGCGACCACATAACCAATCGATTACTGTTTTTGGCGCTAAAGATTCATTAGAACCTCCAATAGTCGGTGAACCGTCTGATAAGCCGGTTCCTGGTGAAGACGAATGCACTACGATATAGCCTCTTGGTACCCATTTTTTAATATGTGAGTTTGAAATAATTGGTCGCTCACCACGACGGGTTACTTCAGGATGAAAACGTTCTTTTGCAGTTTCTCCCAATTCTATATTTACATCCCACATGGTTCCGGGCGCATCCGCGGCTACTCCAGCAAAATAAGGACTAGAAACGTAAATTATGGGTAGTTTTAGACCTTCTGTTTCCGTTTGTTGTGGCCGTGTCACAGCCACATGCATGCGATCTGGTTCTCCATCGCCATCAGTATCAAATTCTGTCTCTACCCAAAGATCGTGGCGAATCCATTGGTCTGCATTACTAAATGCATCCACAATTTGAGCTTCCCCATCTTTAAAAATAGGAGTAGCTATCTCTGTTGCTTGTTGTGCACAACTTAAAATTGAAAAGACTAAGGCAATAGTGAGTATTGAATTTAGTTTGAATGAAAATTTCATGGAAGAATAATGTTTAAAGCGTTTTGTTAAATGTAAGTCGTATAAGTTAGAACTCAAATGGGTTTAAGAAAAGTTTGATGTTTTATAGAATTATTCCGTCAGTTCGAGTGATTTCTACACTTCGAAATTGTATCGAGAACCTAATGCATATTAAATGTAAGGTTCTCAATATAAATTTCCTTCATACCTCTTAAAATTTACTCAAACGAACGAAAGGTATCGTGTTTAAGGTTTAGTTCTTCGGTAAATACGCTTCAGGAATAGGATGTACTTGTGACTCTTGCATCCAATAAATATTAATAATCCACCATCGTGCTCCATCATTTAGTAGTTGAATACTGTTGATGCCTCTCATAAACGGTTCCGTATCATCTTTACTTCTAAAGGATTCGTAAGTACTAAAAACGTGTGTGATGTTACCGAAAGTTTGGACTTTACGACTTAATTCTACCTCATGAAACCCATTTTCAAATAACCATCTGCCAGATGATTTCATATAGTCTTCAGCAGTCATATATCGCGCTACAGTTTTACCTTGCTCTGTTTTAACTGTTGGAATCAATTTTGCGTCTTTATGGAATAGATGTTTAAATAAAGCCCAATCCCTTTCTACACCTTTGTCACCTGAGATTACAGAATAAAGTGTTTCAATGGTGCTATCTAATGTTGCTACTTGCGTTGAGTAGTCTTTTGTGTCTTGTGCGTTTAGTCCTAAAGTTGATAGGAGTAAAACAAAAAATAGTTTATTCATGTGGTTAAATATATTGTTTTTTAAAGGTCACATGCTGTTCGCTATTAGTCATTACCTCTACTGATAAGATTTGCGCCAGGCTCGTTTCATGTTGTAAAGTTAAAAGAATTTTAACCCAAACAAAATCGCATCACTTTGAAATCCACTTTGGTACGATCGAATATAATCTACACGTAAAAACCGCCATTTCCCCCAACCAATATTATCGATACCGACGGTATATTCTTGGTAAGGTTTAAAATCTGGTGTGGCTAATAAATGTGCACCAACGACTAAGTTAAAATTAAGTTTATTTAATAATGGCACTTTTCCTAAAAGAAACCCATTAAAATCGTGCTCAGTATGTGCTTCAAAATAAGCATCATTAGTACTACCTGCATAATATCCTAGATTATTAAAAACGTTAGTGTAGTTACCTTCTGTACTTACATGAGTTTGGTTACCATTAAAATGTTGATAATCCATAAAGGCAATATCATCTGCGTTAAAAAACTTTCCAGCTCTTAAATTATAACTAAAACGGCCTTTATCTGCGATGTTAAACGATTGGTAGAGTCTTGCCTTAACTTGGTCAAAATTGTAATTGCTGTTGGTTGCACCAAAGCCTTTCTCGTAACTCAATACTAAGGTTGGATAGGCATCATTTTCAATATTAAATTTACTATCGGGATAACTCAAATATTCTTGTCCAAAATTAATTTGCGCCGTAACATTAGCTTTTAAAATATTATGGGTTTCAAAAGATGCGATACCAAAAGCGGTTTCATCTAAGGGATTATTACTTGTGTATTCTTTATCCGCTTTAGGGAACCAAGCTTGATCTGTAGTATTAAATAATGCCTTACGCCTTTCGTAACCTAAACTAGAATACAACCTAAACCCATTAAATAACTCTTCAGAATAATTTAGTTGAACATAGCTTTTGTCATACAACTTTATATAATTAGCTTCAAAAAATAAGGTGCTCAGCGAATTTAGGAATGGTGTGATCGGTTCAGAAGGATTAAATTGTTCTGCACTCACACCACCAGAAAGTGTTAAAAAGCGTTTGCTCGTATTATTAAACTTATAAGTTAACGAACCTGTCGCTCGTAAACGTTCATCCGAAAAACCGTATTGTAAACTTGCATTAGCTCGAAAAAAACGTTTAAAATCATCATAATTTTTTGTGAAGAATACATTGGCTTTAGCATTGTAACCTTGAACCGTGTTGAATTGTATTTCTGTAAGAGGAATGTCGAAACCTAATTGAATATCTTTTTGTGAATCTTGATAGGTGTATCCTAAAACATCTAAGAATTTGAATTTATTTCTAACCCGATCTATAGAATCTAAGTAAGGCTTTGATTCTTTTAATATTTGGATGCTATCCTTTTTTATGTAGTCTGTTCGCTCTTCAAGCGTTAAAGGAACTGGTCTAATTTTATTCCAAAATAATGAATCCTTTTTATTGGCTTGGTCTTCAAAAGCAACGATCTCTCTCCCAAAGTCTTTTTTAGTAAGTGGTTCGTTGAATTCGTAATTACTATAAACAGCAGTAAAACGACCATCTCCCTTAATACCAAAAATACCATATTTAAAATCGAGACTCTGAGAGATTAAAGCCCAAACGCTATTGTCTTCCGAATAAGAAAAAGTTTGCTTTAAGGATAACACATCTACTGCAGGAATACGTGCTTGCACACCTGTAATATCGAGTTCTAGTGCATAAATGGTCCATTGGTCTTCAACAATATAGATGCTTCCTGCAAAAACAGGATCATTCTTACGTTTAGGAATCACGTTAATTTTGTTGATGAGGTTTCCTCTATCATCATAAAAGATACCTTCTAATTTGTAACGGTAATAGCCAAAAGCGTTATTGGCGAGTGGAGAAATAATTTCGTTACCAAATTCAATGGTGTTGTTATAGAAGTTATAATCTACATCAATAGCATTATTAAAGCTAAAGCCACTGCTGTTGCCACTAACTTTTGATGCTGTTATTTTTTCTTTCAGTTTATCAGGTTTTAAATACTGAATCTTAGAAATGGTTTCGGATAGGTAAATAATTCCGGTACGTGTAGAATCTAATCCACCACCTAAATCGCCAACCTCTTGCCCTAATATTTTTTCTGGTGCATCTTTAATTTTAATTAACCCTCTGGAGTAAAAATCGGCTCTAAACGAACTTATTTTTTCAAGATTTTCTTTACGTTTTGCAATTACTTGACGCATTATTATGTCTGCGGGATTGTTTTCTGAATTCACCACAACCTCACCAAGAGACACGGACTCTTCCTCTAAACTGATATTAATTTCATAAGGAAATTTATCAATTGTCACTTTCTTTTTTACAGCTTTATAGCCTAAATAGCTATAAACTATAGTATAGGTTTTCGATTGAGAGATATTGAGTTCGTAATAACCATCATCGTTACTTGTAGTGCCTTTATATGTGTTCTCTATTAGAATATTTACAAATGGAAGCGGTTCATTTTCTGTATTTGTAATGGTGCCCACAACTTGGGCGGAAGCAACTGCGCTAAAGACAATAAAGCATAGGTTGAGTAAATTTTTAGTCATAAGTGTTTGATTGATGATTTTATACAAGTTTTATGATTTATTTCAAATGTCATGCCTTATAACCAACGTATAGAAATGAATGAGTAATTTTTGACTGATATTCTTATATGTATAGACGCACTTTTACAGCGAATGGTTGCTTTGGATATTAATGAAGCCTCAAAAAAATTATTTAAATTCGTTTCTATTTCATTTATATTTTCAATCATTTTACCCTACATATCAAGTGTCGTATAAAAAACACCTACAAAAGTTATAGTAATCTTAAACTTATTAGAAATTTTTCTTAATACGATCTAAATCACGCTTGTTGTCGCGATCTTTAATCGTCTCGCGTTTATCGTAAAGCTTTTTACCTTTACCTAAGGCAAGAATAAGTTTTGCAAAGCCTTTTTCATTAATATATAAGCGCAATGGAATAATGGCATTACCTTTTACATCCATTTCCTTTTTTAGCTTTTTGAGCTCTTTTCTATTTAGTAATAGTTTTCGCTCGGCTTTTGGTTTGTGATTGTAGTAGTTGCCAAAAGCATATTCTTCAACGGTCATATTAATAACAAACAACTCTTCTCTGCCATTAAACTCACAGAAACTTTCGGCAATAGAGGCCTTGCCCGATCTGATGGATTTAATCTCAGTTCCGGTAAGGACAATACCAGCGGTATATTTATCTAATATATCGTACTGAAATTTTGCTTTTTTGTTAAGTATGTTGACCCTTTTTTGCATGGGTGGCAAAGGTAGTTTTTATAGTTATAAGTTGAAAAGTTATAAGTTAAAAGTTTAGAATACTTATAGTTCAAAAACTAATAAAATACAGTTTTAATGGAAATTCAAAAAAGACTAAATACGATTTACTTTCCTTTTGTAATTGGAATTTCAGTTTATTCTACCGCTTCAACGAAAAATGTGATACAAAAGTTTGAGGAGTACCGTCACTATTAACATATTCTGCTTTAAACCAGTAGTCACTAGAAGGCATTAAAGAATCGTTATAAAGACCATTCCAGCCAAAACGACTTGGGTCTATTGTCGTTATTACCTTTCCGTATCTATTAAAAATAGTAACTTTAGCTCCGATTTGATCTCTTAGGCAATCTATATTCCAAATTTCATTTTCAGTATCTCCATTTGGTGTGAAAAACTTTGGATATTCTAAAATCCTGAAGGTTTCAACAGGAATATTACTGCACCTTGAGAGTTCTCTCACTTTAATTATATGTTCCTCGCAGCCTCTAATTCTATTAAAGCTGTTTTCAATTTGCCAAGGTAAATCATCTAATTGATACTCATAACTGCCTGTGCCACCTGTTACATTTACAGTGACAGATTGATTATTAGCAAAGGCAACTGAATTAATGATAATAGCAATGGTCAATTCTCTTATTGGGAGCACTTCAATTTCTAACGTTGTTTGTATAGCACATTGTCCTGTGTCAGGAGTAAATGTATAGTTGGTTGTTATGGTGTTGTCTAATTCTGGAAACCAAGTTCCTGTAATTCCATTAGTAGAAATTTGCGGAAGTGGGTCTAAAATGTCTCCTACACAAATTGATTGAACATTTACAAAAATAGGCAGTATTGGTTCTGTTACTATGATTACAATTGTAGTTTCGATCGCACAAATTTCATCTAAATTAGGTGTAAATGTGTACGCTGTTGTGAGTTGATTGTTTAATTCTGGAGACCAAGTTCCAGATATTTCATTTATAGATTGTGCAGGTAAGGCTTCTAATGCTTCACCTGGACAAATAGAAGTAATAGGATAATTAAATATTGGTATAACTGAAGGTGTTACTTCTATTTCTATTGTTGTTTCTGAGGCGCATTCACTATCAAGTGGTATGAAGGTATATAAAGTAGTTGTAGTATTATTTATTTCTGGAGACCAAATTCCTGTAATTCCGTTGTTTGAAGTTGTTGGTAAATCAGATAAAGCATCTCCTTCACAAATCACATCTATAGCATCAAATATTGGTGTAACACGCGTATTTACATTAATTACTAGTTCTACCTCTGTAGCACATTGATCTTCTGAAGGCGTAAATGTATAAGTTGTTGTAGTTGTCGTATTTAATTCTGGAGTCCAACGTCCTGTAATGCCATTAATTGATATTGTCGGTAGGCTAATAAACTCACCTTCACAAATAGAATCACTAACATCAAATTGTGGAACCTCTAAAGGGTTAACTATAATTTCTAAGGTTCTACTTACTGCACATTCTTCGTCAGGATTAGGTGTGAAAGTATAAATAGTGGTGACGGTATTATCTAATTCTGGCGACCATGTTCCACTAATACCATTACTAGATGTAGTTGGTAATTCGGCTAATGTATCTCCCTCACAAATGTTTATTCCAGGGCTGATGGATGGAATTTGTAATGGATTGACAACAATTTCTAGTGTAAATAAATTTACACAAGGATTGGATGTTGGTATAAATGTATAAGTTGTTGTTGTCGTATTATTAAGTTGAGGTGACCAAAACCCAGAAATACCATTGTTCGAAATTAATGGTAATTCCTGTAATTCATCACCAGCACAAATTGGATTAACTTCATCAAAACTAACGTCTTCAAAAGGTAGTACACTTACTGTTACATCTTCAACAACAACGTCACCACAAACATCTGGTATTGTTACGGTGTAGGTTGTGGTTTCATCAGGGGAAAAAGAGGGATTAGCGATATTTGGGTCGCTTACTCCGTCAATAGGGCTCCAACTATATGAAACTCCGCTCGCTATTGTTGCGTCAATTTCAATGGAACCTTCATTGCAGATTGTTTTATCTTGTAACTGTAAATTATCTACAAATGAAACTCGATTTAAGCATACCTGATGCACATTAGAAGAGCCACCAGTTGAGCCAACGAAGCCAAAATAAATAGAGTCATCTCCGCCAAAAATCAAATTTTTTATATCAAGGTTAATTTGAAGTCTTATTATACAATCAAAATAGACCACGAATAATTGTTGGTCTGCAGACCATTCAATTTTTACTTCATGTGTATTACCATCTTCAATATTCCCACTAGTAGCGCTTGCTTGTACAGGACCTGCCAAGCTGTTTACAGGATTAGTATGGTTAGCATCTCCATTTTTCATGATCGAAATATGATCAAATGCAGGGTCTCCAAATTCAAAATTCTGCCAAGTGTCAAATTCAACTATTAATGAAGTTAGAATTCCTTGATAACTTAAACCTCCACCTGCATTTCCTAATTGAGGTTGAAAATCTCTTTTAAATACGATTGCCATTCCATCTGCTCCATCAAAATCTTTTGAACCAAAACCGCTTTGATAGTAGATGGTAAAATCTTCTGAGAAGTCAATCGGATTATTATAATAAACGCCGCCAGCCTGAAACATCATATCTGGAGTGATAGTAAAACAATTGTTACCTTGTATTATCGCATCTCCAATAATATTCGGGTTTAGTTGAGCAAAAACGATAACTGGATTTATTGAAAATAATAAGAGAAGAATGTATGTTTTTAAGTTCATTAGGCCATTAAATGCATAATCATAAAAGATGGATGTAAGATAATGCTTTCACACCATAATTTAAAGTGAGTTAAGAGTAATTTAAGTTAAGAATGCGTTAAAAAAAACGAAATAGAATAGTCGCATTATTTTTTATTTATAAAGTAAATTTGAATAAATCTGATAGCCGAATAAAAGATTTAAAGAGATTGATGCTTAATGTTATTCCACTGAACACTATTTTTGTTAATAGGATCCACTCTCTTTTTGTATACTTTTATGTTATTTTTCAAAAAATTCTACGACTTTAATATTTAAACATTCTATATGAAATATATTTCCATTGCTTTATTCGCTTTTTTAGTGTTTAGTTGTAAAAAAGAAGTAAGCACAAAGTCTTTATCTGCTAGTGCCATTATCAATAAGTCCATAGAGGTATCTGGTGGTGAAAGTTTTGAGAGCTCCATGATTAAATTTATTTTTAGAGATAGGTCTTATGTTGCAAAACGCCTAAATGGACAGACTTCAATGGTTAGGATGTTTATAGATAAAAGCGATACTATTACAGACTTTCTTAGTAATTCTGAATACAAAAGATTGGTAGGACAAGACTATGTAAAAGTTGCTGATTCTATGGTGAAAAAATATACTGCTTCAGTAAATTCAGTACATTATTTTTCGGTACTACCTTATGGATTAAATGATGAAGCCGTTAATAAAACAGTGCTAGAAGAAGAGAACATTAAGTCTAAGGATTACTATAAAATCAAAGTCACATTTAATGAAGACAGTGGTGGAGAGGATTATGAAGATGTGTTTTTGTACTGGATTGATAAAAAGTCATTTAAAGTTGATTATGTAGCGTATTCATATAGTGAGACCGAAGGCAATGGAATGCGTTTTAGAGCGGCTTACAACGAACGCTATGTCAATGGAATACGCTTTGTAGATTATAATAATTATAAAGCTGAAGATGGTTCGATACAGCTTTTAGATTTAGGAAAAGCGTTTGAAAATAATGAGTTAGAGCTTTTGTCTAAAATAGAACTCGAGAATGTAAATGTCGATTTAATCGACAACTAAAACCGTTGATGATCTAGATGCTTTGGTTACTGTGACAATGTATAGATTTGCATTATTATCATCGGCAATCATCTCGTGTTTTTTTTCGCCCAACAAACCATTAGTAAATAAAGGTGTCGTATTGCTGTGTCCTACAACAAGAACGGTTTTACCTTTTGAGGCCTCCATAAATTGTTCAATTTGCATATCTGAAGGATTATAAAATTTAAGTTCAACATTATTAGCTTTAGCAGTAGGTAGAGCAGTTTCTTTGGTTCTATTATAATCGGTTGAATAGACCATATCAAATTTTACATCTTTTAAAACTTTTGCCCAATTATCGGCACGTTTTAAGCCATCTTTTGTTAAGTGAGGATCTCTATTAGTTTTGTCTGAACGGTCTTTTTCAGCATGTCTTATCAAATAATAGGTTGTGGTTTTTTGCTCTAGTTCTTTTTTGTAAGGCCCTTCCCAAATTACTTGTTCTATCATCCATTTACCTTCATCTTTAGAGAGTAAAACATAGTCAATTCCCCATATAGCCGTAACCTTTGCTGATGCTATATGATTACCAATATCTAAAACGTCTACATTTCTAATTTTGTTTTCATCTCTAGTCTTACCGTCATCTTTCATTTTTTGCACAAAATCCATGGCTTTATCGTAGCTCATGTGTGCATAATATTCATAGTTACCGGATTCTGTATTCTTCCAATAACCAAACTTGTTTAATCTTGGTTTTATGGCAGCTTTTAACTTTACAGTATCGCCTTTATAAAAGGCATCGATGTAGTTGTTTAGTGTCGTTTCTATTTGGGTTTTATCGGAAGTGACTTGAGAAAAAACGGTGAATGATAATGAAAGACATAGTGCAAGAATAAGAGATTTCATGATGAGATTGATTAGTTAATACGCTCAAATATAACTTAGAAAACGAGTGCTTTTTTTAAAAGTTTGTTAAATAACCTAATTTAGGTAAGTAGTTTATACATCACTTTCATTCCTCTTAAATGAGAATGGATCAATTTAAAATCGAGCTGTGCTGGTGTCGCATAGCTATAATTTTGTTTTTCGTAAAAACGTAAAGCTTGTTTCTGAGAATCCATCGCTTTTAACCACATTAAAGTGTTCCCTTGTTCCTTTACTTTATTCTCGGCCCATAGGAATAATTGATTTGCTACGCCTTTACCTTGAGCGTTTTCACTGAGATAAATCCGATTTAAATATGCAGATTTCTTTTTAGGGAAGTCTATAAATGGTTGGTTGTAAATAAATCTAAATATTCCAACTACATTATTATCATAACTAACAAAATAATAAGCTGCATTTGGGTTAGATAATTCTAATTCTAAATTTTCTTGACTATAGAATCTATTTAAGTAAAAACTACAATCTTTATTAATCCAAAGATGCTCATAGACAGGGGGGTAAATCAACTTTAAAAGCTCCATTAATTTGGGTTGATCTTCAATTTTAATGTCCTCAAGTTTTATGTTGTCAGAGATAGAAATCATAATACTAAGCTAACTCGAGAGCGATTTCAATCATATTCTTAAAAGTTGTTTGACGTTCTTTGCTGGTTGTGTGCTCACCAGTGACGAGTGAGTCGGAAATGGTAAGTATAGCCAAGGCACTGACATTATGTTTTGCCGCAACTGTATAAAGTCCAGCAGCTTCCATTTCTACGCATAATACACCAAATTTGGACCATTTTTTATAAGATTCGATATCATCTTCATAAAATTGATCTGAGGATAGTACATTACCTGCTTTAATGGGTATGTTTTTAGTTTTTGCCGCTTGAACAGCTTTTATGAATAGTCCGAAATCTGCAGTAGGTGCATAGTCAGCACCACCAAAACGCAATTCATTAACACCAGAAGTGGACGATGCCGCCATAGCTAAAACAACATCTCTCAATTTTACATCTTTTTGATATGAACCCGCACTACCGACTCTAATAAGATTTTTTACTCCAAACTCAGAAATGAGTTCATTAGCATAAATTGAAATACTGGGCACTCCCATACCTGTTCCCATGGTTGAAACTCGCTTCCCTTTAAACATTCCAGTATAACCATACATGCCTCTAACTTCGTTAAAGCATTTAGGGTTATCAAAAAAAGTTTCTGCGATCCATTTTGCTCGTAATGGGTCACCAGGTAATAATATAGTTTCTGCTATTTCGCCTTTTTTAGCTCCGATATGTGCACTCATACCGCTAAGTTAAGCATTGTATTTTTATTTAATAAGTCGAATGCGAAGTTTGATGAGTCATCATGGAAACTCCCGAAGAAGCACCAATTCTATGGGCGCCAGCTTCTATATATTTCAAGGCTGTTTCGGCATCTCTGATACCGCCAGAAGCTTTTATTTTTAGAAGATTTTTTACCGTTTTCTTCATTATTTTAACAGCGGTTAAGGTCGCGCCGTTTCTAGAAAAGCCAGTTGATGTTTTTACAAAATCAGCTTTAGCATCAATGCATATTTCACATGTTTTTACAATTTCGTTTTTTGAAAGTTCACTTATTTCTAAAATCACTTTGAGAGGAATTAAACCTATAGCACGCTTTACATTACTGATGTCTTTGAGAACAGCGACGTGATTCTTGCTCTTAAGACGACCAATATTCATTACCATATCAATTTCTGTGGCACCTTGTTCTATGGCTTTTTTAGCTTCAAATATTTTAGCTTCTGTTGACATCGCCCCAAGGGGAAAGCCAACGACCGTGCATATCTTAACTTCAGATTTGCCGAGCGCTTGTTTGGCAAGAGACACGTATCCGCTATTAATACAAACAGAATAAAAGTTATAAGTTATCGCTTCTTCACAAAGTTTAAGAATATCAGCCTCTGTTGCTGAAGCACTAAGGAGTGTATGATCTATGTATCTATTTAATTCCATTCAATTTTTTAAATTGGGGTTTGACAATAAATTAGCCATAGTAATTCTCTTAAAGTAGAGGGATTACTAATCAAGTTTAATTTTGTCTTTAAGTGGTGTAGGAATTAAATAGCTCGATAAAATTAATAATTTATCCGTTAAACGACTATTAAAAAGGGGGTTTTATTGTGCCGTTCGTCGAATAATTTTTTTAAAGCCTGTAATTGATTGATTATAAAGACATAAAAGAAGCTGTTTTTATCTCTTTTTTATTTATAACAAGAGATTTAACTATTTGGATTCTGACGCAATAATCTTGCGAAGCCAGTGGGTATTCTCACTTAAGTTATAAAAACTCTCATACGGTTTATGAAAAACTGACTTTCAAATTCGGCATTTTTACACATCAGTTGTGTATCTGGAATTACAGCTACAGTTTGGTACAGAAGTCGGAAGTAGTAAAGATAGAAGTATTACGTGTTTACTTGGGGCTTCTCCTGGAGCCTCTAAGGCAACCCATGTACTGCTTAGTGTTTTAGAAAAGGCCTTTACTGAGCTCATTAATTCCGAAAATGCATTAAAATGATAAAGGAAGAGCAACACTCCTTCCAAGTACTTGAAATTCGTGTTGCTCTTAACCAACCAATCATTATAAAGACTGTTTTAATGCAATATTGTTACAGCTTGCTATTAAATTTATTGAGCGTCTTATATTTCTTCTCCAACCAAATCACCTTGATTTCTAA
>JAWUVW010000045.1:0-39840 GCA_034112185.1 Flavobacteriaceae bacterium | reverse complement strand
GTTAAGCCACCTAGCATTTGTGCAATTTCCACAATCCGCTCTTCCTCATTTAACTTTTTGAGTTGGGTATGTGTTATATTCTTAATATCGGTTTTGAACACTTTAAAGTGTGCATCTCCTTTTGCCGCTATTTGAGGAAGATGCGTAATCGTAAATACTTGCATTCTTTTACTCATTTTCTTCATAATGTCTCCCATTTTATTTGAAATCTCACCTGAAACTCCAGTGTCGATTTCATCGAACATAATAGATGGTAATTGAATGTATTCCGCTAAAATAGATTTTATAGCTAACATAATTCGTGATAATTCACCTCCTGATGCCGCTTTTTTAAGTGCATTAAAACTTGACCCTTTATTCGCCATAAACAAAAACTGCAAACTGTCTTTTCCATTTGCTGTAAAATGATCTAATGCGCTAAGTTCGATTTTAAATTTAGCATTTGGCATTCCCAAAGCAGAAAGAATCATTTCTAATTTTGACACAAATACAGGGATAACTCTTTTTCTGTTTTTATGTATTTTTTGGGCGATTTTATTCAATTCCCCTTCAACTTGAAGAATTTTTTGCTGCTGATTGGCTATGGTATCGTCTAAACTTTCTGTGTCATTAATCTTAGATTGAAGCTGACTTTTAATCGCAATTAAATCATCAACCTCTGAAACTGAATGTTTCTGAAACAAATTATTTACAATTTGAAGTTGACGACTAACACGCTCCAATTCTAATGGATCAGTTGAGAGATTCTCTTCTAAATTATCCAATTCAATTAAAACATCATCTAACTCAATACTAACACTTAAAATGCGTTCTCTTAAAGATTCATAAGCTTTTCCAAATTCTGCAATTTTAGATAATTCGTGTTTTGCACTATGCAGTTGATCTGTGATTCCTGTATTTTCAGCATTTAAAATTGCCTTTGTACTGAGTAACTTCTCACCAATAACCTCAACATTACTCAGTTCTTCGTACTGTGTTTCTAAGGCTTCTAGATTAATCGTTTTTAAATTAATTTCATTTAACTCATTAGACAAAAACAAATTATAATCGTAGTCTTTTATGAGTTCTGCTTTAGACCTTTTTAGCGTTTCTAAAGATTTCTGAAGCAATTTATGATCCATTAATTGTTTTGAGAATTCATCTAAATTTAATTTATTCTCGGCTAAAGCATCAATGACTTTAAACTGATAATCATCTTGCGTCAGTTGCTGCGTTTGGTGTTGTGAATGGATATCAATAAGGTGACTACTTAAAGCTACTAAACTTTCTAAAGTCACTGGTGTATCATTAATAAATGCTCTCGATTTACCAGACGCTAAAATTTCTCTTCTTATAATCGTTTGCACATCATAATCTAAATCTAAAGACTTAAATAAGGCTTTTAGGTTGTAACTAGAAATATCAAAAATGCCTTCTATGATGCATTTTTCGTGCGTATTTTTTACTTGGCTTAAATCTGCCCGTTTTCCTAAAACTAAAGACAGACCGCCCAATAATATGGATTTACCTGCTCCTGTTTCTCCTGTAATAATAGTGAGACCATTATTAAACTGCACAGTGAGTTCATCAATAAGTGCATAATTTTTTATGTAAAGTGAGGTAAGCACGACTTTCTTTTATTTATGGTTACAAAATTAAGTGATTGAGACTTAAAAATTGAGTATGAAATACGAAATTATAGTAGTACCATAGCAAAGTTGAAATGGTATATTGGTTTTACACAAGCCTAATGCTTGCTCTAGCCGAGATAATTAGAAAACAGAATTCAACTTGAGGAACTTAAAACTTAATGTTTCTCCATTTTTGAGAATGCATTGGTGCAATTCTGTTCAAAATATCCATCGCTTCGGTTATATTTACACTTGGACCACCCGAAAAAATATCCATAATCTCGTCAGACTTTGCATCGAAAAAAACACGCATTAAGAAAGAATTTGGTCGCCTACTATGTACTTTTTGTAGTTCTGATAAGGTAGAAATTATTTGTGTTTTCCCTTCTTTAGTACTGACATTCATTACATCTAACCCCTCTATATGATAGGTATACATTGCTGAACGCATCTCCTCAAATGTTGGTGACACTAAATTGTCTATCAGTGCAAAACGCGATTGCAAACCATCTTCGAGCTTCCAACCTTGACCATTAAGTTGTTGCGAATAATTAGCAATAGTTTGTGCTTGTTTAAAATACTCATCTCCTCCGTTGAGCGCAAAAGAATCTGCATCCATTCCCAAAATCATATACACATGAAATGCCAATACAGAAATTAAATTAGACTCAAACTGAATTGAGTTGTAAACTAGATTTTGAAATTCTAAATATTTAAAATTGAACTCTTTATCATTATAATTATATACTGGAGAACTATAAGATGAGTTATAAATAGGTCGTGATGATGATATTTGAAGCGAGGTTGAAAAACGATCATTATCATATGCTGTTACATTAATAACCATACTACAATTAATACGCTCTTGTACACCAAAAGATTTTTCCGTCCACTTGGTATTATTTACAAACTCCATTAACTGCTTCTCTAGTGTTTTGAAAACCACATTATTCTCGTTTCCTGTTTGTTGAGCAATAACATTAACGGTACAATTTAACTCTTGTGAAAAAGTAACTGTAGTAATTAAAAAGGCTAATAAAACTAATATCTTACGCATCTAATTGTTTTAATATTTGTTGCATTAAATCCTTTGCCACTTCTGCTTTAGATTTAAGTTCATTTTCTATAACGTCTTCTGACGCTGTTATAAAAGTAACTTTATTTGTGGATACACCAAAACCTGCTCCTTTATCTTGCAATGAATTAAGAACAATTAAATCTAAATGTTTTGACTTAAGCTTGCCTTTTGCGTGTTCTAACTCATTATTAGTTTCGAGCGCAAAACCAACTAAAAATTGAGTGGTTTTAATCTCTCCAAGAGATTTTAAAATATCCTTTGTCTTTTCTAACTCTACACTAAACGTTGCATCTTTCTTTTTTATTTTGTGATTCGCTATAGTTTTTGGTCTGTAATCGGCAACAGCGGCAGAAAGTATAGCAATATCTGATGATTTAAAGTGCTTATGCACCTCATTATACATCTCTTCTGCACTAACTACAGGTTTTACATCTACAAAGTTATTAGTAATGCTTTGATGCGTAGGTCCAGTTACCAAAATCACGGTAGCTCCGAGATTAGCAGCGGCATTAGCAATTTCAAATCCCATTTTACCGCTAGAGTGATTCCCTATAAACCGCACAGGATCTAAAGCTTCATAAGTAGGCCCAGCTGTGATTAAAATTTGTTTTCCTTTTAAGGGTAATTGGTCTAGGATATCTTTTTCAATAAACTTAACAATATCTTCTGGTTCTGCCATACGCCCTTCACCAACCAAACCACTTGCCAATTCTCCTACACCAACAGGGATCATCTTATTGCTGTAAGACGCGAGCTTTTCGAATGATGACCTAGTAGATTGGTGCTTATACATATCTAAATCCATAGCAGGTGCAAAATACACTGGACATTTGGCAGAGAGGTAAGTCGCTAATAATATGTTATCACAAACACCATTAGCCATCTTTGCCATAGTATTTGCAGTCGCTGGAGCTATAATAAAGATGTCAGCCCAAAGGCCTAGATCAACATGATTGTTCCAAACTTGGTTGTCGTCGCCTTCATCTACAAAAGATGAATAGACTGGGTTTTTAGAAAGTGTAGAAAGTGTGAGTGGCGTTATAAATTCCTTAGAAGCAGGCGTCATAACGACTTTTACGTTTGCGCCTGCTTTAATGAATAATCGTACTAAACTAGCAGACTTATATGCGGCTATACCGGCGGTAATGCCTAATAAAATATTTTTGCCCTTTAGAATAGACATCTGGTGACTAGTGGTCTTGCTGAGGATCCTCAGTATTTCTGTGATAAATCTTATTATCTAACCACTCTTTAACTGCTAAAGAATGTGGTTTAGGCAATTTTTCGTAAAACTTAGACACTTCAATCTGTTCTTTGTTTTCGAAAATTTCTTCAAGACTATCATTGTAAGTTGCAAACTCTTCAAGTTTGTCAATTAACTCACGTCTTATATCTGTATTAATTTGTTCTGCACGTTTTGCAATTACAGAAATAGCTTCATAGATATTATCAGTTGCAGCATCGATTTCGTTTCTATTGTAAGTTATTGAGCTTACAGGTGCATCAGTATTTTTTAAATCTATCATAGTAATGATTAACTTTTTGTATTAAACGTATTTAATTGATTTTGTAATTCTTGTTGCATTTGTGTTGCTTCTTCCAAATATTCAGAATTTGGAAATGCTTTTTTTAACGCTGTGTAATACCCTAAAGCTTCTTTTATGCGTTCTTCTTTTAAGTAAACTACACTTAAATTGGCTAAATTAAAGGCCGCGTCAAATCTATAGAATAAGGCATCATTTCTAAGTATAGTACCAGGAAATTCAAGTAGAAAATTATTAAATGAACTAATTGAAGCTTTATAGTCTTTAATTAAATCGTATTGTTTGGCAATTTCAAAAGCTTTTTCCTCTAGTTTAAAATCTAATTCTTTAACCAATTGATTAGCTTCAGTTAAATATTGAGAATTTGGATACGCATTTACAAATAATTGCAGTTTCTCTATCGCTTCATTAGTTTCCTTTTGATCTTTAGAATATACAGGAGAACCAAAATAATAACCTTTAGCGGCCAAGAATGCCGCCTCTTCAGCCTTTTCGCTATTAGGGTAAAGATCTGTAAACTTATCAAAATGATAGCTAGCTATGTAGTAATCTTTTAGTTTGTAAGAACACATGGCATGCATGAACGTTAACTTTTCAGCCTGTGGTTTGCCTCTATAAGAAGCAATTATTTGATTTAATAAACGGTATGATTTGTTCCACTTTTCAGCTTCATAAAGTTCTGCTCCCATTTTAAACTTCTCTGCAGTGTCTTCAGATTTTAAAGCTTTCTGAAAGTCACTACAAGAAATAAATAGAATACTGATTAGTAGTATGTAAAGTCCTCGCTTCATCTGGTAAACTTAATTATTTTTACATCTGTAACATGAAATTCGCTACGCCACATTTTAGTTTCATCGAAACTATGAAGCACAACGTATTTCCATTAATTCTAAACAAGACGCAAAAGTACGCATTATTAACGGATTTTAAAAACAAATTTATGTACTAAAATAAACCTTGTTTTTAGCACTAAAAGCAATTTAGATTAAGTTTAACTTTTACCTAAAGTTTTTAACTCTGTTTTGATAGTTTCCTTGAGTATGCGAGTGGCTTCCACTAGTGGCAACCGCACATACGATTCAGAAATACCTAAGCCTTCTAAAACGGCCTTTATTCCAGAAGGGTTGTTTTCAGAAAAAATGAGCCCTGTAATTGGCATCAATTTAAAGTGAATGTCGTAAGCTTCTTTAGCCTTCCCAGCAATACCCAAACGAATCATTTCTGAAAATTCTTTTGGTAAAGCCTGTCCTATAACTGAAATCACACCAGATCCTCCTGCTAAAGCTACTCCTAAAGCCAAATCGTCATCGCCAGACAATACCAAGAAATCTTTTGGCTTCGTTCTCAATAATTCTAGATACTGATGCACATTATTTCCAGCCTCTTTTACGGCTATAATCGTATTAAAATCTTTTGCTAATCTCAGTGTTGTTTCTGGCGACATATTAGAAGCGGTTCTACCTGGTACATTATACAAAATTACTGGTTTTGGTGCTACTTCTGCTACAGCTTTAAAATGCTGGTAAATTCCTTCTTGAGTTGGCTTACTGTAATATGGTGAAACTGACAAAATAGCATCTATCTCAGAAAAATCTGTTGACTCAATTTCATTAACAACACTGGCTGTATTATTACCACCAACACCTAATACTAAAGGTAATCTCCCGTTATTAACTTTCGAAATAAATTTAACTAATTGTTTTTTCTCATCAGGAGTCACTGTAACACTTTCTCCAGTAGTTCCGCAAATCACTAAGTATTCCGTACCGTTTTCAATGTTATATTCAACCAACCGCTCTAAAGCATCAAAATCTATGCTTAAATCTGACTTAAAAGGTGTTATTAAAGCGACACCCGTGCCTATAAATTTGGTCATTATAATTTATTTAAAATGTTTAAGTATTTTTTTAGTTCTTGTTTAAAAATGTTTATTTCTTTTAAAGACACATCAATAATTAAATCGTACAAACGCTCATCGTTTCTAGATATACCCACCTTTAAATTCGCTTTAGAGGCCGCAGTAATCTGATTTAATTGCAATAGATCATTTTTGTAATAACAGATTAAAACATCATATGGCTCATCAATAAAGTTCTGTAAATCGATATTTTTTATCTTCCCTTTCCAGCCAAAATCTTTGGGACTGTAATGTGTGTTCCATTTATTATGTTCAAATTTATCATCTAAGGTAAAGGCTATGATTTTGTGTTTTGGAGAGTTTAAACCTAATTGCTTAAAATAGACTTTAAACACCTCAAACTCATGAAATTCGGTTGAATTTAGTAAAACAGCCACAGTTTTTACCTTATTAGAATTTACGGCAACCACGCGATTGCGCAATAGTTTATTAACGTATTTTTGATTTGATTTTTGTTTAAATGCCTTTAAAATCATTTATCTTTCAACTTTATGCAAATTTAATAAAAGCACTCACATTTCGCAGTAATCTATATATTAAGTTATTCAATGACTAATAAACATCTTTTAAAACTCAGTTTTTTACTTCTTATTTTTTCATGTCAATCTTCTCATATTTCGAAAATTGAAGGTAAAAGACTTACTATTGACGAAAATCTTTCAACGAGCCAAGACATTGAAAATTTTGTAAAACCCTTTAGAGAACATATTAACGCAACTATGGACAGCGTTATCTCTTATGCGCCAGAAACCTATTCTAAATCTGATGGAGACTTCAATACAGCTATCGGAAATCTAATGGCAGATGCCGTTTATAGTGAAGGAAATCTGGTTTTTAATAAACGAACTGGAAAAAATATTGATTTTGTGCTTCTCAATCATGGAGGTATTCGTTCTATAATTTCTCAGGGCGATATTAAGATTAGAACAGCCTTTGAGGTCATGCCATTTGAAAACTCTGTAGTTGTTGCCGCTATAAAAGGCGAGCAAGTTAATGAGTTAATTGCTTATCTGTCTGTGGCTAAAAGGGCGCATCCTGTATCTTATCAATTTCAATTGACCTTAGACAAAAATGGTGATTTTAGTGCCGCTACAATTAATGGTCAACCAATAGATAAAACTAAAACATATTACGTCGCAACTAATGACTACCTCGTTAATGGCGGCGACGGAATGACATTTTTCTATCCAAATGAAAGTTTACACGTTTTAGATTATAAAATTAGAAATATATTAATTGATAATTTCAAAAAGAAAGACACATTATACCCAAAACGTGATAACCGCTTTATTCAACTAAACGATTAAGTTATGAAGAGAAGACAATTTATACAACAATCAACAGCGGCAACAGCTTTAGTGGGTTTAGGTGGCCTAGGCTTGCAATCTTTTACGTCGTCTGAAACTAAGAAAATAACAATCCTTCATACTAATGATGTACATAGCCATATAGATCCTTTTGGACCAGATGATGGGAGAAATGCCAACCAAGGTGGTGTTGCAAGACGTGCAACCTTAGTAGAATCGATTCGAAAAGAAAACCCGAATACGTTATTGTTAGATGCAGGTGATATTTTTCAGGGGACTCCATACTTCAATTATTATGGTGGTGAGCTTGAGTTTAAACTAATGAGTATGCTCAAATACGATTTAGCGACTATTGGTAATCACGATTTTGATAATGGTATCGGTGGGCTTTATGCTCAACTTCCGCATGCAAAATTCGATTTTGTTTCTGCAAATTACGACTTCTCTAATACGGTTATGGATGCCCATGTTGAACCTTATAAAATCTTTATGAAAGACGGCATTAAAATAGGCATATTTGGTTTAGGTATACAATTAGAAGGCTTGGTTGACAAAAACATGTACAAAGAGACTGTTTACCAAAATCCTATTGAAATTGCTCAAGATATGTCGCGTATTTTAAAGAAAAAGGAGTCTTGTGACTTAGTGATTTGCTTATCTCATATTGGATATGATTATAAGAACAACCCTGAAAGAGTTAGTGATTTAAAACTCGCTAGAGCTACAAAAGATATTGACCTTATTATAGGAGGCCACACGCATACCTTTTTACCGAAACCAACTATAGAAAAGAATAGCGAAGGACATAATGTCCTTGTTAATCAAGTTGGTGCTTATGGCTTATATCTTGGGAAAATTGATTTCTATATTGAACCAGGGAAAGGGGCAAAGGCAGATGGCGCATCAATAATGGTTTAAAAAATTTTGTAACCCTCTAAGATATCAAGACAACATCAAAGCTATGAAATCATCTTAATCCTCCGCATAGCGGTCACTATTATTGTATAACAAAAAGCAGTTTGCAAAGGAGTCATTTTAGCAGCTGAATTGATAGGTTGATCTATCATGATGCCCTTAAAGCATTTAGGTATATACACTAAAAAGCGCTGGAGGTATTTTATTTTACACCTGTGAAATTACTACTGTGCTTGGTACAGTTAGCTTGAATTCAAAAAGAAAAGTGATTCCTTTAATTGTAATAACGTTAAGCTTCTATTTGCTCATCGCTATATTCTGGCTCTGGCCCTGTAAATTCTAATTGCGATTGCAAGTAAAAGAATAAAAATGCCATGACTAAGAAGAATGAATAAATAAAACCTAAAATATCTTCATCTAATATATAATAATAGGCGAGTTGGATTATTTCTGAAAAGACAATACAAATAGAGCCAATTAAAAACAGCATGGATTTATTATCGTTACGATACATATAATTAATTAGACCCAGTGACAGTAGTACCATTACAACAGAGTTATACAGCAATTCCAGAGCATATTCGTAAATTCCTGGTATATGTTCTATAGTGTCCGAAAGAATATAAACACAAAATATATCCAAGACAATTAATACAAAGATGGGTATTGAAAGCTCTTGAAACACCTTTTTTAATTGTAAACCTCTTATCATTTTAATTATAAGAAAAACATAGGCCAGTATATAGAGTAAATTAAGTATATAATAAAAATAATCAATTTGCATCTCTCTTATTTCCACATCGTAATAGGAAACATAACTTAATAAATGCGCTAGAGTAAACGTCACCAAAAACCAAAAGAAATATTTGGCCTTATTCTCAGTCCACTTACAATATAATACCGTAAGTAACAATAGCATAGCCGCGCTTACAGCGGCTGCGTAGACTTCAAAAGCTAAACCTTCAAGTATAACAAAACTACCGCCTAAAAGCAATAACACTACTTTTAAGATTCTATTCACTAACATAAATTATTCGTTTATTCATTTAAACAAATATAACATTAACCGCCATTAAACGTCAAAAAAATACGTTTTATCGATGAAATACATCTTTTTAATCTTAAAAATTAACTCAGTAATTCTAAAAACGCACCTTCGGAGAGGATAGAGATTTTTAATTTTTCTGCTTTTTCTCGTTTACTAGGCCCCATTTTATCTCCTGCAACCAAAAAACTAGTCTTAGATGAGATTGAAGACGATACCTTACCACCATTATCTTCTATTAGTTTTTTGAGTTCAGTTCGAGAGACACTTTCAAATACACCAGAGACGACAAAAGTTTCTCCTTTGAGTTTTTCAGATTGGTTGGCTAGTTTATCTGCTGAAATTTCTAATTGCACTCCAATAGCTTTTAAGCGCTCTATGCTATTCTTATTTTCTTCTGAAGAGAAAAAGGCTACTACACTTTCAGCAATACGCTCTCCTATTTCATCAACAGATACTAAATCTATGCTTGAAGCAATCATTAGTGCGTCAATAGATTTATAGTGCTTAGCTAATTTCTTAGCCACCGTTTCACCGACAAAACGAATACCAAGCCCAAATAACACCCGTTCAAAAGGAATTTGTTTTGAAGCCTCTACTCCATTAATCAAATTCTCGGCACTTTTTTCTGCCATGCGTTCTAGTGGAATAACTTGTTCTGTGGTCAATTCATATAAATCCGCATAATTAGTAATCAGACCTTCTTTTACCAAAAGCGCAACGGTTTCACCACCTAATCCTTCAATATCCATAGCTTTTCTGGATATATAATGTTGAATTCGCCCAACTACCTGAGGTGGACAACCGTTATAATTTGGACAATAATGTTTGGCTTCACCTTCTATACGCTCTAATGCCGTTTCACATTCCGGGCAATATTGAATATAAATGGTTGGTTTAGAATTTTCTGATCGTTTCGTTAAATCAACAGCAATAATCTTCGGAATAATCTCACCTCCTTTTTCAACAAATACGGTATCTCCTTCTCTAATGTCAAGCTTTTCAATCTGATCTGCATTGTGTAAAGAGGCGCGTTTCACAGTCGTTCCTGCTAATTCTAAAGGTTCTAAATTTGCAACAGGTGTTATGGCGCCTGTACGACCAACCTGGTATGTGATTTCATTAAGGTGTGTTGAAACTTGCTCTGCCTTAAACTTGTAAGCCATTGCCCAACGTGGTGCTTTAGCTGTAAAGCCTAATTCATCTTGTTGAAATAAGCTATTGACTTTCACTACAACACCATCAATCTCATAAGGTAAATTATGACGATGTTTGTCCCAATCCGCTATATACTCTAAAACAGCGTCAATAGAATTGACCAATTTCGCCTCGTTAGGGACTTTAAACCCCCATGTTCTCGCTTTTTCTAGACCTTCAAATTGCGTGGAAATATTTAAATTATTTCCTTTTATACTATATAACAGACATTCTAATGGTCGTTTAGCAACCTCAGCACTGTCTTGTAATTTCAAACTTCCAGAGGCCGTGTTCCTAGGGTTCCTATATGGTTCTTCGTCATTTGCGATGCGCTCTTCATTCATTTTTAAGAAGCCTTCGATTGGTAAGATAATTTCGCCTCTAATATCAAAACGTTCTGGATAGTCGCCTTTTAATTGAAGCGGAACCGTATTTATCGTTTTTACATTGGCAGTCACCTCATCACCTTGTACGCCATCGCCTCGCGTAACCGCTCTTATTAATTTTCCATTTTCATAGGTGAGATTCATGGATGCGCCATCGTATTTTAGCTCGCAAGTGTATTGCACGTCACCATCGACCATTTTTTTAATTCTGGTTTCCCAATCGAGTAAATCTTCTTTAGAATATGAATTATCTAAAGAATACATTCTAAAATCGTGAACCGTCGTTTTAAAATTCTTTGTGATTGCACCCCCCACACGCTGTGTTGGTGAGTTGGCATCAAAAAACTCAGGATATTGTTCTTCTAGAGCTTGAAGTTCTTTTAGTTTTATATCGAACTCGTAATCGCTAATACTCGCATTATCTAGAATGTAGTAATTGTAATTGTGTTGACGAAGTTCGTCTCTTAGGGAATTTATTTTTTGTTCTATGCTCATTTATAGACTTTCTTTATTCAACCACTTCGGTGCTGGCAATGGTTTGTAATTATTCATTTGCTCTAATAAGCCTTCAATAGTAACATCTATAACAACAGCATCTAAATTTTCTTGTTTTAAAAAGCCACGTTCTACCATCATTTTACATTGCGCTATTAAGGCATCGTAATAACCATTTGTATTTAAAATCCCAATAGGCTTAGTGTGCAAGCCCAATTGTCCCCAAGTTGTGATTTCAAAAAACTCATCCATTGTACCAAATCCACCTGGGATAATCATGAAACCATCGCTTTTCTCGTACATAATTACCTTTCGATCGTGCATGTTATCGGTAACGATTAATTCGGTAAGCTCAGTATTTACAATTTCTTTGGTTTTTAAAAATACCGGAATTATACCAATAACTCCGCCTCCATTATCAAGCGTACCTTGTGCAACTTTACCCATTATGCCAATTTTAGCTGCACCATAAACTAAAGCTATGTCGCGCTTTGCTAATGTTTCTCCTAATAGATAGGCTTCAGAAATAATTTCAGGATCATTACCTTCACTACTTCCGCAAAATACAGATATACTTTTCATCAAAAATTTTCTTTTTTGTTTCCTCGAAAGTGGAAATCTATTTTTTTCTTCCTTTTAACATTCTATCATTACTATTTAAGTCTTTAAGCAATTCGACAGCTCCAAAATCAGCATCAATTAATAACTGCTTCGTTTCCTCACCAAGATACTGGTTAATTTCAAAATAAAGCTCGCCCTTTGGTTTCAAATTAGTGACAGCAAAGGCTATGATGGCTTTGTAAAACTGTAACGGATTATTATCTTCTACAAATAATGCCAGATGCGGCTCGTTGTCCAAGACGTTGGGTTTTATTTCGGCTTTTTCTAATTCTCTAACATAAGGTGGATTAGACACTATCGTATCAAATTCTAATTCTTTAAATTTCAAATCCCAAGTGGATTTGTTTAATAGGTCTGCTTCAATAAATGTTACTTCTACGTTATTGAGTTCAGCGTTTTTCTTTGCTATTTTTAAAGCCTCTTTACTTACATCCAGCGCATATACTTTTGTGTTTGGTAAGTTTTTAGCTATTGTAATTGCTACACATCCTGAACCGGTTCCAATATCTAGAATTTTAACTGTTTTGTTTTCATTAGCACTTAGACAGCGCTGAGTGTGACATCTAATTATTAAATCTACTAACTCCTCTGTTTCCTGTCGTGGAATCAACACATTTTCATTCACATTAAATGGTAAACCGTAAAATTCCGTTTCACCTAAAATATATTGTATTGGTTTTTGCTGTTTTAAATCTTCTAGTACTTTAAAAAAAGTATCTGCTTCTGATTTTGTAATCGTAAACTCCGGTTGCAATGCCAATTGAAAACGAGGTAAATTGAGATAATGCTCAATACATATAAAAAAGAAACTGTTGACTTCTTCTTTTCCGTAAATAGCACCTAATTCTTTATGATATATGTTTTGAAGATCTTTTAATAACACACTATAATTTTTTAAGCATCCAAACCGAGCATGAATAGTGGCCTGTGTTTCCCATAGGTTTATCAATAGACTCAAAACCAACTTTTCTGTATAGTTTTCTGGCATCATCCATATATGGCATCGTTTCTAAATAGCATTGATCAAAACCAGCTCGTTTAGCAAATTCTAAACATTTTGACATCATTTCGCTTCCTAGTCCTTTACCTCTAGCCTCCGGTATGAAGTACATTTTCTGCAATTCGCACACGTTACCTTCATAATTATCTAAAGGCGAAATTCCGGCACCACCTATAATTTCATTTTGGTCGTCAACAACAAAATAAGCCTTATTAGAGGTGTTATAAGTTTCTGTCATACAATCCAAAGCTTCATCTTCATAGGCCGTACCTACTTTTGGCACACCCATTTCTATTAAAACGGAACGAATTGCTTTTGCAATTTTAGGATTGTCCTCTAGTTCAATTTCTCGAATAACAATAGTATCTTTACGCACTTAATTTATAATTTTAATGCTGCATTTATTTCGGTTTGAAGATACATATAAAAACAATTTTATGTTTAAAAGACTCTTAATGTTTTTACTAACTTTTACACTACTTTTCAACTGTTCTATTACCAAAAAACCAGAATTTGTTAGACTTGACAATATTAAGGTTATCAACTCTAACTCTAAAAACATAACCCTTAGTGCAGACGCTTTATTTCTGAATAAAAATGATGTTAGTGGCACTTTAAAAACAGATGATATTAAAGTTTATATCAACGGTAAAGAAGTAGCCACTATTGTTTCAGATAAATTTGATGTACCTCGGAAAAAGAATTTCACTATTCCACTAACCGTTGCAGTAGCAACCGATAGTCTTATTGACAAAAAAAGTCTCGGTGGTTTCTTGAGTAGTTTAATTTCTCAGCGTTTAAAAGTGCAGTACAAAGGCGAAATTAAATATAAAATCATGGGATATTCTTCAACATATTCGGTTGATGAAATTCAAGATGTGAAAATAAAATTTTAATTGACAACACACGAAACCTACATAAAACGCTGTTTACAAATTGCCAAAAACGGATTGGGAAGTACAAGACCAAACCCTATGGTTGGAGCCGTAATAGTTTGTGATGATCAAATTATCGGTGAAGGTTTTACAAGTCCTTATGGAGGACATCATGCAGAAGTGAATGCCATTAATTCAGTTAAAGATAAATCGGTATTATTAAAAAGCACACTATACGTCACTTTAGAACCCTGTAGCCATTTCGGAAAAACGCCACCTTGCAGTGATTTAATTATTAAACACAAGATCCCTGAAGTGATCATTGGCTGTATTGACGATAATCCCAAAGTCGCAGGTAAAGGCATTGCTAAGCTTGAAGCTTCAGGCTGTAAAGTTAGGGTTAGTGTTTTAGAGGCTGAATGTAAAGCGCATCACAAACGTTTTTTTACGGTTCATAACAAAAAGCGTCCATATATAATATTGAAATGGGCCGAGACTAGTGACGGTTTTATTGCACCTCTTATTAAGGATGAAAAAAAACCAGTTTGGATTACAAATACATACTCACGTCAACTCGTTCATAAATGGCGAGCTGAAGAGCAAGCTATTTTAGTTGGAACGCATACAGTAATTGAAGACAATCCAAGTTTAACGGTTAGAGATTGGGCTGGCGAGCATCCTATTAGAGTTGTTTTGGATAAGGATTTGAAGTTAAACTCTAATTATAATGTGTTTAATACTGAAGCTGAAACTCTTAGAATTACTAATGAAAAAATTGATTTTAATAAACCAATAGCGATTCAAATCACCGATATCTTATATAAAAAGAATATAAACTCTATCATTATAGAAGGTGGGGCACAAACACTTCAAACGTTTATAGATGAAGGACTTTGGGATGAAGCTAGAGTTTTTATAGGAGATATGGAATTTAAAACTGGTCTAAAAACACCTAAACTAAAAGGTAAACTGATTTCTGAATCTAGGGTTAAAAAAGATTTATTAAGGATATATGCAAAAGATTAAAACACTAATATTCGATTTTGGCGATGTCTTCATAAATCTAGACAAACAAGGCGCTATGAAAAATGCTCTAGATCTTTTTGGTCTAGAAACTTTTGATGACGATATGATTACAGCTAACATTCAATATGAAATTGGTGACTTTTCAACTTCAGAATTTATTGCATTTTATAAATCAAAGTTTCCGAATTTGAGTGACACCGATATTATTGATGCTTGGAACCATATTATTGAAGACTTCCCTAAATATCGATTAGACTTTATTAAAGCTCTTGCTCAAAAAAAAGAATTCAAATTGATTCTGTTGAGTAATACCAATGACATGCATATCGATTTTATTAAACGAAACACGTCATTCTATGAAGACTTTAAAAATTGTTTCGACGCCTTCTACTTGTCCCAAGAAATGCATCTAAGAAAACCAAATACAGATATTTTCGAATTTGTTCTAAAGGAAAATAACTTGTCAGCTAAAGAATGTCTCTTTATAGATGACACCAAAGCTAATACCGATACGGCTGCACGATTAGGCTTTCATATATGGAATATTGATGAAACTAGCGAAGACGTTATAGATCTATTCAAAATAAAAAAAGACCTCTTTTGATTTACCTACTTCTTAGCATTTTATCATCGACTGGAATTTTTGTGTTATTCAAACTTTTTAGCAAATACAATATCAATACGCTACAAGCTATCGTTGTAAACTATTTAACTGCCTGTATTTGCGGTTTATTGCTATATGATGGAAAGATTAAAGCTTCAGAAATAGTACAAACCGATTGGTTTATAGCCGCATTTGGTTTAGGCTTTTTATTTATTGCCATATTTAATATTATGGCATTAACAGCTCAAAAAAACGGACTTTCAGTAGCTTCAGTCGCTAGTAAAATGAGCGTCATCATTCCTATCGTATTTGGAATATATGTGTATAATGAAAGTATTGGAACTCAAAAATTAACCGGCATTGTATTGGCCTTGATCGCGGTGTATTTAACGTCTGTAAAAGTAAAAGACGATACTGTTTTAACACAATCCATTTATTTACCAATTATTCTGTTTTTTGGTTCAGGTATTATAGACACTTCTGTTAATCATTATGCTCCAGATGATGATATCCCATTATTTTCTGCAACCATATTTGCCATTGCAGGAACCATAGGGATTATGATTTTGGGTTACAAAGCAATCAAACTAAAGAGTCGCTTTAAAATGAAAAGTGTCCCTTTCGGAATTGCACTTGGCATCGTTAACTATTGCTCTATATATTTTCTTTTAAAAGCCTTGCGAGTTGATGGTTTTGAAAGCTCTTCAATATTCACAATTAATAACGTGGTTATTGTAGCAATCTCTACATTGATAGGCCTACTATTGTTTAAAGAACGTATTTCAAAGAAAAACTGGATTGGTATTCTCATCGCCATGGTTGCAATTATCTTAGTAACGCAAAGCAATGGAAACTAAAGACACCTATAATACAATTTCTAAACCTTCTAAAGGGGAACTTTATAAAGATAAGAATAGCAAATTCTATGGGTACGCCTTTCCTGTTATAAATGAAGATGAGATAAAAAAACGTATCGAAACCCTAAAAAAAGAACACTATTCTGCCAGACATTGGTGTTATGCCTATCAATTAGGAACCGAAACCATTCAATATAGAGCTAATGACGATGGAGAACCGAACAATTCCGCAGGCATGCCCATTTATGGACAAATTCAATCTTTTGATGTCACCAACATTCTCATTGTGGTGATTCGTTATTATGGTGGCGTAAAACTTGGTGTTGGTGGCCTAATTAATGCCTACAGAACTGGTGCGCAATTAGCTTTAGAAGCTGCAGAAATCATTAAAAAGACGATTAACCAAGAATTTCAATTAACATTCGCGTATAAAAACATGAGTAAAGTGATGCGAATTTTGAAAGAAAATCAGGTCGAAATCAAAAACCAAACCTTAGAACATAATTGTTTGTTAGAAATATCTGTCAGAAAAAGTAACACCTCTAAAATTTTAGAGGTGTTTACTCAATTCTTCGGTGTAACGATAGATGAATTATAACGAGTAATCTTGCAGTTTATCTAAAAGATATTTTGGGCATCGTGTCGGTCTATTTCGTTTCGCGTCTATAAACGCGAGAATCGTACTACCTGTTGCCAGTAAAACATCCGATTCGTTGCGTAATTCATAGTTAAATTCTATCGACGCAGTAGGCATCTTTTTGAGTGTTGTTTTCACTTTAAGCACATCGTCATAACGTGCTGAACTTTTGTAGTTTATAGACAATGAAACCACAGGCAACATGATACCATCGACCTCCATACCACTGTAGGTAAGCCCGAACTCCCGTAACCACTCGGTTCTACCAACTTCAAAGTATACAGCATAATTAGCATGGTACACAACTCCCATCTGGTCTGTCTCACCGTAGCGAACTCTTATTTTTGTTTCGTTAAAATTCATTTAATTGGGTTTGTTAGGAAAAAATACGTAGCTTTAAATGTTTTTAAACATGGGGAAAAATTTCTAAATATTCTATCACATAAGATTTTTTTTTTAAGAAATTTGTTCACATATTTGTCCTGTTAAAAACATCGAGAGAATCCTTATTCTCTTTTTTTTGCTAATCTAACTAACAACGAAAATTCAACTCAACGAATGGATAACACAGCTCAATCTGTATGGAGTAATTGTCTTGCTTTTATAAAAGATAATATACAACCGCAAGCCTACAAAACTTGGTTTGAACCCATAGATGCTGTTAAGCTTTCAGGTAATTCTTTAAGTATCCAAGTTCCAAGTAAATTTTTCTATGAATGGTTAGAAGAGCATTACGTTAAAATCTTAAAAGTATCTTTAACCAAAGAACTTGGTGTAGAGGCTAAATTGGTTTACGTCATTAAGATGGAAAACGCCTATGGTAACAAACAACCTTTTACTGAGAAGATTCCGAGTTCTAATAGAACTTCATTGAAGGCTCAAGATGTTGATGTGCCTTTTAATAATAAAAGCCCAGAATTAAGAAACCCGTTCATAATACCTGGTATTAGAAATGTAAAAATTGAATCACAACTCAACCCGAGTTACAGTTTCGAAAATTTCTTAGAAGGCGATTCTAATCGTTTAGCCAGAAATGCTGGTATTGCAGTAGCAAATAAACCAGGTGGCACATCCTTTAATCCACTTTTAATATTCGGTGGTGTTGGTTTAGGTAAAACACATTTATCACATGCTATTGGTGTTGATATAAAAGACAAATATCCTGAAAAAACTGTTTTATACATTTCTGCTGAGAAATTTACACAACAGTATATAGATTCTGTAAAGAAGAATAATAGAAATGATTTTATTCACTTCTATCAAATTATAGATGTACTTATCATTGATGATGTTCAGTTCTTATCTGGTAAAACAGGAACGCAAGATGTGTTTTTCCATATTTTCAATCATTTACATCAAAACGGAAAGCAAGTCATTTTAACGAGTGACAAAGCACCTGTTGATATGCAAGATATTGAGCAACGTTTATTATCGCGTTTTAAATGGGGGCTTTCTGCTGAATTGCAAACACCAGATTTTGAAACAAGAGTGTCTATTCTAAAAAATAAGCTCTACAGAGATGGAGTGGAAATGCAAGAAGACATTGTTGAATATGTTGCTAAACATATTAAAACAAACGTAAGAGAGCTCGAAGGTGCTATTATTTCATTAATCGCCCAATCGTCATTCAATAAAAAAGAAATTACAATAAACCTGGCCAAGGATATTGTAGAGAAGTTTGTTAAGAATACCAAACGCGAAGTTTCTATAGATTACATACAAAAAGTAGTTTCAGATTACTTCCAAATGGATGTAAATACACTTCAGTCTAAAACGCGTAAACGCCATATTGTACAAGCGCGTCAGTTAGCAATGTTCTTTGCGAAAAAATACACAAAAGCCTCTTTGGCTAGTATTGGTTCTCAAATAGGACAACGTGACCATGCTACTGTATTGCATGCTTGTAAAACAGTAGACAATTTATCGTCAACAGATAAGCAGTTCAGAAAGTACGTTGAAGATTTATCAAAAAAGTTAGCGCTTTAATCACCTTCATTTATGACTCGTATTTTAATGGTGTGTCTTGGTAACATTTGCCGTTCGCCATTAGCTCATGGTATTTTACAATCTAAACTTAACGATGCTAATTTTTATGTCGATTCTGCCGGTACAGCAGCCTATCACATTGGTAAGCAACCCGATTATCGCTCGATTAAAGTCGCAAAAAATAGAGGTCTAGATATTAGCACACAGAGCGCAAGACAATTTAAAGTTTCAGATTTTGATATGTTTGATTATATCTACGCGATGGACCAGTCTAATTATAACAATATCATCAGCTTAGCCAGAACCAATACTGATATCGAAAAAGTAAAGTTGCTTTTAGAAATTAATTTGTCTTTAGCAAATAAAGATATACCAGACCCTTATTATGGAGAGCTGAGTGATTTTGAATATGTATACCATCTAATTGATACTACATGCATCAAACTTGTTACAATTCTTGAAGGTTAGAGTTTAATAGTTTTATCCTTTTTGCGTAAATTAGTCATTAAACCATTTAAAAGATATAAGAAATGAAACCTAAGTTTACTTTGATTCTCTTTTTGCTATTTTGTTTAAATATTTCTCATGCTCAAGACTTAGAATTAGAATTATTTGCATCCAACTTAAATAGACCCGTTAATATTAAACATGCAGGAGATGACAGACTTTTTGTTGCTGAACAAGATGGTTTAATAAAAATAATTAATGCGAGTGGTACAATTGAAAACATGCCTTTCTTAAATATTGATAGTCGTGTCATAAACACAGGAAATGAGCGAGGTCTTTTAGGATTGGCGTTTCATCCAGATTACATCAATAATGGTTACTTTTTTGTCAATTATATTAATAACTCAGGCAACACCGTTATTGCTAGATTTTCTAGAGATGGCACAAACCCTTCTATAGCTGATCCGAACTCAGAGCTCATTATTCTAAGTTATAGCCAACCTTTTTCAAACCACAATGGAGGTGAATTAGCTTTTGGTGCAGATGGTTATTTATACATCTCTTCTGGTGATGGTGGTGGCGCAGGTGATCAAGATAATAATTCTCAGAATCTTGGTAATTTATTAGGTAAACTATTGAGAATTGATGTTAATAATTCTAATGTTGCTATTCCGTACGAAATCCCAGCTGATAATCCGTTTGTTGGCATTTCTGGCGCTAATGACGAAATATGGTCTTATGGTTTACGTAATCCATGGAAATTTTCTTTCGATCATTCTACTAATGATTTATGGATTGGAGATGTAGGTCAAAACTCAAGAGAAGAAATTAATTTTACTCCATCAACAGATACTGGTGGCTTAAACTATGGATGGAGGTGTTATGAAGGAAATAACACATTTAATACGTCTGGCTGCCCAAGTGCTGCTAACCTTATTTTTCCTGTATCTGATTATGGGCATACAAGCAACCGATGTTCTATAACTGGTGGCTATGTTTACAGAGGCTCAGTCTATCCTAACTTTCAAGGTTTGTACTTTTTCGCAGACGTTTGTTCGCAAGAAATAGGATACTTAAGATTTGAAAACGAAAGTTGGAATTCAACATTCGAAAGTTTTTCTGGTAGCTGGGTCGCTTTTGGTGAAGCGGTTAATGGCGAATTATACATATCTAGTCTTTCTGGAAATATCTTTAAATTGACCGATAGCACCTTGAGCATTGAAGAAAATCAACTTAATATTATATCTATTTTCCCTAACCCTACAAAAACCGAATTACATCTTGATTTTTCTAAAATAACGATTACTGTTTCAGATATTATAATTTATAATATACAAGGTAAAGCCGTTAAGACAGTTACAAGAAATGATGACACCATTCAAAATATAAAAGTTTCAAATTTATCGAAGGGTATGTATATATTAAAAATGAATAGCGTTGACGGAAAAAGTAGCACTCAAAAACTTGTTATAAATTAATGAATACTAAAGGCAAACTCTATTTAATACCTACGAGACTAGGTGATAATCCTCCACTTGAAGTTTTACCAATTTCTATTAAAAAAGTCATTGAAAACTTAGATTATTATATTGTTGAAAACGAAAAAACAGCAAGACGATTTATAAAACGAGTTTCACCTAATAAATCTCAACCGGCTTTACAGCTTCAGGTTTTAAATAAATATACAACTGAAGTAGAACGAAATACATTTTTAAATGCTTGCCAAGAAGGGATATCCATCGGTTTGGTATCTGAAGCTGGTTGTCCAGCGATTGCAGATCCGGGTGCAGATATTGTGCGTTTAGCGCATCAGATGGATATAAGAGTAGTGCCTCTAGTTGGTCCATCGTCTATTTTACTAGCGTTAATGGCTTCAGGAATGAATGGCCAAAGTTTTACTTTTAATGGCTATTTGCCAATAGATAAAGGCGAACGAAAGTCGAAGTTAAAGACTTTAGAGCGTTTGTCTTCTGAACATAATCAGGCCCAGATTTTCATAGAGACGCCTTACCGAAACATGAAAATGTTAGATGATTTAGCGACTACACTTCAACCCAACACTAGGGTTTGTATCGCATGTGACTTAACTTTACCTAGTGAATTTATAAAAACCAAAACAGCGAAAGAATGGAAACAGAATAAAGAAGATTTGCATAAAAGACCTGCTATCTTTATTATTCAGAAGGACTAAAGAGTAACCTTAGCTTTTTTATCGGGAGTTACCATAGAAGTATCGTAACCCGAAAACTTTTTCATGTAGTACTTTACAGAAGTCCCATAAGCATCTGAAAAATTATTCCCACCGTAACTTCGTAAAAACTTTTTGACACTACCAGGACCTGCCAAATGTGCAGCTGCTAAAATCCCAGATTCTGTTACTTCTACGCCACCTATAAACTTTCCTTCAAAACGCTTTATATCTTTTCTAAGCACCCATTTGTTGCGTTCAGCATTAGCAATAAATGCCTTTTCTTGTAATTCTGGGTTGTAAAGAAATTGATTTGGATTATATATACCAATGACTTTTAGGGTTTCAGAACCAAATTGATACTTTCCTAAATAACCTAAGGTATTCACTGTAAAATAATCTCCTCTAGACTCTTTAAATGCTAAAGCTTCCTTAAAACCTTCAAAAGATTTGCCCAAATAAGGCGTAAACATATTATTCGTAGTAAGTTGCTCTCCTCCTAACACAACTAAATACTTAGAGAAGTTATGGTTGAGTTCTAATCCTTGTGTAGAATAAGTCTCAGGATTAAGGGATGAATTTGGATACAAAGCTAAGGCCATGCATACACAAATTGAAAAAGGCAAAATAAAATTCTTAACGCTATTTTTATTCATAACAGCCAATTTTAAATAGTAAAATATGATCCTCATATTACCATACTAAATTCGCGTGCAAAGATAAGATATATTTGCAATTATTGAAAACCAGCCGATTAAGTGTAATTAAACTTTGTTAAAAGTAGAGATAGTGCATCTTTACACGACCATTGCTATTAAGTTCTAAAGTAGGAAAAGGGACCTTAATTAGGTTGAAAACGCTAAAAATTGTTTTTAGGAAGTTGGAATTTGTTTTAATTCTGCTTAAATCGACATCTAAACTAAAATAATACTGACGCGTTCTATTCTGGTTTAAAAACAGTGGATCGTTAGGCTCTCCTGTCAACATACCATCCGCTCCATAGCCAAATGCTAAATTCAACCAATTAGGAACACCGTCTATTTTTAAAAACGAATTTATATTAGCACTCAACCAGTAGGTCTGTCCATTATAATCTTTTAAAAATTCTTCAGCCAAACCATTGCCTAACTTATCTGGTCGTTGTTGCGCGTAATGCGTTCTATGAAACGAATACTTTAATAATATACGTTGCTCATCCCATAAGAGCTCTTGTCCGACATACAAACCTGTTCCCGCGACATTGGCAGCCATATCTGTCCAAGAAAATCCCCATTCCTCGGAAAAACCATCCATAACTTCAACGGCTGTTAAAAACCCAAGACTCAATATAGAACCATAAAGCAACTGATCCTTTTTACGAACTCCGGCCCAATTTAAAGTACTTGCACCAAAGCTGGTTAATTGATATGCGGAATATACATGGCCTAACTTATCCATCTGTAACCATTCGCTACTGTCATCTATAGTTTTAAAACTAGAACGCGGATAATCTGCATACCATAACTGATTAAGCCCAATTAGTGTTGCTGTCGCTAATGTGGTTTCTGATATCACCACGGAGTTTCTACGTGGCTTGTTTAATGAATCACTTGGTTTTAAAAACTGGTTGATTCCTGACTGCGAAAAAAGTGAAGAACTTAGTGCTAAGAAAAAAATGATATAGCAATACATTTCCTTCAAACCTTACTTGTTTATACCTTGAGATGATAAATATCTATGATATTCGCGTGCATTTGTATTATGCTGTGCTAAGGTCTTTGCAAACTTATGGTAACCTATTCGCTTAGCATCCGCAGCGAAATAGAGATAACTATGCTTTTCAGGATTCAAAACTGCTCTAATAGCAGATAAATCTGGCATCGCAATTAGTCCTGGTGGTAAACCTCTATTTTCATAAGTATTGTATGGCGAATCAATGGTTTTATGCACGTTTAAAACACGCCTAATCACTGTGTTTTTATACTCTGGCAGTTGATAAGCCGCAAATTTCAAGGTTGGATCTGCTTGTAATGGCATTCCAATACGTAATCTATTTATATATACACCTGCAACTCGAGGTTGCTCATCGGCTTGTTTTGATTCTTCGTGCACTATTGAAGCTAAAGTTATAATTTCATTTGGTGTTAAATTCAATGTCTTTGCTTTTGCTTTTCTGGAGTCTGTCCAGAAACGATTGTATTCCTTAAGCATCTTATCTCTAAAACCTTCAGCCGTTGTATTCCAAAAGAATTCATAACTGTTTGGCAAATACATCCCTAAAGCTGTTGCTTTTGTAAAGTCATTTTCATTTAAAAAAGAGTCGTCCGTCATCGCTTTATATAAGGACAGGCTATCTGCTTCAATTTGGGTGCTAATTCGTCCTGCTAAATCCGATAAATTGTGTTGATTATTAAAGGCTATTTTTATGGGAAGGTTTTTACTTCGAATTGAATTGATAATATCGTTATTATTCATGCCTTTAGAGATCGAAAATCGTCCAGCCTTAATATTTGTAGTGTATTTTTTTTGCTTCGCGAGTGCATCAAAAGAATCAATATCATCTAAAAGTGGGTCGAGTTGACTTCTTACTTGCCCATAATTTGCATTTGTTGGGACATAGATATAAGCCGTTTCATTGTTGAAAGCCGTATTCGGCTGAAACATGGCTCCGTAAATATAATAGGCAATGAAAGCGAAAATGGCCAAACCAATTAGAGCAACAGCCCAAAGAATTTTTTTAATGTACATAGTTAATCGTTAATACGTTGTAATATATATTCGTTAGTGTAATGATGACCATCAAAACTCCAATCTTTTTTTAGTCCTATTTTTTTGAAGCCGTTACCTTCAAATAGCCTTAAACTCGGTAAATTACTTTCAGAAATATTCGCATAAACTTGATGCAAGTGCAAGGTTGTAAAACAGTAATTCACCAAAAGCTCTAAAGCTTCTTTCCCATGACCTTTAAATCGGTCTGATTCACGTTTAATGATAATACCAATGCCCGCACGCTTATGCTTATTGTCAAAATCAAAAACATCTATTAAACCAATTGTATGGTCATTATGATCACAAACGGCTAATCTTAGTTGCTTGGCTTCAAAAATATCTTGCTGTGCATTCTCCAGATATTGTTTTATCAAAAATCTTGAATATGGTGTTTGAGTATCGCTCAATTCCCAGAGCGATGTATCATTTTCAATGTCGTAAACAACATCTAAATCTTCAGGCTCCAAGGCTCTTAAATAGATATGCTTGCCTTTTAATGTTACCATTCTAGTTCGCCTTTAAAAACTTGTGTTGCTGGTCCGATAAGCCAGATATTATTATAGTCATTATCATCGTTATTAAAAGTTACTTTTAATTCACCACCTTCAGTTTTCAAACTAACCGCTTGGCTTTTCGTCTTTCCACTTTTATGCATAGCTAGAGCCACAGCTGTAACTCCCGTTCCACAAGATAAGGTCTCATCCTCTACGCCACGCTCGTATGTTCTTACAGCGAAACTATCATCAGAAACTTGTTCTACAAAATTCACATTGCTACCTGCCTGATTATAAGGCTGTCCGTATCTAATTTTAGATCCCGTAGATTTTACATCTAAAGTCTTCAAATTAGAAACCAAAGCAACATGATGTGGAGAACCTGTATCTAAAAAAAGGTGATCTTCATAAGTTTCGACCTTAGAAACATCTTGCATTTGAAGGTAAACAGTATCATTTTCAATTTTAGCCCTATGGAGTCCATCAATAGCCCTAAATTTTGCAACATTATCAATAATCCTTAAGAACTTAGCAAAAGCCACAATACATCGTCCACCATTACCACACATGCTACTTTCATTACCATCTGCATTGTAATAGACCATTTTAAAATCTGAAACATCATCATTCTCTAAGAGTATAAAACCATCTGCACCAATGCCAAAACGCCGGTCGCATAATTGTGCAATACGTTTGGTATTATTCTTGTCTATAATCTGTGAGCGATTATCTACAATTATAAAGTCGTTTCCTGTGCCTTGATATTTAAAAAATGTCGTTGTCATAGCGTAGTGACAAATATAAGAATAATACGCAGGAAATTCAGCTGTTAAATGGTCGTTAAAGTTGACGTTAAATAGTCGTTAAAATAAAAATTTAAATAAATAAATTTTTATTTTTAAACGTTATCTGTTATGAATAACGCATTAAAATAATAAAACGTAAATCAAAAAAAATATGAAAAAGATTCTAACCCTAATATGTATTTCGGCTTTAGGTGGCATATTAACGCTAGGAGGCTATAAACTTTTTATCGAAAAAAACCAGGAACAATTATTGCTTGAACAGTCGTCTGACTATCCTGTTTATGTGCCAACAAGCGTAACGAATAATTTAAATAGTGCTTCTGTTATCGCTCCAAATTTTGTTGAAGCTGCAGAAAAATCTTTAGATGCGGTTGTTCATGTTAAAAACACATCTATCGTAAATGCTCCAACGACCATGCAAGATTTATTTTTTGGTCGCAACTCGCAACGTGCGCAAGTCGGTACAGGAAGTGGCGTGATTATTTCTCCAACAGGTTATATTGTGACCAATAATCACGTTATCAGTAACGCGAACGAAATCAGTATTACTTTGAATAACAACAAATCCTACATGGCAGAATTAATAGGAACCGATGAAAGTACTGATATTGCACTTTTAAAAATAGAAACCGAAGAGGATTTACCTTTTATGACTTTTGGCGATTCTGAAAGTGCAAAAATCGGTGAATGGGTTTTAGCAGTAGGTAATCCTTTTAATTTGAATTCTACAGTAACAGCAGGAATTATTAGTGCTAAGTCTAGAGATTTATCTGGGAGAAACACACAGTCATTCATTCAAACAGATGCTGCTGTAAACCCAGGCAATTCTGGTGGCGCCCTTGTTAATACCAATGGAGATTTAATTGGTATTAATACAGCCATTTCATCGCGTACAGGTTCATACATCGGCTATTCTTTTGCCGTACCAAGTAATATTGCTCGCAAAATTGTGAACGATATTATGGAATATGGTAATGTGCAAAATGGTATTCTTGGTGTCATTGGTGGCGCTTTAAATAGTAAAGCAGCTGAAGCATTAGGCACTGATATTACGGAGGGGTTTTATGTTAGTGAAGTACAAGAAGATACAGGAGCTAAAAAAGCAGGCATACAATCGGGTGATATTATTAGGAAGATTGATGGTGTTGAAATCAATAAATTCTCCGATTTAACAGGGTATTTAAAAACCAAAAGTCCGGATGATATCGTAAACATAACATTACTGAGAGATGGTGATGAAGAAATTTTACCAGTAACTTTATTAAAAACATCCACTTACAATGTTGAAACTATTGGCTTTGTAAAGAACGCTTCGATAAAAGAACTAAAGCAATCTAATACTGAGTACGGCGTAAAGATTTCAAAATTTGATGAAAATTATAAACCCTACTGGAATCGCAACGGTGTTGATGTAGGAAGTATATTAACGAAAATAAATGGTAAAAAGCTTTATTCTGTTGACGATGCACAGAACGCATTAAAAACACGAGACTTTGATGAGCTACTTCAAATTGAAGTGATTAATAAAGATGGAGAAAAAGTGGTTTATAATTTTAAATAAAACACAACGAAAATAGGTTAAAATGACCCTTCAAAGTTTAATTCTTTGAAGGGTTTTTATTTTCGACCAAAGGTGTTACGAAAACGTTTGAAATATGTTACTTTTGCGCAAAATCTAATACCAATTTAACTACTAAACCAAACAAAACATGGGTTTTAACGACACTTACGAAAAAGAGTTAGCGTTTCAAGCGGATCGTCGCAGAGCAACGGTCGAATTTATTAAAATCATTAGTGACTTATGGTACGATAAGTCTATTGAACTTGTTTTATTTAGAAATCAATTAATCGACAGAAATGTGAGCGAAATTCTAAACTTGCACGAGTATGCAGGTAAATTTGTTCAGAAACCAATCTCTATTTTCGATTCTGTTGAAATAGCACAAGCGATTAAGACTTTAGACTTTCCGCCAGCAAAGCTAGACATCGGAAAGCTGACCTACGAGTTTCATTTAGAAGATCAGAAATACAGTAATGCTACTGCCTTTGTATCTGCAAAATTAGGCGATGCTAAAAAGAATAAAAGTATTGAACCAAAAGATGTTGTGCTTTATGGTTTTGGTAGAATTGGTAGATTGGTAGCACGTGAATTAATGACACGAACCGGAAAAGGAACACAATTACGTTTAAGAGCTATTGTAACTAGAGGACCTATTAACAAAACCGTTTTAGAAAAACGTGCTTCATTATTAAGAAACGATTCTGTACATGGTGATTTTTCTGGTATGGTCAATGCCGATGTAAAAAATTCTGCTTTAATTATAAATGGAACTACGGTTAAAATCATTTCGGCCAATGCACCAGAAGACATTGATTACACTAAATATGGAATTAATAAAGCGCTAGTTATAGATAATACAGGTGCTTTTAGAGATAAAGAAGCCTTAAGCAGACACTTAAAAGCAAAAGGAGTTGATAAAGTTTTACTAACTGCTCCTGGTAAAGGCATACCTAATATAGTGCATGGTGTTAACCATAAAGAGCATGATCCTGATAAAGTCAAAATATTTTCAGCGGCGTCTTGTACGACCAATGCTATTACTCCTATTTTAAAAGTAGTTGAAGATTCTTTCGGAATTAAAACTGGCCATTTAGAAACTATTCACGCATATACTAACGATCAGAATTTAGTCGATAACTTTCACAGTAAATATAGAAGGGGTCGTGCTGCAGGTTTAAATATGGTGATTACTGAAACTGGAGCAGGACAGGCGGTAAGCAAAGCATTACCATCTTTAGAAGGGAAGCTAACATCTAACGCAATTAGAGTTCCAGTACCAAATGGTTCTTTAGCTATTTTAAGTTTAGAATTAAAAAATAAAACGTCTATAAGTAGCGTGAATGCCATCATGAAAAAATACGCTTTAGAAGGCGACTTGGTAGAACAAATTAAATATGAAATGAGTGACGAATTGGTTTCTAGTGACATCGTTGGTTGCTCAGCACCATCCATCTACGATAGTAAAGCCACTATAATAAGAAAAGATGGCAAGAACGTTATATTATATATTTGGTACGATAATGAATATGGGTATAGTCATCAGGTGATTCGATTAGCAAAATATATTTCTAAGGTAAGGCGTTATGCTTATTATTAGAGCTCTTGGAAAAAGAAAACAAAAAATCTTGTCGCTTGTCAAGATTTTTTGTTTTTAATTAAAATATGGCCATATATAAGGATCTTCAACATCTAAAATAAAATTTCTATCGTATATAAATTTACTTGTCTAATTACGAGGCTATTTGTTTCATAATTATTTATGTAATGCACATAAAATTATTATCTTGGCGAATAATTAATCCAATTCAACCAAAATTACATCTGAGATGAAATTCCTAACTAAGGCCGCTGTAATTGTTATAGTTACATTAAGTTTACAAACCACCCAAGCACAAACTGCAAATTCTCAAGAAGATAAATTATCTCTCAATAGTGGTACAATAGATAATCAGTTTGAGTTTGTCATTAGACGTTCTAACAGCTGGCAAGATTATAAGACCGTAAAAAAAACATGGCTATATGCTTTAAAATCGCATACTCTAGATTCTTTACAAGCGGTTCATAAAAATTTAACGGATACTAAGGCGGTTGTTAAAATGCAAGCTGATGAAATTTCAGGATTGAAAGCAAGTCTTGCAAATACAGAATCGACTTTAACCGCTACCAATGAAGAAAAAGATAACATTTCTTTAGTAGGTGTACAAATGAGTAAAGCGAGTTATAAAGTTTTAATGTGGAGTATTGTCGCTGGTTTGTTGGCGCTGTTACTATTCTTCATTTATAAGTTTAAGGGCAGTAATTCGTCAACACGTGAAGCAAAACTCAAATTAGACGAAGTAGAAACAGAATTTGAAGATCATAGACGCAATGCATTGGAGCGTGAACAAAAAGTGAGACGTCAGTTACAAGACGAATTGAATAAGCAGAAGTCTTAAGAAACTTAATCTCAACATATTTTAAATCCGTAATTTTTATTACGGATTTTTTTGTACTCACAAATTAACCTAAGGAATTTTACTACTTGCATTTATAAGAGTTTTCAACTAACTGCATTTAACTATTTCGGTCGAAGTGGCTATAAAGCAAACACATGGTTTTTAATTACAGGTGTTTTTAAAAACAACTTTATCTCCCTCTTTATAGACGGTGCACTTGACGGATTTGAAGAAATCAATGGAGACATCAACTTAAATTATAGCCGCCTATTAATCGGAACGCGATCAAGCTTACCAAGTAGTCCTTTTTATGGCATTATCACTGATGTAAGAATTTATGATACCGCTTTAAGCGAAGTGGAAATAAGTGAATTTTAGAAACTAGCTATTTAAAGTACACATTCTAAAAAATACGGCAATTAAACCTACCTTTGCAGTCTATTTAGAATTCTTATGCGCATAGACATATTAACCGTATTACCAGAACTATTAAAAAGTCCGTTTGAAGCTTCCATTTTAAAACGCGCTATAGAAGCGGGTTTGGTAGAAGTTCACTTTCATAATTTAAGAGATTATGCTACTGGTGGCTACAAAGCCATTGATGACACTCAGTTTGGAGGAGGCGCTGGTATGGTAATGCTAATAGAGCCTATTGATAAATGCATTTCAAAACTACAAGCAGAACGTAGTTATGACGAAATCATTTATATGACGCCAGATGGTGAGCAACTCAATCAAGGTATAACCAACCAAATTTCATTAAAAGAAAATATTATAATTCTTTGTGGACATTATAAAGGTGTCGACGAGCGCGTCAGAGACCTATTAATCACCAAAGAAATTTCAATAGGAGACTATGTGTTATCTGGTGGAGAATTGGGAGCTGCGGTATTGTGCGATGCTGTGATACGATTAATACCAGGTGTTCTAGGTAATGAAACCTCTGCCCTAACCGACTCGTTTCAAGATGATTTATTGGCACCACCAATTTATACAAGACCAAGAGAATACAAAGGTTTAAAAGTACCAGAAGTGTTATTTAGTGGCAACTTCCCTGAAATTGAGAAATGGCGCGAAGAACAAGCCTACAAAAGAACAGAAGAGCGGCGACCAGATCTACTAGAGGAATAAACACCAAATTTAAAAATCTAAAGATTAAGACTGATCTCGATAGCTATCGAGACAGAATGAATATTAAAAATAAAACAGCAAACCATTGTGTATCTTCAAAATATCAGTATTTTTGCAGACAATTTGAGATTAACCTCTGGCGAGAATCGTGAATGTTGATTTTAAACAACCATTATAAATAAAATAAAATGAATTCTTTAGTAAAATTTGTACAAGACGAATTTGTAACCCGTAAAGACTTTCCAGAATTTAGTGCTGGTGATACTATTACAGTTTACTACGAAATTAGAGAAGGTGAAAAAGTTCGTACTCAGTTCTTTAGAGGTGTTGTATTACAGCGTAAAGGATCTAGTTCTTCTGAAACATTTACCATCCGTAAAATGTCAGGAACAATTGGAGTAGAGCGTATCTTCCCAGTTCACTTGCCTGCTTTACAGAAAGTAGAAGTTAACAAACGTGGTAAAGTACGTAGAGCTAGAATATTCTACTTTAGAGGCCTTACTGGTAAGAAAGCAAGAATTAAAGAAGTTAGAAGAAAATAATTTAACTTATATAACTATTAAAAAGCTCTCATCTTTGAGAGCTTTTTTAGGTTATTAACTTTTGTTAATAACCACGGTTTATAAGATGTTCATATCTAAACCGTTAAAAAAATTGTTTTTTCGCAATTATATTATAATTTAGCAGAGCAATTAGCAACAAACTTAGTTTAGTTTTAAAAGCAATTTTGAATTTGTGTTTAATTGTTGATAGAGTAACGTTCTTTATGTAATGAGGTTGTTTTTGGAGGTTGAAGAACCGCTTGTGTAAGCAAGTGTTAGGAAATCAATCAGGAAACTAAATAATTATAACATACTTGTAGGTTGTAACTATAAAGTGGAAAGCTCTGAAGAAGTATTGGAATCGAAAGTGAACAGGAAAAGGATGAGCAATGTTTTTAAAAGTGTCAGACACGCAAGTGAATGATAAAAGAAAAAACATCAAGAAAAACAAACTTAGGAAACTCAGTAATATCAGTTCAATACATTTTGAAAGGTATGAAACGTTTCACCGAAACAGCAACGCTTGAACTGAAAAAGATGATGGTGTAAATCAATATCTGAGTTAGTGTAAACTAAATAAGTCACGAAAGTACTGTTTCAATGAAAGCCATATCAAGACAGATTTATCTGTAGTGAAATGGCTTTTTTGTTTTACAAAAATTTCAATATTCCATTCTGAAATCTCTTCAAGATCTCTCATACCAAATGAATTACCAAAACCATGTCTTTTTTAATTAATAACTTTCGTGTTCTTATAGTATGAATCTTCCACTAGTTTATAAACAAAATTTTAAAAATCAGAATTACACTTTAAACAGATTACCTAAAGTAGAATATACAGACTGTACATTTACCAATTGTAATTTCTAAAATTCAGACTTTTCTACTAACTTCTTTCTAGAATGTGAATTTATAGGTTGTAACCTTAGTAATGTCAATGTAACGCATACCACATTCAATGATGTTACATTTAATGACTGTAAATTGGTTGGCCTATTATTTCAAAATTCTAATACTTTTTTATTAGCATTTAGTTTTAAAAATGAGACTCTAAACCTTAGCTCCTTCTATCAATTAAAAATTAGTAACACGACGTTTTCAAATTGTAAAATGCATCAGGTTGATTTCACAGAAACGGAAGCTAAAAACACCTCATTTTTAAACTGTGATTTAAAAGGTTCTATTTTCGATACTACTATTCTTCAAAATACGGACTTCTGCACGGCTTATAATTTTACCATTAACCCTTCAAATAACCCAATGAAAAAGGCGCTATTTTCAAAAGACAACAGTTTTGGTCTTTTCAATTCCTTTAATATTAAGATAAAGTAGAATTTTCATTAGACCTCTATTTTATTGCTTTTTTTATCAAAATTTTAGCAGTTTCCTGCGAAACTCATACCGACAAAATAGTATCATTTGTGTATATTTGCTCAGCTTAAAAATAAGCTATTACAAGATCAAAACATTTTAACGACCTATGACCAAAACAGCAAAGATTGTTTATACAAAAACCGACGAAGCACCAGCCCTAGCAACGCGTTCATTCTTACCAATTGTTAAAGCTTTTACCAAGTCTTCCGGTATTACTATAGAAACAAAAGATATATCATTAGCATCTCGAATTTTAGCAACATTTCCGGATTTCTTAACTGAAGATCAAAAGGTAACTGATGCTTTAGCCGAACTAGGTGAATTGGCAAAACAACCTGAAGCTAATATTATAAAATTACCAAATATTAGTGCTTCTATTCCGCAACTAATGGATGCTATAGAAGAATTACAATCTAAAGGTTATAAATTACCTAATTATCCTGACGCTCCTAAAACAGATGAAGAAAAAGATGTAAAGTCACGTTACGATAAGATTAAGGGAAGTGCCGTAAATCCGGTTCTAAGAGAAGGAAATTCGGATAGACGTGCACCTAAAGCTGTTAAAAATTACGCTAGAAAAAATCCTCATAGCATGGGCGCTTGGTCATCAGATTCTAAAACGCATGTGGCCACGATGTCTAAAGGTGATTTTGCACACAATGAAAAATCTGTAACGCTAGGAGATGCAACTACGGTAAAAATCGTGCATACAGATGCCAAAGGAGAACAAACCACTTTAAAGCATGGTTTAGATTTATTGAAGGGAGAAATTATCGATGCTACTGTATTGAGCAAAACTGCTTTAATAGAATTTTTAGAGGAACAAGTTGAAGATGCTTTAGATAAAAGTGTCTTATTTTCATTACACATGAAGGCTACTATGATGAAGGTTTCTGACCCAATTATTTTCGGTCATGCCGTGCGTGTTTTCTTTAAGGATTTATTTGAAAAACATGGTAAAACATTCGATAAGATTGGTGTTGACGTAAATAATGGTTTTGGAAACCTACTCGAAAAATTAAACGAATTACCTAAGGCTATACACGACGAAATAAGAGATGACATCAGGTATGCACTGCACCATAGTGCAGATTTAGCAATGGTAAATTCAGAAAGAGGTATTACTAACCTTCACGTGCCAAGTGATATTATTATTGATGCGTCTATGCCTGCTATGATTCGAACTTCTGGACAGATGTGGAATGCTGAAGGCAAACTGCAAGATACTAAAGCAGTAATTCCTGATAGTAGTTATGCTGGTGTTTATATTGCTACCATAGATTTCTGTAAAAAACACGGAGCCTTTGATCCTACAACAATGGGGACCGTTCCTAATGTTGGACTTATGGCTCAAAAAGCTGAAGAATATGGCTCACATGACAAAACTTTCGAAATAGCCACTAAAGGAAAGGTTGAAGTCATTGATAATTCAGGTTCAGTATTGACAAGTCATAAGGTTGAAGCTGGAGATATTTGGAGAATGTGTCAAGCCAAAGATGCTCCAATTCAAGATTGGATTAAACTGGCTATAACAAGAGCAAGAGCGTCACAAACTCCCGCTGTGTTCTGGTTGGATAAAAAAAGAGCACACGATGCAGAATTAATTAAAAAAGTTAACCAATACCTCCCAAATCATGATACATCTGGTTTAGATATTAGAATCTTATCACCTATTGATGCGACTAATTTCACATTAGAACGCATTAAAGATGGAAAAGATACTATTTCGGTAACAGGAAATGTATTGAGAGATTATTTAACAGATTTATTTCCAATATTAGAAGTAGGTACTAGTGCTAAAATGTTATCTATCGTTCCATTAATGAATGGTGGTGGTCTATTTGAAACTGGAGCTGGTGGATCTGCGCCAAAACACGTGCAACAATTTATACAAGAAAACCATTTACGTTGGGACTCTTTAGGTGAATTTTTAGCTTTAGCAGTTTCACTGGAACATTTTGCTGTAGTTAACGCTAATGAAAAGGCAAGAATTTTGGGCGAAACTTTAGATGATGCGTCGGATAAATTATTAGAAAACACAAAAGGGCCTTCTCGTAAAGTAAACGAGTTAGATAATAGAGGAAGTCATTTTTACTTGGCGCTATATTGGGCAGAAGCATTAGCTAATCAAACAAAAAATGAAGACTTAAAGTCAGAATTCTCGTCAATTTATAAGGCATTAGCATCTAATGAAGATGCCATTGTAAGCGAACTCATAAATAGCCAAGGCAATGAGGTAAATATCAATGGCTATTATCTGCCAGAAGAAAATTTAGTTACTAGCGCAATGCGACCAAGTGAATTATTAAACGCAATCTTAAAATAAGAGTAAACTTACGTTAAAAAATTAATTAATGAAAAAGAACGTTTACGGATTCCTTGTTCTCTTTCTTGCGTTGAGTTCAATTATTACAGCGCAAGAAAAATTCACACTCAGCGGAACTATTACAGATAGCGAAAGCAACGAAACTCTTATTAGTGTTAATATTCTTGTTCCAGATTCACAAACAGGAACTGTAACCAATGAATATGGTTTTTATTCTCTTACACTACCCGCAGGAACCTACGCTATTCAGGTAAGTTATCTAGGTTACAAAACAATTTCTGAAACTATCGTATTTAATGATGATGTCACAAAAAATTATAAGCTTACTGAGTCGGCAGAAAATTTAGACGAAGTTGTAATTGAAGAAAATGTTGAAAGATTAAACATCAAAAAACCTCAAATGAGTGTTAATTCTCTATCGATTAAAACGATAAAGAATATGCCTGTGGTTTTGGGCGAAGTTGATATAATTAAATCTATTACACTTTTACCTGGAGTAACAAATGGTGGTGAAGGGTCTTCAGGCTTTAATGTAAGAGGTGGTTCGGCCGATCAAAATCTAATACTTTTAGATGAAGCCATTATTTTTAATTCCTCACATTTATTTGGATTCTTTTCTGTTTTCAATCCTGATGCCATAAAAGATATTAAACTATACAAGGGTGGTATTCCTGCTAAATATGGTGGTCGGGTATCTTCAGTCTTAGATATATACCAAAAAGAAGGGAATAGTAATGAATTTCACATGAACGGAGGTATCGGATTGGTTTCTAGCCGCTTACTTGCAGAAGGGCCCATTAAGAAAGGTAAAGGTTCCTTTTTATTCGCCGGAAGAAGTAGTTATGCCCATTTATTTTTACCTCTTTTCGATTTAGATAATACAGCCTATTTCTATGATTTAAACACTAAATTGAGCTATCGATTTAATAATAAAAATAGTATCTATCTCTCAGGTTATTTTGGTCGAGATGTTTTTGAAGTCTCTGATAGTTTTGAAAACACGTATGGTAATACGGTTCTAAATTTTAGATGGAACCACCTGTTTTCAGATAAGCTCTTTTCAAATTTATCACTAATTTATTCTGATTATGATTATGATCTGAAGTTAGCGTTTGTAGGTTTTGATTGGGAGTCTGGTATTAGAAATTTTAATTTAAAATATGATCTAAAGCACTATATCAGCAATAACTTTAAATTAGAATATGGCTTAAATAGCATTTACTATAAGTTTAATCCAGGGGAAATAAGTCCTATCGACGAAAGTTCTGGTATTAACCAGTTTAAACTTACTGATAAATATGCCTTCGAAAATGCGATATATGTGGATGCTGAACACAAAATCAACAACAAACTATCTATCAGCTACGGCGCACGTTTTAGTACTTTTCATCGCCTTGGTCAAGATGAATTGAATATTTATGAGAACGGTAACGCTGTTTCTTTTAATGAAGCGTTACAGATCTACGAAAAGGCAGAACCCATCGGTACAGAGAGTTTCGAAAGGAGTGATGTGATAGCATCTTTTGCCAATATAGAACCTCGGTTAGCTATCGCTTATCAATTAAACGATATCTCATCTATTAAAGCGAGTTATAACAGAATGAGCCAGTATTTACATCTGTTATCAAATACAAGTTCCCCTACACCTTTAGATGTTTGGGCCCCAAGTGGTAAATATATTGAACCTCAGTTATTAGACCAAGTTGCTGTTGGTTATTTTAGAACCTTTAAAGACAATGTCTTCTCATTAGAAGTAGAAAGCTTTTATAAAACCATTCAAAATCGCATAGATTATATTGATGGTGCTAATTTAATTGCTAATGACGCGATTGAACAAATTGTTTTAAATGGACAAGCACGGGCTTATGGTTTAGAAATCCTTTTAAGAAAAAATGAAGGGCGTTTTAAAGGGTGGTTGGCCTATACAATATCAAAATCTGAGCAACAAACACCAGGTCGTACACCAGAAGAACCAGGAATAAATAATGGTGAATGGTATCGAACCCCATGGGATAAAACACACGATATTTCCTTTACAGGTTCTTATGAATTGAATAGAAAGTGGTCTGTTAGTAGTAACTTTTTATTTCAAACAGGCATACCTGCAACTTTTCCGAATGGCCAATATGAATATAATGGGCTAACTGTTCCGAGTTATGAAGCAAGAAATTCTAGCAGGCTCTCATCGTATAATAGACTAGACGTTGCATTTAATTTCAATCCCAACCCTGACAGTGAGAAGCGTTTTAAAGGTAATTGGGTCTTTAGCGTTTATAACCTCTATAACAGAAGAAATGCCGCTAGTATTTCTTTTAGAGAAAATAGTTCAACAGGCGCTAATGAAGCAACAAGACTATCCATTTTTGGAATTGTCCCGTCGGTTTCTTATAATTTTAAGTTTTAAGTTATGAAAAGTAAATGGTTAGTAATTGTTATTTTAACTGGTTTTTTCAGTTGTGAAGATGTCATTGAAGTAGAACTAAATAAAGCAGAACCCAGATTGGTTATCGAAGCTTCTATTGATTGGTTGAAAAACACATCAGGCAATGAACAAGAGATAAAACTAACATTAAGTGCGCCCTTTTTTGATAATGAAGTTCCACCAGCTAATGGCGCAACTGTAAGTATTACAAACTCAATGAATACGGTTTTCAATTTTATTGAAGACGCAAATTCTGGCATTTATAAAAATGCCGAATTTATCCCAGTTATAAATGAATCTTACAATCTAAATATTGTTTATAAAGATGAAGTCTATACGGCTACAGAGACCTTAAAATCTGTTGTACCTATAGATTTTATTGAACAAAGCAATGAAGGCGGATTTTCAGGTGACCAGATTGAAATAAAAGCCTTTTATACAGATCCTGCAGATGAAGAAAATTATTATTTATTTGAATTTCTAAGTGATTTCACACCTATTCCATCTTTAGAAGTTTATGAAGATCGATTCACCAATGGCAACCAAATATTTGGCTTTTATTCTGATGAGGATCTAGAAGCTGGTAACATTGTAACAATAAGAAATCATGGTGCTTCGGAAAGTTTTTACGCGTTTATGTTTTTGTTATTACAACAGGGTAGCCAAGACTCTGGTGGTCCATTTGAGACACAACCTGCTTCAGTTAGAGGGAATTGTATAAATGAAACCATTTCAGATAATTTTCCTTTTGGTTACTTCCGACTCTCTGAAGTAGCTGAAGTCATTTATACAGTTGAATAATCGCATATGGGAGAGTTACCCAAACCATAAAGTTTGGGTCGCGTGATTAACTATATCTTAGACAAAAAAATAGCTATGGATGCCGTTTCTACCGCGAACACATCAATCAACAAAAATTATTTCTTACCTTTAAAACATGATATTTACTAAGACCACAGAACAAGACTCCAATTATAATAATTTGGAGCACATGTCTATCAATGAGATCATCACCAATATCAATAATGAAGATAAAACAGTTCCTTTAGCTGTAGAGAAAGCACTACCCCAAATTGAATCATTGATAAAAGAAATTATTACTAAACTAAACAATGGCGGCCGTTTGTTTTATATTGGAGCCGGAACAAGCGGACGATTAGGTATTCTAGATGCTTCAGAATGTCCACCAACCTTTGGTGTATCTCCAGATTTGGTCATCGGATTAATTGCAGGCGGAGATATGGCGATAAGAAACGCTGTTGAAAATGCTGAAGATTCAACAACTCAAGGTTGGAAAGATCTAAAAGCATTCAACGTCTCAGATAAAGATGTTATCATCGGTATTGCCGCATCAGGAACAACTCCGTATGTTATAAGTACTTTAGAAAAATGTAACGCACAAAATATATTGACCGGTTGTATTACTTGTAATCAAGGAAGCCCTTTGGCATTGGTTGCTCAGTTTCCAATAGAAGCTGTAGTAGGTCCAGAATTTGTAACTGGCAGTTCAAGAATGAAAGCTGGTACAGCTCAAAAACTTGTACTTAATCTGATCACAACCACAGTAATGATTCGATTAGGCAAAGTAAAAGGTAATAAAATGGTTGATATGCAACTAAGCAATCATAAATTAGTAGATAGAGGTGTGAAAATGATAATGAATGAATTAAAGATTTCAGAAGTCGAAGCAACTCAATTACTAAGAAATCACAAAAGTGTAAGAAAAAGTATAGATTATGGACGAAAATAATAGATCAGATAAAGACATTTTAGCAAAAGGATTAAAGCAGATGGGTATTTGTCTTTTCTTTATGTTTGCTGGCCCTACCTTACTGCATCTAGCATTAGATAATAAAGACAAACCACTGTACATTCCCCTACTAATTGTGTCAATTATCTTATGTATTTCAGCTATTGCATTACTGTTTATTGGAATTAATACAATTCTGAATAGTATCTTCAAAAAGAAATAAATACTTTGTTTATTTTTATAGGTTAAACACTAACTAAGTGTGTCTTATTATAACACACTTATTGTACTCATTCTACAAACTTAAAAGATAATTCTACTTGGTCCTACGCTACTAATTTCTAAAAAAAACCTTATAAGTTTAAGTTATACTTTTAATCAAATCATACAAAAACAAAAAACCCTTACTAAATAAATAGTAAGGGTTTGATAAATACCAACGTTGTTGGTACAAAAAAGGCGGCGACCTACTCTTCCACAATAAGCAGTACCATCGGCGCAAACGGGCTTAACTT
>JAWUVW010000044.1:0-31165 GCA_034112185.1 Flavobacteriaceae bacterium | reverse complement strand
TGCTCAACTATATTTAATGATATCACGGAAGTTTTTGCGAAGATAATAGTATCTCACATTAAAGCAAAAGGTTGTCTCATAATCTCTGGGTAAGTGATTTTTCGCAAATCACAGATTTGCTATATTGCTTACTTCCCAATATAAAATGTATTATATCAATGTTTAAAAGGGTTTAAATTAGTTAAGGTACAAATAAGGTACAAATTCATACTAAAAACACGCTTTTGGTTTAAAAAACCGTTGGGAAGTTTCTTAAATGTTAGTCGGAAAATGACAAAGATATTTACCAACATTTAAATGGCGTAATTATTTTATTTGTTTCAGCCTACATTTAATACATTACGTGCATTAATCTCATTAAGATAATCTGTATAATGCTCCATAATCACAAGGTTATTATAAAGAAGTTAAATATTATAATGGTTAGCAATATAGCTATGATAGTCCTTTCTTTTTTATTGAACGCTCTTTTCATATTCCCAATTTAGAATACTTATTTAGTAGATGCCCAGTTTTAAAACTCTTTACTTCTGTTATGGTGTTGTGTTTAGCATCATAAACCACTTCTACAAAGAATTTATCTATAGCGTAAACATTACAACGTTCTTTTATTGAAAAATGATTGTCTATAAATTCGCCTTCATTACAAACAATTGTTAGTTGTTCGTTTAGTTCTAATATGTTGAATTGGTAAAAGGTCGTCGTATCTCAATAGCATAAAGTATTATTTAGCAAGGAACATTAGTCATAAAGCACTTGCTTTCATTAATTTAATTTTAAAATATGTAGTTCTACATAAGTAGATACTTACTTATTTTTATAAATTTGTAGGCGGATTTATAATAGACATATGAATACTATTAACCGTATAGATTTGTTGTGGTTCATGACAAGAAAAAATAACTGACAGAACAAATGCTATTTAACTCAATTGACTTTGCTATTTTCCTACCAATAGTCTTTATCCTTTATTGGTTTGTAACACATAAAAATCTCAGGCTACAGAACTTTCTTATTGTTATAGCTAGTTACTTATTTTACGGCTGGTGGGATTGGAGGTTTTTATCCTTGATTATTTTTAGTACCATAGTTGACTATTCCATAGGCGTCCTTTTATCAAAAGAAGAAAGAGTAGTTAAAAGGAAAATTTTGCTATGGACAAGCATTGCTGTTAATCTTGGGTTTTTAGGTTTTTTTAAATACTATAATTTCTTCCTTGATAACTTTATTACGGCTTTCTCATTTTTTGGATTTTCAATAAATCCACAAGGATTAAATATAATCTTACCTGTTGGAATTAGTTTTTATACGTTTCAGACATTGAGTTATACAATTGATGTTTACAAACGAAAACTTGAACCTACCAAAGACTTTATTGCTTTCTCTGCTTTCGTTAGTTTCTTCCCTCAACTAGTCGCTGGACCAATTGAAAGAGCTACCAACCTATTACCACAGTTCTATAAAAAAAGGGATTTTGACTACAGTAAAGCTGTGGACGGTATGCGTCAAATCCTTTGGGGATTATTTAAAAAAATTGTGATAGCAGATAATTGCGCTACGTACGCCAATCAGATTTTTAATAATTCAGATGATTACAGTGGAAGCACTTTAGTTTTAGGCGCAATCTTTTTTACATTTCAAATTTATGGTGATTTTTCGGGGTATTCAGATATAGCTATTGGAACTTCTAGATTGTTTGGATTCAATCTAAAACAGAATTTTGCATTTCCTTACTTTTCAAGAGACATTGCAGAGTTTTGGAGGCGTTGGCACATTTCTTTATCAACGTGGTTTAGAGACTACCTATACATTCCATTAGGAGGTAGTAGAGGTGGTACTTGGATGAAAGTTCGAAATACATTTATCATTTTTATTGTAAGTGGGTTTTGGCACGGAGCGAACTGGACCTTTATTGTTTGGGGAGCGTTGAATGCCGTCTATTTTCTACCATTATTATTGTTAAACAAGAATAGAGCAAATACTGATCCGGTTGCACAAGGGAAATATTTACCTACAATAAAGGAGTTTTTCAATATGGGAATCACTTTTGGATTAACGATATTAGCATGGGTCTTTTTTAGAGCAGAAAATATTGGACATGCTGTTCAGTACATTTCTGACATTTTCAGTCATCCAGGCTCATTTTTATTGTTTAGTGTTTATTGGAAATACAAAACTTTATTTATGCTTATTTTAGTATTTGTTATAATTGAATGGCTGGGAAGAGAAAATGAATATGCTATTGAAAAATTAGGGTTTAAATGGAGTGGTCGACTAAGACTGGCTTTCTATTATTCAATTGTCTTTGCTATTCTATTTTTTGGCGGGAAAGAACAACAATTTATTTATTTTCAATTTTAGTAAGTAACCATGAGTAAATTCATTAAAAAATTGTTTTTATCATTAATACCTTTTTTTATTTTATTTTGTTTAATTGAAATCTCATTAAGAAATATCCCAAATGATTACAATTATAAAAGAAACTATTTAGATGAAAACTCAAATGATATTGAAATACTTTTTTTGGGAAGTTCACATTCTTATTATGGAATAAATCCAATATTTATTGAAGAAAACAGCTTTAATGCAAGCCATATTTCTCAAACGATTAATTTTGATTTTGAAATATTAAATAAATACAAAGATAATTGGAGCAGTTTAAAATATTTAGTTATTCCAATTGATTACTTTACATTTTTTGGTAGAACCGAAACTGGAGGAGAAGCTTGGAGGGTTAAAAATTATCATATATATTATAATCTATTTACATCCTTAAATTTGTTGGATTATTTCGAATTATTTAGTTTTGACCTAAACACTAACATTAAAAGACTTTCCGATTATTATTATTTAAATAAAACCAATATTACTTGTTCGAAATTAGGGTTTGGAAATAATATTAATACAAAAAAAGATTTAATAGAATCAGGAATAATAGCAGCAAAAAGGCATACAAAAAAAGATTTTGCATACTATAATAAAAATTTGGATGTTATAAATTCAATTATTGAATTTTCAAAAGAATATCAGTTTAAAATTATTTTTTATACAACACCAGCGTATAAATCGTATGTTTCAAACCTTAATGAAAAACAACTAAATTTGACAGTTGAAACAATAACTAAATTAACCAATAACCACGATAATTGCACATACGTTAACCTTCTAAAAGATAGCTCTTTCAATTCCAATGATTTTAGAGATGCCGACCATTTAAGTGAAAAGGGTGCAAAAAAGTTGTCATTAATAATAAATGACTTGTTTATAGAATAAGATAAATTTCTTGTATCAATATTATTCTTTGATTTAAAGCAATACAATGAGTCGTTGTTCAACAACTGAAAATCGTCAAGATGTTACTATATAATCACAAGAGTTAATTTCAAATTATATTATTCAATATGGTATTATCAAAGAATTTAGTTATTACAAAAGAGGAACTAAAAATGATTTAGTAACTGAGGAAAACTTAACCAACATTTTTTTTACTATACCAATTGAAAAGTATTAAGTTAGGAAGTGATAATTGGAAACTATTTCATTAAATAAAGTGCTTCAATATCTTCTTTAGTGAATGAATCTGCTTTTTCAATTTGTTTCATTATCCTTAAATATGTTTTAGTTGGCTTCCCAGCATAAGTCTTTTTAAAATGCTTTTGGTATAATTGACTGTAAAGCTCATCTGTTTTGAAATAAGCTCCTAATGTTTTATCCATTTGCCTGTGCTTCTTGCTATAGGTCTGACTCTCATACATACAACCATTGAATGCTTCACGGTGCAAAAAGTAACCACCTATTGAATAAAGTTTACGGCAACGTTTCTTTGTTTGAGGGCAAAGGAAGTACCAAATAAGCCCTTTACCTAAATTGGACGGCATTGAAACCAACCTTACTTTATAATTTCGGGGTTCGTCCCTGTACTTGTAATCCAGTTCAATGTATAGTTGTTCGCTTTGAGTGTTTACCTTAATTGAAATACTACCTGTGGGGTTTCCGTTACTGCTCCAGTTGAGTTTACCGTTCTTTATTTGTTCAGGGTTAAGATAGCCCCAGCCTTTCAGCTTTGAAATACTAATTTGCAACACTTCATTGTATAGGGTTGGGAATGTATAGGGTTTTGGCATTGAAATTTATTTTGAAAATGAAACCTAAATAATTAAAGAACTTTGTACTTTATTGAACGATATGACTTAATCAAACCAATTCTTTTTAGGTGTTTCAGGTTCGCCTAATGTATGTTTTATGCTTTCTGTTTTTGGTAATACATACGGCATAAGTTTACAAAGTATGTTCAACCGTTGCACGGGTTCAAGTTCTTTAAGTGTTTCGGGTAATTGCTTCAGTTCTGTTAGCATTAAGTCTTTAAGGGTGTCCCTTATGTTTCCTATTAATGGTTTGTTGTATTCAGGTAGTTTGCTTTTTAACTCATTGTTGTAAACCGTAATTTGACTTTTCATTAAGTCCTGAATTTCGTTTGAATACCAACCGTCAAAATCGGTACAGTCCAAATACTCAAAAACACCTTCCAATAAATAAACTTTCTGCTCGGTGGTTAGTTCGTTTTTATCATACTCTGAAATAATTAGTTGCAAACCTTCAAAGGGCTTTTCCCTGTGGCTTTTACTTGCGATATTTATATTGTGCTCATACAACTGCATAAGTTTATTAAAGTCGCTGAAAAGCTGTTTTTCTATTGCTTTACGAATGGTTTTTAAGGCGTACCCGTTCCAATGTTCATTTTCTGTTTTAATGTAGCTTTCAAGTGCTTGTGCTTCTTTTGTGTTCATTTTTTAAAATTTAATTTGTATCAAATAATCTGCGAGGTCTAAACCCTGCTCTTTTTCTTTATCGGTTGCTTTGTCCTTTAATAGTGTTGAGGTTCTAAAGGTTGCTAAACTGGTAAGCTGTTTTATTTTGTCATTCCATAAATCAAAACATTTAAGGTCGGGAAACAGTACCACGTTACGCCCATTTAATACTTTGGTTTTTGCTTCGTTGAGGTTGTTTACACTTCCACACGCTAACCAAATAAATTCGGGCAAATACACACTTGAAATAATTGCTGTTTTTTCGCTTTCAACTATTGCAACGGGTTTACTGGCATCTTCGTTTAGTAAGTGTTCGCCAAAGTAACATTGTTCTAAATTAAAGCTGTCGAGTTTTAAAGCCTTATGCACCCAGTTAATATGATTATAAGGTTCTTTTACTCTTTTGCCATTACTGGCGTTGTAAAGCATTATTTTACCACTCCTAACATTGTTGTTTTTATCTACTTGCCAAAATACGGTTGCACCTTGCCAAAGTTTAGAAGTACCAATATTGTATTTATCTGCTAAATAAAAAGCTGTTTCTAAATCCCAAAGACTCGTTAAATAATCAATAAAATAATTAGGGATTTTACTGGCTGTACTTTTACGCATTATCTCAACATTTATAAAACTTGTTTTGGGTTTTGGTTTTGCCCTTGCTGTAACCTTGCTATTAATTGAAGTATCAAATGAAATATTGTTATCGTCAAAATATTGTTTTGGCGTATAGTGATAACCACACTTCACAAGCCTATTGCACTTACCTACTGCATCGTTAAGGTGTTCGCATGTTTGGTTATCAATATACTTTGTAAACACGCCTTTTTTATTACAGTTGGGGCAATGGTAACGGGTTTTCATTCCGTTGTAAGGTTCTAATGTGTATCTGTAATCATTCATACTGCTAAATTTTCTTTTTTTTTAGAGGTGCATTTTATACACTATCTACATTAATTGTTTTTCAATATAAACGGCATTACCATAAGATTTGCGTTCAACTGTAAAACCGTTTTTTCTTAAGCGACTTGAAAATGTACGGTTGGAACATAAACGATAACCACTATCTAAACAATAGGTTTTATATTCTGCAAAAACATCTTTTAACGGTCTGTCGTACTCAACTGAACTTTGGTAGTTTTCATCTTCTAAAAACATCATTACGCTGTCGCTTTCTTTTTGGTATTGTAATACTTCATTTTGAACAATATTACTTTGCGAAAAGTCTTTGTTTTTAAGTAGTTGAGATAAGCCATTTAAAACCCAGTTAAACACGCCCGATAATTCCGTTTCAATAATGCGTTGTGAAAGTTCTTTATCTTGTTTGTTTGGTGGTATGGTAACTCTAAAAGGTAGAATTATAAACCTACGAAAAAAGGCGTTTGTATTTTCAACCTCTTTAGGCAACTCATTACAATTAAACATAAATCTTGCATAGTCTGAAATGATTTGAGTATTCTTATACAATAGCCTTGCTTCTACTGGCTCGCCCGAGATAAGAAGTTTAAAAATATTGCTTTCCAATTTGCCGTTTATCTCACTTGCATAGTTGAGTAGCTTATTTACTAACATAGCCCTTGAATTGCCATTTTCAGCTGTTAAAGACTGTAAAGAATAGTTTGCAACATTTTGGCTACCTAATAAAGCCATTAGCACCTCGAATAAAACACTTTTACCATTAGCACCAGTACCAAATAGCAACAATACTTTTTCGAGCTTCAAAACGCTATTCTTTACAAAAATGTAACCTAAATATTCGGCAAGTATGTTTTGTAATTCGGGTTCGGGCAAAACCTCATCTAAAAACTTTTTAAACTGTGGTGCTGTGGCTTCACGATCATAAGCAAAGGGTAATTGATAGGTTAAAAAATCCGACTTCTTAAACGCTCTTAAAAATTGTTTCTTTGGTGTTATCTCAAAAGTTCCATTCTTGAGATTTATTAAAGTAGTTCCGTTTGTTGGCTTAATCTCTTTTAGCCCTGCATCTGCAATAAATTGTTTATACAATTCGTCTTTAAAAAGGTGGTGTTTAGCATCAAATTTATCTACTCCCATTTTTAGGGCAACATCGCCTAAAAAATCTTTAAAAACCTCATCGCTTACATTTTCCCAGTATTCGGAATTAAACAGATAGATAAACTCACTTTTACGGCAAAGACTAAACCCGTTATCGTTTACAGTATTTAGAAGCACCTCAATACAAGCGACTAAATAATGCTTCTTTTGTAGTTTGTCTTTATCGTTATCCAGTTTGCAATATTCTCTAAAATCGACTGGCTTAATGTATTTAAGCATTTCATTTAGAATATTCTCAACGTGGTTTTGCTGTAGGTTTTCTTTATCCATTGCAACAGCTTCTAAAAGGCTTTGAGTTTCGTTTAATATCTCATCAATACCAATATTAGACTTTACTATTTTTTTTTGTCCTTCAAAATCGCTATCTTGTTCTTGTCTTTTATTTGGGTTGTTGTCGTGGTTCTCCATTATTTCAGCCCTTTATTTTTGTTAGACAAATACGTATCTGCATCAGCTTCCAACTCTTTTAAAGTTTTTTGCTTTCCTGTTTTAATCCAGTCTATAATTTCGGATTTGAAAAAATAAAGTCGGTTTCCCTTTTTGTGGTAAGGTATTTCGTTACGCTGAACGTAACCGTATAGGGTGGGTTTTGTTAAGCCCGTTATTGGAACAACCTCGTCAAGCGGTATCGGTGTTTCAATTTCGGGTTGTAGTTCAGCCTTGTTAAGTAGTAAGGCTTTCATTTCGCTAACCTCGTTTTTGAGATCTGCAATTAAATTAGGTAATTCCTCAAATTTTAATACTTCCATTTTTGCACGTATTAGATTAATAATAGTACAATGATGCAAAGTGTTTTCGGTGGCTTAAAAAGTGTTTTTGGTGATTAAAGTGAACACTATGTATTACTTACTTTAGTGTTGTAATATTTATACAAGTTCGATTTTAAATAATTGCTTTCATCAAAAGAAACATCTTTAAATATTGAAATTCTTTGCTTACCAAACCTTAAATATTCAATAGATAATTTAGTATTGTCATTTATGCAATTATTATAGAGTTCCTTAAATTGCCAACCTATTAACTTCTTATTCGGTCTGTTTACGGTTTTAATAATTTCATTAGAGTTTGTAAATGCCCCAGTCTTAAAGTAACTATCTAATTCACTAACTAATAAATCATAGTCCTTTGTATTAAAATATTTTTTTATTGGTTCTAAATAATCTTCAATCGTGCTTTTAATAAAATCGTTATTTTCTGCAATTTCCTGCTGAGGTTCGTAGTCTTTAATTTCTTTTTTTGCTGAAATGGGGTTGGGTAAAATAAACTTTGTTTGCCCTTGTTTAAATCCTTTTATTGCCTCTTGAATACTGCTTACTTGTATCGCTTTGGTTTCAAAAGGTTCAAATTCGTTTTGTTTAGTGTCCTTAAAAAAATCAAAAAGTGATTTTGTTATTTCGTCCAATTCGCTAAAGAAAAATTGTAAGGATAAAAACGTACCGTGTGTTTGGCTTCTGTATTCAAGGTAAAGGCTTTTATGTTTGAATATTTCGGGTAAATCCTTATTGCTGAAATTTTCTTTTAGTTGGCTTATTTCGGTTTCAACCCCATTAAAGTTGTGATTCGGTTCTTTATCAAAATTACAAACATTGAACTCCTTTGCTTTGACTTTTATTAAGTTTGCTGTATTGTCCTGCAAGGTTTTAAACTTGCTTTCAAGTTCTGTTTGTACTTCGTCATACTCCTGTTTGTCTTTATAGTTGATTCGGGGTTTTAATTCATTACGTTTTTTATCCAGTTGCTCCAGTTCTTTTATTAAATCGCTGTACTGGTTAAAGTTTTCAATATTTGAGTGTAAGTATTCAATGAATTGAAATAGGGCTTTTATTTTAGGGTGCTTTTCCTTTGCCTTTTGTTCAAGGAACTTTTTTCGCTTATCAATGCTATTAGTTAGATTCTTTTTGAAGTGGCAAGGTTTATCTAAAACCTCATTTAAAAGACCAATTACACTATAAATAGGCTTTTTCAATTCATTTATTAGATTATTACAAAGTGTTAATTCAACCTTTATAAAATCCTGTTCGTCTGTATCTATGTTTGATGCTAAGAAACTATTGAGCAAAGAATAATATTGCGTTCGATATTCTGAAAATGTCAATATGTTTTTATTTTTGTTCTCGCTGTATTCTTTAAATAAGGATAGCTGTAAATAGTCTAAAATCAGATAACAATTAAAAGTGTTTTTCTCAAATAAGTTGATGTTTTCAAAACCTAAAAATTTCGAAAACGCCATTTCAATAGTCAAATTTTTAATTAGTGTTATTTCTTTTGAAATATCAATTTCAGCACCTAAATAATCCGAAATAGAATTAATGTCTTTGCTTTTTATTTGATTTAATATTTCATATTGAATACTGGATAACGACAAATTAATATCCTGTTGTAAACCAAATATGTTTTGGTTATTAATTATCCAATCGTCTTTTACTTGTTGCTTCATTTGACTTTTATTCAAAATCTAACTTTATTTTATCGGTGGTATTTCGTTTGCTTTGGTCAACTACTTTAGCGTAAATCTGTGTAGTTTTTAAGTCCTTATGTCCTAACATCTTTGAAACGGTGTAAATGTCCGTACCACCTTGAAGCTGTAAGGTTGCGTATGTATGCCTAAAACAATGAAAGGTTAAATGTTTCTGTATTCCTGCATTAATAACCCACTTTAACAATATGCTGTTTTGGTGTGCTGAATAGTGTAAGCCCTCAAATACTTTTTTATCTGCTTCTTTGGGTTCGCCTAACAAATTATAAGCCTGTTCGGATATTGGCAAATACTCGTTGCTTTTGGTTTTCTTTTGTTGGAACTGTATAAAGTAACCTTGCTCGTTAATGTGTATGACTTCACTCCATTTTAGTTTTTCAATATCTGAAAACCTCAACCCAGTAAGTGCCGAAAATAAAGAAGCCTGTTTTAGTATAGGGTTCGGGCAATCGGCTTTTACTAACTGGTTCAGCTCGTCAAGTGATAAGAAAACCCTTTTAGTATCTACTTGTTTAATGGTTTCAACTTTAGCGTTTAAATCAAACGGTAAAAGGTCATCCTTAAAGGCTTGTTTTAAAGTAGCTTTAAACTTATTAAAATAACTGTGGGCTGTGTTTTGTGAAATGGTTGCTTTGTTGCTTCGTTTACTTTTGGCGTTTAGTAGATAGTCTTTGTAATCATTGCAAAACTTTTCGTTGAGGTCGGCAAACTTTAGATAGTTGTTTGTAAATTCTTTAAAGTAATGAAAGGCTGAAACCCAAACCAAATAATTTTTGCCTTTACGCTTTTCCATTTGTTGCTCGTAATAAGCTATAAAAGACAATTCGCCTTTTTCTTTAGCTTTAAGTTGCTCCAGTTCAAAGGCTGTATAAACTTCGGGTTTATTTAGTTCGTTATTTCGCTTTTGCCGTATCTGTTCAGCAAGTTGTAAGGTTTGTTTATTGTCTTGTTTTTGTAGCGGATTATTGGCTTTGTCATAAATGTAAAGCCCTAAAAATTCCCTGCGTGTTTTTTTATCTGAACCCGAGACGCTTATAGGTGGGTAAAAATCTAAATAAAGGCTTTTACGCCCTTTGCTTATAGGCTTTTGTCTTAATGCTACTTTAATTGCCATTTGTCTTTTATTCGTTGTCTTTTATTCTGAAAAATGTAGTTAATGTATTAAATGTATATCTAAAAAATAAAAATAATTTAGTCCTTCATTAATCATTGTGAAAATAGTTTATCAATTTCGGAACGTTTAACCCTTGTTAATCTTTGCCCTAAATTAACGGCTTCAATATTTCCGTTTTCAATATGATAGTAAACAGTCCTTATAGAACAATTTAAAAGTTTTGATACTTCTTGGACTGTTAGAAACTCTTTTGCTTTCAGTTGCTCAATAGGTAGGATTACATTTTTTTTAGTTTCTTTATTACTCGCTTTAATACGCTCCTGCTTCTTACGTTCCTTATAAGCCCGTTTTGCACAATTATCACTACAAAACTTTGTAACAGTTGTTTTAGCTGTAAACTCATTGTTACAATATTGGCAAATTCTTTGTATTCTAATATTACTACTCATTTAATTAAATGCAATAAGTGTTATTAAGTATCATTAAGAGTATTTAAGTGCAATTAAGCGCAAAATAAAAAGACAACTAAGCCTATTTTTGTACCTCAACAATTCAAAGGTACAAATAAGGTACAAGTTTGCACCCAATAAACAGATACTACTTATTAACAGATATTAAACAAAAAAGGGGTGAGTACTTATTTTTAAAGGATTAATAGTGTTTTAATGCCTTGGTGTTATTTGTTTATTAATATAGGTTACTTTCCAATACAAAAATTAGCAAATATATTACCCAACAAATCATCATTGGTAATCTCTCCTGTAATTTCACCAAAGTGATATAAAGCTTGCCGAATATCAATAGCTAGCAAATCGCCCGACAAATCTGTTTCTAAACCATGTTGCACGCTCTGAATTTCTTCAAAGGCTTTTAATAGTGCATCATAATGACGAGAATTGGTTACAATAGTTTCGTTATTTCTAAGTGCACCAGTATTTATTAAGTTAAGGAGCGCATTAGTTAATTGCTCTACACCAAAACCTGACTTTGCAGATAATAATTGAACACCTTCAATTTCAGTATTTAATTTTGCCAACTCTATATCATCTAACTGATCAATTTTATTGGCAATAATCAATAATGGTTTTTGTGGATGTTTATTTTTAATTTTTTCAATTTCTAGCTTTACTGCTTCAAGACTATTAATACTCGAACCGCTATCGAATAAATAAATAACCACTTGAGATTGCTCAATTTTTTCAAAGGTCTTCTTGATACCTATACTTTCAATAACATCTTTAGTTTCTCGTATACCGGCCGTATCAATAAATCGAAAGCCTATACCACCAATTGAGATTTCATCTTCAATGGTATCTCTTGTGGTTCCTGCTATTTCAGAAACTATAGCCCTATCTTCATTTAGTAACGCATTCAATAATGTTGACTTTCCAACGTTAGGCTCGCCTACAATCGCTACTGGAATACCATTTTTAATCACGTTACCAACCGCAAATGAATCAATCAAGCGCTTCAATACAAAACTAATACGCTCTATCAATTGTTTAAATTGTGTGCGATCTGCAAACTCTACATCTTCCTCAGCAAAGTCTAATTCAAGTTCTATTAAAGACGCAAAATTTAATAACTCTTCGCGCAGCTTTGCGATTTCAGAAGAAAAACCACCACGCATTTGTTGCATGGCAATTTGATGGGACGCTTCATTATCACTAGAAATTAAATCGGCCACAGCCTCTGCCTGACTCAAATCTAACTTGCCATTCAAAAAAGCACGTAAGGTAAACTCACCAGCAGTTGCCATGCGGCAACCATTTCGCAAAAACAATTGAATAATTTCTTGCTGAATATAAGATGAGCCATGACACGATATTTCAACGACGTTTTCGCCCGTATAAGAGTTTGGATTCTTAAAGACAGAGACTAAAACTTCATCTATGGTTTTGTTACCATCCATAATATGGCCTAAATGTATCGTATGCGTCTTTTGGTCCTTAAGCAACTTTTGTTTTTTTACAGATTTAAATTGGAGATCTACAATCGGTATAGCATCCTTACCCGACAATCTTAGAACAGCAATCGCGCCACTTCCGGAAGGCGTTGCTAAGGCTACAATGGTATCATTATGCATAAAATAAGTGCTTTGATGCAAAAGTATTGCAAAATATATGATTCCTATAAACTGAATACATACTATTTTACGATTTAATACATATCCCTATTTACATTTTTCAGCTTTGTTTTTATATTTGCATGAGTATCAAAATTGAACATTATGAAACGAGCATGCTAAAAAAATTATCACCTAAGGGGAATGATTAATAGCGAACAGTCCCGATATTTATCGGGATGACCATTAAAAAACAATAAATATAAAACACATGAAAAGACTATTTACAATCCTTATCATTGGACTATTATTAGTGAATTGTAAGCAAGAAGAACGAACTGATTATATCATAATTGGAAAAGCTGAAGGCGTTTACAACGGTATTAGAGTGTATCTCAAATATTCAGATGAAAAAGGCAGAGACATCCCAATTGATACGGCTATCGTCTTCGGTGAAAAATTCACGATGACTGGAACTATTAACGAACCATCCGTGCGTTTTCTTACCGTAAATAACGTTAAAGGCAAAGCCATGTTTATGCTAGAAAATAGTGAAATCAATGTGATTATTAACAAGGAAAATCTGGTGGAATCGACGTTTACGGGCTCTAAAACTAATAATGCTTATGTTGTATTTCAAGATGGCATGAACAAAATACAGGAAGAAGGTCGTAATACAAATAGGGCATATCGACAGATTAAACCAACTGATGAACCTTCTAAGAGAGATTCCCTTAGCCAAGTATTAGCGCAACTCCAAGACCGCATAAAAGTCTATCCTTTAAGTTTTATTAATGAAAATAACGATGCAGATTTTAGTTTGAATTTAATCGGCTCAGAAATTAACAATCCCAAAATTGATGTTGCTGGTTTTATGCTTGCTTATAAAAACCTTTCTCCACGGCTAAAAGAGACTAAGAAAGGAAAAGAAATTGGTAAAAAGTTAGACGAACTCTTTAATGAATTCAAAAAGACTGAAAATGTAAATATTGGTAAAGTGGCTCCCAATTTCGAAGCGCCAACACCAGATGGCAACATCGTAAGTCTAAACGAGGTAAAGGGAAAAGTAACTATTATTGATTTTTGGGCTGCATGGTGTGGTCCTTGTCGAAGAGAAAACCCAAATGTTGTTAAGGTTTATGAAGCATACCACGATCAGGGTTTAGAGATTATTGGTGTTTCTCTCGATGGACAAAGCAGACAGAAAGACCCTAAAAAGGCTTGGCTAGAAGCTATTGAAAAAGATAAATTAAGCTGGACTCAGGTATCGCACTTAAAATATTTTAATGATCCAATTGCCAAACTATATAATATAAACGCAATTCCTGCGACTTTCATTTTAGATAAAGATGGTAAAATTGTGGCGAAAAACTTAAGAGGACGAGCCTTAGAATTAAAAGTTAAAGAACTTTTAGCGCAGTAGTGCCATTATGCTAATTGAGTTTACCTGTTTTATGCAAAACAAAAAGTACAACAATTGGTATTGCTAGTAAGCCGATATGCCCTAAATCTGTTTTAAACAAGCTCGGCATTAAAAGTAAGGTAACCACATAGCCACCTATAGCACCTCCAAAATGGGCATCGTGACCAATGTTTCCTATTTTGTTTTTCATGCCATAAATAGAATATAATAGATAGCCTATTCCAAACACATAACCAGGTATTGGTATTGGAATAAAAAACATATATAAACTCATATCTGGTCGCAACAATATGGCGGCATAAAGTATTCCCGTTACTGCGCCACTAGCACCTACGGCGCTATACCAATATTCATCTTTATGAAAATAGAGCGATAGTAAATTTCCGAAAATTAAGCTCGCCACGTAAATGATTACAAAACTAAACGCACCAAGCTCAATAATAACAGCATCAGCAAAAAAATAAAGCGTCAACATATTGAATATCAAATGTTGCGTATCGACATGTAAAAAACCAGAGCTAAACATTCTAATTTGTTCACCGCGTCTAATATTCCCAACGTTAAATTTATACTTCTCAAAAAATAAACGATCTCCAAATCCTTTAAACGATAGGATAGCATTCGCTGCAATAATAACTATGGTAACTAAACCTAAATTGTACATAAACTCTAAACTTATAGATCAAATATATATATTTGCGCTTAAATGCAATCATACTTTCATGCAACTTATTGCTTACATTTTAATTTATCCAATTCTGTGGTTAGTCTCTATTTTACCATTTAGATTACTTTATGGACTTTCTGATGTACTCTATTTTTTCCTCTACAGAATATTCGGGTACAGGAAGTCGACTGTAAAAGAAAATTTAAGTTTGGTTTTCCCAGATAAATCAGAAAAAGAGATTACTACGATTACTGGTAAATTTTACCATCATCTGTGCGATATGATCATGGAAGCCATTAAATCCCTCACTATTTCTGAAGCTGAAATGAAAAAACGCTTTACATTCACCAATGTAGAACTCCTTAATGATCTCGAAAAAAAACAAAGAAGTATCATTTTAATGTGCGCGCATTATGGGAGTTGGGAATGGATTTTTATTCTGCAGAAGTATGTAAAACATAAAGGCTATGCCGTTTACAAACGACTAGCAAACACCCATTTTGATAAATTGGTAAAAGGCATCAGAGCAAAATACAATTCCCATCTTATCACAACAAAAGAAACCTATAGTATACTGAATCAATGTAAAAAGGAAGGGGAGTTAACGATCAATGGCTTTGTATCTGACCAATCACCAAAAATTAATAAAGCAGTTCATTGGAACGAGTTTATGGGCATCAAAGTACCTATGCATACAGGCGCTGAAATAATAGCTAAAAAATTAGATATGGCTGTTGTGTTTTTTAGTGTTAAACGTCTAAAACGCGGCTACTACGAAACCACTTTTAAAACCATTTCAGAACATCCGAAAGACTACAAAAATTATGAAATTACAGACATCTTTTCTAAACTCGTCGAAGAACAAATCTTAGAAGCGCCTCAGTATTACCTTTGGACACATAGACGTTGGAAACATAGAGATAAAGCACCTGCTAAGTTCCTTTAAACGCAGGCCCCTCCTAATTAAAAGTAAAAGATTAAATACGTTTACAAGATGCTAATACGTTTGACTACATATCAAACCACGCATCTACATCAACAGCATTAAAAGGTTTATCAACTAGTGATTTATGTATAAACTCATTATTACATTTAGAGTATTCATAATCCTTAGCCCAAATTTCATGATGTTTAGCTAAGTCGATTATACCATCACACACAAATTCTATTTCAGTATTGGTTGTTGTTGGATGAATAGACATGCGAATCCAACCTGGTTTACGCACTAAATCCCCAATCGAAATGTCATGCGTTAATTCGTGAGATGTTTTCTGGTCAACGTGCAATAAAAAATGACCATAAGTACCTGCGCAGCTACAACCACCGCGTGTTTGTATTCCGAATTTATCATTTAATAGTTTAACACCTAGATTAAAATGTAAGTCATCTATATAAAACGAAATCACTCCTAAGCGCTCTTTATGCTGACCAGCCAAGATATTAATATTAGAAACTGGGTCTAATTTTTCAAAAATAATGTTAACTAATTCATGCTCACGTTTTAGGATATTGTCAATTCCCATCTGTTCTTTCAGCTTTATAGAAAGTGCTGTTTTTATCGTTTGAAGAAATCCTGGTGTACCACCATCTTCACGATCTTCAATATTATCAATGTACTTATGTTCGCCCCAAGGGTTTGTCCAACTTACGGTGCCACCTCCTGGACAATCTGGCACCATATTCTTATAGAGTTTTTTACTAAACACTAAGACTCCAGAGCTTCCTGGTCCACCCAAAAATTTGTGAGGTGAAAAGAAAATAGCATCAAGTCGAGCGTCTTCGTCTTCGGGATGCATATCTATAGCCACATAAGGCGCTGAGCATGCAAAATCAACAAAGCAAACCCCTCCATGCTGATGCATTAATTTCGCAACATCGTGATATGGTGTTTGAATTCCTGTAACATTAGAACCGCCAATAATAGAGGCGATTTTTATGGTACAATCTTTATACTCATGCAGTAGTTGTTCTAAATTTGCTAAACTGAATAGACCGTTTTCATCTGGTGGAACGATTTCAACCTTAGCCATAGTTTCTAACCATGTCGTATGATTAGAATGATGCTCCATATGCGACACAAAAACCACAGGTCGCATTTCATCAGGAATTGTAGTGAAATCTTTTAAATTCTCAGGAATCTTAAGACCAAGAATACGTTGAAATTTATTCACTACTCCTGTCATACCAGTACCAGACACGATTAAGACATCGTCATCGTTACTATTCACATGAGCTTTAATGATATGCTTTGCTTTGTGATAAGCTTTAGTCATTGCTGTACCAGAAACCGTAGTTTCTGTATGTGTATTGGCTACAAATGGTCCAAAATCATTACATAACTTCTCCTCTATTGGTCTGTATAAACGCCCAGAAGCCGTCCAATCGGTGTAGATGATTTTCTTTTCACCATAAGGGGACACAAATGTTTGATCCTGACCAATAATATGGTCTCTAAATTGTTCAAAGTGCGTCTCTAAATCAGTCACTTCAGTTCGTATAGTATCAGAAATCAAAGCCATAACAGTGTTTTGCATTAAGATCCCGCTATAAAAAGGGATAGATTCAATTTACAAAACTCATTTCATTTTATAGATTTATGAGTTTTTAATTGCATACAAAGATACTAAATATTAGCGATAGCTTTTATTTCACCAATGATTCTATCTGCTAAAGTATCAGCCGCATCTTGCGATGGTGCTTCTGTATATATTCTAATAATTGGCTCCGTATTACTCTTACGTAAATGCACCCAACTATCAGCAAAATCAATTTTTACACCATCGATCGTCGTCAATTTTTCATGACTGTAATTAGACTCCATAGTATTCAAAATACCATCCACATCTAAACCCGGTGTTAACTGTATCTTCTTCTTACTCATGTAATAATTAGGATAAGACGCTCTAAGTTCACTGACTTTAATTTTTCGTTCGGCCAATAAACTTAAAAATAAGGCAACACCAACTAAAGCATCACGTCCATAATGTGATTCTGGATAAATAATCCCTCCATTACCTTCGCCACCAATAACAACATTATTTTTTTTCATCATTGCCACAACATTAACCTCTCCCACTGCACTAGCTTCATACGTACCACCATATTTTTCGGTGACATCTCTCAAGGCTCTAGTCGAACTCATATTACTAACGGTGTTTCCTGGGTTTTTACTCAACACATAATCAGCACATGCTACCAAGGTGTATTCTTCTCCAAACATTTCACCTGTCTCGTCCATAAATGCCAAACGATCGACATCTGGGTCTACAACGATACCAAAGTCAGCGCGTTCCTTAACCACAGCTTTTGCCAAATCTCCTAAATGTTCTTTCAGTGGTTCTGGGTTATGAGGAAAATGACCCGTAGGCTCACAGTATAATTTCACAGCATGTACACCTAAACGTTCCAACAATAATGGAATTGCAATACCACCTGTAGAATTCACGCCATCTACAACGACTTTAAAATTAGCGGCTTCAATCGCCTTTTTATTTACTAATGGTAATTCTAAAACCTCATCAATATGAATATCTATATACGCTTCGTTCTTTGTAATTCTTCCTAAATCATCAACGGCAGCAAAAAGCATGTCACTAGATTCTGCAATCTCTAAAATCCTTTGCCCCTCTGCTCCATTCAAAAATTCACCTTTGTTGTTTAGGAGTTTTAAAGCATTCCATTGTTTTGGGTTATGACTAGCGGTTAGTATAATGCCACCATCTGCATGTTCCATGGGTACAGCAATTTCTACGGTTGGTGTTGTTGATAAACCTAAATCTATAACATGGATCCCTAAACCAACTAAGGTATTCATTACTAAATTCTGAATCATTTCGCCAGAAATACGAGCATCTCTACCAACGACAACTCTATAATTTTCCTTGTTGCGCTGTTGTTTTAACCAGGTTCCATAAGCCGCTGCAAATTTTACGGCATCAATAGGAGTTAAGTTTTCTTCAACAGCGCCGCCAATAGTGCCTCGAATTCCTGAAATAGATTTTATTAAAGTCATATAGTTTTGATTTTCAGCAAATATAATATCTTAATCCTATTTTTGGATTGCATCACCTTGACTTTTGTCATTTAACCGAAAAATTAAGGTTTTTCAGGTCCTAGAACATGATTTTAAAGGAAATTATAGAAAGTTAAGACGAGTTCATTACGAATTTGTAAATTCGACCCATGAATTTTCTCGCCCACATTTACCTCTCTGGAGATAACAAACTAATTACTATCGGAAACTTTGTCGCTGATGGCGTAAGAGGTAATAAGTACAAAACATATCCTATTGAAATTCAAGCCGGAATTCAACTTCATAGAGAAATTGACACCTTTACAGATGCACATCCGGTATTCAGAAAATGTACTAAAAGACTCCATAAAGGCTATAGTCATTACAGTGGCGTTATTGTAGATATCTTCTTTGATCATTTTTTAGCTAAGAATTGGAAAGACTATTCAGATACGCCTCTCGAAATTTACATTGCTGATTTTTATACCACTTTAAGTAAGCATTTAGATAGCCTTCCTCCGAGGTTTCAAAAATTGACACCAATAATGATAGAAGGTAATTGGCTATTGAGTTATGCCACTATAGATGGTATTCAGTTAGTTTTAAATGGCATGAATAGAAGAACAAAAGGCGTATCTAAAATGAATGAAGCCACAAAAGAACTCAAAGACTATTATCTAGATTTCGAAAATGATTTTACGGCGTTTTTTGAAGAACTCATAATATTCAGTTCTAAAAAATGCACAGAGATTGAAAAACAATTTAATATATGAATGTCTCACTCTTTTTTTAGTGACCGTCTTATAAAATTAAATGAATTCGTTCCTGAAAATTAATGAATTCAGCTTAGCCCTAGAGTGATATTATACAACGAATTGTTACTTTCAGGAGATTGACCAATGTGTCTCCATGAGACTTCGATACCTTTTTAACATTGTTTTAGAATTTCCACAATCTCAAAATTGTATATTTAAAGACGTCTAATCTATGTATTTCACTTACTTCAAAAAACCAACCTAAAAATGCGACAAATTATCATTGTACTAGCCCTATGCTACTCATTCTTCAGCTTCTCTCAAGGCACACAATTATTAAGGCAACCAACATTACATGGAGACGATGTGGTCTTTGTGTATGCCAACGATTTATGGAAAGCGTCTATTAACGGAGGAACAGCGATTAGACTTACTAGTGACGACGGCTACGAATCTAGTCCTCATTTTTCTAACGACGGAAAGATGATTGCTTTTACAGCGCAATATGATGGTAATGTAGATGTATTTGTGGTGCCTTCAGAAGGCGGAGAACCAAAACGACTCACCTATCATCCAACCGGAGATTTTGTACAAGGTTGGACACCTGATGGGGATGTGTTGTTTCGTTCTGCTCGCGAAAGTCAACCAACAATGACAAGTAAATTCTTTACCGTTTCCACGAAAGGTGGCTTGCCTAAAGCATTAGATATTCCAAGAGCAGCTTACGGAGAAATATCGTCAGACGGAAAACATATTGCCTATACCCCAATTACAGGTTGGGATGCAGAATGGAGAAATTATCGTGGTGGACAAGCCATGCCAATTTGGGTCGTTAATATGAAGACAAAGGACTTAGTAAGAACGCAACAGCCAACTGGTGAGCGTCATTTAGATCCTATTTGGTTGAATGGCATTGTGTACTTTATGTCTGAACGCGATTATACCATGAATATTTGGGCATTCAATCCTGATACGAAAGAAGAAAAGCAAATCACCTTTCATAAAAAATTTGATGTCAAAAGTTTAGATGCGAGTGCCGCTAAAATTGTTTATGAACAAGGAGGCTATCTTCATGTCTATAATCCAAGTTCTGGTGCGACTAAACAATTAAATATTGAGGTGAAGGCCGACTTAAATTTTTACAGAACGAAGTGGGGTAATATGTCAGCTTCAGATTTATCTAATCCCAACGTTTCGCCAAAAGGCAAGCGCGCTATTTTTGAGCATCGTGGTGAAATATTTACAGTACCTAAAGAAAACGGCACTTGGAAGAATATCACAAATTCACCAGGTGTCGCTGATCGCACGCCTATTTGGTCTCCAAAAGGTGGTAGAATTGCTTGGTTTTCTGATAAAGGTGGCGAGTATCAATTGCTATTAGCAGACCAAGATGGTCAAAATACTGAGGCTATAAAACTACCAAATCCAACTTTTTATTTTCAACCAGATTGGTCACCCGATGGCAAGCACATCGCCTATACAGATACACATTATAATATCTGGATTATAAATCTAGACACTAAAAAAACAAGTAAAGTAGCAACGGACCGTTATGCACATCCTAACCGTACCATGAATCCGGTTTGGTCTCCAGACAGTAAGTGGATTGCATTTGCTAAACAGCAAGACAGTCATTTCAAAGCTATTTTTGCCTATAATGTAGATTCTAAGAAAACAATGCAACTTACAGATCCTTTGGCTGACGCTATTTCGCCAGTTTGGGATATTTCAGGTAAATATTTATATACATTGGTGAGCACCAATTATGGGCTACAAACGGGTTGGTTAGACATGAGTAATTATGATTCAGCAGCTACTTTAACACGCAGTTTATATGCCGTAGTATTAAATGCTGAAGATGAAGCACCAAATCTTCCGAAAAATGATAGCGAGGAAATTGAAAAGGCCGATAGTGATTCTGATAAAAAGGATGACGACAAAGACAATGACGAAAAAGAGTCTAAAGACGTTAAAGTTACTATTACAGAAAACGGTATTTACGATAGAGCAGTCGCTTTAGATTTACCTGCAAGAAATTATATAGCATTACTAAAAGGACCTAAACATATAGTATTTATTACTGAAGCCATTCAGAATACGGAGGGGTTAAAAGTCCATTCTTATGATATTGAAAAAGAGAAAGCCACAGATTATGCAGAAGGTGTATCGCAAATGGTAGCCTCAGAAGACAGAGAATCAGTTTTATTATATCAAAATAAAAGTTGGGTTTTAGCAAGTGCAACTGCACCACCAAAACCAGGTAAGGACAATCTAAAAACAAACTTAAAAATTAAACTCGACCCGAAAGCTGAAGCCCACCAAATTTTTAAAGAAGGCTGGAGATACATGCGCGATTTCTTGTATGTAGATAATGTGCATGGTGCACCGTGGAATGAAGTCTATAAGTGGTATTCACCTTGGATTGACCATGTGCGCCACAGAACAGATTTAAACTACGTCGTTGATATTATGAGTGGGGAAGTTGCTGTAGGACATTCTTATGTCTCTGGAGGTGATTTTCCAAATGTAGATCGTGTTCCTGTTGGATTATTGGGTTGTGATATTGAATTAGTCAACGGTAATTTTAAGATTTCTAAAATCTTTAATGGAGAACGCTGGAATCCGAATTTAAAAGCACCATTAGCGCAACCAGGCATCAACGTTAATGTAGGTGATTATATTATTGCTATAAATGGGAAAAAACTTTCTGCCGCTATAAATCCATACAGCTTATTAGAGCAAACTTCTGGTCGCGAAATCAACATAACCGTAAACTCAAAACCATCAATGACAGATGCTCGAACTATTTTAGTTAAGCCTGTTGATAGCGAACGTGGTTTAAGAACCATAGATTGGGTTGAAGGTAATCGCAGAAAAGTAGACGAACTCTCTAATGGTAAGCTAGCTTATGTCTATATACCAAACACAGGCGGTGGAGGTTTTACATCTTTTAACCGCTACTATTTCTCTCAACAAGATAAAAAAGGAGTTGTGATAGATGAACGCAACAATGGTGGTGGTTCAGCAGCAGATTACATGATCGATATTATGTCGCGTGAGTTATTTGGTTATTTTAATAGTAAAGCTGGAGACAACAGACCATGGACCACTCCAATGGCAGGTATTTGGGGACCTAAAGTTATGCTGATTAACGAACGTGCAGGTTCAGGTGGTGATTTATTACCCTATATGTTTAAGATGAAACAAATCGGACCAATGATTGGTACAAAAACTTGGGGAGGCTTGGTTGGAACTTGGGATACGCCACAGTTTATTGATGGTGGACGCATGGTCGCACCTAGGGGAGGCTTCTACGACGTGAATGGCGAATGGGCTGTTGAAGGCGAAGGTGTCGCACCAGATATTGAAGTCATTCAGCACCCACAAGAAACCTCAAAAGGAAACGATCCACAATTAGAACGTGGTGTACAAGAAGCTTTAAAACTTTTAAAAGGAAATGAGTTTCAACTAAAACCTGAACCTAAAGCACCTGTGCGTTGGAAACGACCTGATGGCTATAAATCAGATAATTAATTTCTACTGTCATTATGAGTGCGTAACGAACGTGGTAATCTCCTGTTTTTACAGACAGATTGTCAAGCTTCGCTCGCAATGGCAAAATAATTATTATTTTTGTCAGTTAGAGTGGAATTGCTTTTTGTAGCAATTTTGTAACGAGAACTATTTAATAAAAACCATTTCATTTTGGCAAAACAATCAAAAACAAAAAAAGCGCTAAAAGTAATAGGAGGCATTATCGTCTTCTTCACCTTACCAACCCTCCTACTCTTCGGTTTTGTGTACTTAAAATACAACGAGGATTTACCAATAGGAACTCAGGGGTTACAAGCAGATCAACTAGCAATAGAAATGCTACAAACTTTAAACGAAGACGCCTACCTCAACACCGATTATATAGAATGGACTTTCAAAGGAAGTCATCATTACAAATGGTACAAATCAGATCAAACCTGCGAAGTCTATTGGGATAAGTTGACGGTACTATTAGATTTAGAAAATCAGGATAACTCACAAGTCTTTGTTGGAGAACAAGCGTATAATGGTATTGAAAAACAAAAGTATATAACTAAAGCGGAAGGTTATTTTAACAATGATTCCTTTTGGTTGGTAGCACCTTACAAGGTTTTTGATAACGGGGTAGAACGTCGTTTAGTAAATACGGAGGATGACAAAGACGCCCTTTTAGTGACTTATACCTCAGGTGGTTCAACACCAGGAGATTCTTACTTATGGCATTTCGATGACACTGGAAAACCAAAAAGCTACCAAATGTGGGTCGATATTTTACCAATCCATGGCTTAGAAGCCACATGGGAAAACTGGGTCACTACAGATAGTGGTGCACAATTGCCGACATTCCATAAGTTGTTGTTTTTAGGTTTGGAAATGGGCGATGTAAAAGGACTCCGCTTAGCGCCTTAAGTTGTTTTTTGCTGATTTACAAGGGGTTATCACTAATACAAGTAGCGAACTGTGACAACAACCTTAATTTCAGGATCAAGAATAAAAAAATACCACCAACTAATTCACCTCTAATTTATAACCAACACCGTGTACATTAGTCAATTTAATAGATGTATCTGATTTAAGTTTCTTGCGTAATTTAGAGATATAAGTATCAAGGCTTCTGCCTACAAAAACACCATTATCTTCCCAAACACGTTTGTTAAGTTCGTCCCTTTTAATAATTTGATTTGGATAAGCTACAAAAAGTGCAAGTAGCTCACATTCTTTTTTAGATAAGGCAATTTCTTTTGCTTCTTTAACCAGTTTGTTTTGATCAGGGTAAAAATAGAAGCTACCTATTTTGTTCCTAGTTCCCTGATTTTCTTTTGTTGCTTCAGGTTTTGTTTTTCGATAGATTAGAAAACCGATACCAATTAAAACAAAAAGACTAATGATATATGGAATGCTATTTTGTGTTTCTAATCCAACAGCTCCGTTTATAAACTTCAATTGTATAATATAACAAGCTTCAGGTAAATATCTTCCAACACATGGAATAATTGTGTGCTCTTCTTCAGCACTCATTTGGTAACTATAAGCTACTTCCCTATCACTACACTGCAATACTTCGACGCGATAATGGTCTAATAACTGAGCTGTTTTAAAACTTTCCTCAACACTACTGACCAAAAAACCTGGTTCAAAATACAAGGGTTGACTAAAAGTCAATTGATAACGTTTAGAATCTAACTCTTTTACAGGAAATATTAATGATGTAGAATCTTTACTAGATAGTAACAATTTGTTACCAACATCGCGCAATGCAATTTTTGTACGTTCAGAAAAATCAGTCTCTACTTTGGTATTGCAAGAAAAAACCAATCCTAATGCTAGAAATATAAGAATTTCATTAAGTGTATAACTAAAAAGTCGTTTCATGATTACTGTAAATAACATACAATTTTAGGACAATTCACACGTGTTGACACTTATTTTGCAATTTTTTGACATTCTTTGAAGCTTCGAATTTTAGTTGTATTAAACCTTTAATCAAAAACAACAATATGAGATGAAAAGACAATTCGTGTTAGACAACATAAACATTAAAATAACATATAATTCATTTGATAATAAATAAAAACCGAAAGCGCATAATTATAAAAATTATGCGCTTTATTATTTCAAGAAATAGGATAATTACTCCAAATACTATTTAATATTACATGGTCATTTCTCTAAATGTGATACCTAAAGATTTTTGAACATCAATTACTTTTTGCATTTCACCTGGGATGATTAAGGCTATGGATTGCCCCGTTTTACCTGCTCTCGCTGTTCTACCACTTCTATGCGTATAATACTCTAATTGTTCTGGTAATTGATGATGTAAAACAAAAGCAAGGTTATTAACATCTATGCCTCTTGCAGAAACATCTGTAGAGATTAAAATTTGTAAGCTTTCATTTTTAAATGCACGCATTACCTTATCGCGTTCCTTTTGTTGCATATCACCTTCTAAGGCACCAACGGCAAAGCCTTCATCTTGTAATTGCTTCGCCAAATTCTTTGTTCCAGCCTTAGTTCGGCAGAATATGACACCTCTTTCTTCTTGTCTTTTATCGAGAAGTCTGGTAATCATATTCACCTTATCTTTAATCGTTGTGTTTATAAAATGATGCGAAATATTCTCATTGACCAAGGCATTTTTATTCACCTCTATTCTGATAGCATCAGCAGACATATAGGTTTTAATAATACGCTTAATTTCTTCTGGCATCGTGGCCGAAAACAACCAAGTATTTCGTTTTGAGGTATTGTATTTGAGGATTTTACTTAAATCTTCCTTAAAACCCATACTCAACATTTCATCAGCTTCATCCAAGATTAAGTTTTTAACATTGGTTATATCAACTGCACCACGCTCAACTAAATCGAGTAAGCGTCCTGGTGTAGCCACAACAATATGTGTTGTTCTTGTTAAGGCTTTAATTTGCTTATCCATTTTCTCTCCGCCATAAACACCTTCAACAAAAATCTTCGCATCACTATATTTGGTGAACTTAAAGAGCTGTTTCTTTATTTGCTGAACAAGTTCGCGCGTTGGAGCAATAATTAAGCCTTGCACTTCTGATGTATTAGTATCAATTGAATGTAGTAAAGGCAATCCGAAAGCCGCTGTTTTTCCTGTTCCAGTTTGAGCTAAACCAATTAAATCTGTTTTAGATTCTAAAAGAATTGGAATTACAGCCTCTTGTATTTCTGTTGGATTTACAATATTGAGTTCTTTAAGTGCTTTTATGTAAGGTTGACTTATACCTAATTCAGAAAATGTTGTCATAATTTTTTATTCTGGCGCAAAGGTAGTGAAGTGGATTATACTTTATCTTTTTACTGCAAATTCATCTTATATCATCTTGAATTCGACTTTTCCCCTTACCATAGTTAAAACTATGCTACGGGAAAAAGGCTTCCTCAAGACAAAAAATATGTAATTTTCGCTACAAAACATAAAATTTAATCCACTTCAGTTTGTACTTTCGACAATCCATGGATTTAATTACAAAATTACGTTATCAAGGTTATGCTTCTACGCCTCCGCTCTGGAAAAACACGATTGTGTCAAAATTTAAGCAGATTGAGCTCAACAATGAGCCTCAATATTTTGATAATTCTATTGTTTTCAAAAACCAAAGATTAGGTAAACTCGTTGAAGAATTTGTCTTTAATCAATTGCAACAACAAGATTCAGTTTCTTGGATTTGCGATAACCTACAAATTCAAAATGGTAAGCAAACCGTTGGAGAAATTGATGCCTTGTATTGTAAAGAAAATCAGCCTATTCATTTAGAGATTGTTTATAAATATTACCTCTATGATTCAATAGAAAACTACAATCAACCTCTCGCCTATTGGATTGGGCCAAATCGCAAGGATAGTTTACTATACAAATTAGATAAACTTCATACTAAACAGCTACCCTTACTATATAATGAATTGACAAAACCCTATTTAGAAACTTATGATCTCGATATAAAGACCATAGAACAACAGTTATGTTTTAAAGCACAGCTCTTTTTGCCGTACCATGATAGAACTATTGATATTAGTCCATTAAATCCAGACTGTATCGCAGGTTTTTATATCGCTTTTAACAAGATTGAATTTTTTGTAAATCTTGAGTTTTATATTCCAAAAAAGTTAGATTGGCTGGTGGTACCATACCAAAACGTCACATGGCTGACTTATACTTCAATATTAGCAACAATTGAAAGTGAAATAAACAACAAACGTTCGCCTTTAGTTTGGCTAAGACATAAGGATACCGAGCTTACTAAATGTTTTATAACCTTTTGGTAATTATGACTGTGCACAGCTATTTTAAAATATACAAACCTTATGGTTATTTAAGTCAGTTTGTGAATCATCAAAACAAACGAAAGTCTAAGAAATTGCTAGGCGAATTAGGTGATTTTCCTGAAACTATAATGGCGGTTGGTCGTCTGGATGAGAAATCCGAAGGTTTACTTCTATTAACTACAGACGGTAAATTCAGTAATCACATCACAAGTTCTAAAATTGAAAAAGAATATCATGTGATGGTCGATGGCCTTGTTAGTCCTGAGATTATTTCAAAATTACAAAATGGTATTGAAATATCAGTTGAAGGCAAACCTTATATAACCAAGCTCTGTAAAGCTAAAATCTTAAATGATACGTCACATATTTTTGAACGCTTGGTAAGAGACGAGCGTCATGGACCGACATCATGGTTAAGCATTACATTAACTGAAGGCAAATTTAGACAAGTACGTAAAATGACCGCTAAAGTTGGTTTTCCAACATTACGATTAGTAAGAGTTAGAATTGGCAAATATGAGTTAGATGTGATGAAACCAGTAGATGTATTACCTATTATACCAAATGAATTTTAAAATGAGACTTAAACAATTTGAATTATATTGAACTTAGATGAATTATAAAATCCAAGAACAGCAACGTGCTACAGTTTTATTTTTTAATGAAACCTAAGGACATTAGAAACGGATTATAAGGCAGGCTCATTTAATGTTTTTTTGGTATTAGTTATTAGAAGCTTCTTCTTTTTTGTCGTCAGCAGTTTTTTCCTTTATAATCGCTTTTTCGTTATTAAAAATAATTCTGGCTTTTACGCCTGTTAGCAGATTCCATTCTTTAGAAGAAACAACAGCCCCCTTATCATCATAAACAACAAACTCAGCCGTATTAGGTCCAGATTCGCCTTGATTTAAGGCAATGATATCAATGGTGTTTTTTCCTTGTACCAGATTAACTTCTACGCGTCTATAATTACTAGTAAGCAAAAGGCTCTGTTTAATGATAACTCCATTAATCTTAATTTGAACGCGATCACCATCTGGATATTCGTGGTCTCTACAAACAATATTCACAAATTTGGTATCTACATTATGGGATCCTAAAAACTGATCTGACATTGTTCTTATAACACCACCTTTTATTAGTTCCTTGTTCCAACGCTTTTCAAAAATTTCACTAGGACTTTTTAATCCATCACCATCAGTCATTGAAAATGGTCTTTCAGATTCCTTAAAAATAAATTTTTTCTCTGCATTTTTAGAATCACCGCTAGACTTGTCATTTTCATTCTTCGGCAATGGAGCGACTTTTATTTTTATTAAAGAAGAATCCTTTTTTATCTTAGAGGGCGCTGCAGGAATACGAATCGATTTATTCTCTTTGTCTTTTACTTGAGCAAAAACCATGCTTCCGCAAGTGATGCAGAATAATAGAAATATGATTTTAATAGTTTTCACTTTTTAAATATCGGTGTTTAGTAGTTCGATTTTTGATAATCAAAAACCGTACCTACTTCAAAATAAACGTATAAAATTGTAAATACTTGTAAAAAAACGTTAAAACTTGCCATTAAAACTAATACGTAACCTTCTGTTGTACTCTTCAAAAAGCCAATCTTTATAATTTTGAGTACTGTTCATAATACAATAACAATATTGCTTAATTCGATAAGCGATTTCATCTTGAAGATCTTTGGTTAAATCTCTCGCATGGTAGACATCTTCGCTGTTTTCTACACAAACATTTGAATGTTGTGCAATTGAACGCTCAATTACTGTAAAGGACTTTTTACCTAAATTAATGACATCTTTATATTCAGCTTTCACATCAAAATCTAAGGACATCGATTTTTTGAATTTCCGTTTTAATGAATCTGGCATTGTATAGATAAAATCGCGCTCTAAGGCTTCATCATCCAACATATTATCCAAATAAAAATCTGGAAATTTAAAAATATGCTTCCAATCTACAGGTTGATTCCAAGGCCCAAAACGCGCTATGTTATTTCCTAAATCTATAACTTGAAATGCCTTTCTGTCTTTATATATACGACTTCCACGACCAATCATCTGAAAGTATAAGGTTAGCGATCGCGTTGCTCTATTAAGGATAATGGATTCGACCGAAGGTTCATCAAAACCAGTGGTTAAAATACTCACTGAGGATAAAACAGCATCTGGTGTCGTATGAAACCATTTTAAAATGTCCTTACGGTCTTGTCTGCTGGCCGTATTATCCAAATGCTGAACGTTATAACCTGCTTTCTTAAATGTGTAATAAACTTCTTTAGACGTGTAAATACCATTGTTAAAAATCAATGTCTTCTTCCCTTTTGCTAACTCTTCATAAGCTATTAAAAGTTTAGATTGCATCACACTATTGGTATATAAGGCTTCCGAAGACTTAACCGTGTAGTCTCCGTTAATTCCGATTTTAAGTCCTGTTAAGCCGACATCATAATTATAAACTTCTGCATTTGCCAAAAATCCATTTTTAATCAAAGTGGAAATATCGTCACCAACAATAAGTTTATTGTAATTATCTTTCATTGGTAGCTTAATATTACTACTTAATGGCGTAGCGGTAACACCAAGAATAAAACACTGCTCAAAAAACTTAAACAACTTTCTGAATGAATTATAATGTGCTTCATCAATAATAACTAAACCTATGTTTTTAAGCTCAAAATCGTTATCAGATAATCGGTTGTTTAAGGTCTCAACCATAGCCACAAAACATTGATAATCATCTTGGTCTGGCAAAGTTTTTACCTTACTATTAATCACCTTATTCTTAACATTAAAACCAGAAAGCACATTAGAAGTTTGCTTGCATAGCTCAACTCTATGCGTTAGAATAACAACTTTCTTATTGTGCTGTTCTACGTAGCGTCTCACAATTTCAGAAAAAATCACAGTCTTACCCCCACCTGTTGGTAATTGGTATAAGAGATTGAAATCATCGGACTCATCTCGCATCACATCAAAAATGCGATTAAGGTCTTTGATTTGATAATCATAGAGACTTTTCTCACTTGCATTTTGAAGTATCGTTTCAGATTCTGAAGACATAGAATAATTTTAGCATTTAGTTAATTTCGCAAAAATAGGATATTGTAAGGGTTTTTAAATGCTTTGTTAACAACATTTAACAAGATTAATAGTGTTCTTGTTACTTCTGAGGTCGTCACATTTAAATACTGTATTAAGACATCTTTTAGAAGATATTCTGCGACGGTCAGCGTAAAATCAAAGACCTAAAGACGAGTTATACGAAGTTAAGAAATCTTATCCTTTTATGGTTTCTCAAGTTATGGTGAAACGCTCTAATTAAGCTTTATTGGAAGACAATATTCAATGTTTATGTTCTTTTTGCCCCATTTTTTTGCTTTTTGCACATCCGTACCCATATAAATATCAATACGTTTTCTCCAACGCTTGTTCATTTTATCTTTAACCGTAAATAAACCATCGAAGCCTTCGAGCTTTACTTTGGTATTGTGAACTAATCCTGAATCTAATAAGTCTCTCGAAACTGCTATATATCGCATCCCGGGTTTTAAGCTATCTCCAAATGCCGTGATGTTTGGATTAGTACTCGTTTGATCCGCTAAGGAGTTATAAGCTGAAGCCATAACTTGAAATATCTTAGTATTACAGGTCGCTTCTACCTTCTTCCGACAATTAAAAAATAAAATAGGTATCAGAAAAACCCAATAGATATTTGACTTCATGCTCATAAAGGTACGTTTTTAGTTAAAATATGTTAAATCATTACTGTGTTATGCAAAGTACTGTAACAATTCCAATCTTTCATAGTCTATTAAGTATAACCAGTTAAAAAACATAAATCATGAGAACTTTAAACAACAATCAATTATCAAGTACAGCAACAGCAACTAAAAGTTATACTTGGAACACTAAAAGACGTTTTAGATAAAACCTAAAACAA
>JAWUVW010000043.1:0-71529 GCA_034112185.1 Flavobacteriaceae bacterium | reverse complement strand
TCGTTAAATTTTAAGTCTTACGACTATCTTTTCAACAACTAATAGGAATTATTCTAATACTCTAAATGATTTATTCTCTTGTTTAATTTCTACCGTTTCCAGTAGAAATCTTACGCTGTCAATTCAATATGTTAATGAACTTTTTAATACTTTACTAAGTCGTTAATCGCTTAGCGGGTGCAAATATAAAACCCTTTTATATTCTAACAAGCTCTTTTTTAATTTTATTTTCATTTTTTTTCTACATGCCTTATTTCTAGCTTATTATGCACTTAAATTTTTACTACACAACCTCTCAATCATTATAATAGAGTTACGGATACTTATCTCTTACATATAGCATGCATGCTTAGATTAAAGGTCATGTATTATAAATGCAATCTCCCTTAGTCTTGTAATCTACTTATTTATAGAATAGTAATACGTGGACAATTTCACAAACGGCAATCAAAACAATTAAAGGAACACTATATACAAGCTAATAACACAATACATCTAACAACAATTTACGAAACTTCAACACCCCAAACATTTATTAGAAACTTCACTTTGTCTATTATATTTATAGGTATATCTTTGTAGGCTAAAATTTATACTATATAATGATTCAAATTACTCTACCTGATGGTTCGGTTAGGTCTTTCGAAAAAGATGTAACCCCTTATGAAGTGGCTGCAGATATTAGCGAGGGCTTTGCTCGTAATGTTATTTCAGCAAAATTCAACGATACAGTTGTTGAAACCACCACTCCATTAACCGAAGATGGTAGCCTTACTTTATATACGTTTAAAGATGATGCGGGTAAAAAAGCATTTTGGCATTCTTCTGCACACGTTTTAGCGCAAGCTTTAGAAGCGTTATATCCTGGAGTAAAGCTTTGGGTTGGTCCGGCTATTGACAATGGGTTTTATTATGATGTTGATTTAGGTGAAGGTGTTATTTCCGAGAAAGACTTTAAGACTATCGAAAATAAAATGATAGAAATCGCTCGAGGCAAACACGAATTTAAAATGCGCGATGTTTCAAAAGCAGAAGCGCTATCTTATTATAAAGGTAAAAATGACTATAAGGTTGACCTTATTGAAAAACTAGAAGATGGTACTATCAGTTTTTGTGACCATTCAACATTTACAGACTTATGTCGCGGTGGACATATCCCAAATACAGGACTTATTAAAGCAACAAAAATTTTAAGTGTTGCAGGTGCCTATTATAAGGGTGATGAAAACAATAAACAACTCACTAGAGTTTATGGAATTTCATTTCCAAAGCAAAAAGAGCTTACAGAATATCTTCATCTATTAGAAGAAGCAAAAAAGCGCGATCATAGAAAACTTGGTAAAGAACTTGAGTTGTTCACTTTTTCTCAAAAGGTTGGACAAGGATTACCCCTTTGGTTGCCAAAAGGAGCGGCTTTACGAGAACGCCTAGAGAACTTTTTGAAAGCAGCACAAAAGAAAGCTGGATATGAAATGGTGATAACCCCTCATATTGGAAGCAAAGAATTGTACGTCACTTCTGGTCACTTTGCTAAATATGGCGAAGACAGTTTTCAACCTATAAGTACTCCCGCTGAAGGTGAAGAGTTTTTATTAAAACCAATGAATTGCCCTCATCATTGTGAGATTTATAATAGCAAGCCTTTTTCTTACAAAGAACTACCTAAGCGTTTTGCAGAATTCGGAACCGTTTATCGTTACGAGCAAAGTGGGGAATTACACGGTTTAACGCGTGTTAGAGGTTTTACTCAAGATGATGCTCATATTTTCTGTACACCAGATCAGCTAGATAAAGAGTTTAAGGACGTTATTGATTTAGTTTTGTATGTTTTTGGGTCATTAGGATTTGAAAACTTTACAGCACAGGTATCCTTAAGAGACCCTGATACACCAGAAAAATATATTGGTAGTGATGAGAATTGGGAAAAAGCTGAAGCTGCGATTTTAAATGCCGCAATTGACAAAAAACTTGATTATGTTGTAGAAACTGGAGAAGCGGCTTTTTATGGACCAAAGTTGGACTTTATGGTTAAGGATGCTCTTGGACGACAATGGCAACTGGGTACAATTCAAGTAGATTATAATTTACCTGAACGTTTCGATTTGACCTATAAAGGTAGTGATAACGAGATGCACAGGCCTGTTATGATACATCGAGCACCCTTTGGAAGCATGGAACGTTTCATAGCAATATTACTGGAACACACAGGTGGGAATTTCCCGCTTTGGCTAATGCCCGAACAAGCAATTATTATCTCAATAAGCGAGAAATATGAAAAATACGCGGAAAAAGTTTTAAATTTGATGGAAAATGACGAAATTCGCGCCCTTGCAGATGACAGAAATGAAACTGTAGGTAAGAAAATTCGTGAAGCTGAAATGCAAAAGTTTCCTTATATGATTATCGTTGGTGAGCAAGAAGAAAATGACAATACAATAACTGTGCGTCAACACGGTGGTGAAGACCTAGGCACAATTACGGTAGAGGATTTTGTAAAAATCGTAAAAGATAGAGTAAATAAAAGTTTGAAAACTTTTAAATAGATACGTTTAATTTAAATATATAAGTCATAGCAATACGTAGAAGAAGGAATTATAATAGACGTGTGGTCCAGGAGGATCAACATAAAATTAATTCTAAGATTAGAGCTGAAGAGGTTCGACTTGTTGGAGATAATGTGGAGATAGGTGTATATCCTACTAAACAGGCTGTCAGCATAGCAGATGAGCAAGGATTAGATCTTGTAGAGATTTCGCCTAATGCGAAACCGCCAGTTTGTAAGGTGATGGATTATAAGAAATTCCTTTACGAACAAAAGAAAAGAGATAAAGCTTTAAAGTCTAAAGCAACCAAAGTGATTGTTAAGGAAATTCGTTTTGGTCCTCAAACAGATGACCATGATTACGAATTTAAGAAGAAGCACGCTGAAAAGTTTTTAAAAGATGGTGCAAAGCTGAAAGCTTTTGTATTCTTTAAAGGACGTTCAATTGTGTTTAAAGAACAAGGACAAATCTTATTATTAAGATTAGCTCAAGATCTTGAAGAATATGGGAAGGTTGAACAAATGCCAAAGCTTGAAGGTAAGCGAATGATTATGTTCATTTCCCCTAAGAAAAAATAAAACTGTTAATTCAGTAAAACGATAATAAGCGAAACGTAAATTAAATATAGGAGAAAATGCCTAAAATGAAAACAAAATCGAGTGCTAAGAAACGTTTCAAACTAACTGGCACTGGTAAGATTAAAAGAAAGCATGCTTTTAAGAGTCACATATTGACAAAAAAATCTAAAAAGCGTAAGCTGAAGTTAACTCATGATGGTTTAGTACATAAAGCAGATGAGAACAACATTAAAACAATGTTACGTTTAAAGTAACACTGTTTTAACCGGTTAAAACAAATTATAAACCCTGGAGTTAGGCAAAACTATTTAGAAAGTACCGATTTGGTCGCCTACTACAAAAAACAATTAAAAAAATGCCAAGATCAGTAAATTCAGTTGCCAAGAGAGCCCGAAGAAAAAAGGTTCTTAAGCAAGCAAAAGGTTACTTTGGAAGACGTAAAAACGTCTGGACAGTAGCAAAGAATGCGGTTGACAAAGCGATGCAATATTCGTATAGAGACCGTAGAGTAAAAAAGAGAACATTCCGTGCGTTGTGGATTATGCGTATTAATGCAGGTGCAAGACAACATGGAATGAGCTATTCAAAATTTATGGGTAAATTAAAAGCTAACAATATCGAATTGAATCGTAAGGTTCTTGCAGATTTGGCAATGAATCACCCAGAAGCTTTTGAAGCCGTAGTAAACAAAATAAAGTAAGGCTTTTAGCCAAATTAATAACAACATTTCGCTTAAAAAAATCCGATTCGCAAGAATCGGATTTTTTGTTTTTTATCATAATTACTTCGACTCTTCTGAAATTCCTTCCATAGCAAGGCTTATACCATTTTAATTATATTGAATTACTAAAAAATAGATATAAAATTTAAGTCTTTTGCTTCTTCTTCTTAGCTGCAGGAAAGAGCACATTGTTCAAAATAAGTCGATAGCCAGGAGACGTTGGGTGTAAATCGAGTTCTGTTTTAGGGTCACCAACCCGATGGGTATAGTCTTCGGGGTCATGCCCACCGTAAAATGTAAAGAATCCTTTTCCTTTTATTCCATGAATGTACTTAGCTTCTCCATTGGTTCTATTTTCACCCATTACCAATACATTCGATTTTATCTGACCTCTTGCAAAAGACGTTGTTTGTCCCATAAAACCTTTAACTAAAGCAGTATGATTTTGAGTCAACATCGTAGGAATTGGATCCCACTTTGCAGAATATTCCATTAAGGAAAAATAATCCGTCGTGTATGGAATTTGACGCTTTTGTGTCATGTCGATTGAAGAAAACTCATACACATTAGGGCTACGCTCTAATATGTAATCCTTAAAAGCAAAGGTGTTTTTAAAGTCTATTTTGTTCTGATAGCCAGGATCACTACCATCACCATCAAACATAGGCTCGCAAATATCTACATTCTCTGCCGAAAGTGCAATATCAAAACTATCTGTAGCTGAGCACATCGCAAACATAAAACCACCACCTACAACATAATCTCTTATTTTAAGTGCGACTGCTAATTTAGCGTCAGAAACCTTATCATATCCCAAACGCTCAGCTAATTCTTCAGACGTTTTCTTTTCTTTAATATACCAAGCCGCAGATCTATAAGTTCTATAAAACTTACCAAATTGACCTGTAAAATCTTCGTGGTGTAAGTGCAACCAATCGTAAAGTAATAATTCATCTTTTAAGACTTCTTCGTCATATATGGTTACGTACGGAATCTCAGCATAGGCCAGTACCATCGTTACGGCATCATCCCAAGGTTGTTTTCCATAAGGTGTATAAACAGCAATCTTTGGAGCTTTTTCTAATACAATAGCTTCTTGATTTACAGCTGGACTACTAATATCCTCTAAAATTTTTGCTGCTTTCGCATCTGAAATAATTTCAAAAGACACACCTCTTATTTGACATTCGCGTTGAATAATTTCAGCATCAGGTAACAAGAACGAGCCTCCTCTATAATTCAACAACCACTTTACTTTAAGTTCACGTTCAAGCGTCCAATACGTCACTCCGTAAGCTTTTAAATGATTCTCTTGTGTTTCTGCATCCATCGGAATAAGAATGTAGGATGCATAGGCATTAACACTTAAAAAAAGCAAAAATAATAGGAAGGCAATTTTTTTCAAGTTCATAGATTTAGAACTAAATATAACCAATTTTTAGTCTGTTCGCTCTTAATTTATCATTCTTTTAAGACCTAAATGGAATATGTCATGAGCTTCTCATAATATGGAACACATTCTTTCAATAATGAATTTAGGTGTTCTGGAAAAAATTTATTTTTAGGTTTATATTTTATAAAACCACTTGATTGATGCACACTGCCATACCAATACTTAGACCAAATACCGTCTTCTTGACGTTGTTGCGGTTTCCAGGATAACATATTTCTATCAAAAGGAATTTCTATGAAATCACATAATTTACGAAGGGTTTCTTCAGGGTTTAATAAGACTTTTTTCGAATCTAATACTGTAAATGGAATCTGATGTTTTTTGAAATAGTTTAATAAATCCATATGAAGGGCATAGCCCACATCATCAATACTCGGGTTTTCAATTACTTTATCAAATGAAGGTAGCATCTCTTTAGGATTTCTTGTCAGAATGATATTAATGGTATGCTTCATGAATTCGCGATTCAAATCTAACAAATGATGAATCATGTGCTTATAGAACAACACAGGTTTTTCCTTATTGTTAAGAATCGCATGAACCACTTTATCTCCATTATTTTCCATTGTATTCAAAATATCTTCTGATCCTGGATGATAGGAATGTGCTTTAGGATGATTTTTTAAATAATGAGCATATAAAGGTTCATCAAAAACTCTAGCATCTTCGCGTTGAGCGAAGGAATACATCAATGCAGTAGAAATATTCCGTGGACCAGACCATAAACAAATACGCTTAATACTATTCACGCTTCACAGTATTTTCGATTAATGTTTCGTAAAGTGCGCTAAGTGTTTTTGTCATTTCACCGCAGTTACCATCACCTATTTGCCGTCCATCTATTTTGGTCACAGGTGTTAAACCTCCAAAAGTTCCTGTAACAAAGGCTTCATCTGCTCCATAAACATCAAACAACGAAAAGTCTTTTTCATAACACGCTATATGATTGGTTTTACAGACCTCAAGAACTTTAGCTCTAGTAATTCCATTCATACAATACTTACTCGTCGATGTCCAAACTTCACCATTTGAAACGATAAAGAAATTAGTAGCATTACATGTTGAAACAAAGCCATGAATATCTAACATTAGCGCCTCATCTGCTCCTGCCTCAATCGCTTGAATTAAAGCTTGAACTTCGTGAAGTTTACTGTGACAATTTAACCTTGGGTCTAAATAGTCAGGAGAACCGCGTCGAATTGTGCTTGTAAAAAGTGTGATTCCTTTTTCTTTTGAATCTTTTGAAGCCGTTTTGTGTTCAGGAATAATAACAACGTTTGGTCCAGAAATGGTTAATCTAGGATCTTGCGAAGGTGTTTTTTTTATACCACGGGTCACCATAATTCGAACATGTACACCATCGGTCATTTTGTTCGCCTTAAGTGTATTCCAAACTTTAGTTGTTAACTCGTCTTTAGTAAATGGTAAGCGCATACCAACTGTTGCGGCTGATTGCCATAACCGATTCAAGTGGTCTTCTAGAAACACTAAGACACCATGATGTAATCTTAAAGCTTCCCATACGCCATCACCAACCAAATATCCACTATCGAAAACAGAAATTTTTGCGTCTTCTCTCGCAAATAGCTCATCATTAATAGAGATAAGAATAGCGTCATTTCTAGAATCTTCTAACGCATTATGTGTACCATGAACCATAAATGTAATTTTAAGGTAGAAAGATACATAAATTACAATTGTTTTGAATAAAAAAAGGCTAGTCTATCGCTGTATCGTTACCAGAAAGTAAACTCGCAATAACCTTTGTGCTTTCAAACTGCTCTAAAATAATTTTAATAAAAACCGTAATCGGAATTGCCATAATTAAACCCGGTATTCCCCATAAAAATCCCCAAAACATGAGCATTACTAAGATAGCAATAATGTTTATAGAAAAAGATTTTCCCATAAAAATTGGTTCTAAAATAGCACCAAAAGTGACCTGAACTAAAGTAATTGAAAGTATAAAAAATAATAGTGTACTTGTTGGATCTAATTCTACAAATGCAAAAATTGACAATAAGATCACAGAAATAAATGAGCCTACCATTTGTACAAAGTTAATGGCGAAGGCAAATAATCCCCAAAAAATCGGAAAGCTAACCTCAAAGAACACGCACATTAATCCTGTAAAAATTCCGGTTAAAGCACTGACTAAAAACTTAACTTTAATGAATTTTATGAGGTCGTTTTCTATCTTCATAAAAGCCTTTATTGAGGTATACTTGCGCCTTAATAATGTGTTGTTTAGTAATTTGTGAACATTAATAGATTCTGCTAACCACAGTACCACAAAGAAAACAGTCATTAATAAGGATGTTAAAAATGAATTTAGAAAACCAATGGTTGACCCTAAGTTTTCTTTCTCAAAGAATTGTCCTAAAAAGTTCTTATCGTTTTTAATTTCGATATCAAAACTATCAGATAGATAAATTTTAACATCTGCTAGTTTCGCTTCAGCTTTTGAGAAAAATTCAGTATTACTGCCTAGAACCTGTCTACTGGACAATTGAATCAGTTCAATACCAATCTTTAAACCTCCAGCTACCAGAAGAAGGACTATAATTATACTCAAAAACTTAGGGATTTTTCTTCGTCCTAACCATCGCATTAGTGGCAAAAATAACAACGCGATAAACATTGAAAATATCAATGGAATAAATATGAATGATAATATCTTAAGAAGGTAAAATACTAAAGGAACTACTATGATTAGCAACAAAATGTTTGTTGTTCGTCTTTGGTCTAACATGAGGCAATATTCTTTATAAATAGCAAAAAGTAAAGATAAGTCAAAAAAGGGGGTTCAAACCCCTAAAGTGCTGTTAAAAAGGCACTCCATCATCCTCTGGCCCATCAAAAGCATCTGAGGGTGAAGTGAAGCTATCTGGTTTAAAGGTGTCGTCGTTAGCCGCAGCATTCATTTTAGAATGAAACTCACCGAAAGGGGTATCAAAATCATCCAAGTTATCAAACTTACCTAAGTGACCAATAAATTTCAATCTTATACTTTCTAAACCACCATTTCTGTGCTTAGCAACTATAAATTCACCTTGACCCTCTGTTGGCGAACGTTCTTCATCATCCCACTCGTCGATCTTATAATATTCTGGTCTATAGATAAAGGATACAATATCCGCGTCTTGCTCAATAGCACCAGATTCACGTAAATCTGATAATAAAGGACGTTTACTTCCACCACGTGTTTCTACAGCACGCGATAACTGTGATAAAGCTATAACTGGTATGGCTAATTCTTTAGCCAAAGCTTTAAGATTACGTGAGATCGTTGATATTTCTTGTTCGCGATTACCTCCCTTTTGACTTCCACCTGCTGTCATTAATTGCAAATAGTCAATCATAATCATCTTAATGCCATATTGCGACGCTAAACGACGTGCTTTTGCTCTTAAATCGAAAATTGAAAGTGAAGGTGTATCATCAATAAATAATGGTGCTTTCTCTAGAGTCTTAACTTTAACATTCAGTTGCTCCCATTCGTGTTTTTCTAGTTTCCCTGTCCTCAATTTTTCTGAAGACAAACCGGTTTCACTAGAAATTAAACGTGTAATTAATTGTACTGAAGACATCTCTAAAGAGAAAAAAGCAACAGGTATATTACTTTGTACTGCAACATTACGAGCCATGGTTAGTGTAAATGCCGTTTTGCCCATACCAGGACGTGCCGCTACAATAACTAAATCGGATGGTTGCCAACCAGAGGTTAACTTATCTAATTTATGAAACCCAGAAGGAATACCACTCATGCCTTCTTTATTCGAAATTTCTTCAATTTTCTTCTTCGCCTGAATCACCAAACTCTGAGCTGACTCCGTTGATTTTTTAACATTACCTTGAGTAACTTCGTACAACTTGGCTTCAGCGTTATCCAAAAGATCAAAAACATCTTTAGTTTCATCGTAGGCGTCTTCAATGATTTCGTTCGAAATTTTAATTAGACTTCGTTGAATGTATTTTTGAAGAATAATACGTGCATGAAACTCGATATGCGCAGAAGAAGACACACGTTGTGTTAAAGAAATGAGGTAAAAATCACCACCGACCAAATCTAGCTTTTCATCTTTCTTAAGTTGACTCGAAACGGTTAATAAGTCAACTGGCTCACTGTTTTCAAATAATTTAAAAATAGATTCAAAGATGTGTTTGTGTGCATCTTTATAAAAAGCGTCTGGACTTAAAATATCAATAACCTCATCGACTCCTTTTTTATCAATCATCATTGCCCCAAGCACAACCTCTTCTAAATCAATTGCTTGTGGCGGTATCTTCCCTTTTTCTAAGCTGATGATTGTGCTTTTATCAACTTTATAACCTTGGACTGGATTTGGTTGTTTCATAGTGTACGAAAGTAGCTAAATAGTATCTATAAACTGAAGATTGATCGCTTCGCAATCTCAACAATTCATTAACAATTTAACTGTTAATAACTCTTATATATTGTTAATAGCGCTAAAAAAAACCGAAGTATAAACTTCAGTTTTTTTAAGTTGCCTATGTTTAGTGGATTTAGTCTTTATAGACGCCCATTGCGTCGTATTTATCCATACGTTGTTTCACTAAATCCTTTGGTGATAAGTTTTTAAGCTCTTCATAAGATTTAATAATCGCATCGTTAACCGCTAAAAATGCCTTTTCTCTATTTGTATGCGCTCCACCTAAAGGCTCTTTTATAATTTGATCCACAAGCTTCATGCGCTTCATATCTTTAGCTGTCAATTTTAAAGCTTCAGCGGCTTGCTCCTTGTATTCCCAGCTTCTCCACAATATAGAAGAACAAGATTCTGGTGAGATTACCGAGTACCACGTATTCTCTAACATCATTACGCGATCACCAACACCAATACCTAGAGCGCCACCTGACGCACCTTCACCGATAATTATAGTGATAATTGGCACTTTAAGACGTGCCATTTCTAAAATATTTCTTGCGATAGCTTCACCTTGTCCTCGTTCTTCAGCCTCTAAGCCAGGATATGCGCCTGGAGTATCTATTAAAGTCACAACAGGAATACCAAAATTTTCAGCAGATTTCATTATACGCAATGCTTTTCGATAGCCTTCTGGATTAGACATTCCAAAATTACGATACTGTCTCGTTTTGGTATTAAATCCTTTTTGTTGTCCAATAAACATGTACGATTGATCGCCTATTTTACCTAAGCCACCAATCATAGCTTTATCATCTTTCACATTTCTGTCGCCATGCAATTCTAAAAAAGAATCACCACATAGTGCTTTAATATGATCTAAAGTATAAGGTCTATTAGGATGACGAGACAATTGAACTCGCTGCCAAGCCGAAAGATTTCTATATATTTCTTTTTTGGTTTCAGCTAATTTCTTTTCAATCTGCTTACAGGTTTCAGTGACGTCAACATCGCTTTCTTTTCCTATAATCTGACATTTATCTAGCTGATCTTCTAATTCTTTTATTGGTAATTCAAACTCTAAATATTCCATACAATTTGAAGTTAGTTTATGTTTCGTTATTAGGATACAAACCTACGTATTCTAATTCACTTTTTAGAAAAATTATTCTAAAAGTAAGCGCTCTTTGTCTTATTAACAAAAATAGGTAGTATCAAAGAAAGTATAAAAACTTTAATTAGTAATACTACTTGTTTTCCTTTTTCGTTTTTTATAGTTTTTAAATATGGCATCAAATAAAACAGTCCCTAAAACTAGAATAGCTCCTACATAAAATTGAGGTGACATTTTTTCGGTTTCAGGAAATAAAACCAATGCCAAGGCAATGCCATAAATAGGTTCCAAATTATAACTTAAAATTACGGTGAAAGGACTTATATAGCGCATCACTTTTACGGTACTAATAAAAGCATAAGTCGTACAAACTGATGCTAAAATGAAAATATAAATCCAATCGGAATTTGATAAAGTAAAGAATTCTGAATTAAATGTATTTCCTGTAGCAAGTATGAATATCGTTAGAAACACCACGCCGCTTATAAATTCATAAAAAGATATAACTGTAGCATTATAACGCTTAATAAAACGGCCATTTATTACGGCAAATACGGTTGAAAACAAGGCCGATGATAATCCTAATATAATCCCATTAATATATCCCATTTCACTAGTAGTGATTAGGAAAACTCCCAGTATTACGACAATTCCGAATAAAATTTCATAAGCTAAAATGCGACGTTTAAAAAAAAGAGGTTCAATAAAGGAGGCAAAAAATGCACCTGAAGAAAACATAGCCAATGCTATTGAGACATTAGCCTGATTAATCGCTTCAAAAAAAGTAATCCAGTGTAAAGCAATAATTACGCCTGCTACTGAAAATTGCCACAATGCTTTTCTTGGAATTTTAATATTAATTTTTACAATCTTAATGTAAAGAAGCATTAGAATTCCTGCTATTGCCATTCTATACCATACCAATTCTAATGAACCTATAGTAATAAGTTCGCCAAGGATGGCTGTAAAACCAGCAATGAATACTAGAAGGTGTAAATGTAAATAGGTCTTGAGTTTCGCGTTTGGCATTATAATTTTTGTTAACTTATAATTGCCTACTTTTATTAAGCAATTAAACTCTTTATTTTTTCGACAAGGTCATTTACTTGCATTGTGTTTGTATCTATCGCTTGATTTTTGTTGCTATATGGACCATATACATTTGGATTAGTACTATTAAATAAGCCTAATGTCGTTGTATTTGTGCATACAGATAAATGCATCATACCGCTATCTGCGCCAATAAATAAGATAGAGTTTTCAATTACCGAAGCAATTTCTCGTAGATCTTTACTGTAAAAATGCGTGCTTTTAAAGCCAATTTGCGAAACATTTTCAATAGGTAACATTTCTAGTATATTGAAATCAGTACATTCCATTTTTAGTTTTTCATAAAATTCTGACCACCATACTTTAGAATGACATTTTACCCCTGTTGCAAAAGTAAAAATGCAAATGGTTTTTTTGTTATTATCAAATAGATGTTCAATGACGGAACGTCCTTTTTCTATTTCTTCGTTAGTTAATCCGATAGATAATTTTGAGTAGTTATAGTTTGTTAAATCCTGAGATGGTTTTAATATAGTTTTAAAATTGAATATTGGAATTTTAGATATATGTGTAGGTTTAGCACTACTGTTTATGCCAGAATCGTATATTTTGAATTTAGCTCTAGATAATTTAACAAATATTTTACTTGAGTTTGAATCGTCACAGGCTGACATTGCAATATCATATTTATTCGACATTAAACTTATAGCCTTACCAGTATAGTTAAGAATATTCTTAAAAGGTTTTTTGGGAAGATTGAAAATATTTTGAATATAACTAAATTGAGAAAATAATATAGAAGATAGATTTCCATTAACCACTAAATCGATTTTACAATTTGGAAATTCATTCTTTACTTCTTGAATTAATGGAGCTATTAACAATTGATTACCTAATCTATGATTTGGTCTAGAAATTAAAACTCTGATTTTTGAATCTTTAGGCACATTTTGTAATTGCTCTATTTTTTTTGAGTTTTTAAAAAAGCCTGTAAAGAAATTGAAGACTCTTGTTTTTATTGGGTTTAATTTTTTAATTAACATATTACTTCCTGTACAAATTAACTTGATTATCCATCTAGCTACTACACGTCATTATCATGGTGGCTTTTAGTGCTCGCAAAGCTAACTCAAACCTAGTTAATAAAATTAAAATTTATAAAACTAAATTCTTACTTACTCAAAAACAACCAAAATGAACACATTGTTTTAACGCTTAGCCTGTTGCAAAAGATAAATAGCTATAATACCAAAGATAACATTTGGAAACCATACCGCTATAACTGCTGGGAAATCAGACTGTGCTGCCATAATACCAAAAACCTTATCGAAAAAGACATAAACCATCGCTATAGTAATACCAACCGCTAAGTTAATGCCCATACCTCCTCGCCGTTTTACAGAAGAAACTGCCACTGCAATAATTGTAAGTATGTAAATAGATACTGGCAAGCTCCATTTACGAAGTTTTACAACTTCATATCGGCCTATATTGGATGAACCTCTGCGCTTTTCTGCTTCAATAAAATTTAAAAGTTCCCCATAAGGTTTAGTCTCCGCCGCATATTCAACTGGTGTTAAATCTTCGAGTTTAAAAGGAAACTTTATATCTTCACTTCTTTTTTTCTCTACGGTTTGGATACCATTTTCGAATGAGCGTTTTACATAGGTTGTTAGTTTGTAACTGGAATCCTCTTCCACATATCTTATGTTATCTGCGAATATTTTATACTTAAGTTCATTACCTTTAAAATGCTCATAAGTAAAGTTCCTTCCTTGTTTTCTTGCAGGATTAAAATTACTAACATAGATGTAGTCGTTGTCACCTATTTGTCTATAAACATCTCTTGTTTGCTGAATCTGCTTACCCTTTTTTAAATATTTATATGTAAATTCATTAAAGCCTTTACTAGCCATAGGTGCCAAATACATTCCTAAAAATAAGGCCAAAATTGCAACAATGGTAGCGCCAATTAAGTATGGTCTTAAAAATCTAGAAAATGAAACACCAGAACTCAAAAAAGCAACAATTTCTGTATTGTTAGCTAACTTAGATGTGAACCATATTACGGAAAGAAACAGGAATAAAGGAAATAAAAGATTAGCAAAATAAACTGTAAAATGCACATAATAAATTGCAACTGCCGCTAAAGGCGCTTCGTTTTCTATTATTTTACCAATTTTTTCAGCTAAATTCACTGTTATCCCAATAGGAATGAACAACAATAGCATCATTAAAAATGTAAATAAATAGCGCTTTAATATGTACCAATCTAGTATTTTCAATTCTCTTCTTAAGTTATTCTGTTATTTAGGTAATTAACTCCTTTCGGTCTTTCGACTTATGTCTAATGTCTAATGTCTAATGTCAGTCTTTAGCTTTTACCAAAAACTAATTATAGTCGGTTGTCCATTTGTTTCACCATCTTATCTTTCCAAGCACCAAAATCACCTGCAATAATATGCTTTCTAGCTTCTCGAGTTAACCACAAATAAAAACCTAGATTGTGTATGGTTGCGATTTGTTTTCCTAATAATTCATTTACTGTAAATAGATGTCTTAAATAAGCCTTACTATACTCCGTGTCTACAAATGTAATACCCATTTCATCTACAGGAGAAAAATCATCTGCCCATTTTAAATTTTTGATATTTATAGAACCGTGTGCTGTAAACAGCATTCCATTTCGTGCATTACGCGTAGGCATTACACAATCAAACATATCTACACCTAACGCAATATTTTCTAATATATTGATGGGTGTCCCAACTCCCATTAAGTAACGTGGTTTGTCTTCTGGTAAGATACTGCAAACAACATCAGTCATAGCATACATTTCTTCGGCAGGCTCACCTACCGATAGTCCACCAATCGCATTGCCCTCTGCTCCTGCATTAGCTATATATTCAGCAGATTGTTGTCTCAAATCTTTATATGTACTTCCTTGTACAATCGGAAAAAATGTTTGCTCGTAATCGTATTTAAAAGGTGTTTTCTTTAAATGTGTTAAACAACGTTCTAACCAACGATGCGTCATTTTCATTGAGCGCTTAGCATAGTTATAATCGCATGGATAAGGCGTACATTCATCAAAAGCCATAATGATATCTGCACCAATACTTCGTTGCACTTCCATAACATTCTCTGGTGTAAAAACATGATAGCTTCCATCGATATGCGATTTAAACTTCACACCTTCTTCCTTAATTTTTCTATTTGCAGATAACGAATACACTTGGTAGCCCCCAGAATCCGTCAAAATATTACGATCCCAATTCATAAATTTATGAAGTCCACCTGCTTGTTCTAAAATTGGAACCTGAGGCCTCAAATATAAATGATAGGTATTCCCAAGTATGACATCAGGATTAATATCGTTTTTCAACTCCCTCTGATGCACACCTTTAACGGAACCCACAGTCCCCACTGGCATAAAAATAGGAGTTTCAATAACACCATGATCTGTTGTAATCGATCCGGCTCTGGCCTTGGTTGCTTTGTCGTTTGCTAATCTCTGAAATTTCATGTGCTAATACTTATTGTTTTTCAGCGGACACATTTTGTTCGCAATTAATGATTCCATTTGTTACTAATATTTTCAGCATGATTCTTTCATTAAATCTAAGTCTATCGGCAAATATAATTAACTCTATAGTATTCCCTCTTAAATAAGATTTAAAAAACGACCATCCTAATAATCCACTAATAGCTTTTCGTTTTGGTGATTTGCTCTAGGAATTTTTTGAATTTGAAATTTGGAATTTGAAATTTTCAGAATATTGTTAGCAAATCCTCAAAATCGTTAATAAGTGGACTCTATCAATCTTTGAAAGGCTTATGTAAAAAGTTATTTTTGTGCCACTAAATTTAAGCAACACAACATGCCAAACATTCAAGAATTAGAAAATTTAACAACTCAGGTTCGTAGAGATATTTTACGAATGGTACACAAGGTTAATTCTGGTCATCCAGGAGGTTCACTAGGCTGTGCCGAATTTTTCGTTTCACTATATAAAGAGATTATGGATCGAAAAGAAGGCTTCGATATGGACGGAAAAGGTGAAGATTTATTCTTCCTTTCAAACGGTCATATCTCTCCAGTCTATTATAGTGTACTGGCGAGATCAGGCTACTTTCCTGTGGATGAACTAAATACATTTAGATTAATAAATTCACGCTTACAAGGACACCCAACAACACATGAAGGTTTACCTGGTATTAGAATTGCTTCAGGCTCATTAGGTCAAGGCATGTCTGTTGCCATTGGTGCCGCACAAGCTAAAAAGTTGAACAAAGACAATCACTTGATTTATAGTCTTCATGGTGATGGCGAATTACAGGAAGGTCAGAATTGGGAAGCAATTATGTATGCTTCTGGAAAGAAGGTCGATAATCTTATTTCTACGATAGATTTAAACGGACAACAAATTGATGGATCTACTGACGATGTCTTACCTATGGGAAGCATAAAAGGGAAATTTGAAGCTTTTGGTTGGACCGTTCTCGAAATAGAAGAAGGAAATAATATCGAAGCTGTACTTAAAGGTATGGCAAAAGCGAAATCATTGACCGGTAAAGGTAAGCCTGTTTGCGTTTTACTAAAAACTATTATGGGTAATGGTGTTGATTTTATGATGCATACGCATGCATGGCATGGCAAAGCACCAAATGATGAACAATTGGCAATTGGATTAACACAAAATGCCGAAACTTTAGGAGATTATTAATCCCATCCTAAAATCCTTCCCTTTGGGAAGGTCTTAAATAATGAATACATTAACTAAAAAATAACGTCCCATATAGACTTTCCTTTGGAAGGTTCGGGTAGGCTTATGAAAACATATACTTACACAGAAAAAAAAGATACAAGAAGTGGTTTTGGTGCTGGTTTAGCAGAATTAGGACGAACCAATCCAAACGTTGTTGCATTATGTGCTGACTTAATTGGGTCTCTAAAAATGAACGAATTCATCGATGAAAATCCAGAACGTTTTTTCCAAATCGGAATCGCAGAGGCCAATATGATGGGAATAGCTGCAGGTTTAACTATTGGTGGGAAAATTCCTTTTACAGGAACGTTTGCTAATTTCTCTACTGGGAGAGTTTATGATCAGATTCGTCAATCTATTGCTTACTCTGGCAAAAATGTAAAAATATGTGCCTCACACGCTGGTTTAACGCTAGGTGAAGATGGTGCTACACATCAAATTTTAGAAGATATTGGCTTAATGAAGATGCTTCCAGGAATGGTCGTTATTAATCCTTGTGACTACAACCAAACTAAGGCCGCAACTATTGCTATTGCAGATTATGATGGGCCTGTATATTTAAGATTTGGTCGTCCTTCAATGCCAATATTTACTCCAGCAGATCAGAAATTTGAAATTGGCAAAGCCATTAAATTTACCGAAGGTACTGACGTTACTATTGTAGCAACTGGTCATTTAGTTTGGGAAGCTCTTGAAGCATCTAAAGCGTTACATGAAGTTGGCATTTCTGCTGAAGTCATAAATATTCATACGATCAAACCTCTGGACGAAAAAGCTATTTTAGATTCTGTTTCTAAGACAGGTTGCATCGTTAGTGCTGAAGAGCACAATCATTTAGGTGGTCTAGGTGAAAGTGTAGCAAGAGTTTTAGCACAGCACAGACCAACTCCACAAGAATTTGTCGCAACTAACGATACGTTTGGAGAATCTGGAACCCCTGCGCAACTTATGGATAAGTATGGCCTTAATAGCGACTCTATCCAAAAAGCTGTAAAAACTGTACTGAAAAGGAAATAACTTCAATTTGGCAGCGTTTTTGATTTTAACATAGTTAATCTTAAAAACGAACATTGTGAGAAATTTGAAAAAGTCAGCTTTTATAGTTGTGATTTTAGTATTTATTAGTTCTAGTGTAAATGCCCAAAGTGGAAGTGCCTTTGGTTTTAAAGGTGGTTTAAATTACAGTGCTAATGGTGATTATTTTGAGTCTATTGGTGAGAATGCACAAAATCCAGAACGCAATATTGGCTATCATATTGGTGTTTTCGGTAAAATTGGAAACAGAATTTATTTTAGACCAGAATTAGTTTATACTGCGACAAAGAGTGACTATGATAGTGACGCGTTTTCAGTAAAAAAGATTGACGCTCCATTATTAGTTGGATTAAAAGTTTTAGGGCCTATTAGTGTTTTTGCGGGCCCATCATTACAGTATCTTTTAGATGCAGAATTTGATGGTATTGATATTGACAACCTAAAAGATGAACTCACTGTAGGATTGAATTTTGGAATTGGACTAAACTTTAACAAAATAGGGATTGACCTACGTTATGAAAGGGGCTTTAGTAAAAATGAAGCTACGTTTATTAGTAATAATGCAGGTGCGAGTTCATTAAGCAGAATTGACACTAGACCAGATCAATTGATATTGAGTCTATCTATAGCACTCTAGACCTTTCTTTAAAAACTAAAAAAGCCACTTCATCAGTGGCTTTTTTAGTTTTATTATATTTTTATTTACATCCAGAAATAGATCTTAGCTATCTTAGTCTTCGTTGTAATTGATTGTAATAGCCTCATCCAAATAGTCAGGGACACCATCTTCATTGTCATCAGCAATTGTTACCGTATTAATAGTAATTACACCTGCATTTTCGCTTCTACTCCTCTCATACTCATTAACTGCCAAAACTGGTTCTTCTTCACCAATATTGGTGTTTACGCTATAAATTGTAGGAATAAGTTCATTTATGGTTAATACTTCATCTCCATCGTCATTAATATCAATAAAATTTGCAATCGTGTTATTATCTGTATCATCGTCTTCAACTATTAAATTACCATTTAAATCTTCAACATACGATGGAATACCGTCATTGTCATGATCTTCTGTTTTAAACTGGAATAATTCGAACTTAAAAATTAAATTGTCATAAGATGAACCTGTATTGCTTCCCGCGAAATAAGCTAATCCTGACGGCACAAACATAACGCCTAAACCAAAATTGGTAAAATCTACCGCACCATTATTAAACCCAAAGTTCTCAGAGGCATTAAACTCTGGAAAAACCAACTGCCATGCCTTTATAGTTCCTGACCTAAAAGCATCCCTTTGTAAAAGCAGGTCGACTGGAGTGACTGTCATATCAAAAACTTCATCCGTATTAACAGAGGTTCCTTCGTACCTAACTCGCAAAAAATCCGTAAATTTAGGAGCGTCTCCTCCACCTTGATTTAGTCTCAAAATATAATACTCATAATCCGTCTCTACATATTCTGTGGTAAATGTTTCAACATCTTCAAAGAGCAAAGTATGTCCCGCTGGCACATTTTCACCTTCTTCTAATTCTGTGATTATAATATCAGTGTATTTATGATCAACGCCTGTTTGAAAAAAATCTGAATTATAATAATGTGTTGATAGATAGTTTACAATTGAATCATTATCGGCTAGCTGTTGCTCGGCTCTGTCTCTTTCTGGCACTAAAACGAATTCATCATCATCATCATCATTACAAGATATACATACGAAGATTACAATCAGGACGTAAATACTATATTTTAACGTATTAAATTTCATAAGTTTTTATATTGCTCGTATAAATCCACCACAGATAAAATACGACGTTCATTATTGCTTAATTATGGCTTGCAAGATACAATAATATAATATTTTTGTATGCGGGGGTTCTAACTTTTTGTTTCTTAACAAAAATTATAGATTTTTCATCTCTTTAACGTCTTTTTATTGAATAAAACAGCCTCAGCTACGCTATAAAAAAAATCGATATAAAGGGGAAATGAGATGAATTTGAATAAAACGAAACATTTAGATCACTTCCTAAATTATATTAACGTAGTTTTTAGTTAAAAATATATGCGAATTGATAAATATTTATGGTGTGTACGTTATTACAAAACGCGCAGTATTGCAACAAAAGCCTGTAAAAAAGGACAAATAAAAGTAAATGGCTCTGTTGTAAAACCTTCACGTGAGGTTTATGCCACGGACAAAATTGAATTGCGAAAAGACCAGGTTATGTATCAGCTTACCGTTAACGATTTACCTCCAAATCGCGTTGGTGCCAAGCTCGTTGATATTTACAGAATTGACACAACACCAAAAGAAGCCTTTGAAGCTAAAGCACTTCTAAAATATAGTAAAGACTATTATAGGAAAAAAGGAACAGGACGACCAACGAAAAAAGATCGACGTGATATAGACGGATATTATGAAGAAGAAGAATGAGACTCATTTAGATAAAGCCTATTGGGAAAAACGTTATTCTAATACGCAAATCGGTTGGGATATTGGTTACCCTTCTACTCCAATAAAAACATATATCGACCAACTTGAAGATAAATCATTACGGATTCTAATTCCTGGTGCTGGTAATTGCTATGAAGCTGAGTACTTATGGAATAAAGGCTTTAAAAATGTATATGTGCTTGATTTTGCAAAGCAGCCCCTAGATCATTTAAACGATCGCATTGCTAACTTTCCACAGGCGCAATTACTACATATGAATTTTTTTGACTTAAATAATCATTTTGATTTAATACTAGAACACACCTTCTTCTGTGCGCTCAATCCAAGCCTAAGACAACGTTATGTTGATAAAATGAGCTGTCTCTTACAATCAAATGGCAAACTCGTTGGTTTACTTTTTGATTTTGAATTAACAGAATCTGGGCCACCTTATGGTGGTAGCCTACCGGAATACATATCTCTTTTTGAAGAACTATTCAAAATTAAGATTTTAGAACCATCAATAAATTCTATAAAAGAAAGACAAGGTAAAGAACTGTTTTTTATCTTTGAAAAAAAGACCTAATGGCACTAACTAAAAACACCATCTTAAGTCATAAAGAAATTGAGCATAAGATAAAGCGCATTTCATATCAAATCTATGAGAGTAATGCTAATGAGACTGAACTCGTTATTGCTGGCATTGAGAGTAATGGCTATATTCTTGCAAAAAAAATAAAGGCTAATCTCGATAAAATTTCTTCGATAGAATGCACGTTGTGCAAAGTGACTATTAATAAATCCGAACCTACAAATCCGATAAAAACATCGCTAAACAAAGCGGATTACACTAACAAATCGATTGTTTTAGTTGACGATGTTTTAAATTCTGGTAGTACTTTAATTTATGGTATTAAGCATTTTCTGGATGTCCCTTTGAAACAATTTAAAACGGCAGTTCTGGTTAATAGAAATCATAAAAAATACCCGGTAAAGGCGGACTTTAAAGGCATATCACTATCTACATCTCTTTTTGAGCATGTGCACGTCAACCTATCTAAACAACCTTATGAGGCCTATTTAGATTAAGTGCATCAAAATATCTTCTATAACAGCTTGCTGCGCTTTGTTATCCGAAGAAATTGTGTATTGTGCCTGATTATAATAGTGTACACGTTCAAAAAGATGCTTCCCAATAAATTCTAATAATTGGTCTTCAGAAGTTAAATGACTTATTAATGGTCGCTCTTCGCGGGCTTTGAACAAGCGCTTAGCCAAGAGAGGAATTGAAAGTTTCAAATAGAACAAAGCAATATTACAATGACTGGTTAATATATCAATATTTTCACCATAACAAGGCGTCCCCCCACCCAGAGCTAGAACTAAATTTTCAGAAGAGTTAATAAGCTCCTTTAAATACTCAGTTTCTTTTTTTCTAAAATAGATTTCTCCTTTGGTTTTAAAAATTTCAGATATTGAAGATTTTTCTTTATCGACAAGGTAATCATCTAAATCTAAGAAACTATAATTTAGCACCGTAGCTAATCCCTTACCAATGGTGGATTTCCCGGATCCCATGTATCCCATTAAAACGACAATCATAACGCTTACAAATTGATTATTAAAACTCTATGCTAAGAGACAACAAAAAAACGAAAATTTAAACAAAAAAAGTATTGTTTTATTAATTAAACATTTTATATTTGCACCCCGTTAAAGAAAAACATAATGACCAGTTAGCTCAGTTGGCAGAGCATCTCCCTTTTAAGGAGAGGGTCCTGGGTTCGAGCCCCAGACTGGTCACAAAAAGTTAGGCAAAAATAGCCTAACTTTTTTTTTATCTTTATTTCAGTTCTTTATTTTTAACTTAAGAATTGGTATTTATTATTATAAATGCGCACGTGGCGGAATTGGTAGACGCGTCAGCTTGAGGGGCTGGTGGACATTAGTCCGTGGAAGTTCGAGTCTTCTCGTGCGCACTTTATATCTCACTTAAAGTGATATTAATTACACGAATACTTTCGTTTTATCTTGCCAACTCCCCTTATTTTACTTAAATTTTGTTAATTCCCAATAACTTATGAGTATAAACCCTATTTTTGTTTAAAGGTTTTTTAAAAAAAATGAACAACATTAAGAGTCAATTTAGTATTAAAGATCTAGAGAATTTAACAGGTATAAAAGCACATACCATTAGAATCTGGGAAAAACGTTATAACCTCTTAGAACCAAAGCGTACTGACACTAATATAAGGTATTACGATTTAGCTAATTTTCAAAAATTACTAAACGTTAGTTATCTCAATAGTAATGGCTATAAAATATCAAAAATATCAACTATAGACGAAGATGAAATTCAGCAATTAGTCAGAGAAATTGCTTCGAAAAACGACGTAGATACTCATGCCATCAATACGCTTAAATTGGCCATGCTTAATTTTGACCAAACACTTTTCTATACGACCTACGAGACACTTTTAAAAGAAAAATCATTTAGAAGTATTTTTTATGATGTTTTTATACCCATGCTTTCTAATATGGGTATGCTCTGGCAAACAGATACAATCACTCCAGCACACGAACATTTTATAACAACACTGATCAGACAGAAAATAATAGCGAGTACTGAAAAGATTCAATCAAAACAAGTTAATGACTCTAAGCAGACATTCGTTTTATATTTACCCGATAATGAAATACATGAGTTAGGCTTAATGTTTATTAATCATGAAATCGTAAGCCATGGTTATCATTCCATTTTCCTAGGTTCGAGTGTCCCTCTTGAGAGTTTAACAGATCTTCAAAACTACTATGATGATATTATTTTCGTTTCCTATTTTACTGTAAAACCAGAAAAAGAACATATCCAAAAATACATAAGCACCTTCAATAGTATGCTTTTAGAGCCTAGTAATTCAAAATTCTGGGTTTTAGGACAAATGCTTTCTCATCTCGATTTAGATGATTTACCAGAAGGAATTAAACCCTTTACGAGTATAAAGGCATTACTTGACAAACTTTAAAATAAATAATGTACAAAACTATTTCTATAATAGGTTCAGGGTTTTCAGCTTTATCAGCTGCATGTTACTTAGCTAAAGCTGGTCATAAAGTGTCAATTTTCGAAAAAAACGACACCGTTGGTGGCAGAGCAAGGCAACTGGTTAAAGATGGTTTTACTTTTGATATAGGGCCAAGTTGGTATTGGATGCCAGATATCTTTGAAAAATTTTTTGGTGACTTTGGTAAAAGCACCAGCGATTATTATCAACTCGATAAATTAAGTCCAGCTTATAAGATTTTCTTTTCGGATGATGTGATTACCATTGGGGATCACATGGATCAGATTTGTGAAGAATTTGAACGTATAGAAACAGGAAGCTCTAAACCACTTCGTAAATTTATCGCAAGAGCACAAGAGCATTACGATATCGCTATAAATAAAGTAGTTTTAAAACCAGGTCTTTCACCTTTTGAATTAGTAACTAAAGAAACAGTAACTAGAGTTGATCGCTTTTTTAAAACTATAAGTTCTGAAGTTCGTAAAAACTTTAAAAACCCTAAACTGATTTCGACATTAGAGTTTCCAGTGTTGTTTTTGGGAGCAAAACCAAATCATACACCATCATTCTATAGTTTTATGAATTTTGCGGATTTTGGTCTAGGCACATGGCACCCACGAGGTGGTATGTATGAAATTATAAAGGCCATGAAAAGCCTAGCGGAAAGCCTAGGTGTTTCTATATATACCAATAGCAATGTTGAAAAGATTAATGTTAAAAACGGAAAGTCACTCGGTATTACTGTAAGTGGAAAACCAGTTCATTCTGATGTTGTGTTAAGTGGTGCAGATTACCATCATTCTGAAACACTTTTGGATATAAATTATAGACAGTATAGTGAAGCTTATTGGGAAAAACGCACATTTGCACCTTCTTCTCTACTCTTTTATGTAGGTTTTGATAAAAAGCTTCAAAATGTAGAGCATCATAATTTGTTTTTTGATACTAATTTTGAATTGCATGCAGAAGAGATTTATGACGATCCAAAATGGCCAGAAAACCCATTATTTTATGTTAACTTTCCATCAGTTACAGATAAAAGTATGGCTCCAGTAGATTGTGAAACAGGTTTTTTTCTTATCCCGATTGCCCCAGGATTAGAAGATACTCCGGAGTTACGTCAGCAATATTTTGAAATTATTATCAATCGCTTTGAAAAAAGAACGGATCAGAGTGTCCAAAAACACATTTTGTTTAAAGAATCTTTTTGTGTTAATGATTTTGTTAGTGAATACAACTCCTATAAAGGAAATGCCTACGGCTTGGCTAATACATTAATGCAAACTGCCTTTTTAAGACCAAAACTAAAAAGTAAAAAAGTAGAAGGTCTATACTTTACAGGACAATTAACCGTTCCTGGACCAGGCGTACCACCGTCTTTAATTTCAGGAAAGTTGGTTTCTGAACTGATTGAAAAAAATGAAATCTAATTGCTAAGAAAAAGATAAAATTACTATGAAATCAATTTTTGATAATGTATCTAAAGAATGTAGCAAACTGGTAACCAATGCTTACAGTACTTCATTTTCTTTAGCCACAAAAATGTTATCTGATACAATCAGACAAGACATTTATAACATCTATGGATTTGTAAGATTTGCCGACGAGATTGTGGATTCGTTTCATGACTATGACAAAGAAAAGCTTTTTAAAAATTTCGAATATAATCTAGAAAGCGCTTTAGTTGATAAAATTAGTTTAAACCCTATCTTAAACTCATTTCAAGAGACCTATCACAACTATGGTATTGATAAACACCTAGTAGATTCATTTATGAATAGTATGCGTTTAGATCTGCACAAAACAGACTACTTAACCGAGCAAGAATATAGAGACTATATTTATGGTTCGGCCGATGTCGTTGGTTTGATGTGCTTAAAGGTATTTGTTAAAGGTGACAATGAGCAATATGAAGATCTAAAAGCTTCTGCAATGAGTTTAGGCTCTGCTTTTCAAAAGGTGAATTTCCTTAGAGATTTAAAAGCAGATTTTGAGGATTTAAGTAGAACTTATTTTCCGAATACAGATTTAAATCATTTAGATGAAGTTTCTAAAAAAGCTATCATCGCAGATATCGAAGAAGACTTTACTAAAGGATTACAAGGGATTAAGCGCTTACCTTTAGAAGCAAGATTCGGTGTGTTTATGGCTTACCGTTATTACAACAAGTTACTAGACAAATTAAAAAAGACACCTGCTTTAAAAATAAAATCTACTAGAATTAGGGTTCCTAATTATAAAAAGGTGGAATTACTTACTAGAAGCTATGTTAAATACCAATTAAATTTAATATAAATTTAAAGAACACTAATGATACAAACTGTTTTTTGGATCTTAATATTTTTCGGAACATTCTTTATTATGGAGTTTAATGCTTGGTTTACCCACAAGTATATCATGCATGGTTTTTTATGGAATTTACATAGTGATCACCATCATAAAGATCATAATAGCTGGTTTGAGCGTAACGATGCCTTTTTTATTTTTTATGCGGCTGTTAGTATGAGTTGTTTTTATCTCTCCAGTTATGAAGACCTTTGGTACACTTTACCCATAGGTTTCGGGATTCTGGCTTATGGAGCTGCCTATTTTATTGTACACGATATATTTATTCATCAACGCTTTAAATGGTTACGAAATGTTGATAATAAATATGCCAGAGGTTTAAGACGCGCTCACAAAATGCATCATAAACATTTAGGAAAAGATAAAGGTGAAAATTTCGGCATGTTGATTGTTCCCTTTAAATATTTTAAATAAATTATTCTGAAAGTAATTGATCTAGCTGATTTCTAACTTTTTCGCTATTCCAATCTATAGCACTAGATTCGTCAATCACTATATCCCCGTTTTTATTTATAACGAAAGTTCTTGGAATTGACCTTGTCGTTAATGCTTTTGGCACTTCATTTAAAGGCTTAAATACTTCAAAGTCGAAATCTTTTTTTACCTTAAATTTTTCTACTGTTTCAAAATCATCACGCGTTACAAATAGAAATATGACCTTATCATTATAATCGGTGTACAAAGCTTGAAGACTTGGCATCTCGGCAATACAAGGCGGACACCAAGTTGCCCAAAAATTTATGAACACAACCTTTCCTTTAGTTTCGTCAAAATCTAAGTTCTGATTTGCATCAGATTTTAGTTTCCAATTGGAATAAGACACAGCTAACCTGTCTTCCTTATCGATAAGCGATGATTGATTAATATAACTCATACCTTGATGCAGTAATACTTGGATTGGCTGTCTGGTATGTGGAATAATAAGTATCGCAATAATAACTAAAACTATAATATTTCGTTTGGTAAGTTGTCTTTTCATTAACTATAAAATTAAGCGGAGGTTTTATAAATTCTAATCTTATTGCGATTAACATCTATAGCCAGTTCCTCTTTTAGTTCATTAATTAAAATATTTAAGGTTGGTCTAGAAATACCAATTAGCATTGCGATGTCTTTTTGTGTATAAGGATAGTTGATAATATTATCTCTTGTATTATGCCTATATTATGAACATAACTCTTCCAAAAAGCCTAACAGTCCTGTCTTTGCATCTTTAAACAACACTAATTGATGACGCAGTTCTAATTTTTTAAACTTAAATCCAATAAATTTATAAATTCTTAAACCAAAGGTTTTATTATCGCGCATAAGTGCATGCATCGTATCCACACCAACCCTACAAATGGAGGGGCTATTATCTATAGACTGTGTAAACTCACTGCGTTTTTACGCTCCTAAAATAGCTTTCTGTCCAAATAAATCACCTTTACTTCATATAGATTTTACTATTTAAAAACCATCTTCATTATAATAACCGATCTTACCTTTGCCCTTTTCACTAAGATGCACTCTGTTGGCTACATCATCTTCAAAATAGATGTAATCGCTTTTTTTATAAGCACTAAAATATGGTAAGCCTTATAAACTTTGAATTTATGAGGGCATAGCTAATTGAATAGATTTACATCTTCAAAAACCCTTATAGAATTCATAACTGATTAGATTTATAGAATACTGGTTTCGGTCGTAAATAGTTACAATACCTTTCAAATAGAATCAAAAAAACTCCTAGCATTACACTAGGAGTTTTATATACATCATTATAAATGAGATTATGCGTTCTCTTTCTTAATTAAATTAAGTGCAGAACCTTCATTATACCATTCAATTTGTGCTTGATTATACGTATGATTTAAAGCGATAACACTTTCACTTCCATCAGCATGAACTGCCTCCAAATGCAATTGCTTATCTGGTGCAAATTCATTCAAATCTAAGAAATTGAAGGTATCATCTTCTTGTATTAAATCGTAATCCGCTTCATTAGCAAACGTTAACCCTAACATACCTTGCTTCTTAAGGTTTGTTTCGTGAATACGAGCAAAAGATTTCACAATTACAGCAGCCACACCCAATTGTCTTGGTTGCATTGCTGCATGCTCTCTAGAAGACCCTTCACCATAATTATGGTCACCAACTACAATAGATTTTACTCCTGCAGCTTTGTAAGCTCTTGCTGTGTCTGGTACACCACCAAATTCCTCTGTCAATTGATTTTTAACAAAATTTGTTTTCTTTCCAAAAGCATTTACAGCGCCTATTAAGGTGTTATTTGCAATATTATCTAAGTGACCTCTAAAACGTAACCAAGGACCAGCCATTGAGATATGGTCTGTGGTACATTTTCCGTAGGCTTTAATTAATAATTTCGCTCCAGTAATAGCACCTCCGAGCGGTGTAAAAGGCTCTAATAATTGTATACGCTCAGATGTAGGATTCACAGAAACTACGACTCCGCTTCCATCTGCGACTGGTTCTAAATAACCATTATCTTTTACTTCAAAACCTTTTGGTGGTAATTCCCACCCTGTAGGCTCATCGAACATAACTTCTTCACCGTTTTCATTAATTAACTTATCAGTCATCGGATTAAAATCTAAACGGCCAGCAATTGCTATAGCAGCTGTGATTTCTGGTGAAGCAACAAAAGCATGCGTATTAGGATTGCCATCTGCACGTTTCGCAAAGTTTCTATTAAAAGAATGCACGATACTGTTTTTTGGGGCATTTTTAGGATCACTATATCTTGCCCATTGCCCTATGCAAGGACCACAAGCATTGGTAAATAACTTAGCATCTAATTTTTCGAAAATCCCTAAAATACCATCACGTTCTGCTGTGTAACGTACTTGTTCAGAACCAGGATTAATACCTAATTCGGATTTCATTTTTAAGCCTTTATCTAATGCTTGTTGTGCAATGGATGATGCTCTTGATAAATCTTCGTAAGATGAATTTGTACAAGACCCAATTAATCCCCACTCCACTTGCATTGGCCAATCGTTAGCTTTGGCTTTCTCTGTCATTTCTCTACCTACTGTTGTCGATAAATCTGGTGTAAATGGACCGTTTAATAAAGGACCTAACTCAGACAAGTTAATTTCTATGACTTGGTCAAAATAGTGCTCAGGATTTGCATACACCTCCGCATCTGCCGTTAAATAGGGTCTGATTTTATTTGCTTCATCAGCAACATCCGCTCTATCTGTGGCACGTAAATAGCGCTCCATTGAATCATCGTAACCAAATGTTGAAGTTGTTGCTCCAATCTCAGCTCCCATATTACAAATCGTACCTTTTCCTGTACAAGACATTGATAAAGCACCAGGTCCAAAATATTCTACAATAGCATCTGTCCCACCTTTTACAGTCAAAATTTCAGCTACTTTTAAAATCACATCTTTTGGAGCTGTCCAACCCGAAAGCTTTCCAACTAATCTTACTCCTATTAATTTAGGGAATTTAAGTTCCCAAGCCATTCCTGCCATAACATCTACAGCATCAGCACCACCAACACCAATAGCAATCATACCCAGTCCACCAGCATTAACCGTATGTGAATCTGTCCCAATCATCATTCCTCCAGGAAATGCATAATTTTCTAAAACCACTTGATGTATAATACCTGCACCTGGTTTCCAGAAACCGATTCCGTATTTATTAGAAACTGATTCTAAAAAGTTGAACACTTCACTACTTGTGTTATTTGCATTTTTTAAATCTGTTGCAGCACCATCTTTTGCCTGTATTAAATGGTCACAATGCACTGTTGTTGGCACCGCAACTTTTGCCTTTCCAGCTTGCATAAATTGCAATAATGCCATTTGAGCCGTAGCATCTTGACACGCTACTCGGTCTGGAGCAAAATCCACATAATCCTTACCTCTGGCAAAGACCTTATTAGGTTTTCCATCCCATAAATGAGAGTATAATATTTTTTCTGAAAGTGTTAATGGTTTTCCAACAACGTCTCTAGCAGCATCAACGCGCTCAGTCATGTTAGCATAAACCTTTTTTATCATATCAATGTCAAAAGCCATAAAGTATATTTAAGAGGTTGATAATTTTGTTATTAAGTACTACAAATTTACAATTTTTAAAGACCATTTAAAAATAAGTAACGACATTGCTTTTTCTTTGAAAAAAAATCATAATTCGCTTATATTTCTACTGACCACTTCCCTAACAAACACTAATACAGGTCTTTAAAAAATATATTAATGAAAAATATTATTTAGAATAAATATGAATTTACCTTTTCGAGCGAGAAATGTAAATTACGTCAACACTAACTCTGCCTCCAATTATTATGCATTTTAAGATCACTATTAGTGGAAATTCACTTCCGTAATGCAAATGCTAAATTTTGAAAAGCACACCAATTATTCTGGCTTATCTAAAATAAACTTTCAATGATCTTTTCGTCTGTAACACCTTCGGCTTCCGCTTTATAATTCTTAATGATTCTGTGTCTAAGAATTCCCGTTGCGACAGCTTGAATGTTTTCAATATCCGGTGAGAACTTACCATGTGTTGCGGCATGCGTTTTTGCCGCTAAAATTAAATTCTGGGAGGCTCTTGGTCCTGCTCCCCAATCCACAAATTCTTTTACGATGTCGGCTGCCATATCTGATTTTGGTCTTGTTTTACTTACCAAAGAAACTGCATATTCTATAACATTATCCGCTACAGGAATACGGCGAATAACATTTTGAAAATCTATAATTTCTTGGGCCGTGAACAAAGCATTTACAGTTTGCGTAATATCTGTTGTTGTTGCTTTTACAACATCTACTTCCTCTTGAAAAGATGGATATTCTAAATTAATAGCGAACATAAAACGGTCTAACTGCGCTTCAGGTAATGGGTAGGTTCCTTCTTGTTCAATTGGATTTTGAGTGGCTAATACAAAATAAGGTAAACTTAATTTGTACTGATGACCAGCAACTGTTACAGAACGTTCTTGCATAGCTTCTAGCAAAGCGGCTTGCGTTTTGGGTGGCGTTCTGTTGATCTCATCCGCTAAAATGATATTAGCGAAAATTGGTCCTTTTATAAATTTAAAATGGCGATTTTCATCTAAAATTTCACTTCCTAAAATATCACTTGGCATTAAATCTGGCGTAAACTGAATGCGTTTAAAGTCTAATCCTAATGCTTGAGCGATTGTATTTACCATTAAGGTTTTTGCCAAACCAGGTACGCCGATTAAAAGTGAGTGACCTCCAGAAAAAATGGATATTAAAACCTGATTGACAACATCATCTTGACCAATAATTACTTTCGCAATCTCTTGCTTAAGCGCAGCATATTTCTTTACAAAATTTTCAATTATTGTAACATCAGACATATTCTATTGATTTTTTAACCAGTTACTTTGAAAATCGCAGTCTCGATACTCACCATTAATTTTTATGTAAGTCTCAATTATCGTTTCTCTTTGCCACTTTGCAATAGCTTTAATTTGCTTGTCTTGTAGAGCCAAGTCTTTAATCTTTAAATAATCTCTAGCGAAGTCTGCCTCGTGATCATCTATTCTATCTGTAACGGTTAAAATCTTAAACTTAATTCTATTGACACGATCTTCATCCTGTAATACTGGACTTATTTCCCCATCCTTCAAATCTTGAATTTGAGTATACAACTCAGGCTCCATTTTTGTCAATTCAAAATTAAAATCTTGGGTTGTGGGATTGGTTAATTGACCGCCTTCATATTTAGTTTCCTTTTCATCACTAAATTCTCTTGCCGCCTCTGCAAAGGTTAATGTACTATCCACAATTTTTGCTCTTACTTCTTTAATTTCATCTTCAGCTTTTTTAATAGCATCTTGGGTTAGTTCTGGTCTTAAAAGTATATGTCTAACATCGTATTCTTGACCTCTAACTTTTTCTAATAAAATAATGTGATACCCAAAATCAGATTCAAAAGGTTCAGAAATCTCGCCTTCTTGCAAAGAGAATGCCACGTCTCTAAACTCCTTAACCATTCTTGGTCGTTTTCTATTTAATGTATATTTTCCTCCTGTGGCTTTAGAACCATCATCTTCAGTATAGAATAAGACTTTCGTTGTAAAGCTTGAACCATTTTCTTCAATATCCTTCTTGAAGCCGTTTAGTTTATCTATTACATCTTGTCTAGATTGTTCGGTTACTTCAGGAATTACAACGATTTGTCCCAATTTAAGCTCCGTGCCAAAGGTCGGACGTTCGTCTTTTGGAATGTTATTGAAAAAAGTTCTCACCTCTTCTGGTGTCACTTCAACTTCTGCTATTACTTTCTTCTGCATTTCTTGAGACAAGTAACCATTCTTATTGATCTCATACATTTCTTCTCTGAGGGCTTCTTCAGAATCTTTCTTGTAAAATTTTAATAAACCAGCCATGTCACCTTTAGTCTGTCCTAAAATTCCCTGAATTTGCTGATCTACCAATGATTGAATATACAACTCATTAACAAGAACACTATCTTGAATAGCCTGATGCGCATACAATTTCCCTTCTAACAAACTGCCAAAAAGTTCACAGCGTGTAACAGCGCCTAAATCTGCTCCTTGAGCCTCTAGTTGCGCTATTTCTCTATCTAAATCAGATTCTAAAATAATAAAATCACCTACTACAGAGGCAACTCCATCTGCCTTGATACGTGTTTTATTTGAAACACTGTCTTTAGGCTTCTCTACTACCTGAGGCTTTTCATCTTCAATAATTTCTTGAGCATTGCCAAAATTGAATGAGAGAAAGCAAACTAGAAGAAATACTTTAATTATAAATTTGGAATTGATTATTTTTAATGGCATCTTTTGTAATATCATTTTCGAGTTGCTTAATGAGCTCTAATTTCCTCTTGTTTATAACAATTTGTTGTATTGACCTATTGACGTATTCTAATGGCGCATAATCATTTTGCACACGAATACTATTAACTTGCATCAAATATAGGTTTAATGAATCTTTGAGTTGTAAATAATTAGTTTTTTTTAACAGTTGATTCTTGTTTTCCATAGTTACAATCGGAATTTTTTCTGCTACCTGACTATATTTTATCCAAATAGAATCATTTAGTGAATACGATCTAAACTGCACTGAAATAGAATCTAAATACCTTTTATCCTTAGTTTGAAAACGTTTGAACCTTGCTTTAATTGTATCTAGATTAATAGGATTCAATGGTAAACTAATATATCTAAACTGCAACAAATCGTCGTTAAGCTTAAAAGATTCTTTGTTCGCTTCATAAAACACTATCGCTTCATTTTGATATACGATCGTATCAATATTTTTTTTCACCAAACCCTCTAAATAAGCTTTCGTATATAAATCGTTTTTATACTGCTCAACAAGTCTAGAAAACTCGTTTTGTTTAGCTTCAGATAGATTCACCAAAGCACCATCCATTAAAAGCAATTGCCTTGCCCAGCGATTAATGTAGGCGTTAACCATAAGTGTGCTATCTTCTTTACTAGCGCCCTCTGGCACAACATCCTCAACATCTTCTTTATACAAATAAGACGTGTTTACTTTAGCGATAGGCTCACGATTATCTGTTTTTTTAAAAAAATCACAACTGCTCAATAGTAAACAGAGAACAAGTATATGGAGGGCTTGTTTCAAGATGTATTAATTAATTTCCGATTTTAGCTTTAATAACTTTGAGTGCGTCTTGGTTGACTTCGACCTTAAAACGTTCGTGAAGCGCCTCGAGCCAGTTAGTTTCAATTTCGGCTTGGTAATCATTGATAACATTACCTTTAGCTTCTTCTAAAGTTTTTATCCCAGCTGGCAAAACAGCTTTAATATCCATAACATGAAACGCTTCGTTATGGGCGTACACTTTAGAAATTCCTTTCTTTATTTCAAAATCAGGAGGTAATTTACTATCCCCAGTATCAAACGTTCCTTTGGTAAATATAACGTTTTGTTTGTCTTCTGTATTTAAAGCGATCGTAATCTCTTCTTCAGGTTTATCTCTTTTCATCATTTTAAGAATCGACTTCATATTAGATTCGTCTGCTGATGAAGCCATCACAACTTCCACTCTATCTTCCCATTGATAATTAGCCTTGTGCTTGCTGTAGTAGGCTTCTAAACCAAGCGTGTCCTTTGATGCTTTATTCCATACTTCCTTCTCCATTAATTCAAACAACAAAAGTCCGTCTCTGTATTCCTTAAGGATATTGGCAAAATCTTTATTCTCTAGTTCTAAATTATCTTCCCTGAATTGTAGGATCGATTTTTCAAAAAACACATCGAACTCTTTTTTGATAACTACTGACGCTGCTATATTTTTCCCGTTGTAAGCACTTTGTGATGCCATTAAATGACTACCAAACTCATTATAAGTAAATAGTCTATCTTTTATAGAAAACAGTGTTTTATCTTTTTGAAATTCTTCTGGCAATTTCCATGAACGTGCAAAAAAGGCATTAGTAATTAATGATTCGAAATAGGCTCTAGCTTCGGGATTGTATGAAATTTCATAACGCTTCTTAAGCTCTTGTACCATAGCTGTATTAATCAACTTAGATCTAGAATCTCGTTTTACTCTTGATTCAAAGTCTGCTTCTAAATCTTCAAATTCTTGAATTGGCTTAAGATCTATGCGCTTAACAATATGCCAACCATATTCAGATTTAAATGGAACACTTACATCTCCATCATTTTTTAATCCGAATGCTACATCTTCAAAAACTGTAGAACTTAATTGTCCACTTTTAAAAGCAGACAACTCTCCACCATTTTTAGCCGAACTTTTATCGTCTGAAAACTGTTTAGCTAAAGACTCAAAGCTTTCACCTTGATTCCTCTTTTTATAAATTTCAGCTATGCGCTTCTCAGGATCTAAAAGCGAATCCTTTTGTTTTAAACTCACCATAATATGAGCCACAGTGATGGTCCCTCTAGATTGTCTTTTCTCTATTATATTAACAACGTGGTACCCAAATTGTGTTCTAAATGGCATTGATAACTCACCTTTTGGTGTATTGTAAGCCGCAGTTTCAAAGTCATAAACCATTTTAAATGCTGAGAAATAACCTAAATCTTCAAGGAAAATAGTGCTCCCATTATGCATTTCTGCTTTTACAACATCAAATCCCTCATTTAAAACGCGTTGTCGCAAGGCCAAAACTTCATTATAAGCTGTTATCGTATCTGTAGCAGATTCGTCCAAACGCACTAAAATATGAGACGCTTTAATGTCTATATTGCTTCTGTCGTAAGCCTCTCTTACCAGAGCAGCAGTAACCTTATTTTCTGATAAATAATTTTTAGTCAACTGCTTTTTGTAACCTAAAAATTCACGCTGATATTTTTTATCTTCATCTAATTTTAGACGTCTTGCTTCTTTGAGTTTTAACTGATACTCGGTAAATAATTTTAAATAGCCATCAATATCTTTCTGGCTTTCATCCTTCACCAAGTCTAAATTCTTGTTGTAAACTCTTAGAAATTCTGAAGACATTACGGACGTCCCATCAACTCTAAGAAGCACATCATCCTGATCTTGAGAAAAAGAAAAATTAAGTGCCAATAGCACAACTAACAAACATTTAAATTTAATACTCATATTATTTATGTCTTAATACTGAAGTCATTTAAACTTTTTCCATTCGCTAAAAAATTGCCCTCCCCCATTTTTCGTCTTTTTTTTCTTCCATAGCGATGCTACGAAAATAAAAAAAGCTCTCAAACGGTCAAAAAACTGCTAATTTTCACTTAAACGTGAAAAGTTTAAATCCCTTCATTGTAATACTTACAATCATTCACCTTTTTGAAACTCAGCAAAAATAACATAAATACGTTATTTTACAAGCTGATTGTATTTCATTATTTACTTTTTATTTTAACTATCTGGCTGAAAACCTTACCAAAGTATAGCACTATTCTAATTTGAACAATTAAAAAGGTAGTAACGTCGATAAATTTCATCTATTATGATTAGCTTTTATACTTTTGGTGAAATTCCTTTGTTAATGCAATACACCACTGAAATCCTAATAGAAAAATCTATTGAGGAAGTGATTCGAAAAATAGATTCTGCTGAAAATATGAAACACTGGCAAGAAGGCTTAGTTAGTGCCGAGCATATTTCTGGAACACCAAGGGAATTTGGAGCAAAAATGAAACTGAATTACGATTATGGGAATCGTAAGATGGAAGTGATTGAAACCATTACTAAACAAAATATTTATAAAGAATTTGAAGCCACATATAACACAAAAGGCATAAGAAATATACAACAAAACTATTTTGAAAGTACACCAAAGGGCAATACCAGGTGGGTTTGTAAAAACGAATTTGAACCTACAACATTTAAGATGAATGCTATGTTATTTTTGATGCCTGGCGCATTTAAAAAACAGACAAAAAAATATATGAAAAATTTTAAGAATTTTGTTGAACACGAAACGTCTGTAGCCAATGCGTAAACTAAAACTAATTTGGGACTTTAGAGGGCCAGTAAGCCAGAAAACGGCAGAGCATCATTTAATTCATTTAAAAGAATATATTGAATCTAACGCGCTAGACATTACAATTACAGGTGTTGAAACGTTCAGCGAAATGCATAGCTTAGCCTATCTTGTAGTTAATGAATCTAAAATGAAACCAATCAGAGACGCTTTAAAACCGCATCGAGGTCAAGTCTTTTCTGAAGAAAGTTAAGTTCTTGACTTGAAGTATATAAATTTAGCTTTTGAACTTTAAACTTAAAACAAGCGTCTAAAAAGCGCCTGAGTGAAACGTTTTGGTGGCACAGACAAAATAAGTCTTAAATCTTCGAGGAGCGAAGAGTCTTCATCCAAGAATTTAAATATCGCAGTGGCTTCCAATTTTCTAAACATCGATGAAAACAAAGCCGCCCCTTCTTCATTATGATGCACTAAAACATCTAAAAACAAGAGATCGTAATACCAAAATTTTGTGTTTTTATGAAATTTAGATAAGTCATTTTCTTTCTTTAAAAAAGTGACAAGTTCTTTTGTTTTCTTAGATGTGTTTTTAAAAGTATAACCTGTACTTGCTTTTGTCCATCCTCCAGCTGTGCCTATATTTAGAACGCGCTTGGAGTTTAACTTTGAAAACTTAAAAGACGTCATGGGTATCGCTCCTTTCTCTTTTTCAATGATTTCAAAATTAGTTATATTTTTGTCATTTAAGTAATCTATGATCGCACTCTCATAATCAGAATACTGCAATAAATTTTCTGAAAACAAGGTATATTCAAATAATGCTGTCTTTTTATCTATTGGCAAAACATACATAAAACGTGTGTTTCCATTTTGCGCAATAGTAAAATCCATGAATGTTGCCACAGAATCATCGAATGTATCTTCCTTAGTCTTCACAAACCAGCCCACAAAATGCTGTTGTAAAACCGGATATTTCTTTTGGGATTTATAAGCCTCCGAATTTGGCAAACTGTTAAAAAGTTTCGAAGAGACATAATTCCCTTTTTTAGTAATAACTTGAACGCCTTCATTCAATTCTGAAAAGTGGACAACCGTATCTTTAGTAAAAGTAATATTGGGTTTTAAACGGATTTGAGTCCATAAGCACTTATAAAACACTTCACTTCTAACCATTTTATAATTAAAAGGTGAAATATCTATAGTTTTAGAATAGGCATCACCTCCAAAGAAAATTTTAGGCCACGTTTTGGTCAGTAACTCATCCCATTCCCCCTCTCCTTCTTCCCAATAACACCAAGTTCTGTCGTTACCTTTGTCTTTAATCTTATCAATAATTAAAATCGATTTATCATCATAGAAAGCATCTTGCGACATTCTGTATGCCAACAATAAACCTGAAGCTCCTGCTCCTAATATGATGTAATCGTATGTTGTCATTTATATAAATAGAAATACCGTGAAAAATATAATTATAGATATTAAAACATGCCAAGAAATAACGCTGTTTGTTTTTACATTAAAGGATTGATATCCCAAATGTGCAATAAATGCGGTAACAAACCAACCTATATAATTTTGAATTGGCACGACACCATCTTCAAACTCCCAAAAGTCAAATCGTGGTGCAGAAACTTCTAGTATAAAATCTAAACCTGTCATTAGAGCTGCACCTATCAGGGCTGAAATTACACTATTTTTTGATATATATTTAGCAACATCTGCAGTTGCTGCTGTTAATAACGTCCAATTAACGCATATCATTAGTGGAACACCAAATACTTTATAACCTAAATTTTCTCCATACGTGTAAGTTCCAAATATTAAACCAAAATTCACACCTAGAGCTTCTGCTATAAATCCTAAAAAAAACGGAATGGCTAAACCAATTATAACTTTATAATTATACGCTTTAATATGCCATAAGACCATTGCCAAACTCAGCAATAAATTTAGTGGCGTCAGGGATAAGAACCAGTCTTGTGCGCCCGATGATACACCAATTATTCCTGATATTGCAAATAGCCATATAATAAATATAGAGCTACTGGTTTTTAAATTTGGATTCTCCTTCATTAACTTTTAGCTTCAATTAAGTCTGATACTATTTTACCTGAAAGTAAACATAACGGAATACCTCCGCCAGGATGCACACTGCCACCGCAAAAATAGAGATTAGCAATACTACTTTTAAAATTTGGGTGCCTCAAAAAGGCCGCATACTTATTATTACTAGAGGCGCCATACAAAGCGCCTTGGTAACTTTGTGTTTTAGATGCTATAGTCCTTGGATCCAAGATCTCTTCAAATTCAATCAATTTCGAAATATCTTCGTTCAACAAACGGTTTAATTTTTTTATAATATTTTGCCTAGCATTTGATACGATACTATCCCAATCTTGACCTGTATTACTGGGTACATTAATCATTGTGAACCAATTTTCGCAACCTTCTGGTGCATCGTTGGGTTCTTCTTTTGAAGATATATTAATGTATACAGTTGGGTCGTGATACACATCTTTCTTTTCAAAAATATAGTCAAATTCGGTTTTGTATTCTTCCGAAAAGAAAATGTTATGCAAGTCTAATTGCGGAAACGATTTCTTAATTCCCCAATAAAATATGAGTGCAGAACTACTTCTTGGTTGTTGTAAGATTTTTTCTGGTGCCTTATGATCTTTTAATAAATGCCTGTAGGTGGGCACAATATCTGAGTTTGAAATTACAATATCAGATTTAATAATAGTACCAGCTACCTCTATACCAATGGCTATATGCTCTTCTGTAATAATTTGATCTACGTTGCTTTCAAAATTAAACGCAACACCAATATCTTTTGCCAATTGAAATAAACTCATTGTAATTGAATGCATACCGCCTTTAGGGAAATAGGTGCCAAAATACTGCTCTAAATGCGGAATCATAGACATAATCCCTGGTGTTTGATAGGGTGAAGACCCATTATAGGTTGCAAAACGATCATAAAATTGCACCAATCGCCTATCATTAAACACTTTAGAGTTATACTCTGAAAGCGTTGTGTTAATATCTAAGCTATTGACATTAAAAAGGGCCTTTAAGGTATCGGTATTTAAATAGGTTGCTGTTTTGTGCAATGATTTTTCTAAGAACAAAGACGCTGTTAGATCATATTTCTTTTTACTTTTTTTAAAGTAGTCTAGAATTTCGCTTTTGTCTACATTAAAGGTCTCTGACGCAGATTTCGCAAATTCAGTTTCATCTGCTAGAGCTGAAAAGGTGGTACCATCTTCGTAAAAGTAATTACATACAATAGACTTCTTTTTGTATTGAAAATACCTTGCCATTGGTTTTTTTGCCACTTCAAATAACTGTTCAATAAATTGTGGCATTGTGAATAACGACGGCCCCATATCAAACCTGTAACCGCTTTTAGAAAATGCGGTTAACTTTCCGCCAGGATAATCATTAGCCTCAAATACACTAACATTATGGCCTTGAGATTTTAGTCGAATTGCAACAGCTATGCCAGCAACACCAGCACCAATTATAACAATAGTTTTCTTTTTCATTAGCAAAGCAAAGGTACAATGAAAAGTATCTTGCTTTCAAAGTAAATGCTGAAAAAAAAGATACCAATTTATAAATTAAATCTTCATTTATTTAGTTGGATAACGATTGATATCTTCACTAGAATACAACTTAACTTTCTGATTTTTTTAGCTAATTTCGTTTCTCCCTTGGTAAAAAACATTGAAGCGCTTTTTTATCAAAAGCATTATGGGTAATTCCTTTTTTATAGGATTGCATCTTGTTTTTGAGTGTAGTGCTACTAAAATAATAGATAAATAATAAATAGATTTTGAAGGACAAAATGAATAGTAATTATAACGTTGGCGATTTAATTTATGATGCGAATATCTATGATGGAATGAATACCAACCTAGCTGATTTACAATTTTATAAGAAGTGGCTACCAAAAAACAAGGATGCCCGTATACTTGAGCTTTGTTGTGGTACAGGCAGACTTACGCTTCCAATTGCAAAGGATGGATATGATATTAGCGGCGTTGATAACACCTCTTCAATGCTTGAACAAGCAAAAGTAAAAGCTTCCGAAGAAGGATTAAAAGTTACCCTTATTGAAGCAGATATTAGAACTTTGAATTTGCAGGAAAAATACGATCTTATTTTTATTCCATTTAATTCAATCCATCATTTATATGAAAATAAAGATTTATTTAAAGCATTTAATGTGGTTAAAAATCATCTCAAAGAAGGAGGTTTATTTCTGTTAGATTGCTTTAATCCGAATATTCAATTTATTGTTAAAGGTGAAAAAGAACAAAAAGAAATTGCTACATATACCACCAAAGATGGAAGAGACGTATTGATAAAGCAGGTGATGCGATATGAGAATAAAACTCAAATTAATCGCATAGAATGGCATTATTTTATAAATGGGGCGTTTAATTCGATTCAAAATTTGGATATGAGATTGTTTTTTCCACAAGAATTAGATTCATACTTGGAGCGGAATGGTTTTAAAATTATTCATAAGTTCGGAAGTTTTGAAGAAGACGCATTTAATGATAATTCGGAAAAACAGATATTTGTTTGTCAATAAGCTATATATATTGAGATTCTTTTTTACAAGCAAACGCTATTTTAAGACATAAATTAGGTAAGTGGCATATTGCCGTATTGGATATGGAACAAACCACCAACAACAACATATAAAAATAATAACCAAAATAGCAGTAAATATAAGGGCTGTAGCTCGCTTTAGGTTCCTTTTGACTTGCCAGGAAAGTACCACGCAGTCGCTACGATTCTTATAGTCACCTTTGTTCGAAAACTCATAAAACATCTATAAAAAAACAGCATCAATTAGATGCTGTTTTAATTTATGATTATAAGATTCCTACGTCCATAGGGATTTGTGTTATCTAGAATAATTAGGCGATTCCTTAGTAATGGTTACATCGTGCGGATGACTTTCATTAATACCACTAGCCGTAATCTTAACAAAGCGCCCAGTCTCTTTTAAAGTCTCGATATCTTTTGCCCCACAATAACCCATTCCTGCCCTTAGACCACCAATAAACTGATGAATACTTTCTACCAAATCACCTTTATATGGCACACGGCCAACGATACCTTCTGGAACTAATTTCTTAATATCATCTTCAACGTCTTGGAAATAGCGGTCTTTACTACCCTGTTTCATTGCTTCAACGGAACCCATTCCTCTATAAGACTTAAACTTTCGTCCTTCATAAATAATCGTTTCTCCAGGACTTTCTTTTGTGCCTGCTAAAAGAGAACCTAACATTACTGTATCTGCACCAGCTGCTATCGCTTTTGGAATATCTCCTGTATAACGAATTCCACCATCTGCAATCACAGGAACTCCTGAACCTTTTATAGCTGCAGCAACTTCTAATACCGCAGAAAATTGTGGAAATCCAACCCCTGCAATAACTCTAGTTGTACAAATAGAACCTGGTCCAATACCAACTTTTACAGCGTCTGCTCCTGCTTCAACCAAATATTTTGCAGCGGCACCAGTTGCGATGTTACCAACGATGACATCGAGTTTAGGAAACTGCTGTTTTATAGCTTTTAGAATGGTGACTACACCAACCGTATGTCCGTGAGCTGTATCAATAACTACAGCATCTACTCCTGCTTTTACCAAAGCTTGCGCTCTATCTACAGCATCAGCAGTAACTCCAATCGCTGCGGCTACGCGTAACCTTCCGTAATTGTCTTTATTTGCATTTGGCTTTTGCGTTACCTTAGTAATATCTCTAAACGTAATTAAACCTGCGAGTTTATAATTAGCATCAACGATAAGCAATTTTTCGATTTTATGTTTTTGTAGAATCTTTTCAGCATCTTTTAAAGATGTTCCTACTGCAGCAGTAACTAAGTTTTCACTCGTCATTACATCAACAATAGGTCTGTCATTTTTATGCTCAAATCTTAAGTCTCTATTAGTCACAATACCTTTTAGTATGCCTTTGTCGTCTACAATTGGAATACCGCCAATACTATGCTCAGCCATATTTCGATTTGCATCTGCAACAGTTGCTGTTAAAGGCAAGGTCACAGGATCTATAATCATACCACTTTCAGCACGTTTTACGCGTCTTACTTTAGCCGCTTGCTCCGCAATGGTCATGTTTTTGTGTAACACACCAATACCACCTTCTTGCGCCATGGCGATTGCCATTTTACTTTCAGTAACTGTATCCATAGCTGCGGAAATTATAGGAATGTTAATGGTAATGTTTCGTGTAAACTTTGTTTGAATATTGACTTCGCGTGGAAGAACTTCAGAAAATGCTGGTACTAATAGAACGTCGTCGTAAGTAAGACCTTCCCCTAAGATTTTGTTTTCGTGTGCTGTCATTGCAATTAAGATATAATTGCGTGCAAATCTACGGATTTTTTGCATTATAATTTATTATGAAACGCTAAATAATTCCTAATTCGCATCAATAATTAAACGCGTTAGCTCATCTAAAACTTGAAACATTTAAACTTTTATAAAAGAGTGCCTTTTTAAAATTTAAATTCTAAGGTCATATAATAACTTCTAGGTAAAGCTGGAATGATTCCTGGACCAGGATAACCTGTGGCACGCTGCGTAAAATATTGCTCATCAAGCAAATTATTGACACCAGTTTCTAAAGTCCAATTTCGATGACGGTAAGACAATGACAAATCAAAAACAGAATATGCTGGAATCGAACCAATAATACCACTAACATTATCGCCAGTGTCTTGAGGTGCATTTGATGCATCTGTGAATTGTTCTGATAGATAAGAATATTGAAAATCAACTAAGAAATTTTTATAGCCCATTTTAAGTCCTGTTCTTAAGTTAACATTTGGTACAAATGGTAATTCGTTGCCTTCAACGCCAGGGACTTCAGATTCGGTAAATTGAGATTCAATTACGGCTAAGTTGATATAATAATTAAGGCGGTACTCCTCTTTATTTTCAAAAAAGGTTTCTCTTAAATTCCAGTCTAACAAACTCTCAAAACCATAGATTAATGCCTTTCCGATGTTACCTCTAAACCGCACAATACGACCATCTTCTACAATTTCTCCAAAGGCATTGACCCTAGTCGATGTCCGCAATACTTCATCAATTCTGTCTCGGTAGAGCAAGCCAAATACATTAGCATCATAAGACAACACTTTTTTGTAGCGACCTCTAACTCCTAAATCTGCTGTAAATCCACTTTCATCTTTAATATTAGGATCCACTTGAAGTGCTGGATTAATAATACGAATATCACTAAAGGTAACCGAACGGTAATTCTGCGAAAAATTACCATACACCTCTAAATTTTCATTTGGCTTATAACCTGCACCTAGTCCTAAAAGTAAGATATTACGCTCTCGGGTTCGGTTGTCTTCAAATGTTGTATCTAATAATGGATTTCCTGCTAAATCTCTATTTACCGCACGAAAGGTGCCTTCACTTTCTGTTTTAATATATTCAAAACGAATGCCAGGTGTTAGTGACAATTTATCGGATACATAAAATATATTTTCAGCAAAAAAAGCTGCGTTTAGATTAGGAAAGTCAAAATCGGACTGTCGTAGCTCGTTAGGCAAATCCTGAACCTCATAATCTATAAAATTAAAATTAGCGTCACTACCAGCAGTTCCTGGGCCTTGGCGTTCTTCATTAAAGGCTTGGTAGTATTTACTCCCTACTAATAAAATTGATTTTTTAGAGCCGATATTATAATTCTTCAAGTAACGCAATTCTGCTCCCCAATTTCGAAAATCACCAACTTGTAAATCGCGTGGCTCGTCTAAATCATCGACCTGAGATACACGATTGGTTCTAAAACCAATGGCACTTCGTGAGGAATTCATTCCAAATAAAATCGCATTAAATTCTTCATCTTCAGAAAACTTATGATTAAATTTCGCTGTGAGTAGATTCCAATTCACTTTAAACCAATTACGAGTTCTATTGCTAAAGGTTGGGTCTTCATAAAACTGAACATCTGTTAAGCCGCCTGGCTGCTGTGCTGTATAACTGAGATGCGTATATTCTAAACCAATACTCGTTTTATCAGAAAGCTTATAATTTAAATCTGTAAAAGCATTAAAAGACTCCAAACTCATATTTGGTCTGGGAGCTTGGTCAAAATTATTTTTATAAGACACATACGTATAATGACTAAACTTACCGTTAGTCCCACTAAAACTGTTGAATGTTGAAAAGCCAGAATTGGTATCCCAGCTCTGACGCGTTACGATCTCTAGCGGTTTCTGAGATGGGGATCTTAATTTAAAATTTAGTAACCCCCCAAACTGCGTTCCGTATTGTAAAGATGCAGCACCTCGTAGCACTTCAATTTCTTCTAAAGCTTCTACTGGTGGTGTATAATAACTTTCAGGATAGCCCAAAACATCTGCACTAATATCGTACCCATTTTGTCGTGTATTAAAGTTAGACGTTCTGTTTGGATCTAACCCACGGCCACCAATAGAGAGTTGTAATCCACTATTGGTACTCTCGTAAATATTAAGTCCAACCACTTGCGAAAACAATTGGCGTGCATTACTATTACTTTTATTGCCAACCATTTGACTCACTAAAACAACTTCATTTTTTTTACCCGCATAAATAGTTGTCCCCTCAACATCCTTAGCACGTTTTAAATCGAAAACCGCCCTGCGTTTAGCTTGAATAACCACTTCTGAAAGTTTGTTATCTTTTACGACTTTGACGGAAACAATTTTATCTGCATTAATTACAAATGCTTTCTCATACCATGCATAATCGTCATTATAAAATACAATAGCATGAACTCCTGCCTTTAAATTTTCTAATTGAAAGTAACCATTTGCATCACTAGTGGTTTCTTTTCCTGATGTGGTATCGAATATTTGCATATACCCAATAGGTGTTTCATCTGTTGCATCCAAAACCGTACCTGATAGTTTGTGTTGTGTATGAGCTGCGAGGCTGTAGATGCATAATAGATACATACTTAATTTTTTAAAATCCATAAATCTTGTCGTTGAAAGGCAGAATCCAATCTTTGTGTTTCCAACTGTCTTTTATTTTTGTTAAATCAATATTTGGGTCAATAAAGCGTTTGCTTAAACGGCCGTTTAATGAAATGTAACTATCTACATACACTTCGGGATTTTTAATGCCTTGAGTTCTAAAATGGCCTTCTAAAAAATGAGCAAATTGTAAGATAAAATCGGCTTGTGTGCGCAATTGCTTTTCTTGGTATTCGGTTAAAAATTCAGTGTGATTCACATAAAACCAATCTTTAGTTTCAGGATTAACAATTTTATACTGCACATAACCGCCTTTTTCCATAAGCATGACACGCCAAGAATAGCGATAGCCTTGTTCCGTCCAAAACAATTCATCAGGATACAACAAATACCGAAAAGGAAATAGAAATTGAAAGCTAAAAAATAGTACAAACAAACCTGTAACAAATCGATTTTTTACATTAGGAACCCAATATAGCGTTCGATTTTGCGCGATATGTTTTATTTTAAATAGTTGTCTTATAAGTCCAATAATTCTCTCATGAAATGCAGCATCAAAAAATATTAAGCTTGAAAGAATCATCACATAAGGAAAAATCCCAATGGGAAAAAGCACACGTGTTAATATATGAAACACTACGACCAAACCAAAAGCAAATATACGCGTTCTTTTATAGAACAATAAAAACGGAATGGACAAATCGTAAAGCATCCCAGACCAACTCATAAGGTAATGCACCCATTGTTTTTGAAATAGATCGCCGAGTAATGGCAAATCGTAAAGTGATGGCAACCATATTTGTAATGGCATAGCTCTAAATAACCAATCGGAATTTATTTTTGCCAAACCAGCATAGAAATACACGATAAAAAGCATTAGTTGAATAACAAAGATGTTATAACGCGGTATATGCGAAAAAGCCAGTTTTGAGTTTCGAATAGCATCGACTGAAAAATAACGATGTGCTGGCAAAAAGATAAGTAAAAACCCAATGATACTTACAAAATAGTAATGGTTGAGATAGTAGGTTTTATCGATGAGTTCGCAATACGTAAAACTTAAGAAAAACAATACGGCACTCAATCTGTATTTGTAGCCTAATAAGATTCCAAGTGACGCTAATAGTGTTATGGCATAAAGAATGTAAGTATATTCTCCAAAATCCTTAACAAACTCAAAACAAAAATATTTAAAATGGAACGTCGGATTAATATAATATATTTCTACCCAATTTTGAGACAAAAATCTCAAAGTAGAAAACAGCACTAGACCACCAAATATAATCCGAAAGACCGCAAGTGGAGCGGCCTTTACAGGATGTTTTAAATATGTGGTTATGTTATGTAACACTTAATCCCCGTCGTTACTTTCAAAAGCAATATTAATACTTAAGGCAGACATCATATCTGATTTAAGTAATACTACATTATCTTGAAGTGCTTCAAAGGCTTCTAACATTTGCATGTTGTTTGTATTTATCTGCTCATAAAAATTAGCGTCTAAATCAGAAATTAAAACTCGTGAAGTATCAAATTGATTATTGATGAGACCTGACAAGTCTTCACCATTTTTCATGGTATTTAAAAAGTCTAAATAGCTTTCTAAACTTTGAATAGTGGTGGTTTCATTATAACCAGTTCCTCTAAAGAAGTTCTGCAAGGCATCAAGGGCTTCAAGACACAAGGTTTTAGATAGGTCTTTTTTATAAAATGCTTCAACATTTTCTGGTGTTTGCATACCTGCAGAAAATACACCTGCTGGAGTTCCTATTTTACCATTTCTAAAGAATACTTCGTAATATTTCATATATTCATTAACCAATATATTGGTTGAACTATTTGCTGAATTACCACTATTGTTTACAAACGTAGTTTTGTAGTCACCTTCCCATTCTGTAACGACTGTATTGGTGAGTGTATTAATACGATTTACAACATCTGTTAAGTACGTTAAATAATTATCTGCATTGGTATTTGAGGTATAAAACGCAAGAATCTCAGCATCCGTTTCAGCTAAGCCAAATAATAAATAATCTAAAGCAGGAAAGCCTTGTTCGTCATTTCTATTAATATCTTGTAAGGCGTAGTTACCAGAATTAATATTAGCATCTACATTTGCTGTATTTGTTGGATAGATATTAAGAAAACTTCTTAAAAATGAAGATTGGGTAGGTCCAATATTAAACATAGACACATTCTGCCATGTGATATAAGCCGCTTCCCACGTTTGGCGTAGTGTATTAAAATTAGCTGCATTTGGTACTGCCTCAAATGCATCTGAAGCTGTTTTCAAAGTAGTCACTTTTGCATTAAAGTCTTGATAAGCCGGAATTATGATATCATCTGCCCAATTAGCCAACATAGCCTGTCTATCAAAGCTATCGGCATTTGTACTATTACCAGAATCGTCATCACTACAACTGTAAATTCCGACACAACATAAGATGATAAATGGAAAAATAAGTTTTAAAGATTTCATAGGTCTTCTTTTTATAGCAACAGGAAACCGCTTAATTGCGATTTCCTGTTTTAATTTTAATATTGATTAAGGGTTATTGTTAACGAAGAAGCTTGTCACCTCTGCATCAGTAAAACCATAGATGCTCTGTAAGTCATCTATAACAGTATCTAAATTAGAGAACAAGTCGGTTTCATTTAAAAATCTGTGACTCTCAGGATTTTGCCCTTCTATTGCCAAGAAGTTGGCTAAAACACTATCAATTTCTGCATCTGTAATCCTCTTGTTCGAAACTCCTTTAAAACCGTGTGCAAAAGCAACACCTTCTGCGTAAGCATGTAAAGCATTCCCTAATGCAGCATCTTTATCAGGACCGTCGGCTAAAGCAAATGCTGCAGTTAATTGGTCTTTAGTGGCATTACAATAATAAATCACTGTCGCAAAGTTTGACATTTCCCAGTTCATTAAATAGTCCGCAAGCGCTGTATCTCTAATGGCATCAAATTCGCTTCCAGCTTCAATAGCGGCTTTCGCTGTAATTAAATTGGCTTGAATATCATAGAAAAAGCCTGTTTCTGCAGTAAGATTAGAACGTCTTCTAGAATACGTTGCTGCTGCCGTAGTTTCAGATGGATTAAATGTCATATCTGCTCCATGAATTTCTACTAATTTATCAATAGCGCCACTATCTGTTAGATCACCAATAATAACTGTAAGTGCGTGATTATATAGAGCTGCACCAAAAGAGCCTTTCTCAACCATTTGCTCTAATTCTAGACCATACTCATCTAATAAACGTGAACCTAAAAGTCCACCTTCTTGGTCCATTGCTGGCATATTACCAAAACCTGGGTTTTGGAAGTCGTCAGCAGAATTTGCTGAGTTTACCAATTGTACCAACCATTCTGTTACTAAGGTTCTATAATTTGGTAAAGTCACAGCAGATAATGTTGCTGGATACGCAATAGGTGCTACAGTTGCAGTTTGCGCATTCGATTCTGCCTCATTTAATGCAGAAGTCATTGCTGATAATTCGTCAATTACAGTATTTTCGGCCACTACATTGGCATCAAAATTAATTGAAGTATAGGCATCTGGAATATTTAATGTTGGTGTTACTGGCTCATCATCACTAGAGCAAGAGGTAAATAAAGCGACTACTACTATTGATAAACTTAGGATTAATTTCTCACTCATTTTAGATCTGTTTTTTTTGTTGTACTTGTGAATCTTTGATGTCATTTTTATTAGATTTTTTCTCTTTCACTATTGTTATTAAGACTTAATATAAATAATTTATGCAAAAATAGTACTGTAAGTTAAATCTACAAAGTTTATTTAGACTAATTTTAAATAAACTTTTTAAGAATATGATTACTAATATTTTAAAACGAATAAATTGAAATATAATCAAACGAAGAGAATCAAAAATATTTAATAATAAGTGATTTATTTTTAGAAAGCTAACTACAAAACTAGCACTAATTAAAAGTTTTCATGACTTTTGAAGGTTAGTGAAACACGCTAAAAATTTTAGTCGCTTCATTATAAGAACTCTCAAAAGGCATCGCATTTAAATCGTGCGCTTTTTTCTGAGTAAAGTAAGACAACATTTTTTCGGTAGGCATATTGCCCGTTAAAGCATCTTTTGCCATTGGGCAACCACCAAAACCTTGAATAGCGCCATCAAATCGACGGCAACCCGCTTTGTATGCGGCATCAATTTTTTCGAACCACGTCGTTGGTGTGGTATGCAGATGGGCACCAAATTCAATATTTGGATAAGCAGGAATTAAATTTGAAAACAAATAATCAATATTTTCAGAATCTGAACTGCCAATCGTATCACTTAAGGATAAAATCTTAACACCCATTTTAGATAAGCGCTCGGTCCACTCTCCTACGATATCAACATTCCAAGGGTCACCATAAGGATTACCAAACCCCATAGAAATATAGACCACAACTTCTTTACGAGTCTTATCTGCAATTTCTAATACTTCTGAAAGTGTAACCACAGATTGTGCGATGGTCCTGTGCGTATTACGCATCTGAAAGTTTTCGGAGATTGAAAACGGGTACCCTAAATAATCGATTTCAGCATGTTGTGATGCGTCAATTGCACCTCGCGTATTTGCAATAATTGCTAATAACTTACTGACTGTTTTACTTAAATCTAATTGTGCTAAAACTTCAGAAGTATCGACCATTTGTGGAATGGCTTTGGGTGACACAAAGCTTCCAAAGTCAATCGTATCAAAACCAACACGAAGTAAGGATTGAATGTACTGAACTTTCTTTTCAGTAGGAATAAAATCCTTAATGCCTTGCATGGCATCTCGTGGGCATTCTATGAGTTTTACAGCTTTGTTCATTAAGTTCAAATATAAGCTTTACAGCGCAAAATATTCTAAAGGAGAATAAAAATCGCAATACCAATAAACACAACGATTTGAAGCCATTTTAAAACCAATCCAGAGTTTTTATGACTAAGCGTGTAGGTCTTAATTTGTGAGGCAAGCAAAGCTATTGTTGAAAAAATAACAAAAGATACAAGCATAAAAATCCCACCCAATATATAAAACTGAATTATGGTATTTATGGATTCACTAAATAGGAAACCTGGAAAAAAAGCTAAAAAGAAAATCGTAACTTTTGGATTTAGGACATTCATAAAAAAACCCTGAATAAATAAGCCTTCAAGACTTTTCTTTGGGACGCTTTCTGAATCTAAATTCAATTGGTCATTACTTTTAAAAACTTTGCACGCTAAATAGATAAGGTATAAGGCACCGAATAATTTAATTACAAAGAACACCGATGCATTCGCCGCAATTATAGCAGAAACTCCGAATGCCAATAATGTGGTGTGAATTATACAACCTGAAATTAAACCACAAACCGTTGCCAATCCTTGAGACTTTCCATTAGTAATACTTTGTACCAAAACATAGATATTATCTGGACCTGGTGCTAGTGCTAATACTGAAGTTGCAAATGCAAAAGAGATGAGGATATCGTAATTCAAAATTTAAAATTTTTACTAAAATACATTAAAACCAAAAATACGCTGTAAGGGCGCCACTATATCTGCGACATAAAAATAATAAAGCTAAAAATTAAGCATTATGAAAAAAATTACTTTTACATACATTCTATTATTTACAGTACTTTTTTCTGTGACTAGTACTGCGCAGTCCACAGCAACCTACGATATTAATTTTACAAGTACATGGAATGCTTCGGACCACAGCACATTGCCCAGCAATGCACATTGGTCAAATCTTGTAGGAGCGAATCACAATAGTAACATTACATTTTTAGAAATGGGAGGCACTGCAACTGCTGGTATTGAAAGTGTTGCAGAAGCTGGTTCTAATACTATATTTAATTCTGAAGTCCAAACCGCAATAAATTCTGGTACTGCAGAACAATGGTTACAAGCATCCTTTTCACCTTTTGCAGCTATAAGTAGTGCAACATTAAGTGATATTGTTGTTTCTGAAGACTATTCACTATTAACACTAGTGTCTATGATTGCGCCAAGTCCTGATTGGATGATAGCGGTTAATAGTCTTAATTTATGGGACTCAAGTTTGAGCCAATGGAAAGAAACTTTTACAGTAGATTTATTTCCTTATGATGCTGGTACTGAAGATGGTTTTGGTTATTCTGGTGACAATGCAGCTACAACCCCAAGAGGCGTTATAACTACTATTGCGGGTGCTTCTGGGTATCCTTTTAATTCGGAAAAAATTGGAACTTTAACAATTACATTTAAAAGTTCAACATTAAGCTTAGATGCTATTAAAAACGATAATGAGGTACGTGTATATCCTAATCCAAGTAGCACAGGCCAAATCACCATAACAAATTCGACACTTTTAAGTGGAATAGAAATTTATGATGTTTTAGGAAAAAGAGTGAAGCAAATTTCAATTGACTCCTCTGACAGCAAATACAACATGGCTACTAATGACCTTAATAAAGGCATTTATATTTTGAGATTAATAACATCTTCTGGAAAAACTGAAAGTAAAAAACTTGTCATTAATTAACTTAATAATACTCTATAAAATTAAAAAAGGCACATTTACTGTGCCTTTTTTAATAGCGCTTTATTAATATCTTTTATAAGTTTTGGCCCTTCATAAATAAAGCCGGTATATAATTGTAACAAGTCGGCTCCAGCTTCAAGTTTTTCGAGCGCATCTTCAGCAGAATGGATACCTCCTACGCCTATTATAGAAAAAGCTTTATTACTTTTTTCAGCTAAAAAACGAATGACTTCTGTTGAACGATTGGTCAATGGTTTTCCGCTAAGGCCTCCCATTTCAGATTTGTTATCACTTTTTAAGCCGTCTCTAGAAATAGTTGTATTAGTAGAAATAACGCCATCAATTTTTGTCGTTGCTACAATCTCTATAATATCCAAAAGTTGCTCGTCGGTTAAATCTGGTGCTATCTTTAATAAAATTGGTTTGATCTTCGGTTTTTGAAAATTCAAAACCTGTAAGGCCTTTAATAAATTCGTCAAAGGCTCCTTGTCTTGAAGCGCTCTTAGGTTTGGTGTATTGGGAGAACTTACATTCACTACGAAATAATCTACATAATTAAATAATGCTTCAAAGCAAATTTCATAATCTTCAACCGCATTTTCATTAGGCGTTAGTTTATTCTTTCCAATATTACCGCCAATTAAAACACCTTTATTTTTCTTAAGCCTTTCCACAGCGTCGTTTACGCCTCCATTATTAAAACCCATTCTATTAATAATAGCCGAATCTTCTTTTAAACGAAACAAGCGTTTTTTAGGATTGCCATCTTGTGGTTTTGGAGTCAATGTTCCGATTTCGATAAATCCGAAACCAAAGTTCGAAAGCTCATTATAAAGCTTCGCATCCTTATCAAAACCTGCGGCTAAACCTACTGGATTCTTAAATTTTAAACCAAATAATTCACGTTCTAATTTTTGGTCTTCTAGCAGATAAAGCTTTTTAAATAAGCTTTTAAACCCAGGTAGTTTCGATAAATTCCTAATTAAAGAAAAGGTGAAATAATGTACTTTTTCGGGATCGAAACAGAATAAAATAGGTCTAATTATCGCTTTATACATCTGAAGAGTTTTGCTTTACAAAAATAATAATCTCAAAACTTTAAATCGCTTTAGCTAGACTATTTATTTTAACAATAAGCTGTTATTTGTCATTCTTTCTTTATCTACAATTCCCTAACTTTGATATATTAATAAAAACTAAATAATTATGAAAAAAATTATAATCCCTGTCGATTTTTCGAAACACTCAGAATACGCATTAGAAACTGCCGCTTCATTAGCTAAGAAACACAATTCAGAATTGGTTATAATGCACATGTTGGAGCTATCTGAATCTATATTGTCATCATCAAGTTCGGATAGAAATGAAGAAACCGCATTTATGCTTATGGCCGCTAATAGACAGTTTGAAACGTTTTTAGACAAATCGTATCTAGAGGGTGTTACGATTACACCTCTAATAAAGCATCATAAGGTCTTAAAAGAAGTTTCTGAGGTGGCAAGTGCTATTAATTCCGATTTAATCGTTATGGGATCTCGAGGCCATAGCGGACACGATGGTGTTTTCACAGGTTCAAATACTGAAAAAGTGGTTCGCTACAGCGATACGCCTGTTTTAGTTGTAAAATCTAAACCAGCATCTGCAGACTTTAATACTATAGTTTTAGCCACTGATTTTTCAGAAGAAAGTATTCCTACGGTAAAGAAGGCTTTAGCCTTACTCAATGAACTCGGCAATAAGGTGACTTTACTACATATTAATCTTCCTAACTTAGGTTTCTTAAGCACTGATGAAATTGATGAACGCACTTCTGAGTTTTTAAAACTAGCAAAGCTCGAAGACCAAAGTAAACATATCGCTTACATCTCAGATTACAATGTAGAAGATGGTGTTTTAAACTATGCTAAACGCGTCAAAGCAGATGCTGTTGCAATAATAACGCACGGCAGGACAGGACTTAGCCACTTCTTTGGTGGTAGTATTTCTGAAGATTTGGTAAATCACACAAAATTACCAGTTGTGACTTTTAAATTATAAATAGGAACAAAACTCAACAAATGCAACATATTATAGATCGTTTTATAAGTTATGTGACTATAGACACAGAATCAGATCCTAATTCTAACACTACGCCAAGTACACCCAAGCAATGGGATTTAGCTAATAAATTAGTTGAAGAACTTAAAGCGATTGGAATGAGCGATGTTACTATTGATGCTAATGCTTACATCATGGCAACTTTACCTAGTAATGTAGCACACGATGTGCCAACAATTGGATTTATATCACATTTTGACACCACTCCAGATTTTACAGGAGCTAATGTAAAACCTCAGATTATTGAAGATTATGATGGTAAAGATATTGTCCTCAATACAGCCGAAAACATAATTTTATCACCAGATTATTTTGAAGATTTATTACTTTACAAAGGTCAGACTTTAATTACAACAGATGGGACCACACTTTTGGGTGCAGATGATAAAGCCGGTATTACTGAGATTGTCACTGCTATGGAATATTTAGTTAATCATCCCGAAATTAAACATGGCACCCTTAAAGTAGGTTTTACTCCAGATGAAGAAATTGGTAGAGGCGCACATAAATTTGATGTCGAAAAATTTGCTGCAGATTGGGCGTATACTATGGATGGTAGCCAAGTTGGTGAATTAGAATACGAAAACTTTAATGCGGCCGGAGCCGTTGTAAAAGCAAAAGGTAAAATTGTCCATCCGGGATATGCGAAAGGGAAAATGATAAACTCTATGTATTATGCAACAGAATTTATTAACGCATTACCAAGACTTGAGACACCAGAACATACTGACGGCTATGAAGGTTTTTTCCATTTGCATCAGATAGATGGTAAGGTTGAAGAAACTACGTTACAATACATTATACGCGATCACGACAAAAGTAAGTTTGAAGCTCGAAAAGCCTTAATGGAAAACGTGGTTTTAGACTTAAATAGCAAGTTTGAAGCTGAAGTCTTTGAAATTGAACTCACAGACCAATACTTTAACATGAAAGAAAAGGTTGTGCCTGTAATGCATATCGTTGACATTGCTGAAGAAGCCATGTTAGCCTTAGGTATAAAACCGCTTATAAAACCCATACGCGGAGGTACCGATGGCTCACAACTCTCATATATGGGATTGCCTTGTCCTAATATTTTTGCAGGTGGTCATAATTTCCATGGACGTTACGAATATGTCCCAGTAGAAAGTATGCAAAAAGCTGTGGAAGTGATTTGTAAGATTGCTGAATTGACGGCTTTGAAAAATTAGCTTTCAGTCTCAGTCTCAGAATTTGGTTAGCAGTATTGACTTAATTTAGTATTAATTTTATGGCTCACTTTTTTAGTATTGTTATAAAACAAAGCGAAGGTTAGTTTTAAAATTTTAGAGCCTGAGTAATGACTACTACTCCAGAACACGACGCACGGATTGCAAAACTAACCTTCGCTTCGGTGTATCCCCATTACATCGCAAAAATAAAGAAGAAAGGCAGAACGAAAGCAGAGTTACACCAGGTGATTAAATGGCTCACCAGTTTTGATGAAAACAAATTGGAAGAACTCATTAGTGCTAAATCCCGTTTGAAACCATTTATTAGAAAGCGAAACTCAACCCAAATGCGCATTTAATTAGAGGCGTTATCTGTGGTTATAGCATAGAAAATATCGAAACCCTATTAACAAAAGAAGCAAGGTCTTTTGACAAATTAGTGGATAAATTAGCCAAAGGACGTAAAATGGATAATATTTTACCTGCTGGTTAAATTTACTGGAAACAGTCGTTTCACTTCGCTTAAAAAGCTATTTTCAGTTAAAAATTTGGGCTTGGCTTTCTAAAAGTTATCAACTAACTTCGTTTATGCCTGTCGAAAGGCGGATAACATTTGATCGAAGTCACTACAACCACCTCACATCACTAAGGTCGTATTACAATTAAGAAAAGAGCGGAATAAATTATCTTTGGTTGAGAAAGCGTTGAGAATAGGTCAAATAATACTAACTAGATTTAAAATTTCGTCAATTGATATATACAAGAGATGACTTGCTAAAACTTCCAAAGGCAGATGTTCATAATCATTTACATCTAAGCGGTTCGCAAAAAAAATTATTAGAAAAATATCCTAACGCTAGCATCACCTTTCCTCAAAAATATGAAGGTTTCAAAGGGATGATTGATTTTATTTATGGCCATCTCAACAAAATTATGCTTACAAAAAATGATGTTATCAATTTCATGGAAATCGCTATAGAATCTAGTATTGACGATAATATCACACTTTTAGAAGCCAGTGTAGATGTTGGTTTGTGTCGTTTTTTTGATGACTCTATTGATGCTGTTATATTAGAAGTCGAACGTATTAAAGAAAAGTATAAATCTAAAATTAACTTTAAACCAGATATTGGTATCAATAAAGATTTGCCAATAGAGCAAGTATTTTTATATGGTGAAGCCTGTATTAATAGTGGTGTCTTTAATGGCATTGATCTTTACGGTAAAGAAGCCAATCAAAACCTGACGCATTTTAAAGAATTGTTTAAAACTGCCAAACAAAGTAATCTAAAAACTAAAGCTCATATTGGCGAGTTTTCAGATTCTAAAAGCATTGACCAAGCGATTGAAATATTAGAACCAGATGAAATTCAACATGGCATAAATGCGGTTAATTCAGATAAAACCATGGATCTGATTTTTGAGCGCAACATTCGTTTAAATATCTGTCCGCAAAGTAATATTTCACTAGGAGCAGTTAATAATATTGCGGACCACCCAATACGGAAATTATTTGACAGAGGTATAAATATCACCGTAAATACAGATGATCTAATACTTTTTAATGCCACTGTCACAGATGAATTTTACGCGCTTTTAAAACACAATATATTCACTTTTGATGAAATTAACAGCATTAGAAAGAATGCATTTTTGTAGATTCTCTTTTCATCTTTTATAGATTATGGCAAAAGAGGCATTTGAAAGCAGGACTTAATCATCAAACTCTAGTTGTTTTTCTTTTTACTACATTAGTTACTAGCATTACCACACACAAATAGTTTAAACGAACTTCACTAATTGAAAAAAAACCAATCAGTAGGAGACTATAGAACGCAATTCGTATTGCGCAGAAGCGCTCACAACGTTGTGTAAGGTTATCAATGCTACGGAATTAGAAGAAACGGTAAAATGGAGTATGCCAACCTGCGGTTTAAATGATAAGCCTGTTTTGGGCATTCGAACATTTAAAAAACATTTCTGTTTATGGGTCCATCAAGCTGTGTTTTTAATAGGTAAACAGAATCTGCTAATTAAGGTACACGAAAACAAAAGCAAAGCCCCAGGACAAATGCGTTTTGAAACTAAAGCAGAAATTATTGAAGCTATTGTTTTAGCTAATGTAACAGAAGCTATTGGTAATCAACACTTGCGACGATAAATTAAACCACAACGCAAACTAAAGCCCTTGAAACACGTCTTGAACTGTCTGCTGTTTTAAATATAAAATAGCACTAGGTAAGTATTTTAAAGCACTAATTTTAAGCAACCAATTAACTACTGTGACTCTATTTTTAAAGCTAATAGGGAGGTTACAAAACACAAACGCTTGGATAAAATCACCCTAATGATTATAACAGGCGTGGGCTTACATGATAAATATAAGGGGTGTTAGTTGCACTGACATAACAACCAATAACTTGGGATTTCGAGAAAAACATACCTAAAAAAAAAGACTGCCCAAATTAATGAACAGTCTCAATATTTTATTATAAAACCAACTTACTTTGCGACAGCTGGTACATTTAATTTACTACTCATTTCCATAGAAATCGCAGAACGGTCAAACTTAATTTTGCCAGCTAGTGTTTCAATAACACAACTGCTATCTTTATCGTTTAACTCTGTAACTTTTCCGTGCATTCCGCTTTTAGTAATAACACGATCGCCACGTTTTAATTCGCTAGCAAACTTTTTTTCTTGTTTGGATCGCTTCATTTGTGGTGCAATCATAAAGAAATACATTACTGCGAGAATGGCTATAAAAGGTAAAAATTGTGATATTGCGTCCATAAATATTAATCGTGGTTATGACCTTCGTGTCCTGGTTGTGTTGATGATTTCTTTACAGCTCCATTGCTAGTTGCCAATGGGTTAATTGCAGTACTACCTGCTTTTTGAACTGCTGCTGCTGCTGGAGCTGGAGCATTTGGATCTTTCTCAACAAAAGCACCAATCTTAACAACTTCAGTACCTTTTTCAGTATTAGCCGTTATAGTTAAAGATTTAGACACTTTGCCATTTCCTTTACCATTAAATTTCACTGTAAATTCACCTGTTTCTCCTGGTGCAAGTTCTTTTGTGTAATTAGATGGTACCGTACAGCCACATGTGCTCTTAATATTACTTACAACTAACATAGAGTTACCTGTATTTGTATATTTAAACACTGTTTCTACTGGTGTTCCATCCATGATTGTACCAAAGTCGTGCTCCATTTTATCTAGAGCAAGCACTGGAAAATCACCTGCATTTGCATCTCTTTCTGCAGCAACTGCTACATTCTCAGATTTAATTTTGCTGGCTGCATCTTCTTTACAAGACATAAAAGCGACCATGCATAACGCGCTAAGTCCTAAGATTACTTTTTTCATTACTATAATATTTAAATTAATTTATTCTTTGAGCGCCGAAGGTAGCAATATTTTATAGAAATTAAAATTTTTAAGTCTGTGTTAACACATTTAATTAAGAATAATCCTACAAAGTAAAGGCGTTAGTCCTATATTTTGACGAAATACTGTTCTAAATTAACCCTCTTCCAGTCTTTTGGTGCCTATTTTCAGACTGATATTCCTTCACGATTTTATCTAAAATACCATTAATAAACAAACTACTTTTTGGTGTAGAATACTCTTTCGCGATATCTAAATATTCATTAATCGTTACTTTAAAAGGAATAGAGGGAAACTTTTGAAACTCACAAAGTGCCATTTTCAATAACACACCATCTAAACTAGCCAAACGGTCAGAATCCCAATTTGTAGTCTTCACTGCAATTTCTTCAGAAAACTTAGCGCTATTCAGCAAGGTCTTTTTAAATAAATCTTTAGCAAATTCTCTATCATCGTCATCTTTGTACAAGCTCGGCAATAAAAGCGTTTCAGGTGATGTTAGTTTCAACTTTCGTAACACCTTCAACATCGCTGTATTTACAACTGGAAGATCATCTATCCAAGTCAATTTTTTATCTTCAAAAAATTCGTAAAGCTTATCGTTGGGTGCAATGATTTCTGTAAAGACATTTAAAACAAATTGCTTGTCCTTTTTAAAGGATACATCTGCATCATTTATATAGGCAGCATACAATTCACTTTTCAAAATGGCTTTAAAAAGGATATCTACATATTCGAAGTCTAAATCCCAAAAATTCAACTTGCCTTTCGTAATATGCTCTTGGAGCATTTTATTACTACTAATAAGTTCTAAAACCTGATTATCCTGAAACTTTAAATTAGGATTCTTATCAGAATCTGTTCCTAATAATTTCTTCTGAAGTTTTCCGTTGTGATCTTTACTCTTTTTAAACAGTTCTATGAGTAATGCCAAGTTTGCTAAATACAAATCATACATACTATCTAGACTGTGCATTAAAAACTTTTCATCTTTAGTAAGATCATCACTCTCTGTGCCTTTAAAAGCATACATAGATTGCATTACTTTTATTCTGATGTGTCGTCGGTTTAGCATGTATAAGAACTACGTTGTTTGGATTATTAAAAAAAGGTAAGCTTAAAAATTCACCTGGCAAAAATACTATTATTTAATTCTGAAATAAAAATTAAAATCAAATGAATTTCAATCTATTTCGAATTTTCTCTTTTACGCGTTTCAATCCGTTCTCTAGCGATGTTTAATGCCGCATTGTGCGACGTTAAATTGTTCACTTTAGCGTTGTCTAAAATTTCGAGCGTAGTTTTATAAATATTTTCAGTTTTGCGCATTATTTCTTGTCTATCGTAGTTTTCTAACTCCGCGTAAACATTAATAATTCCACCTGCATTAATCAAAAAATCTGGTGCATAAACAATCCCGCGTTCCATTAAAATTCGACCATGCTTATTTTCGTCGGCTAATTGATTATTGGCCGCTCCGGCAACGACTTTCGCTTGTAACTTATAAATGGTATCATCGTTTACCGTTGCACCTAAAGCACATGGCGCATAAATATCCATGGGTTCGCTATAAATATCATTTCCTCCATAAATAGTAACACCATATTTAGAACGCACTTCTTCTAAGCGTTCTTGACTGATATCGGCAATCGTTACATTAGCGCCTTCGTCGACTAAATGCTCAACTAAAGCTTCACCTACATTACCAATACCTTGTACAAATATGTTTTTATCTTCTAGAACATCTGAGCCAAACTGAAATTTTGCGGCAGCTTTCATTCCCATAAAAACACCATAAGCTGTGATTGGTGACGGATTACCTGCGCCGCCTTTACTTTCTGAAATCCCAGTAACATAAGGTGTGACTTCTCTTACGATATCCATATCTTCAGTCGCCATACCCACATCTTCCGCTGTGATATAACGTCCGCTTAATGAATGCACAAACTCGCCAAAACGTCTCATTAACTCTGGAGTTTTTTGCGTTTTAGAATCACCAATAATAACGGCTTTACCTCCTCCAAGATTTAATCCTGTTATGGCAGACTTAAAAGTCATACCACGAGACAAACGTAAAACGTCATTTAGGGCCTCCCATTCGTTTGCGTAATTCCACATTCTAGTGCCACCAAGTGCTGGCCCTAAAACTGTATTATGAATACCAATAATAGCTTTTAAACCAGTATCTTTGTCATTGCAAAAAACGATTTGTTCGTGATCATCAAAAGAATGTTGACCAAAAACTGGATCCATTTTTTTTAGTTCTTTTGAACTTATAATTTCAGAAGTCATATAACTTAAGATTTAGGCTGTTTGAAGATATCTTAAAACAGCGCGCAAAAATAAATTATTAATGGAGGATTAGCAAAATATTAACTACAAAATACGATAATCGTAATACTTTTGACCTACCAACCACAACATGAGCCGAGCATATTCAAAATTTTATCACCCAAAGGAATGATTAATAGCGAACAGCATGTGTCCTTTAAAAAGCAATAAATATTAACACATGAAAGCATTAAAACATCTCAATAAATACTTTTACAAATATAGATACCGCTTAATCGTTGGTGTAATCATTACCATTATAGCTAAAATATTTGCATTATTCACACCGAGACTTGTTGGTGCGTCAATCAATGTGGTATCGGATCGTTTGGATGGAACTATTACTGAAGACGTCTTTAGAAGTGAGTTGATGATTAACATCCTCTATTTAGTTGGAGCTGCTGTGTTCGCTGGTTTATTCACTTTTTTAATGCGACAAACTATTATTAATGTATCGCGTTTTATTGAATATGATCTTAAAAACGAAATCTATCAGCATTATCAAGTTTTATCCCTAAACTTTTACAAGTCTAACAGAACTGGCGATTTAATGAATCGTATTAGTGAAGATGTTGGTAAAGTACGCATGTATGTCGGTCCAGCATTAATGTATACCATTAACACCATTACCCTATTTGCCGTCGCCTTAATCTATATGACCAGTGCATCACCTAAATTGACCTTATATACCTTATTACCGCTACCCTTCCTTTCTGTTGCAATATATAACTTGAGTCGCATGATTAACAAACGCAGTACCATTGTGCAGCAATCCTTATCGACACTTTCTACATATTCACAGGAAACATTTAGTGGCGTTTCAGTTATAAAATCTTACGGTATTGAACCTAGAACCAATACAGGGTTTGAAGATCTTTCTAACGAAAACCGACAAAAACAAATTAACCTCACCAAAGTACAAGCCTTATTTTTCCCTCTAATGATTTTATTAATAGGCATCAGTAATATCATTGTTATTTATATTGGAGGTATGCAATACATGAGTGGTGAAATTGAAAAGATTGGAACCATTGCAGAATTTATTATCTATGTTAATATGTTGACTTGGCCAGTTGCTACTGTAGGTTGGGTAACCTCTTTGGTGCAGCAAGCTGAGGCTTCCCAAGAACGTATCAATGAATTTTTAAAGACCGAACCCGATATTAAAAATACAGCTACGGATTTAACTCCTATTAAAGGCGATATTGAATTTAAAAACGTGTCTTTTGTTTATCCAGACACTAATATTGAAGCTTTAAAAAATGTCAGCTTTACGATTAAATCAGGTAAAACTTTAGCCATTCTAGGCAAAACAGGTTCAGGAAAATCTACTATTTTAGATCTCATTGGTCGTCTTTATGATATTGATAATGGAACGGTATTAATTGATGATACCATCATTTCAGATTTGAATTTATATAGTCTAAGAAAAAGTATCGGTTATGTGCCACAGGATGCGTTTTTATTCTCAGATTCTATTCAAAACAACATTAAATTTGGTAAAGAAGATGCTACTGACCACGACGTTATTGAAGCGGCTAAAAACGCACAGGTTCATAAAAACATAATTGGCTTTAATAAAGGCTATGATACTATTTTAGGTGAACGTGGCATAACTCTTTCTGGTGGCCAAAAACAACGTGTTTCTATTGCGAGAGCCATCATTAAAAAACCAGATATTTTATTATTTGATGATTGCTTATCAGCAGTTGATACAGAAACAGAAGAGAAAATCCTTAAAAATCTAGTGAAGCTTACCAAAGGAAAAACAACTATTATTGTTAGTCATCGTGTGTCTTCAGCAAAAAACGCGGATCAAATTATTGTTTTAGATGATGGTAAGATAATTGAGACCGGAAGCCACGAAAGCCTTATCAATTCGGAAGGCTACTACAAAGAATTATACACCAAACAGCTCTCTGAAAAAGAAATGTAATAAATTGTTGGTTACTATTCTTTTTTTTTAGATTTTTGGATTGAAATAAAAATAAGTTGAGTTATGAGTGATTATGAAATGATGGACAAAGAAGAAATATATTCTAAAGTACTACGTGCTGGAAGACGAACCTATTTCTTTGATGTTAGAGCTACTAAAGCAGGTGATTATTATTTAACCATTACTGAAAGTAAAAAATTCACCAATGACGATGGTTCTTTTCACTACAAAAAACATAAAATCTACCTTTACAAAGAAGACTTTACCGAGTTTAAGGAGATTTTAGCCGAAATGACAGATTACATCATTAACGAAAAAGGTGAAGAAGTGATTAGCGAACGTCACCAAAAAGACTTTAAGCGCGAAGACGATTTTATCGCTCAAGAAGCAAAGACACCAGAAGACACTAAAAGCACAGATAGTTTTACAGATATCAGTTTCGATGATATTTAATATGAACTTTTGTTAAATTCTAATAAAAACCGTTACACTTCGTAACGGTTTTTTTACTTTTAGACTTTAACCAATCACTATACTTATGCAACGTATTGCACTACTCCTTTTTTTAGCAACCACGACTCTATTCTCCCAATCCCAAACCCAGTTATCTTACTATTTACCTCAAGATGTTGCGTACAATCCAAGTATTCCGACGCCTCAGAGTATTATTGGTCATGACGTTGGTGAGTGGCATATTACACACGATAAATTAGTACAATACATGTATGCGTTAGCCAATGCGTCTAATCGCGTTACTATTGAAGACAGAGGCAAAACTTTTGAAGATAGACCTTTGTTATTGTTAACGATAACAGCACCCGAAAACCATCAAAATATAGAGGCGATTCAAATTGCACATAATGAAGCCACTGATACCAATACTACTAATTCAGAAAATAGACCAATTGTAGTTTACCAAGGATTTTCAATTCATGGGAATGAACCAAGTGGCTCTAATGCAGCATTGTTAGCGGCGTATTATTTAGCGGCTGCAGAAGACTCGAAAATCGACAATTTATTAAAAAACACGATCATTCTGTTTGACCCTTCCTATAATCCAGATGGTTTGCAACGTTTTGCTTACTGGGCGAATACCAATAGAAACATAAATCTTAACCCTGATCCAAACGATAGAGAATATAGCGAAGTATGGCCAGGCGCGCGCACCAACCATTATTGGTTTGATATGAATAGAGACTGGTTACCTGTGCAGCTTCCAGAATCTCGAGCGCGTATAAAAACCTTCCATAGTTGGATGCCAAATATATTAACAGATCATCACGAAATGGGAACCAATAGTAGTTTCTTTTTTCAACCTGGTATTCCATCTAGAACACATCCATTAACTCCTAAATTAAATCAAGAATTAACAAAAGGTATCGCGACATACCATGCTAAAGCTTTTGATAAAATAGGATCTTTATACTATTCTGAAGAAAATTTTGATGATTTCTATTATGGCAAGGGCTCTACCTTCCCAGATATTAATGGTAGTATAGGAATTTTATTTGAACAAGCGAGTTCACGTGGTCATATTCAAGAAAGTGATAATGGAATTTTAACGTTTCCATTTACCATAAAAAACCAGTTTACAGCGGCCTTGTCAACACTTGAAGCGGCAAATGGCATGCGAAAAGAAATTTTAGAATATCAACATAATTTCTTTAAAAACGCACGCAAGGAAGCCTCTGAAGAAGGGACTAAGGCTATTGTCTTTGGTGACGAAAAGGATGCTGCAAAAACCTATCATTTAGCCGAAATATTAAAGCGTCATAAAATTACTTTTCACGCTATTAAATCTGACTTTTCTGAGGACGGAAAAAATTATAAGAAAGGCTACAGTTACATTGTTCCCAGAAACCAAAAGAACACCCGATTAATAAATGCGATGTTCGAAAAACGAACCAGCTTTCAAGACAGTTTGTTTTACGATATTTCTGCCTGGACGTTTCCTTTAGCATTTAATTTAGATTATACCGAAACAACCACTAAAAATGCTGGTAATCCGATTGAAAATTTACAACATTTAAACGGAGGGGTGAGTTCTAAAAGCGACTATGCTTATGTATTTGAATGGAATGAATATTATTCGCCAAAACTATTGAATCAGGTTTTAAAGAAAGGTCTAAGAGCTAAAGTGAGTATGAAATCCTTTAAGACGAATGGCAAATCTTACGATTACGGAACGATTATGATTCCTGCACGAAATCAAGATATGACCAGCTCTAAACTATTCACGTTTTTAAATAAGCTTGCACAAGAGAGTCATATAAAAATGGATGCTGTTTCAACGGGATTAAATGACGGCATTGATCTTGGCAGTAGTAATTTTAAAAGCTTAGAACTCCCAAAAATCGCACTTTTAGTTGGCGACGGCATAACCTCTTACGACGCTGGTGAAATATGGCACCTATTAGATACGCGTTATGATATTATTGCGACAAAGCTCGATACAAAACGATTTGATAAAGCCGACTTAGGTCGTTATAATACGATTATAATGGTGAATTCTTCGTCTGCCTTAAATGAAAGCAATACCAAAAAGCTAAAAACTTGGATTCAAAATGGAGGCACTTTAGTAGCTTATAAAAACACACTTCGTTGGTTGAATTCTAAAAAATTAATGAAAATTGATTTTAAGAAAAAGAAACTTACGGCTAAAAATATAAGTTTCGAAGACAAAGGAAATTTTAAAGGAGCACAAGTTATTGGTGGAGCCATTTTTGAAACCCAACTCGATCGCTCCCACCCTATTAATTTTGGTTACAAAAATGATAAACTTGCGCTATTTAGAAATTCGACCCTATTTATCAAGGCGGATACAAACAGTTATAACAACCCAATAAAATACACTAAAGATCCCTTATTAAGTGGTTATGTTTCTCAGCAAAACCTGGATAGTCTCAGCAGTACTGTTCCTTTAAAAATTGGAAAAATTGGTAGCGGAACTATTGTTGCATTTACCGATAATACTAATTTTAGAGCTTTTTGGTACGGAACAAATAAGTTATTGATGAATGCCATTTTCTTTAGAGAGGAGTTTTAGAATTTAGTCCCAGTATTCAGTCTCAGTTTTCAGTAGCAGTATTCAGTATCCATTTTGGCTCGCAACGTAGGATTGATATTGCGACATACGCTTTTAAACCCGCTTTATGTATTAGAACTTCGTGATGAAGCTTTCAGATTCGATAAAATATGGCGTTTTCTAATTTTTAGCCTAGCATCGCTATGGTTAAACTTAAAAATGTAGCGTAGCGCTATATTTTGAAGTAGCGGAAGCTATAATAGATTTTCTAATGCATGAATCTGTTTAAATAGTGTGAATTACGCAACTAAAATAAGTTCAATAAAAGCCTGTTCTATTTTTAAAGATTTACATTAGGATGGCAAAATTGATTATTTTTAGATTATGAAACGAGCATGTTCGAAATTTTATCACCCGAGGGAATGATTAATAGCGAACAGCATGTGACCATTGAAAAACAATAAATATAAACACATGAAAAAACACATCGTCGTATTAACTGGAGCTGGTGTAAGTGCAGAAAGTGGCATTAATACCTTTAGAGATTCTGATGGACTTTGGGAAGGGCATGATGTTATGGAAGTGGCATCACCAGAAGGCTTTCGACGAAATCCCGAATTGGTTTTAGATTTCTACAATCAAAGGCGTAGACAGTTAAAAGTCGTAAAACCCAACCAAGCACACATTGATTTAGCAGTTTTAGAAAGCGATTATAAAGTCACCATAATTACACAAAATGTTGATGATTTACACGAACGCGCTGGGAGTACCGATGTTGTGCATCTACATGGTGAATTACTAAAAATAAAAAGTACCGGAAACCCTAATGATATCAAAGTTTGGAAGGACGATATTAATATGGGAGATACCTGCGACAAAGGCCATCAATTACGCCCACATATTGTTTGGTTTGGAGAAGCTGTCCCAGAGATTGATACTGCTGTTAAAATCTGCTATGCGGCAGATATTCTTATCATAATAGGTACGAGTATGCAAGTCTATCCTGCAGCGAGCTTAATTGATTATGTACAACCAGATACTACTATTTTTTATATCGATCCAAAACCAGCGATTAGTAATGAAGGTAAAGCGACTGTCATTGAAAAATCCGCGACAGAAGGTATGAAAGACCTAATTGAATTGTTGAAACAAAAACCATGAATAACTCGCGTCTTTCGTGGCTTTTTAATTAACTAACTCAATACTGTAACACCTTACATCTACTAGTATAGCGTTACTTTAAAAAAATGGCATCACATAGAGACGGATTAATTTCAAAACCACCATTACTACACTAATCATTTTTAACTAATTTAAAGAAATTATTGACAGGTTTACCAAACACGCCTGAAAGCTTTAATGCCAAAACTGTGGAAGGCACGTAGCGATTGGCTTCTATAGAATTTATGGTTTGGCGAGACACACCTATTTTCTTAGCCAAATCATCTTGCGTTAAGCTTAAAATGGCACGTTCTACTTTTATTGTGTTTTCCATTACCTGTAACGTTTTAAGTTATGATAAAACATGAGCTGTATCATGAGCATAAATAACAATATCTGAAAATCACCTAAATCCTTAAATGCTTCACCACCAGAATGGACTGCATTAGATACACCAAACTCTACATAAGGCATTATTAAGGCATATAGAACGCCCACTATAAAAGCAATAGCATAAGATTGCGCTCTTAAAGTAATCGTCATCTCATCCTCTATTTTATCCTTAGATAAAGACATAACTAGCATACCTATTAACATTATTTTTTGCAGTATCAGTTTTAGCCATTGCGTATCGCCTTCCATAGCAAAGGCACGCACAAACATCATTACTATAGCTAATAACACAATAGCGATCCCAATGGACATAAAGCGCTGTGATAGCCTAAAATTTATCAGTTTTTGAAACTGCTTACGCTCACTATTCATAATTTTTTCTGTGTTCATAATTGACAAGTATATTTTATATTAAGTAAAAATATCTTTACTATATGACAAATATACTTTACATTTTAACGCTGTGCAAATGATTTTATGAAAATTTTAATTTGTAACAACTTTGAGCTCGCTTCGTTCTATAATGTTAAACACCTCTCAGCACCCTTACTTATAGAACATTGAAACGCTTCTATAGCCACTAGACATAAGCTCAAATTATATAAACAGGTATAGAAAAGCACTATTTACTTTATTACTTTTAGGGTGAACACGCTGCTTTTCCTGTCGCAGCAATATCTCTTCAGAACAGCCTCTAGTACTCTATCATTATCTGCATCTTTCGCATACAAGAACCAGTTCAAACCCTGCTATGGATAGTGTAGTAGAACGAATTGATTTCACTACATAGGGTGTGTTGTGGCCTAGTGAAGACCTAGTAATCTCAATATCCGCAAATTATAACACTATGAAGCATGCAGATTATATCTTTTATAGAGGAGAAACAAATACGCTATGGGCTCTAGCTAATCACAATTACACCAATGTAGATCACATTAAACGCTTTACGAAAAGACCTCCATATTATGCAATGAGTGAGAATAATATCACCTTTATTGTTCTAGATACTCAAGAACGTTTAAAGTAAATAGAAGGTGCTCAAAAAGACTTTTTATTCCGAGTTTTAGATACGATCAACGCATCGCGTCACTTGGTTTTTTTACACCCTAAATTAATTTGTACGCATAATAACGTGCAATTAGAAAATCAAGTCTCATCTGAATCCAAGGCACATATAGGTGATTGTTCCTAGTGTTTAAACCCAAATAATTTCAATTCAGAGATTGATCCAAAATTAGTGGCAATTAGAGAAAAAGGGGTAAACGTGCTTTGTATTGCAGGTAATATTGGGTTTAAAGCTAAGAAATTTGAATATCTAACTCCTGAAGGCGTACATTTTCTTACCTCAGGCATTGATTTTGAAAGCACAAACAACAAAGCACCCCGTAACTCAGCCTGTTCCGACTGTTTTGTCGCAATGCCTGGAGAAGCTCTTTTATTGAAATTGATTCTCGATAGGTTTCTCGCACACTCGAAACACTCGAACTAACCACTTAATACGTCTCAAATTCTCATATCACCAATTAGATTTTTTTACTCCATTACGGAAAACCGTATTTATGACTATAAAAACCAGCTTATTTTTACTGAAAAATACGTAAAACTACGTATCGTATGGATTACTTATTTTTTCTAGTTTTGAAAGACTGATATAAAAACAGATCAACACAATGGTGTTTATTCTCAATATTGGCAGGATAAACACACTTTTTGTGTCAATATAGAGGGGCTAAACACAATGTTTTTAGACAATTGTTAGCAAAAATGTTGAACAACAAAACGTAAAAATTATTAACTTTAAAAACAAAAAGAATGAAACACAAAAACAGCTTTCGGTTAATTTTATTTTCATTATTAGCCATTACAATTTATTCGTGTCAAGATGAACCACTTGATTTTGAACAAGCACAGCAAACTGAAATTGAGGACAACGAATTTGCAGTCCTTGGCACTAAAAAGGATATTCCTTTTAAAGTAGAAAATATGCAAAAGGCTTATGAGGCAATTTTAAACAACCCAACAGCTTCACAACATCCTAAAGATATTCGTTTTCAAGCAAAGAATTCAAATTCTGCCAGATTTACAAGTGGAAATTATCAAATTAATACAACTCATTATTATATTAAATTCAGCCCACAAGATAGTCTACAATATTAACGAATTGCAAACGATACTATCTTGGCTGTTTCCGACATACCATTTGAATATGACATTGAAACCGATGGAGATAAATACCAAGACCCTGATTATTCGGGAACTGATTTCACTTATTATTATTCGGTAGTGCCTGTTGATTACCAATTAACGAGTGATGTACCATATGAAAATATAGCAAATCTGCATTTTACAAAAGAGGATTTAATTCCTGATGATGCACCTGAAATAGAACTACAAGAAGTTGACTTTTTCCACGACCTCAATACAGAAGCTTTAAAACAGACTTATAATTTAGAAGAAGAAAAAGAAGAACTACTATACCTATTTACTAACGCTCAAGGACAAGAAGAACAACTCACTTGGCAAGAGGCTCAAAATCGTGGGCTGAATTTAAACGAATTGGTTATTAATTTCAATGAGGACGACTACGAAGAACAGGCAAAGTTTTTTAGACGTAGGAAATGGACACCAAGTGGAACAATAACAGTACAAGAAGATGCCATAAATCAAAGTGTTGGAGTTATGGGAGCCCGAGTTCGTGTGAGGAAATGGGGCTTTTTGGTCATTAGAAAAGCGCACACTAATAGAGATGGTTATTTTCAAACATCAAGAACACGAACTAAAAGGGTAAAATATGCTTTATATTTCAAAAACAGACGAAGTGGCAACATTAGACGCTTTACCGTAAAAGCAAGTTCTTGGTTTTGGAATGCAAGAGATAGAGGACATAGAACACATAAACGTCAAGCTTGGAGAAGACACTATACTTATGGTAGAAGACAATTTTATGGTTATGTACAAAATGCCGCCTTTGATTATTATACTCGAATAGCACCACAATATGGTTTGAGTATGCCAAAAGACAGGATGAATATAAATGCTACTTATACTCGATGTGCAAGTTCCCAACATAGACCAGCAGTATTAACCTTACTTCCAATATCAAGGTTAAGAGTAACAAGGCGAAGTGGAAATTGCCAATACAGATGGAGTGATGGTATTTATGCTACAACAGTTCACGAACTCACTCACGCAGGACATCAAAGAATGGATGCAGGAATGTTTTCCATATTTCATAGTGGCAGTTGTAATAGAGCAGTACTAACCGAAAGTTGGGCAGAAGGTGTAGAAACCATTGTTACCAACGACAGATATGATGCTCTAACAAATAACAATTATGTTTCAACCCAACAAAATGACGACGAGAGATGGAATTCACGTAGACAACGTGATAGGGCGTGGGAAATGAATGAATACACCCCAATTGTAGAGGATTTAATCGATGATTTTAATCAGTTTCCAAATTCTAATGGCACAGGAGGTAGAATACCTTTTGATGAAGTAGACGGTTATACTCTTAATCAAATTCAATCTGCGATAGATAATTGCAGAGATATTACTTGTTGGCAAAATAGACTCAACAACAACAGACCTATTGGCGTTACTACTGCAGAACTTAATAATTTGTTTGAGTATGTACACTGGGTTAGAAATTTTGGTTTAGACTCACCTTGTAATTAAAATATAGTTATGAAAAAGATATTAGTATTAATTATTGGTTTTTTAGTGTTTAGCTGTACTGGGGAAGAAGATTTACAAACATATACTTCAAATATTAGAAATACCACCACCTCTAATATAAGTGTAAGGGGCATCAGATTTCCAAACGATGTGGTTTTTGATGAAACAATTAATGTAAATAGTTCAAGTTCAAACTGTGTTATCAGTGCTTCAACATTTAGAGGGTTGTCTTGCGGTATAGATTCTTTAGTAATCAGATTTGACAACAATAAAGGCTTTATATGCGGATTTAGGAATGCAGATTCAGGTGAAGATTTTAATCAATTTTGTTTTTCAGACAATAGAACCCCTTTAGATGGCATATATTTTAATGATTTAGGGAACAATACTTTTGAATTTGTCATAACACAAGATGATTTTGACAATGCGAATGATTTGCCATAACGGAAGAAAACACTTTTGCTAACACGGTATATAAAAAATAGCAGTTAGGAGCTAAACCAAAGGTTTGGTTCTTTCTGCTATTTTGTTTATAAACTGAAAAATGGCACACATGAACCTGCTACTTTTCATATACGAAACCGTTAGCGAAAATGCTGACCCGTCCTGAATAAAGGCTACATAATTTTAAACATTGTGTATAGAAATGACAAAGTAATTAGACGTTACAGTGAACCTTTTAAATTAAAAATTTTAGCCGAACTTACAATCGGTAAACACACAAAGAGCGAACTGTGTAAACTCTATTCCATTGCACCGACAACAGTAAATGTATGGATTAAAAAGTACAATCGTAAAGACTTAATGAACACCAGAGTAAAAGTGGAAACAAAAGACGAAATATCCAGAATTAAAGGACTTCAAAAAGAGATTGAA
>JAWUVW010000042.1:0-10523 GCA_034112185.1 Flavobacteriaceae bacterium | reverse complement strand
CAAAAAGTAAAGAGCTTAAAGAAGCAGAGGAAGAAAATCGTGTATTGCGAAAGCTACTTAGTGATAGAGAAATCGAACTCGAGGTGCAACGAGAGCTGTTAAAAAAAAAGTTTGGGACATCAGATCCAAGAAAGATTTAGTGGATGCTACTTGTAAAAAGCATAAGTGCACTAAGACTAAGGTTATAAAGAGGGTTGGTATTGTATTGAGTAGCTATTACAGAGTTCCTGGTGAGGGAAAAAAGGGAAACAAACCATCTACACACACCTTTCATAACACTGAAGGCTTCGTGTCACAAGATACCGTAATAGTGGCTGTAAGAGAGGTTTTAAGCACTAATTTATAGATTGTGGATACCAATTAATGACCAGCTATTTGACTAGAGATGGTTACACTATCAACCATAAAAAGCTATATAGGATTATGAAAGAAGAAGGTTTATTAAAGCTTGACAACATTGAATCCAAGGGTTCTGGACGTAAATTTCTTAAGTTTATACTTCTAGACCTTTAGAATGCTTAGATATGGATATAAAGATGGTTTGGATACCTGGTGTAGGTAAAACGCTTATTTACGCTCTGTTATTGACGTTCACACACGTAGAATATTAAAGGATTATTTCTCTTTTAGTATTAAACAAGATCAAGTTATAGTACTACTATCTATACTCTTTGAAGATTATAATTATCCTAATAGCGTGGTCATTAGAAGCGATAATGGCAGCCAATTTATAGCTAGAAAAGTGCGTGAATACTTAGGTTTAATTGGAGTGCAACAAGAGTTCACACACATTGCAACACCAGAGGAAAATGCACACATAGAAGCATATCACGGAATATTAAAAAAAGAAGTCTTTACAGGGTTTGATTATAAATACTTTGTCGAAATAGAACAGATACTAAAGCGTTACGTGAAATTTTATAATAATAGAATGCTTCACGGCCTGTTAGCACGGATTACTCCAATAGAAAAATGGAATGCAGATAAATATCTAATTATGATGAAAAAATTAACGGCTTAATTAATAATCGAAATTTAAAAGATTACTCTTATTTTATAGGGGGCAAAACAGGGGTTCCATCCATTCTAAAATCATGTCTTGCTCTTTAGAATCAACTATTTTTAATAGATCCTTAAATTCGCTTATTTTATTGTTAATGTCTATAATAGTTTCAGCAACTAGATAAATTCTGGCAAAAACTTGTTTTTCAGTTCCTAACATATCAGAATCAACAACATCACCAGTTTTAAAGCGATCTAAAACAAAAATGACATTTTTATCAGATTTTATTTGGTCCAAACCTTCAACTAAATCAATTTTCCCTGCCTTTAAAAGAACCCAAATTGTACAGGCCTTTTTTCCTTTGAAATTGTAATCATTTTTAATTGAAAAATCTGCTTCTCCAAAAACACCTGTCAATGCAAAATTGATGAGCATTTCTCTATGATCAAATTCATTTATATGTGCTATAGGGATATGAGGCGCTTCACCCTGTAATCTAAATCCAGGGTCATAGGCATAGAATTCATTGTCTTCAACAAAAAATTGAATATTTAGAATACCACTTTGAACCTCTATATCTTCAAAAAGTTTACATAACTGAGGATGAACATTTTTAACAAACAGATCAGTATATTTAGAAGGAAATATGGCTCCGATGCATACAGGACTTGAGTCGCCTTGTTTCTTAGTTGTAAATCTATCGGATATTGCCGAAAGGTGAGCTACACCATCTTTAAAGGTGTAATAGGCTGCCATATCATCGCAATCCATATATCTTTCAACTAAAACAACCCCTTTTTTTGAAAATTTCAGAGCTGTTTTAACGGAGTCTTTGTAATCAGTTTTGTCACGACAAATCTTCATCCCGACACCGCCACCATTATCAACTGGTTTTATCATAACCGGAAATGTGAGATCTTGTTGATTGTCGATATTACGTATATCATTAATGTATATGCCAGGAATATCTTGAATATTGTGTTTTATACAATATCTCTTGAATCCGTCTTTACTACAAAAAGCTTCAACGGCTTTTTCAGTTGCGTAACATGGCAGGTTCAGTTTATCACAAATAGCCTTATAGGGTTTTACTAAAATATCTGCGACGCCGACCAACACGCCGTCAACATTATTATCTATTGCTATCTGAACGACTTTATCAACCTCAAAAACGTCTAGGTCATAACTCTTATCTGCATTGCGCTTAGCAGGGGAATCTTTACCCATATCTATAACAATAGTGTATATGCCCATAGACATTGCAATATTTACTAAAATGGCAGTCTCAGGATTTCCGCCTAGAATAATAAGTTTTTTCGACATGATTTGAATTCGTTATTAATTTGTTATAATTCCGTAAAGTTGTAAATCTTATTTTTATTTAAGATTTTAACTATGGAGTTTTTATTAAAATTTAATTGTTTTGAAATAGAAAATTTTCATTGAATCCTAAATCAATTAATAGTTTATCTATTTTATTTAAATCTGTATCAATTTGAATTATTTTATTTTCATCTATGCCCATCAACCCCAATTCCATTTTTATGGATTCAAAAGTAGAAGGGTTAATTGTCGCTATTATCAAATTATCAAATTCCGTATTTTTTATGGAACTGATAGGTTGTACAGAGTTATTTCCGATGGTTAAATGATGATAATCAACGTCTATCCATTGCATTATTTCAAAAAATTGAGTTTTGAGATTGGTAGTTAAAATATGCTGACCAAAGGAACCCGAACTATATACTACTACTTTTGCGTTGCGTTTTACGTTTAAAAAAGGATTGAAAAAGAGATTTTCTGACGTATTTTGAATGAGACCGCCCGATCGCACCAAAATTTGTGAATACAAATAAAGGGTAATCTGTTTATTTAATATTTCTTCGTTGAGGTTGTTACTCAATTTTATTTTTAAAAAATTCATTAACAATCCTAATCTATAGTATTCCGTTTTGGGGTTTTCAATAGATTTAACAATAGAATCGTGCCTTTGTCTGTAATAATAAAGTGGAATTTCACTAATAACTAGGCTTTTTGAAATCGATAAATAAGAATAGGTTATAGCCGCATCTTCTCCCATAACAATATCATTAGGAACATCAAAAAGAACTTCTTTCAGTAATTCTCTTTTAAAAAGCTTGTTCCAAACATAAGTCGATATGCCGTGCTCACAAAACTTACCGTTATAAATAGCATTAGGAATTATCGAAGATGCTATTTCTTTCTTATCATAAACGCCTGTTGATTTTGGTTTTACAGTTTCAATTTTTCCGTCAAATTCCCTAAAGTGGCCTGTCATAACGAGATCAGAATTATTGGCTTCAGCAAGTTTATACATGATATCTAGATAGTACTTATCTACCCAGTCATCACCATCAACAAACGAAATATATTTGCCTTGAGCTTCTGTTAATCCAGCTTTTCTGGCACTTAATAAGCCTCCGTTTTTTTTATGAACAACTCTTACTCTTGCGTCTGTTTTTGCATAATCATCACAAATTCTTGCACAATTGTCAGGGCTGCCATCATTTACCAAAAGCAACTCAAAGTCTTGAAAAGATTGGTTTAAAAGACTTTCAATACAAGTAGGTAAATATTTTTCTATTCGAAAAATAGGAACAATTACACTAATTTCTACGGTACTCATAGATTTACATTTTATTTAATTCAAAGTAATATAAGCCTCCTCCGTAAATATCTTTTTTAGCTTCAGATTTGGCGGTGGTCACGTATAAATTTGAATGGGTATCAAAACAACAAGATGTGACGTTAACACATGGTAATTTTAATTTTTGTATTAATTGGCCATCTAAAGGATTCCATTGAGAAACACATGAACCTCCCCATTCAGCAATCCATAGCATACCATCTTTATCGATGCACATGCCGTCAGGACTTCCGCTGTCTTTAAGCTCTATGACGTAAGCATCAAATTTCACCTCACCACTTTCTAGATCATAAAAATACTTGGCCACCTTTTTTGTTGGTGTATCAATAAAATATAGAAATCTATGGTCTTTCGAAAAAGCTAATCCATTAGAAATTGTAGTGTTCTCAATAATAACTTTGGATATTCCTTTGTGATACGAAAAGACGTTTCCTATTTTTTCTTTAACCTCTGGAAATCCCATTGTTCCGATGATAAATCTTCCATTAGGATCTTTGATTCCATCATTATATCTGACGAAATTATCTATTTCAATTTGAAATACAAATTCCGTATCTATTTTATTAAAATCAATTTCGAAAAATCCATTTTTTGAAGCCGCTAAGATTTTTTTCTTTTCAAGTAAAAACACACAACCAACAGGGGAATCTAGTTTTATACTGAGTATTTCTTTGGTTTCAGGATTGTAACAATACACAAGACCGTCTAAAATAGATACAAAGTAAAGCAGATTGTGGGCTATATCGAAAACTGGACCTTCTAAAAGCTCGGCGTTAGAATGAAAAACTAATGATGGTGTCATAATTTTAATTAAATATATTCTCCCCCAGTGATTCTCATAATAGAGCCAGTGGTCATTGCAGAGTCATCTGAAATAAAATGCATCACGGCTGGTACGGGGTCATAACTATTGAGCATGCGACCCATGGGTATGCTTTTAGAAGCTTTACTTTGCAAGGTTTCTTCACTCATACCTTCTTGGTTTCTCAATTTTAGTTCACCTTCTGTATTTGTCCAGCCCATAACCACATAATTTGATCTAACACCGTATTTCGCATAATGATGTGCAATGTGGTTTGATAAGGTATAAAGCGTACTTTTTGTTAGAGCATAGGCAGCCCTGTCAATTTGACCATAGTCCATATGTGCAGATCCAAAAAACACTATAGAGCCAGATTGAGATGCTACCATTGATTTTAAAACGTGTTTTAATAAGAAAAATGGTGCTTTAAGGTTAACATTAAAAACACTATCGTAAAGATCTTCTTCAGTATCAATTATGGATGCTACGGGAGTTATTCCGGCATATAATATTAAAGCATCTATTTGTCCAAATTTATTTATCGTTTGAAGATAAAAATTTTCAATTCCCTTAATGCTATTAAGATCAATTTCGTGAAAGTAGAGTTGATTTTCTGATTGTAAAGATTGGATAAGCGCAGTGCCTTCATTGCTATTTCTACCACTAAAAGACACATTATATCCTTTTTTTAAGCAGGACTTAAGAATCTCTTTTCCAACACCTTTGGTGCCACCTAAAATCATTACTGTTTTCATACCAATCTCCACTAATTCATCTAGTGTTCCAAGAGCTAAAATAACGAATATAATTTCATTTCTCAATAAAGGCTCAGCTTTTTATATTAAGTATTTAAAGTGCTTAAATTCAATGTTTAAAGTGCTGTAATGATTTTAATTTTGTACTGAATGAAGCTTTTAAACTATCTACTTTTAAAAATTTAGAATTTTTCTTAAGAATTTTCGGTAGCTTACAAAATGTATGACGATTTATTGTTGATTTTGAAAGTGCAATATAATGCTCATGGTTTATAAAATTTATCTTAACTAGTAGACATACTTTTATGGCGAAACACTATTCTATTTTCCTGATATTAATTATCTTTTTCAGTTGCAATAATTCCGTAGAAAAAGAGATTACCCTTAAAGAAATCAATCCGATTGAGATCTTGGAAAAACCAACGCTAAACTTAAAAGAAGCTAACCGTCTTGCGCAATTACCTTTGCATTGTATGGATACGGAATATCCAAATAAGTTAAATCAAACCATTGGAGGTGCTTCAGATTTAAAATCGCCTAAAGAGTTGCATCCAGCGTTTTACGGCTGTTTCGATTGGCATTCTTCTGTTCATGGGCATTGGAGTTTGGTGTCGTTGTTAAAACAGTTTCCGGATTTAGAGAATAAGGATGAGATGCAACAAAAATTGATTCAGAATATTTCAAAAGAAAATATAAAACAAGAGCTCTTGTATTTTGAGGGTCAGCACAACAAATCCTTCGAACGCACCTATGGTTGGGCTTGGTTATTGAAGTTCGCAGAAGAATTACATACTTGGCGAAATCCCTTGGCTAGAGAGTTAGAAGACAATCTACAGCCCTTAACAGATGTAATTGTTGCTAAATACTTAGAGTTTTTACCAAAACTTAATTATCCAATTAGAGCAGGTGAGCATCCAAATACGGCTTTTGGTTTAAGCTTCGCTTATGATTACGCGGTTGCTGTAAATCACTCAGAACTAAAAACTCTAATAGAAAATAGAGCGAAAGACTTTTACGCGAATGATAAAGCTTGTCCATTGGCATGGGAGCCGAGTGGATTTGATTTTTTATCACCATGTTTAGAAGAGGCTGCTTTAATGAAACGGGTCTTGTCAAATGATGAATTTAAGCTTTGGTTTCAGAATTTCTTACCACAATTAAAGGAAAAAACGTTTGAATTGGCCGTTGGTGAAGTTTCAGATAGAACAGATGGAAAGTTGGTGCATCTCGATGGTGTCAACTTTTCGAGAGCATGGAGTTTAAATTATATAGCCAAAGACTTACCAGAATATACGCACCTTAAGAACATAGCAAATCGGCATATTAACTATTCGTTGCCAAGTATTGTGGGCGATAGTTACGAAGGTGGGCATTGGTTGGGTAGTTTTGCGATTTATGCACTGAATTCGATAAACAATTAATGAAGAAGTTTTTCAATAATATCGGTCCAGGACCTTTAGTGGCCGCTGCTTTTATTGGGCCAGGCACAGTGACCTTATGCACACTTGCTGGTGTTAATTTTGGTTATGCTTTGCTTTGGGCAATGGTATTGTCCATTTTGGCTACCCTAGTACTTCAGGAAATGGCAGCGCGTTTGGGTGTTGTTTCTCAAAAAGGATTGTCAGAAATCATAAGATCTGAAATAAAGCATCCAATTGTAAGAGGTTTTGCTATTGTTTTAATATTAAGTGCTATTGTTATCGGAAATGCAGCTTACGAAGCTGGAAACATTAGCGGAGGCGCATTAGGAATGCAAACACTATTAGGTAATCCAATACTTGAGGTGGGAAGCTTTAATCTAAATATAATGAGTCTGTTAATTGGGTTTTTAGCTTTTGTATTGTTGTACATAGGGAGCTATAAAATATTAGAGAAAGCATTAGTCTTTTTAGTGATACTGATGAGTTTAGCATTTTTAACTACAGCGATTATCACAAAGCCTAATCTATTAGATATTGCGAAAAATATAGTAGTTCCGAAATTTCCTGAAGGCAGTATTTTAACCATAATTGGTTTAATAGGAACGACAGTGGTGCCTTATAATTTATTCTTACACGCGTCGTTAGCGAAAACGAAATGGAAAGACAAAAACGATTTGGGTTTTGCAAGAAAGGATACTATTATCGCTATAGTTTTAGGAGGTGTCGTATCCATGTGTATTATAATTTCTGCATCTGCTATTCCGTCACAAGATATTTCTAATGCAGCAGATTTGGCAAAAGGTTTAGAGCCTCTATTTGGTGTAAATGCAAAGTATTTTCTTTCCATTGGTTTATTTGCTGCGGGAATAACAAGTGCTATTACTGCGCCATTAGCGGCTGCTTTTGTAGCAAGTGGCTGTTTGGGTTGGGAGTCGAATTTTAAAGCTAAAAAATTCAGGGCGGTTTGGATGTTTATCTTGGGGCTAGGGGTTGTTTTTTCTACTGTTGGTTTTAAATCTATTGAGATTATAAAATTTGCACAAGTCGCAAATGGATTATTATTGCCTATAATAGCTGGTTTTTTATTGTGGATAATGAATAAAGTGTCTGTTTTAGGTAAGTATAAGAATTCTAAACTTCAAAATGTTATAGGGCTTGTTATTCTTGTGGCCACAATCTTTTTAGGCGCAAAAGGGATTTTAAGTGTGTTTAAAGTTATTTAAGATGAAAGATTTCATAAGTATAGACGTTAATGTAGATGTTGGTGAGGGGGTTGATAATGAGGCGGCGCTAATGCCATATTTATCGTCTTGTAATATAGCATGTGGTGGTCACGCTGGTGGCATCAATAGTATGACTGCCATTGCGAAATTGGCTAAAGTAAATGGGGTAAAGATTGGTGCGCATCCCTCTTTTCCTGATAAAAAAAACTTTGGAAGAATAGAAATGAAGCTCTCGGCAGCAGATTTATACAGTAGCTTAAAGACGCAAATAAGAACACTTCAAAATGTGCTTCATTCTCAAAACCTGCAGTTATATCATATAAAACCACATGGTGCATTGTATAATTTAGCAGCTAAAGATGAAAAAACAGCAAGAGTCATTATTGAGGTCATCAAAAGTATAGCATTGCCAATTAAACTGTATGCGCCTTATAAGTCAATAATTGCAGAATTAGCCCAAAGTGAAGCTATAGATATTACTTTTGAAGGCTTTGCAGATCGCAATTATAATGAAGATTTGTCACTAGTCTCTCGAAGAAATAACAACGCCCTGTTGACTCAAAAAGATGAAGTTCTGCATCATGTTTTGTTTATGGCAAAGCATAATAAAGTAAAAACAATTAGTGGGGTAGAGGTGCCGTTAAAAGCAACTACGTTTTGTGTGCATGGCGATACTAAAAATGCCTTGGAAATTTTAAAATATTTGAATCAGGAATTACCAAAAAACAGTATTAAAATTCAATAGTTATTTATGATTTATGATCTTCAATATTCGAGGTTTAATGATTGTTCTGTTTTAATAGAATGGCCAGCGGTTATTGATGATGTGATGCTAAAAAGCATCTTAAATTTCAAAATGGTTATTGAAAACTCATATGTTAAACAAAATATTGAAGTGATAACTACATATAATTCAATATTAGTTATTTACGAAGTCACTATTGAGGATGTCAATAGTGAGTTACTGAAGCTTAAAGCCTTAAATATACAACAAAATAACTATGAAATAAAAGAAGCTCCTGTTTGGGAAATTCCGGTCTGTTATAGTGGCGAATTCGGTATGGATTTAGAGTCGTATTCCAAGACTATAAACATGTCTAAGCCTGAAATTATTAAGCGACATTCGGAGACTATTTACACGGTTTTCTTTATCGGCTTTTTACCGGGTTTTTTATACCTCGGGGGATTGGATCCACAGTTGTTTTTAGACCGTAAAACACACCCTAATCTTAATGTAAAAAAAGGGTCTGTAGCCATAGGTGGAAATCAAACCGGAATCTACCCTCAAAACAGTCCTGGAGGTTGGCATATTATTGGGAATTCTCCAATAGAATTATTCGATTCAAATCAAAACCCTCCGTGTCTAATTAATGCTGGTGATCGGGTTAAATTTGTTCCTGTTGAGACACTAGAATATTTGGACATTTTAAATGCTGTAAGGACATTTCAATATCAATTAAAGTCGTCGAATACATATGCTTAAGGTTCTAAAATCTGGTTTTTATACAAGCATTCAAGACAGGGGTCGTTTTGGTCAACGCACTTATGGCGTACCTGTTTCTGGAGCAATGGATTCGTATTCGAGTCAATTTGCAAATACGATTCTAGGAAACTCAAGTGATGATGCGGTCCTAGAAATAACCATGACTGGCCCGACATTGCATTTTTTAGAACCTACCGTAATTTCTGTTTCTGGTGCAGTAATGCATCCTAAACTAAATGGCAATCCCATTAAAATGAATATCAGTATAGCAATTAAAGCGAATGATATATTGAGTTTTGGTAGATTAAATAGTGGCTTTAGAGCCTATATAGCGGTTAAAAATGGTTTTTTGAGTACATCAGTTCTAGGAAGTAGAAGCATGTATAAGCCAATAACGACCACAAACAGAATTATTGATAACGAGATATTAGAGTACAATAAGAACTTAGGGCACCCGCAGGGCCCAAATGCTCATGTGAAATATAATACTGAAATAATTGAAGGTGATGTACTAGAAATGTATAAAGGGCCTGAATTCCGTAGGTTGTCAGAAGAAAGCCAAAAGCAACTTTTAGAAACCAGCGTTAAGGTCTCTAAATTAAATAACAGAATGGCGTATCAGTTAGAGCCCATTTTAGAAAATAACTTAAAGCCAATTCTAACAGGTCCGGTCTTGCCAGGTACGATACAATTAACACCATCAGGGCAATTAATCGTATTAATGCGCAACTGTCAGACAACAGGTGGTTATCCAAGAGTATTGCAATTGACAGAAAAAGCAATTAATAGTCTAAGTCAAAAAACCACAGGAAACACCTTAAAATTTAGATTAAAAGAGTCATAATGTAAGAAAATGATAACTATTAATTTGTCATGTGCAATAAATTGAATATTTTCGAATCACGATTAATCAATTTAACCAATCTATCATGAAAAATTTCGGATTACTTATCCTGGGGATTATCTTAGGCGCATCAGCTATGTATTTTTATTCTAATGGAACTGAAAGAGAGCCTGAAGCTTTAGCACTAATTAAACCAAAAGGGGTCATTACACCTAAAGAAGCAAAAGTCCTGAATGATGATTGGACTAAGAAAAGAGCAAATTTATTATTCGATTCTATTGCAGGCCGACCAGATAACCGTTCTGCTTGGTGGTCTGTTGAAGA
>JAWUVW010000041.1:0-7897 GCA_034112185.1 Flavobacteriaceae bacterium | reverse complement strand
AACAACAGGCTAAACACATTGCGTTTAGCCCTTCTATGTCTCTACCTCCAAATTTATTAAAAAAAAGTAAGATTTTTTGTGCGTAGTTCTACGTGTTTCTTACTATAAAGGACAACTCTGTGTCTATCGGTTTAGGTTTTTTATGGCTAAGGTGACTTAACAAACACTAGTAGTACTAATTATAAGAGTTGTGTTGCGGAAAACCGTTATAGCCCTACTACAATTACAAGTAAGGCTACAACTGTGAAATAAATAGCTTCGTTAGCAATGACATACATCGCTTATTTTAGGCCGTATTTAAAGTGAACGGGTTGGGCGTAGCTCAAGGCCGATAGATTTGCTTTATATATGACTGTGGTTCCTTTAGAGGGGCGTATAGCTGCGTTAAGGGACCTTGCTAATAAAGCGCAATAAGGATGCTCAAAAGTTTGTTTAGAGGCTTAAACATGTTGCTGTAAATGCCAAGATCGCTATGGGGAGATTGCAGAGAAGCGTATGCGTTTATAACTGGTAAAATTAATGGGGAGTGCTTAGTTTCCCTTTTTAATGCTATAATCTAAGGTGATAATTGCTTTGAGTAGGCTAAAACCAAGCCATTAATTAGATATGGTGTTGGCAATAGGTTTATTTGTCAATTATAACGTCCATAAGTCATATTAATAGCAAAGAAACCTTCGGGTTTTTTAATTCACATTAATTCGCACATAATAGCGATTCGGTTTTTATCATGTTCTAAGTGTTTTTTTTAACTTTCGTTTCAAATCTTCGTTAATAAATAATTATTTTGGAGTCATCATATGCTATCTATTAATCATTTTTTTTTCCAAGTAATAATCTTAAACCAATAGACATTGTCGACCATTCAAATTCTGGGCTATCGTCCGAATTCACTCCTCTTACGGCAAAAAAGATTGAACCCTGAGGAACACCTATACCGAGAGTCACTTCAGCAAACATTCCGCTATTTTCAGTATTAGATTTTAAGTCTACAGCATAACCCGCTCCTAAACCAAGCGAAAAAATGCCAAGATAGTACATTCGCACAACAGCTGAAATTGGTAATAACTGTAAATCATCATAAGTTTTATCTCTGATTGTATATGAGTAGCCAACAGAAACACCATATTGAAATGAAGGTGTTGAACTTAAAGGCAAGTTTTCAATTTCACTATCCTCTTTTTTTGTAGAAAACATATAGCCCAGATTTAATGCGGCATTGAATGACGATGTATCCTTACTTAAAGTGTTGCTTGGAAGACCTAAACTTACTTGTGTTTCAAATCCATTTTGTGCTTTCAGAGTATTTAGGAGTAGTAATGTAAAAATTAGTAATAGTATTTTTTTCATAATTGTTGTTTTTGCCAAACGGTGTTTGTTATTTTTTAATTATGGTATTAAAAGGCATATCCTAGACCAATTCCAATACCAAGAATTCCAATTTTTGCTTTAAACACAATTCCTCCGTCGGGTTTTTGATAACGATATCCTGCATCTAAAAGAGGATACACTCCTGAGTTACTAGCATCTGAATCAGAAACAATAAAAGTACCTGCATTTAGTTCAAAATGATGATTTTTTTCACCAGTTAACACTGTAATTGCAGCAAGTCCACCTGGTCCTAATGACACATCATTATCTGAAGTCCATTTATAAGCAGCTCCGGCTCCTAAACGACCATACCAAGTTAGTTTTTTGCTAGAATAAATTTGTCGTTCGTAGTTAATAGATACTTGTCCTCCGAAGCCAAGACCTGTGTCTAAATACACACTATTTTTACTTAATTCATTTGTATTAGTTGTCTGTGCACTTAAAGTAAATCCGAAAGTTAATATTGTAATAAGTAGTAATAATGTTTTCATTAAAATTTAGTTTTAGGCTTAGTCCGTTGTCTTTTCAATTATTGTGCCAATATTAGAAAAAACAAATTCTATAGAAATTAATACTGAAAATGATTCAAGTTATTGAATGGAGGGTTTGTAGTGCAAATTATTGCCAACATTGTTGTGTATGAAAGGTAGCGTGTTTGTGTGCGAGGATTTTCCGAAGGAAAATCAGAAGCCAGCAAACGAGAAACTAACATTGGTTTAGCTAAAACTAACAATTAATTATACACGCTGTTGTAACCCGTTATTTTTTAATATTATATATCTTCGGTCAATGCAATCATCGGATTCATTAAAAAACTCTTTTTCTGAAGACATAAATTTCTCCAAAATCTGTACAGAATTTAGATTATTAGTATCAACATCGGCTGTTATTTTTTCCATTTTCATTTTCTCAAATCCGAATGAGATTAGTTCTTTGGTTATTTCAGTTCCGAATCCTTTTCCCCAAAATTCTTCTCTTAAACGATAACCTATTTCGTCTTCGTCTTCATTATTTTTTAAAAAGGCACAAAGTCCGATAAATTCCTTTCTGTCCTTAAGTTCAACTCCCCAAACTTTTGTATTAGATTGTTGTTGGTCAGAACCCATAAAGTCTTTTAAATGTTTATCACTTTCTTTTCTCGACATTACTTGTCTCGGAATTAAACTCATTACCTTAGGGTTTCCCATCATATCGTAATAATCATCAGAATCAGTTTTATTTAATTTTCTAACGATTAGTCTGTCGGTTTCAAATATTTTCATTTGACTTCAGGCGGTTTTTTTATTGTTTACAACAACAGGCTAAAATATTGCGTTTAGCCATTTTAAGTCTACACCTGCAAATTTATTAAAAAAAAGTAAGATTTTTTGTACGTAGTTCTACGTATTTCTTACGATATAAAGGACAAATCTATGTATATCGGTGTTTTGTGACTAAGGGCACCTCCCCAAATACTAGTAGTACTAATTATAAGAGCAGTATTACGGAAAACCGTTATAGCCCTACTACAATCACAAGTAAGGCTGCAACTGTTAATTAAATAGCTTTGTTAGCAATGACATACATCGTTTATTTTAGGCCGTATTTAAAGTGAAACGGTTGGCCACAGCTCAAGGCCGATAGATTTGCTTTATATATGACTGTGGTTCCTTTAGAGGGGCGTATAGCTGCGTTAAGGGACCTTGCTAATAAAGCGCAACAAGGATGCTCAAAAGTTTGGTTATAGGCTTAAACGTAATGCTGTAAATGACATGATCGTTATGGGAAGATTGTAGAGCAACGTATTAGTTTATAACTGAAAAATTAAAGGGGAGTGCTTAGCTTTCCTTTTTAATGCTTTATTATAAATCGCTAATTGATTGATTATGTCGCAACTAGAAATAATTTATAGACGGTGTTGGTAACTGGCTTTTATTTAACGTCATAAAATAGATTTAATCTTAGGTGAATTCATTAAAATTAGATTCTACAAGAATTATTTTTTATGGGTGTATTTTTATGTTTTTTCATTCCGAAAAGTATTCTTGTTATTTTAAAAGGGTAGATAAAAAAACGATAAATAAATACAATCATTAAAAATGAACTAACTAAAAGAATGACAAGTTTTGCAGGAATATTTAAGTCGAGTTGAATAATGTAATATGCAAAAACTACTATTACGGTTTGATGTAAAATATAAAATGGATAAATAGCTTCGTTCATCCTTTTAAGTAAGAGGCTGGATTTATTGAAGTAAACTTGTCCATATCCCAATATGGTCAAAACAAAACACCACCCCAATAAACAGCATAAGCCATACCAAATATCCCAACGAACAGAAAGACTTAAATAGGGCTTTACAAGATTATTAGGTACGACATAGTAACCGTAGAATAATAGGGTGCTTATTATAAAAAAAACAAGATGGAAGCCTCTAAATTTTTTCAAGTTTACCCAAAATATTTGTGAGCTTGCGAACAAAATACCACAGATAAAAAAGTAAGTATAAAAGAATGTTTCCGAAAAATTTGTCAAATAAGAATCCCCAGTTGGATAATATCTTTTAAGGACTACTGTTAAAACAATAAGAGGCAGTCCTCCAAGTAATAATCCTATTTTATATGAAGACATTCTTTCAAACCAATTCTTAAATCCTTGTGCTTTTTGGGATTTAAGAAAAATAATTAAAGGAATTACAATTATAGAAATCACATAAAGATTCTCTATAAACCAAAGGTGGTTGGTCTCAAATCGTCCTTCTGTGTATAGCTGCCAATAGGAATTGAATTCATTGATGTATTGAAAATAGGTTTGCGGCGGTACAATAAAAAGCACACCAAAAAAGAGTGGAATTATAAGTCGCCCTGTGCGCTCCTTAAAAAATTGTTTCCAAGTCCGTTTAGAGCACGCGAGCACTGTTCCCGTACCTGATATTAAAAAAAGTAAGGGAAGTCTAAATTGTTCAAAGTAAACCATAATGTCATCTAACAGTTTACTAGATTCTGAATTCATAATATGAAAATCATCTCCATTAAAGGGCATACCTAAATGGTGCAAATAAACTGCTAAAATAGCGATGACTCTTAGCCAATCTAAATCGTATCTTCTTTTTGTTGTATCCATTAATCTTGTTTTTTTTGCAATGATAAAAACAAAATGAATGTGATTTTTGGTAAAGTGACAGTTGACAATCGAAAGTGACGAAATGCAAGCCTACAGGTTTTTTAAATTAGTATAGAGCTGCTTAAATTCTTCAATTTTAGAACGAGAAACAGGAATAGTTCTTTGGTAATTATCTTTCAAATGAAGCATGTATCCTTGAGCATTTCCCGAGATAGATTGAATAGCCTTAAGGTTTACTAAATATGACCGATGAACTTTAAAAATGAATGGAAAAGAATTTAGTTGGTTTTCAAATTCTTTTAAGGTTAGTCTTTTTAAATCTTTTTCTTGTCCTTTGGAACTCTTGTGAAAAATTTCGAGATAGTTGCTATCCACTTTTGCAAAAAGAAAGGATTGTATGTTTAACTCGAATTTTTCTTCTACTATTGGTGTAATAATTTGAACAATTGTATGAGTATCTGTAATATTTGACTTATCAATAGGTATTTTTTTTAAACCCTTTAAATGTTTATAGATTAAACGTTCTAGGTTTAAAGGTAAGATAATGATAAGAAGTAAACTTCCAATCAAAAACGTATTTCGAATTTCTTCCCACAAGTAACGAAAAGACCAATTATCTGGATTTGTATAAATTAAGTCACGAATTAAGAAACTAGCGAAACCTATAAGCAAAAGAATTAGAGCCAAATGCAAAAACTCTTTTCCAAGTGTCCAATTTTCAATATTACTCGCCGATTTTTTTAGGAAGAAAAAATAGATAAAAGCAATTGGTATTGGAATAACAGAATGCAATACTAAAATCCACAAACTATGTATTTTGTGTTCGGAAAAATTTATATTAAATGGTTCAAATAAATAACTAAACAGAAAACTTATTATCGAAACAAAGCAAAGAAAGAGAAATACTTTTTTTAATTCCCCGTAATAAAATGGATAAGCTTGTCTTATGTAGGTATCAATTTTCATTAACTATTATTTGGTCAATTAGAGGCGTTTCTTTAGCTTGTTGCCAACATTGTTGTGTATGGTTTAGCTTCGCTGATTATTTTCCCTAGTTCGTTTTTGTTAACGCCATTTTTTCAAAATGTCGAACAAAAACAGTCTAGCTTTAATAGTTGACTTCGCTTGTTGGCTGCGCTCGGATGTTGCGTTGGTAAGCAACTCGTTTAGCAAATAATTACGAACCCGAGAAAATTCCGAAAGACCCAATCGCAGCGAACTGGCGAAGCAATGTTCTTAAGTCGGCAGTGACCCAAGCAATTAATTATACACGGTGTTACCCAACGCTTATCTTTTTTAGAGTTCTAATATTTCAGAAATTAGCGACTTATATTTTTGAGTATCCTTTTCAAATTTCCTTTGCATGGCAATCCATAAAAAAATGCCAAGCGCGAGTATTATTCCTCCAAATATATACTGTGAATTACTGTTAATAATTCCTGAGATTATCGAAATTAATAACCCCAAACCTAAGACGATATTTGTAAATGTTATCAATTTTATTAAAAAGTGCTGATTAAAATAAATTTCTACATTGGTCTTTTTTTTAGTATCTATTTTTAATAATTTTCCATTAATAATAGTCCAATTTTGGAATGCCCAATACCACACATAAAGAATCCGTTTACGAGTTTTAAATGTTATAGAATTATTTTTATGAGTATCCACACTAAAATCAAATCCGCTATTCAAACCAAGCGTAGACTCTAATTTCTTAATGATGTCTGTAGGATTGCTTTCTACCTCAAAATTCCATGCTTTCATATTTTATTTTTAAATGTTTGGTAACATTGTTGCGTATGGTTTAGCTTCGCTGATTATTTTCCCTAGTTCGTTTTTGTTAACGCCATTTTTTCAAAATGTAGAACAAAAATAGTCTAGCTTTAATAGTTGGCTTCGCCTGTTCGCTGCGCTTGGGTGTTGCGTGGTTGAGGAACTAATTTAGTAAATAATTACCGACCAAGAAAGTTTAGGAGGACTTACGTAAGTAGGCTAGAATTAGCAATAAATTATATATGGTGTTGTAAGCCGTTATTTATTCCAAATATTTGCTGTTCTTGCATTATATGGTACGACTTTACACTTAAATTTATCTTTAATTTCATTTATGTATTCCAAATTTTCATCTGAATATACTCCGATGTAAACACTCCAAAGTTTGTCTTTAACTTTTCGACCCATTTTAGTTGCTTTATTTATAGCATCTATAATGTGATAATCATATTCTCCAAAATTAAAACCAAAAGTGACAAGTGAGCCTTCTATTTCACATAATTTGTCATAACAATGAGTTAGATACTTATTGTGCATAATGTGGTTCAGTTTTTCTTGTCCATTTCCTGCTGTTACAAAAATCGGATATTCTTTGTTGTCAATTCTTTCTTTTACGTTTTCAAGTAAGTAATGAGCATTGTCGTATTCCACTTTAACAATGTTTATTCCTGTGTCAAAAATTGGTAATGTTCCGTGTAGATGAAATACAGTCATTTCTTCCTTATATTTTCCCCATCTCAATTCCGAATATTCTAAATCTTCAGGCTCAACATATTTATCGCTTTCTAATTCAGTTTCTAAATCTCGACCAAAACCGTCAATTGCATTTTTTACTTGATTTCTCATTAAAACCCAATAAAGTAACAAATCATAATTCGTAGAAAACACAAATCCATCTCGAGATATATATTCTTGTAAAAATTTCACACAGGCTTCACTTTTTTCATCGGGAATCTTAAAAACGTGTTCTGGATGTAATTCTTTTACGGCATCAATAAGACTGTTTTTTAATTGTTCACTAACAGCTTTTATTCGTGGAACTAAAGTTTTATCATCACTAAACAAATCTGCAATTTCACAAAAGTTGTCAAGTTGTTGCATTATTAATTCAAAATTCTTGGTGTTAAGTTTTTCAAATAACCCCTTTACCATTGGATCTCCACTTTCCTCTATAAATTTACTCAATGCATTATAAGAAAAAATATTACTGTCAAAAGCCATACTAAATCCATTACCAAAAAGTAAATGTTTCGTTCTTTTCTTTTTATTTAAATAAGCAACAACTTCTTGATAGGTCATTAATTTATCTATTTCCATTCAGTTCGGTTTTTTTTTATTGCTTACAACACTACGCTAAACACAATACGTTCAGCCCTTTTAAGTCTATACCTACAAATTTATTAAAAAAAAAGTAAGATTTTTTGTACGTAGTTCTACGTATTTCTTACTACTTAAGGACAACTCTATGTGTGGCGGTATAGGTTTTTTATGGCTAAGGTGACTTAACAAACAATAATAGTACTAATTATAAGGCCCGTATTACGGAAAACCGTATGTGCTAAATACAGCACTAAGCACATTGGAAGGAGAAATATATTCCACGAGCTAATTATGTCTTAAATTTTGTTTACCAGTTTCGCTTTGTTTGCGGAAG
>JAWUVW010000040.1:0-24442 GCA_034112185.1 Flavobacteriaceae bacterium | reverse complement strand
AGTACAACAAGAGTTTACACACATTGCAACACCAGAGGAGAACGCACATATTGAAGCCTATCATGGAATATTAAAAAAAGAAGTCTTTAAAAGGTTCGATTATCAATACTTTGGCGAAATAGAGCAGATATTAAAACGTTACGTTAAGTTTTATAATAATAGAAGGCTTCACGGACTATTGGGACGTATAACACCAATGGAAAAATGGAATGCAGATAAGCATCTAATTATGATGAAAAAATTAACCGCTTAATTAATAATCGAAATTTAAAAGATTACTCTTGTTTTATAGGGGTCAAAACATGAAATGACCAGTAAAAACTGCAATTACTGAAAATCAAATTTGTGTAAATTTGTGATATTCTGAACTAAGGCTTTTATAAGAACTCAAGTATTTAGAGTAAAATTTCAAGGTTTTCAACCTTTAACTAGACAATACGATTTTCTTAGTCTCCTCTATTTTGTGAATTTTTCTTTCATAACTAAATAAATAAACACAGAATTACCTACTAGATAACGTTTCCACATCCGTTTTGGCTCTTGGGCAAACCTATAAAACCATTCTAAACCTGATTTTTGCATCCAAAGTGGAGCTCGTTTTACTTTTCCTGCAACAACATCAAAACTACCTCCAACGCCCATAATAAAATTTACATTTTTTAGCAGTTTTTTATTGTTGAATAAAAATATTTCCTTGGTTGGTGAACTCATTGCTACAAACAATATGTCTGCATTACTCTCTGATATTTGCTTTGCTATTATGGGCTCTTCGTCTTTACTGAAATATCCATTTCTATAACCTGATATAATATTTTTTGAATATCGATCTGCATACTTTTCAGTAACTGTTTTTACTATATCTTCTTTAGCCCCTAAAAAATATATTTTATAATTATTCTTATAGGATAGTTCTACAAGTTGTTCCATTAAATCAATCCCTGCAACACGTTCTTTTAGTGGTTTTCCTAAAAATCTAGATGCCCAAACGACTGCTTGCCCATCAGCATTAATTAAATCACAATTGTTAACGCTTTCTCTCAACTTTAAGTCTTTTTGCATAGAGACCATCTTCCCAGCATTAACTACAACATGATGTATTTGTTGCTTATTTTTAATGCTCGTATTAATGAGCTCTAAAGTTTCGCTCATTGAATAATTATGAATATTAGTATTTAAGATTTGTATCATTCTTTTGCCATGAAATTAATAAAAATAAGTAAGCTACAAAGTAAGCCAGTGTTATCGATTTAAAAAAATTACCAGACAATAAAATTATAACTGCCAAAGCTCCTATTAAAATTGCCATATTAAGAGGCAGAACGATCTTGCCAAACACATATTTAAAATAAATAAATATATAAAGAATGGTTCCTATTATCCCAAAACTAAGACCTATATCTATTAAACCCATTTCTACTAATAACTCTTTTCGATTTACTCCACCTATTAAATAGTTCACTACACTCCAGTTGTCTTTAATAAAAAGTATTGCATTGCTAAAACTATAGTTTCTATATGACAAAATGAATGTTGCCAAATCGCTTTCTTGGTACAGCCTAACTAACATTTCAAATTTTTCTAAAAATCTCGTGATAATCTCTTTTTGAAAAGAGATAAAAATTATAAACAATCCTAAAAATGACAACCATGTTTGTTTTTTCTTATATAATTTATCCTCTATAAAAACAACTAAAAAGAAAATTATCAAAAAGAAATAGATGCTTTTAGTACCGATAAATAAAGCCGAAAAAACTAAGACAGTAATATATAACCGATTTACTTTTTCTATATACTTATTGTAATAAAATAAAATAATAATACTTATTATAGTGAAATAAGATGAAAACGAAGAAGGATATAATAAACCAGAAATGCCAAACCTTTTACCTGCATATGTTTCGAGCATATAGATATTGAATAAAACTCCCAAAATAATAGAAAGACTAACTATTATTACCGTTATTTTAAAAATTTTGAAAAAAGTCTTTAGCTCTAAAAAACTAAAGGTCTTTGTGTAATACACCAAAATTGGTATTGCGCAGTATACTATGCTAGTTTTTATAACTTCTTGAGAAAACACAAAAAAGTTATCGAATGTTTCCAATAAGGTAAGCGTTCCAAATAGCTTAAAACAAGATACTATTAAAAGTAATGTAAATAGCCATCTATTATTTCTTATCATTAGTAGAACAATCCCAAAAAGCATTATAACATCAGGAACCCAAGTATACTTTAAATGTACCCCTCGATAAAAGACAATATATTTGTAGATTACTAAAATAAGAATACTAAAAACAGCAAAGAAACTGTATATGTATCCCTTATTATAAGCTTTGCTTAATAATTTCATTGATTTTTTACAGGCTGATTTTTAGTTATACTTTTGTTTACGGTGAAAATCAAATAGGGTAATACCACAAAAATCAAAATACCTTTTTGCCTTTCTAAGATTGATTCAGTTAGTGCTGTCAATAAAAATATAATTACAATTTCTATTAATAAAAAATCACGGTGTTTGATGGCGTGATAGAGTATAAAAACAAGGCTAAAGGTAAACAACGCTAACCCAATAATCCCATGGCCAGACAATAAACTTAAGTACTGATTATGTGGATTATATCGCCTTTGGGCGCACGGCCAACATTCTATTTCTTTTGATCTATATTGTTTAATTAATCCCTCCTCTAAAGCCCCTGTACCAATACCAAACCAAAGGTTTTCTTGCCAAACATTGTAAGACGCTTTAATCTTAGCTACTCTCATAGAGATACTACCATAATCGTTGTTGTCGTAGTAAGCTAAGCCTTTAAAGGTAGTTAACTGGTTAATTTTGAATCTAAAATCATTAGAGGAAAAGTAGGCTAAAAAACCTAAACTAAAAACAAGACTTAAAAGTAGCAAATACTTTTTTTTCTTAAAAAAAATAGCTCGAAACACTATTAATACTATTAGTACTAATAGAATAACCCTACTCGCTGCAAAGAAAATAAATGACAGATTAATTATTGTAAATATAATTCTAACATGTTTTGAATGAAATGTCTTGCACCTATCTAAAATCAATAATGAGACAGCAGCATACATTGCCATATAGGTCGCATGAAAACCATAATTCTCAATATTTTGAAAATACCATTTATTATTATTAGACCCCACAAAACTATCAAATACTAGCATAATCATAGTGAAAGAACAAACTATTGTAAACCCTATAACGAAAGTTTTTAAAAGCTTATCTCTATTAATAATAATACTCGGTATTATAAGTATAGGTCCAACAACAAAAATTAAATTCTTTTCAAGAAATTTAACGCCCAAGTCTAAATTAGCCCCCCCTACTAATCTTAAGGAGTAATAAATAAAAATACTGAAATAAAAAAATACCAGATGATTATTAAACCCTATTTTTTTATTAATTCTAATATAAAGACTAAGTGCTAGTAGCACAAGAATTACTATAGGCGCTACTTTGTCTGGTAAACTAAATGATACTAGCAAAAGCATAATCAAATAATTGTAGATGCTTTCTATATTGGAATTAGTCCTTAACATTGGTTAAAATATAGTTACGATAATTGGAAACCATTTTATCAAAATTGAAGTTTTGCACAAAAGATTTTCTGCTATTTTGAGACAATTCATTATATGTGATGGTGCTCAATTTACTGATTCTTTCCAATTGTTTAAGGATTGATCCTAAATCATTAATTAAAAACCCATTATAACCTTTCTGTAATATTTCAAGATTACCTCCAACATCATTACAGAGAATCGGAAGCCCACATGACAAACCTTCAATAAGCGATAATGGTAAACCTTCCTTTTGCGAAAACAACATTACATAATCCACTGATGCAATTAAACTTTTCATATCGCTTACATGTCCCAGAGATTCAAATTGCGGGTTGTTTTTGGTTATTTTAACTAATTCATTATAATCGTCACCCGTGCCTGCAAAAATTAATTTTATGTTTTCTGGCAGTCTACTCTTTAAAAAAATAGCAAGTTTTACTTGTTGCTTTACTTTGGTTATTCTACCCGCTATAAGTATTTTAATCGATTTCGGATTATATCTTTCTTTTTGAGTATCAATATAATTGGAATCTATTCCATTATATATAACAGCAACTTCTTTTAAACCAAATACACTTTCATGGTTTTTCTTAACCCCTTCAGAAACGGCGATAACATAATTTGGAAACAATGTTAACCATTTAAGAGAATAAAACTCATTATGAGCGACATGTATAATTTTAGTACGCTTTCTCAAAATTTTTGACCAGAAGACCAGTTGCGTCGTTAATTTTCTGTGATGTGAAATAAATAAGGCATTCTCAAATCTATTCAATAATTCAAATACATTAAATTTTAAATAATTGTTTACGATAATTTGCTTAGAATAGTTCTTATCTAAGTTTTCAAAATCAGTATTTGAAGATATATAATCCTCCTCGAAACTCATGGTTTTTTTTAATCCTTTATGTATAGAAATGCACATTTTTTGTGCTCCTCCGACATTATTAAATTTAGTGTACAAACTGATTAAAACCATATAGCTCTAACTTTTAGGTTTTATAGTATTAACGCCATAAGCAATAGAATCTTTAGGGACATTTTTTGTAATCGTTGAATTCGTAGCAATAGTTGAGTTTTCACCAATTATTAATGGCCCAATTACCACTGAAGCGGTGTAAATTATAACTTCTGGGTATATATAAGGTTGTCTCACTATTCTTCCATTATGAACAACCTCTTGATTATCGCTTCCTCCCAAAGTGGTGGATTGATATAAGGTTAAATTCCCTAAGCTTGTTACTTCTCTGCCCACAACAATACACATAGGATGGGTAAGCTTTAAACCACCAGCCAAATCTGCTCCGGGATCAATATCTACTGTAAATACTATTCTGTTTGTTAGCCAAAAGAATTTTGAGAGTATAAAAAATCCATTTCTATAAAAGAAATTTGAAATCCTAAAATTTAAAATAATCCAGAAACTTATATTCAGCATTTTTCTGAAAACACCTCCTTCAATTCTTTGAATATCTTTTTTAAAAGTCTTCATTTATTTTTTTATATAAACCTATGTATTTCTCTAAATTATTAGACAAGGACAAGTTATTAATTGCAAATAAATTAATTGCTTTTTTTTGTTCAAAACTTGTTTTTTCTAGATCTAGAGTTAATAATTCCCTTTCAGAGTTAACTACATTTCCAAATAATTTATTGTTTGCAATAAGGTCAGTGTAAGCACCTGCCGAATTTATCGCAATAATTCTTAGTCCTTTACCAAAATATTCAGAAACTTTAGTTGGCGTTGCAACATTATTAAATACCTGACCATCTCTATATATAATACCATAATCAAAATCATCTGCAAGCAAATTTATTTCACTTTGAGTTAAATCACTAATCAATTTAATATTAGTTCCACTTAATGAAATATTTATTTTTTTTGATGTTATAACTGTCAGTTCTAACTCAGGTCTTTTCTCAATAACTTTTATTATTTCTTGTGTTTTTTGGTAGAGTTGATTTCCTCCTACAAAGAGTATTTTTACCAATTCATTAGTATTAGCAGAGTGGTTGTGATCTGGTAATGAAAAAATGCTATCATCATAAGCGCTATTGCAGAAAATAACGTTGTTTTCATTAATTTTATAAGTACTTCTGTAAATGTTAAAGAGTTCTTTAGACACAAAACTAAAATAAATATCGGAATTAAATAACCTATTATTTAGTTCTCGAAATAACCTTTCTCTATTTGGTTCGTTAAAAAAAATCTTTTCCCCTTCTACGTAACCCCTTACGTCATAAATAACTTTAATGTTTTTTTGACTTATATCCTTTACTAATAAACCAACATAAGCTGCCTCGATATTTCTACAGTGGATTATTAAACTATCACATTTAATTTTACGCTCTAATCTTACCGCAATTTTTTTATGATCTATAATAGATCCTAAAAAGATAAATGATACAGACTTTTGTACCCATAAGCTTAAGAATTTAATTGGTGCTATTCTAGATTTAAATTTTTGACCTATTACAAGTGTCATGTTGATGTTACTATTATCTAACCTTTTCTTTAAGCCAAGTACCTGAGATTCAAAAACTGTTGATGATATACCCTCGAGGGTTAGATAATATAGATTCATTTCTTGTTTCAATATAGCTTATAGTTTTAATTTTCGCAGTTTAAAACACATAAAATAAAATCCTAAAATATATAATAGGTTATAAATTACATGACTAAAAAGAGCCGAAGACAACAAAATAGGAAAAATAACTATTATTTTTCTCCAAAAGCTTAATCCTTTTAAAGGGTAGTACACTACCATAACAAAAGACATTAACCCTAAAGCACCAGTTTTCATCATTACGGTCAAAGGGCCGTTATCTAATATGGTAAATTTAATATGCCCAAACCAATCATTAAAATAAGTATCAATGGTTGAGCCTATTCCAAATCCAAAGCTTTTCATTAAAATAGAACTATCAGAATACTGTTGTATAAACTCATTATTAGATAATACTCTATATGCAAAAGAAGAGTCTTTACTTGGATTAAATAGACCTTGGAATCTTTCACTATCGTTTGTATAAAAAATAATTGCCCCAACTATTATAAATCCAAACACAGCTATTATATGTTTAACTTTTATTTTATCCCCAAATCTAAAAATTACTGACCATGCAAAAAACAAAAGCATTAGCGCTAAGTCCATTCTTGATATTCTAAAACTATATATAATAATCGCGAATGATAAATAAAGCAAATAAAAAGATAAGGGACGATTTTTATTAATTAAAACTAAATAAAGATATAAGTAGTTTATAATTATTGTGCTAGGACCGAATACAGTCTTTAGATGTTCATCTTTTTGAAAACTTTCTGGTATATAATAAAAACGCAAAAAATCAAAGAATGGTATTAAGCAATAGATTAAAAGTGTTAAAAACATTAGTTTATAGAAAAGATTTTTAACATCGAAACTTTTAGAGATTCCCATTGAATAACCAATATAAGCAGCAAAAATAAATACAGAGAAGAATCTTAAATCACTAGCTATAAATGGGTTTTTATAGACAATACCAAATACACTTGAAATAATAACCGACAGTAACCAAAGAGAAAATATAATAAAAACATTTGGGTCTATCTTTTGTTTCAGCTTAAGAAAAAAAGCAATAAAAATTAATATATCAACAAGCCTGAACCCGAAAAATATATTACTAGAAATACCGGCATACGTTAGTGATAGCGTAAGTAATATTAACTCATTTAAGTTTATATACACTCTCTTATTTTGACTTAATAACATACGAGTAATATATATATAATGATCTTAATAAGAAGATTAAAATTAAACTTATAGTAATTGATATTAAGGTTAAGTTTATCAAGAATAAATAACATAAACAGATTAAAATTAAAATGATTGTAAAAAAGTTCACCAAATAAATCTCCTTTGTGTTACCCACAGCCCCTAAGAGCGCGGAAAACAAGCCGTAAACTAATTTAACTAGACCTAAAATTGCTAAGACCGTTATTAACCAAAAGTCTGCCACAACCTCTACCTGTAAGAAAAAACCGTTATCAATTACTGTAATAAAAACAATCAGAGCTATAAGTATTATACCTAACAAAATCATTGACTTTATTTTTTTGTTCACAGCACTTTTATCCACAAAATTCTTAAAACCAACCAGTTCCTTAAAGCCAACATATTGTTGGACCAGTGTTAATGGAAAGAGAAATATCGTAGCATAATAGAAATATTTTCCAAAATCGTTTTCGCTTATGTTTTCTAAAATTATCAATCTTTCACCAAAACTTAATGCTGTTATTATCGCCAAATTAATACAATACGATAAAAAGAAATTAAATAGGTTACTCGTACGACTATGAATAATTTTAATATTCTTAAACAAAAACCAGAAGCCACTTAATGCAAATAATAAAACCGCAATTACCATAAAGTCAATAATGTGATTTATAGAAATTTCATTTTTTATAATGAACACAAACACTACAGTAAAAAATAAGACCGCAATTTTAAAGCCATTTTTAAATAGTTGTGCTTTACTAAACTGCTTTGTTAATCTAAAAAGATTGTAAGTTAAAATAATAATATTTATCCCTATTCCTGTAACTAAAAATTGGTATAAACTTAAATCCGTGCTTTTAGAATAAAAGTAATAAGACAATAATAAAGGTGCAGAAACAGCGGCTAGAAATAAAAAAAACAAAATATCAAAGTTGATTGCTATTCGTTTAGACTCCACTTTAGATAGTCTTAAAAAAATTTGATCAAAACCAATTAACCCAAAGGACGAAACGATACCAATAAAAGTTAAAAATAATGAATAGGTATTAAAGTCAGCTTGGGGGAAGAATTTCTTTATAACTAATATCACCAAAAAATTACTGCCAGATCCCAATACTAATATTGCAAAAGAAATATTAGACAATAAAATCTCCTTAATCGTTTTAACTCGCATTGCTTATTTTTATAGTTACAGTCCGCTATTTCTAACGGTAATTTTTTTTCCTAAAATCCGCCTGTATTTATAGCTATCATAAAGGAAAAATCTAAGCTATCTATTCGTTTTGCGATAGTTGTGAACTCTTTAATTAAATAATTATTCTTACCAACTTTTATCAATTCTGTATTATAATCTAATAGAAGAGATGACTTGCTATCTAAAAAAAGCTTGTCAACAAATACATCTAACCCGAAGCTATAATTACTTATAGATTCTCAGTTTATTTTTTTATCTAATTTGAGTATTAATCAAGAATTTCTTTTTTTAAGAATAGAACTCTTCCAAATGAATCTTATCATCTAATTTGTTGTTCATTAGAATTTTTCGTTCAAAGTTCTCTAGTCCTATTTTGAGGTGATAATCGATTAAATCTTCATTTTTCACACGAAGAAAACAGGCTTAAACTTATTATTAAAAAAATGATGCTATTCGTTTTACTTTTTAAGCACTCCACAAAAATCAATAATTTTTTTGTCATTGTCTATCAGTAGTGTTTTAAATTCTTTGTGGGCAACAAGGAAGACTATTATATCTGCTTTGTCTACTGCTTTTTGATAATCAGTAAGCTTAAAAACTTTATGTGAATTTATATTCGGTTCAACAATGAAATATTCTTCATTATTAGAATTTTGAAGCACCTTTTGAGCAATATATTTAGCTGGTGATTCTCTTAAATCATCAATATCTGGTTTAAAAGCGAGTCCCATTAAAGCCACACTTGGTTTGCGCCCGTGTTTTAATTCAAATTCAAGCTTCGTAGATTGTATTTTTTCGGCACACCAAAAAGACTTGTAATTATTAATTTCTCGAGCTTTTCCTATAATTTGAGACTCCATTGGGTAATCTGAGACTATAAAATACGGATCAACCGCAATGCAATGTCCACCTACTCCGCATCCAGGTTGTAAGATGTTTACTCTTGGGTGCTTATTTGCCAAATCAATTAATTCCCAAACATTAATATCTGCTTTATCACAAATCAATGATAATTCATTTGCAAATGCGATTTGAACATCTCTAGAGGAATTCTCTACAAGCTTGCACATCTCTGCAGTACGAGCATTGGTTTTATGCAGGTCTCCCTTAATAAATTGACGGTAAAAATCAATCGCTTTTTCTGTAGATTTAATGTTAACCCCACCTATAACACGGTCATTATATACTAACTCATACATAACATTACCAGGCAAAACGCGTTCTGGACAATATGCTATATATAACTCATCTTTTAACTCTGGTCGTTCTGAGTAAATTAAATCCATCATTTTTTCGGTAGTACCTATTGGTGATGTAGATTCAATAATATATAAATCCCCAGCTTTCAATAAAGGAATAATAGCGTTCGTAGCCGCCTCTACAAATGAAATATCAGGCTCGTTTTTAGCCTTAAAAGGAGTTGGAACAACAATTAAATAGGTGTTTGCCTCAATTGGTTTAGTATCCGCTTTTAAATAGCCTTCCCTAACTGCTACTGCAACAGCTGCATCTAAATCTGGTTCAACTATGTGTATTTTACCTGCATTTATTGTTTCTACGACTTTAGGGTTTATGTCTACGCCGTGTACGTTAATTTTGTTTTGTGCGATTAAGGCCGCCGTTGGTAAACCAATGTAGCCCAAACCTATCATTACCACTTCGGGTTTGTTCATGTTATATATTTAATATAAAGTCAACAATACGTTTACAAGCTTTTCCGTCCCCATAAGGGTTATGAAGTCTACTCATAGTATCATAGCTCTCTTTATCTGATAAAAGTCTTTCAGTTTCGGTTATAATTTTATTGGTATCCATACCCACCAGTAGCACGGTACCTGCCTTCACTGCTTCAGGTCGCTCCGTAGTATCTCTCATTACTAAAACGGGTTTCCCTAAACTTGGTGCTTCTTCCTGTACGCCACCACTATCTGTTATAATTAAGTGTGATTTGTTCATTAACCACACAAATGAAGGATAAGATAATGGATTAATAAGTTCAATATTTTCTATGCTACTCAACAACTCGTATACTGGCTTCTGAACATTTGGATTTAAATGAACCGGGTAAATAATTTGAATATCCTTATGATCTTGGGCTATTTTCTTTAGAGCAGAGCACATATTTATAAACCCTTCTCCGTGATTTTCTCTTCTATGACCAGTAACTAAAATTAGTCGCTTTCCATTATCAACAATAGTCTTTAAGTGCTCAACTTCTCTATCTGTATAGTTTTCAGAACTCACTATACGCGAACTGTATTCTAAGGCGTCTATTACAGTATTTCCAGTAATCAATATATTAGACTCTTTTATGTTTTCATTTAAAAGATTATCTCTAGAGGTCGCGGTTGGTGCAAAATGATAATCAGAAACACTTCCAGCAATGCTTCTGTTTATTTCTTCAGGAAAAGGGGACCGTTTATTAAAGGTTCTTAATCCAGCTTCTACATGGCATACTTTTGCTCCAGAATAAAACGCCGCAATACTGGCTGCCATCGTTGTTGTTGTATCACCATGAACATAAACAAAATCTGGATTAAAATCCTCTAAAACGGGCTTAAGACTTGTTATAATATCTGAAGTTAGGCTATAAAGATTTTGATTAGGCTTCATTAAATCTAAATCGTAATCTGGTGTTATGCTAAAAAACTCGAGAACTTGATCTAGCATTTCTCTGTGCTGCGCCGTGATACAAACTCTGGTTTCAAATTCAGTTGAATACTCTAAAAACATTTTTACCAGTGGCGCCATTTTAATAGCTTCTGGTCGGGTGCCAAATATGATAAGGTTTTTCTTTTTCATGCAGAATTTTAGAGCAATTTAAGTCTAAAAATGAGGTTGTTAGTTTTATTGTTACAAAAATACTATTATTAATGATTTAATCGATAGATCGCTCTACTAAACGCTAAAGTTATATGCTATGTTTTTTAGTTATTTTAAAAACGAATAAGTGCACTTTTTTATTTTTCTAAATCGAATCGTAAATGACTGTCATTTTAACAGCTTTATATTTTGAGATAGAATAAACCTAGGGTTTAAGGGATCTTTATTGTAAACAATTGGAGCTTTGGTTTGTTTCGAAATACCCCAGGTACCAAAAGCATTGTAAATATACTGAACCGCAGATGTAACCTAAACCATAGCAGATAAAAATGTGTGCTCCCTTCTAAAACGAAATAAAACTTTAATAAACTTCCTTTCTGTGTAATTTCCTCAATTTTTTATTCTCTTTATATAGGCTCAAGAAATTTAGTGGCACTCTAACCTTATTAAACCTGCTAGTAACTATTCTTAGTTTTTTACTAAAGTGTGTTTTAAGGTTCTTGCAGTTTATAAATGAGTCTTCTTTTTTAAATTTGTCAATGCCTTAGCCAAACTATTCTTCCAACTTGGAATCTCCATGTCTAATGTCTTTTTAATTTTAGAAGTGTTTAAAACACTAAATTTAGGTCGTATGGCCGGCGTTGGATAATCCTTAGTTTCAATTTTATTAAGTTTAATACTGCTTTTACTTAGTTTAAAAATTTCATTCGCAAAATCATACCAACTCACAACACCTTCATTACTGTAATTATAGATTCCATAACCCGTATATCTTGACTCAATAATTTTTAAAATAACCTCAGCAAGGTCTTTGGCATACGTTGGACTCCCTATTTGATCGCTTACAACACTAATTTCATTGCGCTCAACTCCAAACTTCAACATGGTTTTTAAAAAATTACTCCCATACTCTGAATATAACCACGACGTTCTAAAAATGAAATAATTGTTTAGTGTTTCTACAATGGCATTTTCACCTTTTAATTTAGTAGTACCATAAATACCTAATGGATTTGTAATGCTATTCTCAGAGTACGGTTGTGAAGCCTTACCATCAAATACAAAATCCGTTGAAATATGAACTAAAGTGACATTGTATTGAAGACATGCTTCCGCTAAATTCCTTGAACCCAATACATTAACATCATAAGCCTCTTGAGTTTCAATTTCAGCTTTATCTACATCTGTATAAGCCGCGCAGTTAATACAATACTCAATTGGTTTTGAACTGTTAAAAACAGAATCAATATTATCGTAATTAGTGATATCTAATTCTAAAGATGACTTAAAGATAAAATTAAGATCAGGGTATCTTGGAGCTATATTTTTGATACATTGTGCCAACTGACCACCTTTTCCTGTTACAAGTACTGTTAACATATAAAAGCATCTTTAAACTTTGGAAGCCCTACATCTTTTTCTGAAATAATGAAATCTTTTTCTGGTAATACCCAATTGATATTTAAATCCTGGTCATTATATATAATGCCTCCTTCTGACGATTTATTGTAAAAGTTATCACATTTATAGTTGAAAATAGTCTCATCTTCTAAGACGATAAAACCATGAGCAAAACCTCTAGGGACATATAATTGTGTTTTGTTTTCTTCAGTAAGTTCAATTGAAAAATGTTCTCCAAAAGTTTTAGAATCCTTTCGAATATCTACAACAACATCTAAAATACGACCCCTGACTACCCTTAATAATTTAGCTTGTGCACATTTCCCTGTTTGGTAATGCAAGCCTCTTAAAACACCTTTAGACGACTGAGACTCATTGTCTTGAACAAAATTAATGTCAAGATTTAAAGCCTGATTGAAGGTTTCATTATTAAAACTCTCAATAAAGTAGCCTCTTTTATCTTTAAAAATTGTTGGCTGAAGGGTAAAGCACCCCTTCAGTTTAGTTTCTGTTACTAACATATTATTTCGGTAATAGACTTAATAGATGCTTCCCATAACCACTTTTAATTAATGGTTCGATTAACGTTCTAAACTGATGTTTATCAATATATCCCATTCTGTAGGCTACTTCCTCAATAGCACCAATCTTTAAACCTTGCCGTTCTTCTATAACTTGAACAAATTGGGACGCTTGCATCAAGGATTTAAATGTCCCTGTATCTAACCAAGCGGTGCCTTTATCTAAAACACTAACTTTTAATTTTCCTTGAGATAAATACGTTTTATTAATATCCGTAATTTCTAATTCGCCTCTATGACTAGGCTTTATATTTTTAGCAATTTCTACAACCGAATTATCATAAAAATAGATGCCTGGTACAGCATAATTAGATTTTGGTTGTATCGGCTTTTCTTCAATCGAAACCGCATTGCCATTGTCGTCAAATTCTACAACACCGTAGCGTTCTGGATCATTAACATGGTACCCATAAACTATACCGCCTTCTGGATCATTATTCTCTTGCAATAACTCTGACAATCCTGTTCCATAAAAAATATTATCACCAAGAATTAAGGCTACTTTATCAGCTCCTATAAAATCTTCTCCAATCACAAATGCTTCAGCTAAGCCATTTGGTTCTTCTTGGACTGCATATTGAAAATTACAACCCAATTTTTCCCCATTACCTAATAGCTTTTCAAAAAGAGGTAAATCTTGTGGTGTAGAAATAATTAAAATATCTTTTATCCCAGACCACATTAACGTGGATAAAGGATAATAAATCATTGGCTTGTCATAAATAGGCATTAATTGCTTACTTATAGCGAGTGTTAATGGGTGTAAGCGTGTTCCTGAACCTCCGGCTAGTATTATTCCCTTCATATTAGATGTTGTACTTATTTAAATACCACTTAATAGTTTTTACGATACCTGATTCAAAATTTTCTTTTGCCTTCCAGCCTAATTCATTTTCTACTTTCGAAGCATCTATAGCATACCTAAAATCGTGACCAGGTCTATCTTTTACAAAAGCTATTTGCTTTACGTAAGATGTTTCTTTAGGTTGGATTTCGTCTAAAATAGCGCATATTTTATGAGCGATATATAGATTATCTCTTTCATTTTTCCCACCTATATTGTAGGTTTCACCTATTTCTCCTTTTTGAAACGCTAAGTCAATACCCCTACAATGATCATCTACATATAACCAATCTCTAATATTCTTTCCATCCCCATAAATTGGAATAGACTCATTATTAATGGCTTTTCTAATAATAGTAGGAATCAATTTTTCGTCGTGCTGTTTAGGACCGTAGTTATTGCTACAGTTAGTGGTTACAACATTCATTCCGTAGGTATGAAAGTAACTCCTCACGATAAAGTCAGACGACGCTTTTGAAGCACTATATGGGCTGTTTGGTGCATAAGGAGTGGCTTCAGTAAATAAACCCTCTTCACCTAATGTACCATAAACCTCATCCGTTGAGATGTGATGAAACCTATTATTTTCACAACCTTCTTTAAAAGAAAATGGGGCATCCATCCAATGATTCTTTGCCGTATTGAGCAGGTTGAAAGTGCCGTATACATTCGTGTTTATAAATGCATCTGGATCTTTTATAGAATTATCGACATGTGACTCTGCTGCAAAATGAATAACTCCAGTAAAATTATACCTTTCAAAAAGGGTGTTAATAAGTTTTGAATCGCATATATCTCCTTTTAAAAATGTATATCGATCATTGTTTTTAAGATTGTCTAAATTTGAAAGCTCACCCGCATAAGTGAGCTTATCTAAATTAACAATCTCAATATTTTCATGATTCTCTAAAAAATACAAAATAAAATTTGAGCCTATAAATCCAGCGCCACCTGTTATTAATATAGACTGGTTTTTATTCATAGTCTTTAATAAATTTAAATGCCTTCAACATCAAAAAAGTTAAGATCATAATTGTTAAACCTAACGAAGGCAAAATGAAAGCATATCTACTAGAAAAACTTCGGTCAATGCTTCCAACTTCTCCAAATCCAGAAAGAATATCGTAATAATCATTTTCTCTAACTAATTCCTCTTCGAGGATCATTAATGAATCTCTTATTTTTAATTCTTCACGAAACAAATCATATTCTCTTGTTAAGGTTTTTTCTTTTGTCAATGGCAATAAGCCGTTTAAACCTATGTTTGCATTAGGATTCTCAGATTCTGTTTTAATCACCTGAAAATAAATTTTCTGAAGGTTATCTATTTGCTTTAATTCTTCTTTATAAGTCGTCGTTTTAACACTTATCGCTTTATCTCTAATGTCTTTTACCTTTTGGGAATAGCTATTCTTAAACGTTTTTACAAAACCTTTTTCAAGACTTGTAAAAATGTCTTTTTTGTAGGACATAGCAGAAATAGAAAAAATAGATCCGGACATAATATCTCTATTGGTAACATATTTATCGTAGGCTATATCGTCAGTTAAAGAGCTATCTATAGTTTTTAAAAATTGATTATATTCTAGAAGCACATCATTAGGTGTTTCTGGTCCAATTTTCATTCCAAAACCCAATAGTTCTCTTGCATCAATTGTATCTATTTCAAACACTTTAGATAATTCTCTTGTGTTACCAGAACTTATAAGGGCATTGAAATAATCAACATTATTAGATAAATCATATTTAGAGCCAAAATAGGGCTTTACAAGCATCTCAGATTTGTAAATTGGCTTGTTTACTTTATCTATTACATACCCAATCAAACACGAGGCCATCAAAACAATGGCTATCAATTTAAAATTATTTACAAAAGGCTTTAGTGCATAAATAATAATTGAAAAAAGGCCTTTGAAAATCTTACCAATAAAAGAAAATAATTTTTCAAATAACCGACCTATAGCGTTAAACAACTGCCCTAAATCAACCTCTTCATTTTGGTTTGGCTGTGGTGATTTTTCATTCATATATTAAGAATTAAATATTTGTTCTAGTATTTTTTTTGTGATGACGTAGGTTGGTTTTACGCCAGATGTTCCTAAGCCTCCAGAGGCTAATGTACTTCCTGTTTCTAATGGATTATCACTGGCGTAATACGCATATCTCACTTTAACATCTTTGTTGATACTTCCTCTTACTTTAGATGCCGCTTGTATCGCTTTTTGATAATGTGCACCTTCCATTTCTAAACCTATAACGTTCCACGTTGAATTTTTAAAGAACTTTAAAATCTCCTTATTTTGAAGGGACGTACCTAAAACAGTGACCATAGTACCTTCAAAAACATCAACGCCGCAATCTAATAAATCATTGCTACTTAATTCATTCTTAAACGGATAGTTATCGGCTGTACCTTCAAAAATATGCGCCGAAGGAATCATTACATCGCCTTTACCACCTTCCAATATGCCAGCTTTACCCATTATTGATATCGATTTCACATCTAAATGCACCTTTTTGCCAGCAACTTTAATGGGTTTTAGAAACTCATCTAAAGTTTCATAAGCTTGTTCTCCAAAGGCATAATCCATGACAAATATAACCGCCTTATTAGCCTTATCTTGTTCTAAATAGTTGAATTCTGATTTAGAAAAATCGATCTTATCAGTGTCAAAAATTTGAACATCAATATTCGTTCCCGAAGTATCTTTTATATAGAGCATTCCGTTTTGCAACGCTGATTTTTCTACTTTATTGCGCAAAATTCCATTTTTAGAATCACTCAATACTTCGTACGTTTCAAAAATATCTTTCTTAGCCTCAGATTCCTTAAGTATTCCTTTTGCAAATAAAGAATTCATAACACTATGCATGTTTGCACTAATGATATGAATTGGACGCTCTAAAAGTCCATTTTTATGAAGTACAGATTTAATGGCATCTGCCCAAATTTCTCCATGAATGTGATGACCCAATCGCTCTCTTAAAACAGGACTAAAAGTAATCGTGCGTTTATTATTATTAACGGTCTCCTCAATAGCTAATTTACCCAACCAATACACAATATGTAACAAACGCTCTGGCTGATTTTCTGTCGCAAATTTTGGATAGGCTTCTGTTAACTCATTAAATGTTCTACCAAGGATATTTGCCGTATGTGTAATCGCAATTTCTCGCTCTTTCTGTGTGAGTTTTTTAGTTGAATTAACTGCAATTTCTAGTTTTTTCCAGTCTCTTACAGTTGTACCTTCTTCGTCTATAATAACACGCTTGCTTATTTTGTGTGACTCCACAAATAGAAAAGTAAGGTGCGTCAAAATATCGTAAATCTCTGAGCGTCCTCTTGTAATTTCAATGTTCATTTGCTCGTCATCAATACGATAGCAATTACGTCTTCTTTTTGACGGAATTATAGGTTCAAAATGTGAATTAGCATAACCTTCATCACTAGTAAGATTAATAAATGTACATTCTTCTATGCCTTGCGGTAAACGATCTACAACATAAAGCAAGCCTTCTAGCTCTGCCTTATCGTCTCCAATAGACCCATAAATTTCTGGTCTTAAAAGGAGTAAAGCCTCACGTAGCGTTTCACCCGAAACTCCCATGGGTTTGTAAAATCCACGATTAAAAAGGTGACGCATTGTAATATACATACGTTCTATGGCCCTCGAGCTCTCTTGGGCTCTTGTTCTTTCGTGTTTTTTTTTGGTTGTACTCATGGGCTATTTTAGCCTCCAAATATAGCGTTATTTGGTCAAATTAAGTTGATATAATTTGTCAGCAATTTTTCTATCGTTAGACAGTCTAGGGATCTTATTCTGTCCACCCAATTTCCCTACAGATTTCATGTAGGTTTGAAAACCGTTTGTCTCGATCTTCGTGATCTTTAGAGGTCTTAAAACTTTGCCTTTAATTAGATCTAAATAGTAGCTGTTTTGTTGTTGTAATGATTGTTCTAAAGCCACTATTAAATCTTGTTGGTTTTCAGGTTCATTTTCAAATTCTATAAACCATTCGTGATAGGGTAGACCTTGGTCAGGACTTATTTGTGGTGCTACAGTAAATTCGTTTACGGAGATAGCTGTGTTTTCGGTAGCTTCTTTTAAGGCCAGCTCCACTTCTTTTCCTATGACATGTTCTCCAAATGCAGAAATAAAATGCTTTATTCTTCCACTCACAATAACTCTATAGGGTTTTAAAGACGTAAATTCTACAGTATCACCAAGGTTGTATGCCCAGAGACCTGCCGTTGTAGATATCATCATAACATAATTGACACCCAACTTAACATCTCCTACGGAGATTCGACTGGGGTTGCTATCAAAAAAACAATCTGCTTCAACAAATTCATAAAAAATGCCAGAGTTTAATTGAAGCAACATACCCTTTTCATCTTGTTTATCTTGAAAGGCAAAAAAACCTTCACTGGCTGGATACAACTCTATACTATCTACTTTTCGACCTATTAAGTTTTCAAATTTAGCACGATAAGGCTCGTAATTAACACCGCCAAAAATGAATAGATTAAAGTTTTTAAAGAGATCCCCAACGTTTTTTCCTGATTTCTCAATGAGCTTTTCAAAGTACATCTGAACCCAAGATGGTATTCCTGAGATGATGCTCATATCTTCGTTTATGGTTTCCTCTACAACAGCTTCAACCTTCGTTTCCCAATCTTCAATACAATTGGTTTCTAAACTAGGTAGTCTGTTTTTTTGAAGATATTTCGGAACATAATGTGCTACGATTCCTGAAAGTCTTCCCAGTTTTATACCATTCTTTTCTTCTAAAATTGGACTGCCTTGAAGAAAAATCATCTTACCATCTACAAATTTTGAGTGTCCAGTTTCGTGGATATAAAGTAAAATCGCGTTTCTTGCCGCTTCAATATGCGTTGGCATACTTTCCTTTGTAATCGGAATATATTTTGCTCCAGAGGTCGTACCAGAAGTCTTTGCAAAATAAATAGGTTTCCCTTTCCAAAGAATATCCTCTTCACCTGCAATAACACGTTCTACGTATGGTTTTAATTCTTCGTAATCTCTAATAGGGACCCTAGCCTTAAAATCTTCATAAGTTTTAATTTCACTAAATCCATGATCTTTACCAAAAGCGGTATTTGCAGCTTCAGATATAAGATTTTTGAATACATTTTGTTGCGTTTCAACCGGCTTGGATGACCATTTTTTAATACGCTTAGCAATATATGCTGCAAAAGGTTTTGAGAGTGCGGATTTAACTGATGGCATTACTGAAAGTCAATAAAATTAGTTGGGTTTACTGAGTAGCCTTTACTCCATAGTTCGAAATGTAAATGTGGTCCTGTGGTTAATTCTCCTGAATTACCAGACATGGCAATAACTTCCCCTGCCTTTACCAAATCTCCTTGCGATTTTGTAATTGCCGAATTATGCTTGTATACAGAAATTAATTCTCGGTTGTGCTCTATAATTACCACATAACCTGTTTCTACAGTCCATTCGGCAAATATCACGGTACCGTCTGCAGTAGCCTTTACTGGTGTGTTAATAGCAACGACAACATCTACAGCGAAGTGCTTTTCTTCGATATTGTAGCCTTCTGAAATTGTACCGTTCACCGGTGGAAATAAAATATAATTGGATTTGTCTCCTGAAGACTCAAAGAGATTATATTTATCCTCTTTTGCTACTTTAACCCTAAGCAATGAATCTTCTTTATTGGTAGAAACTTGTAAAATGTCAATATCGTTCTGCGTTGCTGTTATAATAGAATCTCTATTGAAATCTAATGTAGCCACATCACCCGTCAACACTTTTCGTATGGAGGTATAATACCGTTTGTTTAGTTCTAACTCTTGAACCAATGAGTCTGTTTTGTAATTTAATAGTGAAGCTTCCTTCTTCAACTTTGCGGAAGAATAACCGGGTATATATTCCCTTAAAGGTGTGTAAGCTATAAGTAAAATAGTAAATAGCACAAGGCCAATCGCAGAAATTGACGTTAGAATAAAAACGTTGAGTCGCGTGAGTTTAATTGCAAATCGCTCCTCAAACGTATCTTCATTTAGGATAACTAAGCGATACTTATGGAGTAGCTTTTTAGCAAATTTCTTTTCCTTTATTTTCTGTTTTGCCATTAAAACAAAATTAGTTAAAATAGTGAAATAGCATCATCATTAAATGCTAAAGTTGGGTTTACAACGTTATTATTAAACTATAATTACTAACTTTGTCACTTAAATTAAAAATTATGATATCTAGCAGTATATTTTTAGGTATGGTTGGTCCTTGGCAATGGGTTATTATTGGTCTTGCGATTCTTTTGTTGTTTGGTGGTAAAAAAATTCCTGAATTAATGAAAGGTTTGGGTAGTGGAATTAAAGAATTTAAAGACGCCAGTAAAGACAAAGAAGCCAAAGGCGAAGAAAAAGAATAATCCCTTTTTAAAACGATATAAAAAAAAGCCAACTTTAAAGTTGGCTTTTTTTTATTAAACTCATTTAATAGTTATAGATTTAATGATGGACTCTAACTCAAATACGTAATCTCGTTTTTCTAGAGATGGTGCATAGATGTAACCATCTGCTACGAGATAGCGGTTATTAATTTTATCCTCAATAGCATAAGTAACAAATGGACCAGCCATTGTATAGCCTCTCATCTCCCATATACCTCTTACTTCATAAGCGGGTTTGTTATCTATAATCGTATTAAACAGAGCCGGAGCGTAGGCATCTTCAACCGCCATATAAATACCATCCTCTCCAGGAATTTTCGATTTCGTTATTCTATTCCTTATTCTTACAATATCTACAATAGTACTGTCTCCCGTAGAAATGGAATCCAATGGTATTTCATAAAACATTATGTCTATTGTCTTAGTGTTGGTGAGACCCTTTCTAAACCAGAAAAAATCGTCTGTGCTTTTACCTAATTCATAAGCAGAGGGCATATTTACTGTAAATCCTAGTTTTTGTTCAAGGTCTTCAATCTTTAATAATGACAAATTGATACGTCTTTGTTTCTCCTTAACCTCTTCTTTATTGAAAGCATTAATTATTTTATCTCTGTTTTCTTCTAACTGCGCAATAATATCTTTATCAGATTTTCCTCCAATTATAGCAATAGTCTGCGGATTTGCAAAAGCTTCATTTACAATTTTAGTTGTGGCTTCTACATTTCCTTTTTCAATCTTAATAACAATTCTGCTTCGTCTTGTAAAGCCATCAAAAACTTGAGGTGGAATTTGTCGTATACTAAACAAAGGTTCTGGAACTGGTAATCCATTTAAAGGTGCCGCAAATATATTTCTAATACTATCGCCGACAGCACCTTCCCATAATTGATTATCGACAACTACAGAAATACTATTCAAATTTCCGTTTGATGCAGGAAGGTAAATTTTACTGTCATCATCTTTTTTTTCGCCACACGCTAGTAGCAATACACAAAATAATACCGCATATAAAGCTTTCATAAGTTTAGGTTTTTGTTGGTTTATTAAAAGTACCAGGTAAAAATTAAAATAAACCCTATAATTCGTTTCTATTGCACTTAGATAATTCAAATTATTTATGACTCATTTTAAAATTTATTTGTTACCAGACACCACAAGTGTCATTCCTATTTTAAGTTTGTTACCACCAATACCATTCCAATCTTTAATATTTTGAACAGAAACTCCAGAAAATTTTTCTGCAATGGTCCAAAGTGAATCTCCAGACCTTACTTTGTAGGTTTGTTTTCCTGCTGCGCTAACGCCTTTTTTTGATTCTTTTGGAGCTGTTGAGCCACTGGGGTTTCTTGGGTAAATAGTAAGACGTTGTCCAATTTTAAGGTTATTGCTTCTCAGGCCATTCCAGCGTTTTATTTGGCTTACCCTTACATCATATTCCCTCGCAATCTTTCCTAAATAATCGCCACTTCTAACCCGATATCTCACCTTAGTGTCTGCATTAGAGAGTTGTGGTAAGGGTTTTTCACGTTTATCGAATTCGGCTTTTGCAAAGGCATAAATTTGGTCCTCATTAGCAGTGAAAATGCCAACAGCTTCTCTTGGTAATCGCAATACATAGGTCTTACCTTCTACTTTGGGTATAATGTCTAATTTATAAGCCGGGTTTAAAAATTGTAATTCTTCGATAAGCACTCCTGTAGTTTCAGCAATCTGATCTAAACTAATCATTTGTTTTACGTGAATAGTATCTGTTTGAATATGCTGAAATATTGGTCGTTCTGGTTGAAACCCATGTTCTTCTGCAAATTCAAAAATATACATCGTAGCTAAAAAAGCGGGTACATAACCTGCGGTTTCCCTTGGTAAATTCTGACGAATATTCCAATAGTTTTTAGAACCACCCGAACGTCTAATCGCTTTGTTTACGTTTCCTGGTCCTGAGTTGTAAGCCGCTAATGCTAAATCCCAATCACCAAATATTTTATAGAGTCTAGACAAATATTGTGCTGCCGCCGTAGTCGATTTTATGGGATCCCTGCGTTCGTCAACATAACTACTCACATCTAATTTATATTCCTTACCTGTTGCAAACATAAATTGCCATAAGCCTGTTGCACCTACGCGAGATCTCGCTCTTGGTTTTAAGGCGGATTCTACAATAGCGAGATACTTCATCTCTAACGGAATATCGTAATTATCAAATTCCGTTTCAAACATTGGAAAATAGAAATGACTCAAACCCATTAGGCGCTCCAGTGAGGATCGTCTGTGCTTGAGGTAACGTTTTATAACATTTTCTAAAGATGAATTGTATTCTACATTAAAAGGTGTTCTAGAATTTAAACGTTTCAATCTTGCTTTTAAGGTATCTGTTGAAAGTTCAGGATAATCTACAGCATCGTATTCTAGCTCAGTAACCGATTTATAAATAGTATCGAAAAGTGAATTACTATATAATTCTTCTAACCATTTTTCCTCTAGAGTAGCCGCTTCGGATACATCTTGAAGGTTTGTTATGCCTAAAGAATCGATAACAGCGGGGATCGTATTTTGCGTATTAACAAGTTTCCCATCGATGAGTGAATCTTTGTCCTTAACAACAATGGGCTCAACTATAGCAATACTATCCGTTTTGATTTGAGAATAGCCGAATATAGTAGCCACACAAAAGCAAGCCGATAAAAATGATTTATTGGTCATAATGACAAGTTTGATCTATTAACGCTAATAGGTCGAAAATAGTCTTTTTTAGAGTTTTTAACCCGCTTTATGCATTACAACTTCGTGATGAAGCTTTCAGATGCAATACGACAAAGCATTGCTTTGGGCGAGCTATAGCGATGGAGACATTTTCTAAGTTTTAGCATAGCACCGCTACGGTTAAACTTATAAATGTAGCGTAGCGCTATATTTTGCAGTAGCTGGAAGCTGTAATAGATTTTTTAATGCATAAAGCGGGTTTATTCTAAGATAGCCGCAATTCCAGGTAAAGTCTTACCTTCTAAACTCTCTAACATCGCTCCTCCTCCTGTACTTACGTAGCTGACTTTGTGCTCAAAACCAAACTGTTTTACAGCCGCAACAGAATCACCACCTCCAACTAAGGAGAAGGCTCCGTTTTTAGTTGCATTTGCAATAGAATTACCTAAAGCAATCGTTCCTTTTGCAAAACTTTCCATTTCAAAAACGCCTAGAGGCCCGTTCCAAAGAATCGTTTTACATGCGTTTACAACGGCATCAAAAATTTCTAAAGATTTGGGTCCGGCATCTAAACCTTGCCAGCCATCAGGAATATGTTTTACATCAACAATCTGAGTATTTGCATCATTACTAAAAGCATCCGCCGCAATAACATCCACTGGAATATGAATTTTAACGCCCTTAGCTTCCGCTTGTTTTAAAATCTCTAGAGCCAGCTCCATTTTGTCGTCTTCACAAATTGAATCACCAATATTTCCGCCTTGTGCTTTAACAAAGGTAAACGTCATCCCGCCACCAATAATAAGATGGTCAACTTTATCTAATATATTTTCTATTACCGTAATTTTCGAAGACACTTTTGCGCCACCAAGTACGGCTAAAACTGGCTTTTCACCATCTTCCATTACCTTTTTAATACTTTCAATTTCTTTAGCTAAAAGGTATCCAAAACATTTGTGCTCTGGGAAAAATTCAGCGACAATTGTAGTTGAGGCGTGCGCTCTATGTGCTGTACCAAAAGCATCGTTCACGTAGATATCACCCAATTTAGATAATTGCTCTGCAAACCCTTTATCCCCTTGCTTTTCCTCTTCGTGAAATCGCAAGTTTTCAAGCAATAAAATTT
>JAWUVW010000039.1:0-32946 GCA_034112185.1 Flavobacteriaceae bacterium | reverse complement strand
CAGCAAAGAATCCAACTTGGAACAATGCTAGTTTTGAAACGTTCGTGATGTTCAATTCAGCAACACCAGAAATTGGTGCTGTAGAACAAAAAATTCAGGATATCTTAAATACGAATGTGAAGAAAGAAGAACAATGGTACAATTTTTCGCTTCAACCATTAGAGCGTATTCATTTATATTCTTCTAGTTATTCAGACAGTTATATCTCTAATAATGGCGACATAAATCAAATTCGTAACCTTACAGGTTTAGCGCTTTTAATTCTAATTATTGCATGTATCAATTATATGAATTTAATAACGGCACGTTCTCAAAAAAGAGCAACAGATGTTGGGATTAACAAAACATTGGGTGCGTCTGTAAAGGATATAGTTATTCGATTTTATATAGAAACGGGTTTAATTACTGCTATTGCCATGATTTTAGGTGGACTTTTCGCTGTGTTAACATTGCCAATATTTAATGATATAGCTGGGAGACAGTTAGATGTTTCAGCTTTGTTTTCTATTAAGTTTTTTGGGTTCTTATTATTAATATGGTTAGTAACTACGTTATTGTCTGGATCATATCCGGCCTTATATTTATCGCGTTTTTCACCGAAAGAAGTTTTAAAGCCCTCATCTAATAAGGGTGGTATGGCAAGTGTTATTAGAAAAGGATTAGTGGTTGTTCAGTTTTCAGCTTCTGTAGTTTTAATCATTGGTGTAATGGTGATACACCAGCAATTAGAGTTTATTCAGAATAAAAGTTTGGGTTATAACCCCGAAAATGTTATTGCCATTTCGACATCAGGAATTCGTGATGGAGAGGCAGGTAGAGCTTTAGTCAATGCTTATGAAAAATTACCAAATGTTTCAGTAGCGGCGAGATCTCAAGGCTATCCCGGATTGAGTGTTAGTGGGAGAAGTATAAATAGGCCTAATACTGAAAAGACAATGGGTATTCAAACCAACAGATCTGAACACAGTATCGCAACTATTTTACAACTCAAATTATTATCGGGTCAGTTGTTGCCTAAAATTAAACAACAAGGAGATACTTTAGTTGAAGTGCTTGTTAATAAAACCACGGTTGATTTTCTAGGCTTGTCACCAGAGGAAGCTATAGGTGAAAAAGTAAATATGCAACTTGGCAATAATGCTTATATCTATGGCGTCGTAGATGATTTTAATTTTGCATCGTTGCATAGTCCTATTGGAGCTTATGCGTTTCATAATGTGTCACGTGAGCCAAAATCGTATCTATTGGTTCGGTTTAAAAATGAAGTCTTAACTGAGACCATTTCAAAATTCGAAAAGACATTTAAAGACGTTGCACCAAATGCAGCATTCGAATATAAGTTCTTAGATAAGAATCTCGAATTACTTTACGAAAAAGAACAACGCACAGCGAACATCGGTTTACTGTTTTCAATATTGGCAATAATAGTAGCTTGTTTGGGTTTATTTGGCTTAGCTGCATATATGGCAGAACAACGCAACAAAGAAATTGGAATTCGCAAAGTGTTTGGAGCAAGTGTCTCTGGAATTGTTCAGTTATTATCGCTAGACTTTATGAAACTCGTTTTAGTAGCAATAGTAATCAGTTTTCCATTGGCATTATATCTTATGAATAGTTGGTTGCAAGACTTCGCCTACCGCGTTGAAATTAGTTGGACGGTGTTTTTAATAGCAGGTGTTTTGGCTTTACTCATAGCATTTGTTACGGTAAGCTATCAAGCTATTAAAGCCGCCATTGCGAATCCGATAAAGAGTTTAAGAACAGAATAAAATTATTAAATATAAAATCATCAATCGTTTAAATCAGAGAATTATGAAAAATTTAAAACACATCACATTTATAGCCTTGGTCTTTATTAGTCAAATGCTATTCGCACAAACAAAAAAGACTGTTGAACCCTTTAATAAAGTCATTATCAGTCCACACATCGAAACCATTTTTGTACAAGGTGATGAGGATTCTGTGAGCATATTAGATAGCACAGAACCAGAGGAGAAAATAAATATAGAAGTGACTGGTGAAACATTAAGAGTCTATTTAGACGATGCTAAGGAGACGACTAAGACTAAAAAAATTAAAGAGAATGGCGTAAAAATGAATGTCCCAATTTATAAAGGTAAAGTGTTGACGATTCGTATCACCTATAAAGCTATTGATGAGTTGTCCTTAAGAGGTGAGCAACGCACCCTTTGTGAAAGTCTTATTGATGAGGAAACATTTAAACTCAAAATTTATGGAGAATCTCAAGTCACTTTTAATGAGGTTAGCTTTCAGGAATTTGATGCGGATATCTATGGTGAAAGTCAATTGACCATCCAAAAAGGGACTATTTATAATCAGAAAGTCACAGCTTACGGTGAGGGAGAAATTAACTTAGTTGCCGTGGATAATAAAACATCAAAACTTAAAGCTTATGGTGAAGCTGAGTTTACCGTTAATGCTTCGGAACGTATTAAGTTTTCAGCTTATGGTGAGGCAGAATTGTTTTACAAAGGCACAGCAGATGTGGATAGAGGTCTCAGTATAGGAGATTCAAAAGTGACTAGAATTGAGTAACATAAACATATTAAATCAATCAGAATGGCAAATACACTACTAAGTCTAAACGAAGCATCCAGAACAGTTAATTCGGGAAGCAATAAAGTCACATTACTCGATAACATCAATTTAGATGTAAACGAAGGAGAGTTCATTTCTCTCATGGGACCATCGGGCTCTGGGAAATCTACCTTATTGAATTGTATAGGTATGTTAGATAATTTCACAGGAGGCGGTTATACCTTTTTAGGCGAACCTGTGCATAGCATGAAGGAAAGAAACCGATCGAAACTGTACAAAGAATATATCGGTTTTGTGTTTCAGGCTTATCACTTAATAGATGAACTCACGGTTTATGAAAACATTGAAACTCCTTTACTTTATAAAAATGTAAAATCATCTGAACGAAAAGGTATGGTAGCAGATATGTTAGACCGTTTCAATATCGTTGGCAAGAAAGATTTATTCCCAATTCAATTAAGTGGCGGGCAACAACAGTTAGTGGGTGTTGCGAGAGCTTTAATAGGAAAACCAAAATTGATTTTAGCAGATGAACCTACGGGAAACCTAAACTCGAAACAGAGTACAGAAATCATGGAGCTTTTTTCGCAACTGAATAAAGAAGGCGTAACAATTATACAAGCGACACATTCCGAAAGTAACGCGTCTTATGGCTCACGAATTATTAATCTACTAGACGGTAAGATAGTCTCCGAATAAGAAAGAAATCATGATACATAAACACATACTATATACCATCATATTTGTGATTGGCTTGGCAGGATATGCTCAAAACCAATCGGATAAAAGCTATTCTTTAGATGAATGTATTTCTATTGCATTAGAAAATAACCTCGATTTAAAATCAACAAACTTAACGGCTAATTCTGCTAAGGTCAACTACCAGCAGTCTAAAGCTAATATGTTGCCAAGTCTTAATGGTAATTTTAATTTGGGTGTTAATGACGGTCGAAGTATAGATCCTTTTACAAATGATTTTATAAATCGGGAATTGACATTTTCAAATTTAGGCCTCAGGTTAGATGCTACTATTTTTAATGGATTTCGATTACTAAATATTGCCAAGCAAAATCGTTTAAATATGCAGGCTTCAGAGCTCGAAATTGAAGCTGATATGCAAGACTTAGTTTTGAGAGTAACCTTGGTATACTTGCAGGTTCTAAATGCTAGAGATGTTTTAGAATTAAATAAGGCACAATTAGAAACCACTAAGCAGCAACTGAAAATTCAAGAAGATTTTTACGAAAACGAGTCCGGGAACCCTTCAGATTATGCAGATATTTTGGGTCAGGTTGCTAATGACGAAACTAACATTTTAGTTTCTGAGAGTACTTTAAATAATGCAAAATTAAGTTTAATGAGGTTATTAAATTTAGATAAAACCTTAGGTGTAGATACAAAGGGGCTTATTTTAGATTTCGAAACCTATGGTTTATCAGCTGATGATGTTTACGCGGAAGCCCTGAAAAATTTCGCAACATTTAAGGCTAAAGAATTGCGTATCGGAGCTGCTAAAAAAGCTGTTAATGTTGCGAAGTCTCAGTTTACTCCAGAAATATTTGTTTTTGGAGGGGTTAATGCTAATTATTCTAGTGCGGCCGAAATGTTTTCTCCAAATGGCACGGGCATTGTTGAAACAGGAGATTTTGTAACTTTTAGCGGTCAAAATTTGCCAGTGATGAGAGAACAGACTTTTTTCTTATCTGAAAGTATCAGTTACAGCGATCAGCTAGATAACAATTTAAATACAGTAGTTGGTATTGGGGTTAATGTCCCACTTTTCAATGGATTTAGAGCTAAGAATAATGTCGCTCTAGAAAAAAATAGAGTTGAGGAGACTGTGCTAGAATTAGAACGTACACATTTGGATATTAAAAACGCAATTGCTCAAGTACACTTTGATATGGAGACGGCTTTTAAGCGTCATGAGAGTTTATTAAAACAAGTTGACGCTTACCAAGAATCCTTTCGTATTAATGAGATAAGATTTAATAATGGTGTCTCTAATTTCCTCAATTATGTGACTAGTAAAAATAACTTAGATAATTCTAAAGTTAATCTAACCAATTCAAAGTACGAATACTTGTTGCGTGTAAAGGTTTTAGATTATTATAGAGGCACTGTTAATTAATTCCACTTTAAACCACCTCGTTCTTGCCAGTAATTTTTAGTAGAAACAGCAAATGATTTCAGCTTTGAAATTTCGTTTTCGTTTAATTCAAAATTTAAAGCTTTTAGATTTTGTCTTAGCTGATAGGCGTTAGAAGCACCACTTAAAATAATACTAGGTTCTAAGTCATCTATAATAAATCGCAAGGCGATAGCGTCTACGCCTACAGCATATTTGTTTGAAAGTTGCTCTAAATAGGTGTAAACAGGTTGGTATTCTGGGTAGTTAGGATTCATAAATACTCTGCCATTTGCTAATGCTTCTTTAACGATTAGCGTTTTTCCATTCTCTAATAAGGCCTTTAAAACATCAAAACAAGACTGCTCAAATAAATTGAAGGTCACTTGATAACTGTCAAATAAATCGGCACCATCAAAATTAATCGTTTGAGCTTTTTCAATGATTGTGACTTGCTCAGTTCCGCTCGATGAAATTCCTATTTTTAACTGGTGCCGTTGTTTCAATTCGTGCAATCTAGAAAGCACCTTAGTATGCGTTAAAACACCACTATCTAAAGTGGCCGAATGAATTTGATAGATTTTTAAATTAGGAAGCAACGCTTTCGAAACGTCCCATTGCGCATTTAGTTTTGCAAGAGAATGCTCTTTAATTTCATGCTTACCGCTGTATCCTAAGGCCCAATTAGCGACATAAGTATATCCGAATTTGGTAGAGAGACTAACCTCTTTAGGATTTCTAGAATCATTCCAGTCTTTTAAAAATTCCTCTCCTAAACCATAAGAAGGGGCAACATCAAAATCTCGAATACCTAAGGCATAGCTTTCATCTAATACCTTAAAAGCATTTGCTCTAAATCCATCTACAGATTTATCTATATCATGTTCTGATCTGATATTGATATAATCTGGTCTTCCTAAAGCGGCAAGACCTAATCCTATTTTTGTCTGACTCATTTATTAGTTTTGAGGGTAGTTTATATGACAAGTTTTACAAGTATAGGTGTCTTTTTGTATGGCAATACCATCGATATTACTCTCTACAATTTTATTAATGAAATTATTATACGTCTCATCACGTTTGTCATTCTTACTGCCTTTCATAAACTCGTAAAATTCGCCATCCCATTCTTGTTTCCCCCAACAATTGGGGCAAATACCTTCAGGAGCATCGCCAATGGGTTCATTGTTCGCTTTTTTAGTGAAGTAACTTTTAATATTTTCAATTAGTGACATATTATGTGGTTTTTTGTGTGATATTATTAGATATATATTCTGTATTTATGTGATGTGAAAAGGTATCGCGCAAGAGCTTCAATTTAGGATTTATAAAGCGTTCACAAAAAGGTTTTTTAGGGTTTTTTAGATAGTAATTTTGAATAGCTTCTCGTGAAGGCTTAAATTTCAAAAATGAATACACTTTTGTGATAAGTTTATTGTCAAATTCTAATTGAAACACATTTAATATGGTCTCAGCTTCGATACCCTGACTGTCTGAAAAGGCATATATGGCTGACCGATATTTAGTGCGCATAGAATGATTAGAAGTACTTTTATGTGTACGTAGATGAATTTCAATTAAGGTTTTAAGCGTAATCACATCAGGATTAAAATGGACGATAACAGCTTCAGAAAAAGCGGTGTACTCACCTTCTGATGCTACAAAACCTTGCTCTACATTTAGAACTCCTTTCAGTGCTTGAAAAACCGCCTCTGTACACCAATGACAGCCACCTCCTAATGCTATTTTAGTGTTGTTAGCCATTTATTTAAATACATGTCAGACGGGTTTCTGAGTTTTTTTTCACCAATGGTAATGGTTGGGAAATTAAGTTTTTTGTTTGCATATAAGTTTCGTAGTTCTTGTGCATAATTCTGATGTGATTCAACATCTAAAAATGAATATTTTAAGCCTTTTTGGTCTAAAAAAGCTTTATAATACTGAGTTTTATGACACCTTTCGGTGCCATAAAGTTTAATTTCTGTTGTCATTTAATTTAAAGTTTTTAAAAATTCGATTGCCGCATCCGGATTTAAATAAAAATCGCTGTACACAACATTATCGTGTTTATCAATAAAAATAAACCAAGGTGTACCACCCGTTTGATAATTAGTCATAACGTTACTACGTGATTTACCATCGCCATTCACATCATGTCCAAACGGAATTTTTAGTTCGTATTGTTTCTGTGTTTCTATCAACTTCTCATAGGTGTTTTCTTCAAATCCTTCAAAAACGGTTTGGATAGCTAAAAATACAATATTTTCGTTTCCGTCTAAAGCATCAACCATTTTCTTTAAATCTGGTAGTCCAGCGCTATGGCATGCTAGACACCAACTTTGAAAACAATAAAGCACTTTAAATTTACCTTTAAAATCTGATAATTTAATAGCATTTGTTTTATTTCCATTGGCATCAATCCATTGATTTATATTAAATTCTACTGCTCTTATTAGTGGTTCTACCGTTTGATTTGACATAATAATGTCCCTTTCTTTTTTTTAATTTTGAAAAATAAGCTCTAGAGACAATTCATTTTCAGAATTGCCTTAGAGTGTTTAAATGAATTACGATTTATTCAGCTTATTTTAGCTTGTCTGAATGTAATTTTCGAAGTTTCGCTAATTTTGGGTCAATTACAAAGCTACAATACCCATTACCTGGATTGCTTTCATAAAAATCTTGATGCTCTTTTTCTGCATCATAAAAAACTTGCGTAGCAGATAATTCTGTAACAATAGGATCTTTATAGTATTGTGTCAATTCTTTTAGAACAATTTCAGCTATTTCCTTTTGTTTTGCATCATGATAATAGATTACCGAACGATATTGTGTGCCACGGTCTGCTCCTTGTTTATTAAGGGTTGTTGGATCGTGTGTAGTCATAAAAATGACTAGGATATCTTCGTAAGTAATCACATTAGCATCGTAAGTAATTTGCACCACTTCCGCATGACCAGTTAAGCCAGAGCATATTTCTCTATAGGTTGGCCGTCCTGGTACCTTACCACCAGTATAACCAGAAACTACACTTTCTACTCCTTTTACTTCTTGAAAGACGGCTTCTGTACACCAAAAGCAACCACCACCAACTGTGGCAATTTGTAAGTTTTTAGTTGTCATTAGGCAATCTCCTTATCTAAAATCATGGATTCCGAATTGATGCAATAACGCAATCCACTAGGCTCAGGTCCATCTGGGAATACATGTCCTAAATGACCGTCACAAGTATTACACATCACTTCGACGCGCACCATACCGAAGGCCGTATCTTTGTGGTACTTAATAGCGTTTTCTTCAATAGGTTGCGTAAAGCTTGGCCATCCAGTACCAGATTCAAATTTAATTGTGGAATCAAACAAAGGGGTTTTACAACATACACAATTGTATTGGCCTTCATCATAAATACTACAAAGCTCACCGCTGTTAGCGCGCTCTGTTCCTTTTTGTCTGGTGATTCTGAATTGCTCTGGAGTTAATTGAGCCCTCCATTCGGCTTCTGTTTTTTCAACTCGTTTGTTTGGAGTTGGGTTTCCTTTTACGGAAAAGTTAATCACTTCTTTCCAAGTTAGCATACAGTTGTTTCCTTTCTTTGTTAGTTAATAAATATGCTTTTTTTTAAGATATAAAGATAGTCGAAGTATTTAGGATTTCCTTACAAGTTTTGAAATGAAATGTCAGCTAAAAATCAAACCTCTTGTTTTTATAATCAATATAAGGTGGTAATATATTGGAATACTGACAATTACAGATCTATTTTGATTAAGGTTTCAAACGAATACCCCATTAGGGTTTAGCAGCTTTGCTCTTGAAATTATGGGTGCCAAATAATTAAGAAGTGTTAACTAAAAGTTAAATATATACAGACCTGTCTGTTATTGTGATTTAAATATATATATTTGTCCCATGAGAAAATTAGGAGTACGAGAACGTATTATAACAACAGCTTCAGATTTGTTTTATAACCAAGGCTTTAATCAGACTGGTATTAATCAAATAATAGCGGAAGCTGGGGTTGCTAAAGCAAGTATGTATCAGCATTTTCGGTCAAAGGAGGATATTGCTGTAGCGTATTTAGTAGCTAGGCATACCATGTGGATGGGAAAACTAAATGAATATGTTTCTGTTCAGAACACTCCTAAAGGTAAAGTTATTGGTTGTTTTGATTACCTAATGGAATGGCTTAATGATGTTAATTTTAGAGGTTGTGGTTGGCAAAACATTATTACCGACTTACCTAATGACCATGATAAAATTAGAGAGCAAGCTGTCTTGCATAAGAATGAGCTCAGGCAATGGATTCATAAGCAACTGAAAGATGAAGGTAAATATGAGAGTTCTGAAGAATTAGGCGATGAAATTTTAATTTTAATTGAAGGAGCTATAATTTTGTCTCAAATCCAAAAAGAAGAATGGCCAATTACAGGGGCAAAGAAAGCCTGCATTAAGCTTTTGAAGTAACATTAAAAACTTTAACAAATACGACGAGGACATAATAAATTAGTAGTAATTAAAAACAGACTTGTCTGTATGTTTGTAAAATATGAAAAAGATAACACCCCCTTTCACTAAGGAAACGGCAATAGCAAAAGTCCAAGCGGCAGAGGACGCTTGGAATAGCAAAGATCCAGAAAAAGTGGCTATGGCATATACTATTGATTCCAACTGGAGAAACAGAGATCAATTCTTTATAGGAAGCGTTGCGATAGCCGAATTTCTATCCGATAAATGGAATAAAGAACTGCATTATAAACTTAAAAAACACTTGTGGTCATTTACAGAGAACAGAATATCTGTACGCTTCGAATACGAATGGCAAGATGCAAAAACTGGACAATGGAAAAGAACTCACGGTAACGAACATTGGGAGTTCAACAAAGAAGGCCTAATGCGAGTTAGAGACATGAGCGCCAATGATATTGACATAGAAGCTTATGAACGCAAATTTTAATACCCAAATAGGAAAAAAAACAAAATTAACAATACTCATATTTTGAAGACTAGTAAATGAAACATAAAGTAAGAGGTTAAAAAACGATCTCCCCTAAAAAGAAACATATACGGCAGAAGTATTAATTAACTAGAAAATTATTTCAATAATCAATAATCATTAAAAACTAAAAATCATGAGAACCTTAAATAGTAATCAAATTTCAAGTACAGCTAAAAAAACAAAAAGTAACATTTGGAATAACAAAAGACGTCATAGATAAGAACGTCTTATTACGACACAAATTAAATTATTAATAAAACAATAAAATGACACTAAGAAACAACATGAAACTTGCGTTAAGAATGATAAGTTTATTCCTAGCACTACCATTAATAAAAGGAGTTTTAATGTTAATTTTTTTAAATTAAATTATTATGAAAACACTAAAACCGTTAAGCTTCAAAGAAGCGAACACAAATTCACAAGAAATTTTTAATGCCGTTAAAGGTAAAATGGGTAGGGTACCAAATCTGTATGCAACTATGGGAGTATCAGATAAATTATTAGGAGGGTTTTTAACTTTTACTGAAACACTTAAAAGCGGAGAATTTACTGGCAAAGAATATGAAGCCATTGCTTTGGCAACATCTCAAACAAATGGATGTGCATATTGTTTATCGGCGCATACAGCAATAGGTAAAATGAGTGGCTTTACCGAGCAAGAAACGCTTGATATTAGAGACAATTCAATTGCAGATACAAAATTGAATGCTTTAGTAACATTAGCAATCGAACTCACAAACCTAAAAGGACACCCAACAGATACAACCGTAGACAATTTCTTTGAAGTCGGTTACAACAAAGCTGCATTTGCAGAGGTCATTGCAAGTGTTGCCCTGACTACTATTACAAACAATGTATACCACAATGGAGGTTTTGAAATCGATTTTTCAAAAGCCCAACATTTAGAACAATTACAAGACGTATAAACACTAATCAATTAAAACACACAAACAATGAAATCAAAAATTTTAAAATCAGCACTGGGTATTGCAACGATAGCGGTATTATCTCTAGGATTATTCTCTTTTGAAAACTTCACAAAGGACGAAGCAACAGTTAATGTTAAAGAAAAAACACAAGCGACACTTCACAAAACGGTCAAAGTTAATGACCTAAATATTTTTTATCGAGAAGCAGGAGATGTAAACAAACCAACTATTTTATTATTACATGGTTACCCAACATCATCTCATATGTTTCGTAATTTAATTACAGACCTGTCTGTACGTTATCATGTATTAGCACCAGATTATCCTGGATACGGAAGAAGCGAACAACCTTTGATGAAAGACTTCGACTATACATTCGATAGCATGGCCAGCATTGTAGAAGGGTTTCTACAAGAACTAAAAGTTGAGAAATACAGTATTTATTTAATGGATTATGGAGCGCCAATTGGTTTCAGAATTGCAGCAAAATACCCAGAACGCATAGAGTCATTAATCATTCAAAATGGAAATGCTTACGATGAAGGTCTAAAAGATTTCTGGATTCCTATTAAGAAATATTGGAACGATTACACCGTGGAAAATGGAAAAGCCCTTGAAGGTTTTCACGCTCCAGATGGTTTGAAGTGGCAATACACCCATGGGGTTCAGGATTCGACAAAAATTAGTCCAGACAATTGGAGCATCGATTTACAACACTTAACGCGACCAGAAAATGATGAAATTCAGTTAGCGATGTTCTATAGCTACAGAACAAACGTGCCCTTGTATCCAGAATGGCAACAATACTTTAGAGATTATCAACCACCAACGTTAATTGTTTGGGGAAAGAATGACTACATTTTTCCAGCGGATGGTGCATACCCTTATAAAAGAGATTTGAAGAATCTAGAGTTTTATTTACTAGACACAGGTCATTTTGCTTTGGAGGAAAAAGGAGGTGAAATCGCAAATTATATTTTAAAATTCTTAGACAAAAACAATATTAAATAGATTAAGTAACAACTAAAAAATAAATAAAACATGAAAAAAGTAATTGTAATATTAGTACTGTTTATGGGAACTACAAGTGCATTTTCGCAACTTCCAGATAACGAATTCGATATCGATGGTGTAACCGCTATTGTAATTACAGATCCACAAAACGATTTTTTAAGCCCACAAGGCGTGACTTGGGGTGTTGTTGGGGAAAGTGTAATTACAAACAACACCGTAGAAAACTTAGAAACGCTTTTTAAATTAGCTGAGGCAAATGGGATTAAAGTATTTATCTCTCCGCATTATTACTACAAGCACGATCACCAATGGCAATTTGAAGGTGCCTTAGAAACATTAATGCATAACATTAATATGTTTGATCGTGGAGACCAATTAAACAAAGAAGGTTTTGAAGGTTCGGGAGCAGATTTCTTAGAACGCTATAAAAAGTACATCGAAAAGGATTTTGTAACCGTTGTTGGTCCGCATAAAGTATTTGGTCCTGAACAAAACGACTTGAGCTTGCAATTGAGAAAGCAAAAAATTGACAAAGTTATTTTAGCAGGTATGTCTGGTAACTTATGTGTAGAATCACATATGAGAGAACTTATCGAAGACGGTTTTGAGGTAGCCGTTGTTGGAGATGCAACAGCATCAGCAATTATCCCAGGGCATGATGGCAATCAAGCTGCTCAAACTAATTTCAGATTTATAGCTAGTCATGTATATAGCACAAAAGAGCTAGCAGAAAAATTAAAGAAGTAATCAATAGATATTAGAAATTATGAATACATCGTAATGGATAGTTCGCAAATGGACAAAGTTGTGATGGAAGGTTTAGGGTTAGGCTTATTTGAGCAGGACCAAGCTAACGTCAAAAAGAATTTAGTTACTGGACGGCTTCAAAGCTCTTCGGAACTAGCTATCTATAAAGAGGACGCCATATTAAAAGGCAGGTTCACTGTGTTAGTTTAAAAATTTAATTGGCTTGTGTGAAGCCATTGAACAGACACTTTACACACTATAAGCTGGTTATCCATTATTTAATTTTTATGTATTTGTTTTTGGTAGTCAACGACGACAAGCGCCTTAATTAAGTTTGAGGTTTTTTTTTATGAGTTAAAACAGTCAAAACCGAACGAATCGAACGACTCTAAGGTATTTAAAGCAAGATGTTAGTTTTTAACCGCTAAAAAGGTAAAAACTGCACGAATTACACACACTAAAAAGACATTGAAATCCAAGAAATAAAGGCACTATAAAAAAGCACAACCCCTACAGAATCAGACACCCTATAAAAGAGACGTTTTAAAGCTGTTCGATTATTAATTAATAACTTTTATTTATAATACGCTATGATTTTAAGAACTTTTAAAAAACGGAATTAAAGGAAAACACAGAAACGGCAAATTGGACTAAGCACTACGAGAAATATTTAAAGTAGATACCAGTAGGGGCTTTGATACTTATGTCATTAGGTATAATACAGTCAGTAATTTATTGTAATTATTTTAATATTACGGACTACATTGAGTTATCAGAATACATACCGTTGTTTTTTGATGATTTAATCTTATATGCTTTTATTACTATTGTTATTACTATTGTTATGGCTATTGTTATGGCTAGTTATGTGTATTTGTTGTTTTCTAACAAACACCGAAAGGACGACGATTCTATTCTTTTAAAAAATAAATCGAAGTCTGGAGAAATTTGGAAATAGATTTTGTTGATTATAATTGTTTTGGGTAGTGTAATTGTTTTGTATATAATAGCACCTAAATTCGAGGATTCAGAAAAATCATATTTGAATGAGTTATTTAGCACCACAATTATAACTCTGATTATACTGTTGGTGATGCATAGATTTATTAAGTTTTAAAAAAACAAATATTTTTTACTCCACAAAAAGTTGCTGCAGTAGTTGGATGCTTAGTCATTTTTAATTTTACACATCGACAAGCGATAAATGCAAAATATAAAGGAAATTCTCAAGCTTATTTGATAGAGACAAGCCAATATTCCAAACTAGTTAATGATAACGAGGATTTCGTTTATATAGGTAAGACCAGTAATTAATTTTTCATTTTCAATAGAACTTCTGAAGAACCGTTAATTTTTCCAATAAAAGATTTAGGATACATCACTAGAAAAAGTGACTAAGGTTAAATTTCAAACCAAACATGAAATTTTAGTTAAATCACAAGTGTAAACTTAAAAATTGTACAAATAATAAAAATAAAAAATCAATTAACTGATAAACAGATAATTAGGTATTTAGTTAGTGAGGTCGGAGACCATCGAACGCTCGTCCAAACAAGTAACGAAGAGGCTTTCTATACGTTTATTCTTTTTTTGTTTTTTCAACTAACAGTTGGTTAAATACAGCCCACTTTTAGCTTAGCGGTTTAATCTCGAAAAGTGAGATCGTATAATTATAGTCATTTTTAAAAAAGTATTGTTTGGTTACTGATATTGGTCATTTAATATATAGCTTCATATACTTAAGTTTGTTTTCGAGTTAAATATTTAGAATTAGAAGCTATATAAACAGCATTACACTTCCTAATACCTATTATTTAAAAAAGATGAATAAAATAATGAAAATTGATTCTAAATATAAGTTCGAAAACTCAAATATGTACAGGTTATCGGAACTAAAACCAGCAGGGGTTAAATTGATTTTAGACCCAAAAATACATTTAACAGAACTATTAAAATTGACGCTCTTCGATCTGATTTTAAAAAAAGTTTTGGTGATAAAAAAGGTGTTAAAAAAACCACATCCAAGAGAACCCTATTTAACAGAATATACAATAGTTGAAACGGCCGAAAATTTCGAGAAATATAATCCAAATCAATATGAAAAATACTTCACAAAAAGAATTAACAAGGAGAGTTGTTTTCAGTTAAAAGTTTTTATAAGAGCGATCTTTAAAGAGATCGAAACTGAATCAAAATACAAAAATGAAATTATTCGAGATTTAAAAATTCAAGACCTTTTCAAAAGAGATTTTATTTCGGTTTCTTTCTCAATATTTAATACAAATCAAAAAGGGAATAAACTAAAGATAGAAATTAGTGAATACTTAGAAGAAGTTGATAGAAATATCGAGAATTTAATCGAACACGAACCTGAGAAAGCTTTAAAATCAGTTATGATGACAAAAGGCAATATTATTCCTTTAATAAATTTAAAATTTGAACTTATCGAAAAACTAAAATTAGTATCAATAGTTGGTGCAACAAAAGATAACGTCTATTTTGATTATTATTGGGTTTGGATTGATTTTGTGCGCGATTTTGATGTCAGTCTCAATTAAGAATTCTTGTGTCAACGTCGTTTAAAATTAATTGCTTGTTCTAGCCTAATTAGGAAAATCATCGCATAATTTTTTATTCTGCTTGAATTAGCTAGAGAAACGCTAATAAAGCGATTGCTCTACAAAAACCTTACAAATTCTAAATATAAAAGCCTTAACAAATTTAAATTAATTTGTTAAGGCTTTTATTAGTGGACTCCGAGCGAAAAAGTTCGAACTTTTTGAATGAGGATATTGAGTTAATTATCTCGAAATCAAATAGTATCAGAATTTAATATTTTCAATACCTAAACGCAGCAGTCATTAGTTCGATTTCGGCATTTTTAATCTCAATTTTTTTGGCGACGGTTTTCCAGTCTTTGACTACTTGTAATACTTCGCTAAGTATTTCGTTCAAGCGAAAATAAACACCAACACTTTTTGCTAATTCAAAGTCAAGTGCATTATCATCCATGTCTATATTTATAGATAAGCCATCTTTTTCAATAGATGGGTTCAAGTCATAAGCTGGTGATAAAGTCCAGCCTTTATCTGTTAAAATAAAACCATGGTTACGTAAATGATCATCGGTATTTGATATAGCGATATTAAAAACCATACGTTTCCACAGTTGGCGTAAGTTTACTTCAATGTTAACGCCATAATTTTCAATAAATTCTACAATTTCTAAATAACTAGGTGACGTTTCCTTGATAACATCTTCAGTATTTTCAGTCATTGTCATAGCAGAGGCGAAGTGTATGCGATTACCATTTTGTCTATCGAATCTGCGGGTGAGAAAAGTATGAGAGGAACCGCTAACTTTTTCAATTTTTGATTCAGCCAATTTTTGTCGTATTCAAAACTAAATGCTTTTTTTCCTTTTGCAAAATGTGCAGATAACATTCCTATCAAAGTAGCAGATTCTAAACCTATCCAATCTGCATAAACGTAAATATCAAATTTTCCTTTTCTCATAGCTTTTACAATAAAGCAAGATCTTGTAATTTTCTACCAAATTCATCATCGCTGGCTAACTTTAAAAAATCTTCTTGAAGGTTAAGAACTCTAAAAACGTTAAAGTATAAGCCTTTAGAAACAGAAGGATCACCTTTCTCTATTCGATAAAGCGTTGCTCGATGAATTTCAGCACGTTCAGAAACTTGTTTAGTTGTAAGCTTTCGACGTTTCCTTGCCAGTTTAATATTCTCTCCTATTTGTTCAAACATTTTTTGATATTTGGGGAGAAGTATAGTTTTTTAGAATTCATTTTGTCGCTTATTTAGAACAAATACAGCGTATGTGTGCTTAATAAGCGACATAAGTGTGGTTAATATGATTTTAATACTAATTTAACTGACACCAATATCTTGGCATAATTATTATCAAAAGTTCGAACTGTAAATAGTTGGTTAATAGCAGTTTGAAAATACTGGTAAAAAACAAAAACCTCTTTAAATCATTGATTTAAAGAGGTTTAATTTAATTTGTGGAGTCGGAGAGAATCGAACTCTCGTCCAAACAAGTAACGAAAAGGCTTTCTACACGTTTATTCTTTTCTTGTTTTTTCGACATAAAGCTGGTTAAAGACAACCCACTTTTAGCTTAGCTCCTTAATCTCGAAAAGGCATCAAAGCACTACCTAATCTAAGTCAATTTTTACGATGCCTAATAAAGAACGCCATTAACTAAGGCTTTCTCGAGACATTTAGCACTCCTACCTAGTAGGACGAGGCTTAATCTTACTATAATTCAGATTATGCAGCTAAAGCGTAGTTATTCTCGCCGTTTAAAATTTGGTCTAGCCTTTTACGTGTATCAATGCCATTACACGACGTGCTTACCATCTAATTAATCTCGCTGTCAAAACCAGTCGACCCCAATTTAAATGATTATATGTTTCGCGTTACCTTTAAAGTGAAGCCTTAAGCAATTACCAAGCACGACTCGCTCCGAAACTAATTCGATTACAAATCACGCAATAGTCCTTGTTCAATTAAACGATGAAGGAAGCTTAAACATACCGTGCAAAGTTATTAAAAAGTTTGTATATCTTTTAGTTATGCTACTTTTTTTATATAAATTTTAAGCTATTTGTTTTGTCCTTTTGTTTAAGTAATGTCTGTTTAATTTTAGATTTTAGTCCTAGTGCGAAGAGTCATGACGTTATCTAAAAATAGCACCCATACAAATATAAGGCTTGTAGATTTTCTTTTAATAGAATGTGGTTTTAGAATTTGAATTAGAAATCATACATCAGTATGCTCAATCAAAACGATGCTAATGGGATAGCATCTTCGAAATATTCCACATAAAATCTAGGTTTTTTTTTATGTAAAACACCCATTTCGTTGTGCTTTTCATCGATTTTATCTATGATGTTTTAATATATTCATTGCCATGATTGTTTTAGATTTTGACGATATAAACAATCCTAAAATAAAGAAGTTGTCGTGTTTAAAAGCGTGTATGTTTTTATGAAGACACAAACTGCTTTTCTATTGGTTTTATCAAGTCTAATTCTTTGAGCTAGCATGCTGTTTAAAGAATCTATTCTTGATGCGAAGTCTCAAGATAAATTACCGAGGTCGACCGCTGTTCATAGGGACAGAAAAGCTACTTCAAATTTAGAAAGTGAGATGTCAATTGATGCCACTTTTTCTACCGATAACAATGTAGAGGTGAAAATTACTGCTCCAAATTCAGAATCGAATAGTACAGATATAGGTGCTAATAGATAACGGGGGCTAATTAGTGGAAATACGACTATAGTCGCTGAAGATCTTAATGCTTGTCGTACTGGGTCGGGAACTTTGACTTTTTCAGCTTCACAAACGAGTTTTACTTGTGCTGATATTGGCGATGTTGATGTTATACTCACCGTTACAGATTCATTTGACTTTACGATGGATACTTGTTCCGTTACAATAACCGTCGAAGATGCTACTGCACCAACACCTGATGTAACTGCACTATCTAATGTAAGGGCCCAATGTTCGGTGACTTCATTAACAGCGCCAACGGCTGCAGATAACTGTGGTGGAATGGTCATTGTAACCAATAATGCTTCATTACCTATTACAGCGCAAGGTACAACGGTTGTTCCTTGGTCTTATGCGTATGCCCATGGACAAACCTCAAGACAACCTCAAATTAGTACTGTAAACGATAGCACTAAGCCAATTGCTATTTGCTAAAATTTAACGTCTTCGTATAGATTTTATATGTCCAGAAAATGCAGTAAGACATTTATTACTTGCTTTTTGTTGAAAACGGTCATGCTAGAGGTGGTGTAGGCTACGGTTATGACGCACCAAATAACGATTCGTTTCCGAGTGATATGTCTTTTGATATTGACGGTGAGCCTTATGTTATTCAGGGCGTAGGTCCTTTTGATGAGACCAAATCCTATCCTTTGTTTCTTACTTTAGAGAATGGAGGCACTATCGCGATGGTATTTGATGAACTTGAAAATTTTGATGAAGACATTGCTGTTTATATGTATGACGCCTTGTTAGATACTTGTGCAAATTTCAATAATTCAAATCATTAAATTCACCTCATTAATCTTACAGGACAGACTGTTGGTTCGTGGAACTTTACTAAAAAACCACTTTCCAATGAAATAAGAATACCTGTACAGAATGTTTCCGAAGGCGTTTATATTCTTAAGGTTGAAACGCATTCCCAAACTTACAATAAGAATATTATTGTAAAGTTTTAGAGACCTATTTATCATTTAATAGTCGAAGAGTGATCCTTAAAAAAATAAAGGGATCGCTCTTTATGTTAGGTAACGCCTCATAGAATAATAAGTGTAGTGTTATTTGCTAAATGGTGCTTGTTTTAGCGATAAAATCCACTTATTTTCGTGAAAATTAAATAAGATTTCCACTTTTATGGAAATAAATCTATTGTTATATGAAATTCGCCATCATTAAAGAACGTAAAAACCCTCCAGACAGACGTGTTGTATTTTCACCAGAAAAACTCGCAGAAGCTAGAGCACAATTTCCTGATGCAGAATTTAGTGTAGAATCTTCGGATATTCGTATTTTTTCGGACGACGCCTATAAAGCAAAAGGATTTAAGGTTACTGATGATGTGTCTGAAGCAGATGTAATGATTGGCGTAAAGGAAGTCCCAATTGAAAATTTACTTCCAAATAAAAAATACTTCTACTTTTCGCACACAATTAAGAAGCAACCATACAATAGAAAGCTTCTTTTAGCAATGCTCGAAAAGAATATAGAAATGTACGATCACGAGACTATTGTGCGTGAGGACAATATGCGTTTAATCGGTTTTGGTCGCTATGCTGGTTTGGTCGGTGCTTACAATGGATTTAGAGCTTTGGGCTTAAGGGATCATTTATTCAAGCTTCCAAAGGTTGAAACCTTAGCAGATTTGGGTGAGGTTAAAGCAGAATTAGATAAAATTACAATTCCCAATATTAAAATAGTGCTCTCGGGAACGGGTAAAGTAGCTCGTGGAGCAAAAGAAATATTAGATCATTTAGGTATTAAAGAAATTAGTGATGCTTTGTATTTAACTTCAAAATTTTCAGAGCCTGTGTACTGCATGGTCGATGTTATGGAGTATTCTAAACGCACTGATGGTAAAGTAGGAGACAAATTGGAGTTTTTCAAGGATCCAACAGCTTATGAAAGTAATTTTATGTCTTATGCTAAACAAACAGATTACTTTATAGCAGGTCATTTTTATGGTAATAACGCACCGTATTTTTTTACTCGTGAAGATGCCAGGCATCCCAGTTTTAGAATTAATTTAGTGGCAGACATTTCATGCGATATTGATGGTCCTGTAGCGAGTACAATACGCCCTTCAACCATTGCAGATCCTTTTTATGGTTACGATCCTAAAACCGAGAAAGAAGTTGCCTTTAATGCTGAAAACGCTATAACAGTTATGGCTGTAGATAACTTGCCATGTGAGTTGCCAAAAGATGCTAGTGAAGGTTTTGGTGATTCGTTTTTAGAGTATGTGATTCCTGCATTTTTTAATAATGATGAGAACGGAGTTTTAAAACGTGCCAAGATGACTGAAAGCGGAAAATTAACAGCACGTTTTAATTATTTACAAGATTATGTTGCTGGCACAGAGTAAAGGTTTTTAAACCATCAATATCCAACCATCAAAAAGCAAGCAAAACGAATAAAAATGTAAAATTGACATAACGTTTCAGTGCCTTTTAGGATTATGTGGACGAGAAGGACTAGCAATAGCTCTCATAGCTGACCAATATCATTTTTTAATTTGAATTATTTAGGAACCTTAAGGGTTTATTCTCAATAGTAATCCTAAAATGATCAGATTATGAATTCACCATTAATTTTCACACTATTTTTTTTAATATTTCTGTTTTCGGGTATTCGAGTTGTTTATGAATACAAACGTGCTTTAAAGTTCAGGTTTGGTAAATATATCAAAACATTGCAGCCTGGATTTAGATGGATTATTCCAATTGTCGAAACTATTCAGGTTGTTGATATACGTGTTATTACGATTAATGTGGTATCGCAAGAAGTGATGACAGCAGACAATGTGCCTTGCAGTATTGATGGCGTTGTATTCTTTAAAATTATAGATCCTGAAATGGCAGTTTTAGAAGTTGAGGAATATAAATTTGCAATTACACAGTTATCGCAAGCGGCTTTGCGTGATGTATGTGGTAAAGTAGAATTAGATACCATTTTGTCTAAACGTGAAGAAATGGGTAAGAATATAAAAAATATTGTTGAAATTGAAACCAAAGTATGGGGAATTGAAATCATAGATGTGAAAATAAAAGATATTCAATTGCCTGAAAACATGAAGCGTATGATGGCAAGCCAAGCTGAAGCAGAACGCTCTAGACGTTCTAGAATTATATTAGCAGAGGCAGAAGAACAAGCTGCAGGAAAGCTATTGGAAGCGGGTAGGCAAATTGACCAATCACCATCTGCGATTAAATTAAGACTCTATCAAACCTTATCGAATATTGCTGCAGAAAAGAATTCTACAATTTTGTTTCCGTTTCCTGAAGAAGTCCTGCCAAGACGGAAAAAAGAGGATAAGAGTTGAGTATGGGTCTAAAAAATAATTTATTGGGTTTAGGTAAATATGTTTTAGAGATTTAACTAACTTTCAAAAAAAAACTAAACTACAATAAATTATGATTGGATTACTTTTAACAATAGCCAGCATTTCAGGCGGACTTTTACTCGGGATAGCAACACTCGATAAATGGGATGGAGAAAGTAATTTCTTTAACAAAATCGCAGATAAATTGGAGCCATTTCAAACGATTATCGGCGGCGCACTCGTGGTCTTGGCTATTTTAACCTTAAGGAACAATCTGCTTTTTAGTATAACAAGAATTTTAGGCGGTCTGTTACTACTAACTCATGTATTTGGTAAAGTGCCCGCTCTAGAAGCAAGTCTACATCAATTATCTGCTACATTGATGCCTTTTAAGGCTATAATTGGGATTGGTCTTATTGTTATTGGTGTTTTAGGCTTGTTTTAATTTGTTTTGAATCCAGCAGAGGCCTATATTTTAAAACAGCCAGAGCCTTTTAAGTCTATATTTATACACTTACAAGTTTTGGTAGAGCATACCTTGCCTGAAGCTGAGTTATTATACAAATGGAGAATTCCATGCTATTACATTGGTAAACGACCAATTTGTTATCTTAATCAATCAAAAGATTACGTTGATGTTGGGATTTGGTACGCTACCCATTTATCAAAAAAGTGGGATAGCTATTTAATTACAGAAAATCGTAACGTTGTAAAATCGCTTCGCTATAAATCATCAAACGCTATAAATGATACTGTCTTTATTGCAATATTGAAGGAAGTTGAATGCCTGAAGGATGACCGGTTTTATAAGAAAAGTTAATATTTAGTCTCAGTCTCAGTCTCAGTCTCAGTCTCAGTCTCAGTCTCAGTCTCAGTCTCAGTTTTCATTTAATCAGTTATTGAGCATTTCGTTAGACGCTGTGACTACTCGGTGTATCTCTGTGAAATAGCTTTTTTTGATTTAGTCTAAATCAGTTGGAATTTAGTTTTTGGAATTTGGTTTTTTTTTACGCTTTTACCTTCCGTGTTCCGTCTTTCGTCATTCATCAAAAATCATTTTCCAAAACACATTCATAAATCCCTCTTAAATTCTTAAATTTGCAACTTATTAAAGTTATAAGTACTGCCTAGTGCAGACTATAAACTGAATACAATACATATGTTCAATAATTTAAGTGATAAGTTAGATAAAGCGTTACACGTATTAAAAGGTCATGGTAGCATTACGGAAGTAAATGTAGCTGAGACACTTAAGGAAGTAAGGCGTGCGCTTTTAGATGCCGATGTTAACTTTAAAATTGCTAAAGACTTTACCACGCGGATAAAGGAAAAAGCCTTAGGTCAAAATGTATTAACGACACTTCAACCGGGTCAGTTAATGGTTAAAATCGTTAAAGACGAATTAACCGAATTGATGGGAGGAGATGCCGAAGGTCTTAACCTTTCTGGTACGCCAAGTGTTATTTTAATGTCTGGTCTTCAGGGTTCTGGTAAAACGACTTTTTCTGGTAAGCTGGCTAACTACTTAAAGAATAAAAAGACCAAGAAACCTTTATTGGTAGCGTGTGATGTTTATCGCCCTGCTGCAATAGATCAATTACATGTTGTAGGAGATCAAATAGGTGTTGAGGTATTTAGCGACAGAGGAAATACTGATCCTGTAGCCATTTCTCAAGCTGGTATTGCTTATGCAAAGGCCAATGGTTATAATGTCGTTATTATTGATACTGCTGGTCGTTTAGCTGTCGATGAAGCTATGATGGCGGAAATATCGAACATCCATAAAGCTATTCAGCCACAAGAGACACTTTTTGTTGTGGATGCGATGACAGGACAGGACGCCGTGAATACTGCAAAAGCCTTCAATGATATTTTAAATTTTGATGGTGTTATCCTTACTAAATTAGATGGTGATACACGAGGTGGTGCCGCAATTTCTATTAAATCTGTAGTTAATAAACCCATTAAGTTTATTGGTACTGGTGAGAAGATGGAAGCGATTGATGTGTTCTATCCATCACGTATGGCAGAACGTATTTTAGGAATGGGAGATGTCGTATCTTTAGTTGAAAGAGCTCAAGAACAATACGATGAGGAAGAAGCTCGTAAACTTCAGAAAAAAATTGCTAAAAACCAATTTGGGTTTGATGATTTCTTAAAACAGATTCAGCAAATCAAGAAAATGGGGAACATGAAGGACTTAATAGGCATGATTCCTGGAGCAGGAAAAATGATGAAAGATGTGGATATTGATGACGATGCTTTTAAAGGTATCGAGGCTATGATTCATTCTATGACTCCAGATGAGCGTTCTAATCCTTCATTAATTAATGCAAGCCGTAAAAAGCGAATTGGTAAAGGATCTGGTACATCAGTGCAAGAAGTCAATCAATTATTGAAGCAGTTTACACAAATGAGTAAAATGATGAAGATGATGCAAGGCGGAGGCGGAAAACGCATGATGGAGATGATGAAGAATGCGCCACGATGATTTAGTTTTCAGTCTCAGTTTTAGTCTCAGTATCAGTTTACAGAGGTTCAATTAAGCTATAAAGAAAAAATTAGGATTTATGGATTTCAAAAAATTACTAGCCTATCAAAAAGCATTTGATTTAGCGATGTTAATTTACGAAGTTTCAAAATCATTTCCAAAAGAAGAAACTTATTCTTTAACGGATCAAATAAGAAGGAGTTCTCGTTCTGTGAGTGCTAATATTTCTGAATCCTATAGAAAAAGAAGGTACCCAAAACGTTTCATAAGCAAATTAACAGATGCAGATGGCGAAAATTCTGAGACAAATACTTGGTTAGATTTTGCATTAGCCTGTGAATATATCTCATCAGAACAGCACAAAGATTTATCAAATCAAGGTATTGAAATAGGTAAATTAATAAACTATATGATTAACAATCCAGGGAAATTCGGAGTAAAAGAAGAATGACTTATTTTTGACGAAAAGTTAAAACAGCAAGAGTATGGAACTGAAAATTGCGACTAAAAACTAAAATCAAGGGTAAGCAAACTGAAAACTGCGACTGCGACTGAAAACTTATTAAAAATGACAATCTTAGACGGAAAAAAAGTAAGTAACGACATTAAAAATGAAATTAAGGCTGAAGTCGATAAGATGAAAGCAAATGGTGAAAAGGTACCACATTTAGCGGCTGTGATAGTAGGCAATGATGGTGCAAGTCTCACTTATGTTGGTAGTAAGGTAAGAGCTTGTGAGCGCATTGGTTTTGAATCGACCATGGTGCGTTTATCTAATACCACTAGTGAAATTGAATTATTGGATAAAATTGAAGAATTAAACACTAATGATGATATCGATGGTTTCATTATTCAGTTGCCATTACCGCGACAAATTAATACCCAAAAAGTATTAATGGCAGTAGACCCAAATAAAGATGTAGATGGGTTTCATCCTATGAATTTCGGTAAAATGGCATTGGATATGTCAACCTTTATTCCTGCAACGCCTTTTGGGATTTTAGAGCTTTTAGAACGCTACGAAGTTGAAACGGATGGTAAGCATACCGTTATTATTGGGCGCTCTCATATTGTTGGGAGACCAATGAGTATTTTAATGGGGCGTAAAGGGTTTCCAGGGAATTCAACGGTAACCTTAACGCATAGTCACACTAAAAATATTACACAGATTACCTCGCAAGCGGATATTATAATTTCGGCATTAGGGATTCCTCATTTCTTAAAAGCTGAAATGGTGAAAGATGATGTGGTCATTATCGATGTTGGTATTACACGTGTTCCAGACGATTCTGAAAAAGGCTATTACTTAACAGGTGATGTTGATTTTGAAAATGTCAGTAAAAAAGCGAGCTTTATAACACCTGTTCCTGGTGGAGTTGGACCAATGACTATAGCAATGCTTTTAAAAAACACCTTACTAGCTAGGGAGCAACATAGAAAACGTAATTAGAAATTAAATTATAATTTAAAAAGCCGAAACATAATGTTTCGGCTTTTTTGTTTTAAAAAATTAGTCTTACCTTTTTAAAAAATATAATATTTTATGAAACCTTGTCAACTCTTATATGTCTTCACGTTTATTTTATTATGGAATTGTAAGCCTGAAAAAAGTGAAAAAGCTTCAAAATTAGAAATTAGTGTATCTATCGCTGAGGCTATATCTAAGGATAATATGCAAGGGCGCTTATTGCTCATATTTGCAGATAATGATGAATCGGAGCCACGTCTTCAAGTTTCAGAAGGTCTTAAAGCACAACCTGTTTTTGGAATTAATGTCGACGGTTTTTCTTCCGAAACTAAAAAGATCTTTGACGATGATGTTTTTGGTTTTCCATATGAAAGTATGTCTCAGATTAAACCAGGTGCCTATTATGTGCAGGCTTTGCTTCACACTTATGAAACCTTTAATTTGTCTACAGGTCAAACGGTTAAATTACCAATGGATAATGGAGAAGGCCAACAATGGAAAACATCGCCAGGAAATTTATATAGTACGCCTTTTAAGATTGTAATTACGGATAAAGGCTTCGAGAATTTCAATATAGAATTAGACCAAATTATTCCGCCAATAGAAGAACCAGAAGACAGCAAATGGATTAAGCATATAAAAATGAAATCAGAATTGCTTTCAGAATTTTGGGGAAAGGATATGTATTTAGGAGCCCATATTTTATTACCTAAAGGATTTGATGAACACCCTGAAGCTAAATATCCGCTCATGATATTTCAAGGCCATTTTCCATCTGATTTTGGTGGATTTAGAACTACGCCTCCAGATGCGAATTTGAAACCAGAGTATTCTGATAGATTTAGTGTAGACGGTTATAATGTTACAGTACAACAAGAAGCTTATGATTTTTATAAGCGCTGGAATGAACCTGAGTTTCCTCGATTTTTAATTATAGAAATTCAACATCCAACACCATATTATGATGATTCTTATGCTGTAAATTCAGCAAGTCAGGGACCTTATGGTGATGCGCTAACGTATGAGTTAATTCCATATATTGAAAAATTATTTCGAGGTCAAGGAGAAGGTTGGTCTCGCTTTTTATACGGAGGTTCAACAGGCGGATGGGAAGCCTTAGCGGTACAGGTTAAATATCCAGATGACTATAATGGATGCTTTGCGGCATGCCCAGATCCTATTGATTTTAGTGCTTACATGCTCACGGATATTTACAAGGATGAAAATGCCTACTATGCTGAAAGCAATCATAAAATTATTGAAGTTCCAGGACATCGCGATTATTTGGGGAATATTAGTTCTACCGTTCGTGAAGGTAATCACTTAGAATTGGTTTTAGGTGATAAGTCGCGCTCTGGCGGACAGTATGATATTTGGGAAGCAACGTATTCACCACAAGGAAAGGATGGCTATCCACAACGCTTATGGGATAAATATACGGGCGATATCGATCCTAAAGTGGCTAATTATTGGAAAGAGAACTACGATTTACGTCATATTTTAGAACGCGATTGGGATAAGTTAGGCGAAAAGTTAAAAGGGAAAATACATATTTATTGTGGCGACATGGATAACTACTATTTAAATAATGCGGTGTATAAGATGGAAGACTTTTTAGAAAGCACCACAAACCCGTATTATGAAGGTGAAGTCGGTTATGGCGACCGCGCAGAACATTGTTGGAATGGCGATCAGGAAAACCCTAATTATATTTCGCGATTAAGATATAATAGTATGTATGTTCCCAAAATAATGAAGCGCATTATGGAGTCTGCTCCTAAAGATGCCGATTTAACGAGTTGGAGGTATAAGTAGTAAATTACTTAGCAAACAACTGACTCATGTCTTTAAAAGCTTTAAATTCTAAAGCATTACCAGAAGGGTCTTTAAAAAACATGGTGGTCTGTTCGCCAACTAAGCCTTCAAACCGAATATAAGGCTCAATAATAAATGTAATCCCTTTAGACTTTAATAACGTAGCAAATTCATGAAACACATCCCAAGCTAAAACGACACCAAAATGTGGGACAGGAACGTCTTTTCCATCAACAGGATTGGTATGCGTATCGTCTTCAATTTTTGGCTTATAATGAATAACCAACTGATGCCCAAAAAAGTTATAATCTACCCAATGGTCGCTACTGCGGCCTTCTTCAAGATTCAAGGTATTGGTATAGAAATTCCTAGATTCTGAGAGATTAGAAACAGGAATGGCAAGATGAAATGGCGTAAGTTCCATACTTAAAAGTTATTTGATCTATTGATTGTTTTAGGTTGAAAAGTTTTGATAGAGTCACTGATAAGAGCGTTCAATACTTCAAATTCTTCTTTGGTAAGCTCTCTGTATTGTCCTGAGGATATATCAAGTTTTACATTCATAATCCGAACACGCTTTAAGGTTTGTACCTCGTAATTTAAGTAGTCGCACATGCGTCGGATTTGTCTATTCAATCCTTGTGTTAGAATGATACTGAAGGTAAACTTATCAATCTTCTTGACTTCACATTTCTTAGTGCGTTTCCCTAAGTCTTCTAAATAAATACCACCAGACATACGCTCAACAAAGGTTTGGGAAATAGGAATATCAACGGTAACTATGTATTCTTTTTCGTGATTGTTGCTCGCTCTAAGAATTTTGTTAACGATATCTCCATCGTCTGTCAAAAGAATAAGACCTTCACTAGGTTTATCTAAACGACCAATAGGAAAGATGCGTTTTGGGTAGTTGATATAATCAATGATATTATCCTTTTCTACTCGCGTGTCTGTTGTGCAAACAATACCAATGGGTTTATTAAAAGCCAAATACACGAAGTCTTGTTCTCTACCACCAATAATTTCGCCATCCACTTTTACGACATCTTCAGAGGTGACTTTGGTTCCCATTTCGGGTACGACATCGTTAATGGTAACTCTACCAGCATCGATTAAGCGATCGGCTGCGCGACGTGAGCAGTAACCAGCTTCGCTAAGGTATTTATTAAGGCGTTTTAAATCTTCTGACATGGTGCAAAAGTACGATAAAGATTATCTATTTATAAACTCAATAATTTGAGGTGTCAATGATGCATCCTTTAAGCCATGTCCAAAACCCGTAGTGCTTATCAATTCAGATTTTTTATAACGTTTGGCAAACAATTGAGCATCTTCAAAAGGAATAATTTTATCTTTTTTATCATGAATAATCAAACCTTGGGCTTCAATCGATTCCGTAAACGTAGCAGCAGAAAAATAATCAACAGGTTTGCCATAATTTTCTAACACAATATGATCTAAACCATTTGAAATCCGATTGTTAAAACCCATCATTGATTTGTATCTATCGAAGACTCCCGTAAAGTGGGCTGGCGCGCCAAGTAAAACCATTTTTTTAACCGAAGGTAATTCATAGTTATGCATACAGAATACGCTTGCCATACCACCAACGGAATGGCCTATTAAAATTTCTGGCTGAAATTTTTGAGCCACTCTATTTATAAATTCAGAATAGAGTACAGCATTAAATTGTTTGCCGCCAGAGCGACCATGTGCTGGTGCGTCTAAAGCAATAATGTTATAATCCTGATCTTTAAAATCTTGTAAAATATAGTCCCATCGCGAGGCATTACTTTCCCAGCCATGCGCTAAAAGCACCGTTTTATTTTTACCAAGCCAGCGATATGTCGCTACATCTAAATTGTCGTAATTTAACTCTTCAAAATAAGCCGTATTAATGAGGGCTCTCTGTTCCTCTGAGAAACGCCCTTTTCGTGGTGAAGCAAATAGATTTATAGCCTTCTTTGAAGCATACTTTGAGGAAATTAAACTCGCAGCGTTTAAGGCATTTCCAATAGATTTTATAACAAAACTACTCATATTATTTGTTTTCTCTGTTTACGGCATCTATTGAAAAAGCAGGCAAACAAATCGCTAAATATTCACAGGGTTCTGTAAATGGATTCGAATATTGCAGTCTGGTGTTTTTTTTAACTTTAATGGATTGTCCAGCTTCAAGTATAATGACTTCGTCATCAATAATGAATTGCTTTTTACCTTTTATAATAAAGGTGTATTCGTCAAACTCTGGAGTTTGATAGGGTTCAGACCAACCAGCTGGTGCAACCATGTGTGCAATACTGATTTGAGAATTACCATCTGTCGCATTTCCAAAATGTTCTCTTATGATTTTACCGTCATCTGTAGGGACTACAAATGGAGCGTTCTGAATTTTATATTTCTTGTTTTCTTGCATATGTTTTATAACTTACTGCGACTGCATACTATTTTACCAGTGTACCATAAAATATTTAATCTTCGCTTTTTCTGGAATCTGAATGACATCAATAGTCATGTCCATATCAAAACGCATACTGGCTGGTAATTCTTTTTTGTCAATAGTGAAAGACGCGTTGATTTCATTGACTGAAATCACAATGGCATCAATAAGGTTGTCGATTTTTGAGATTTCATAGGCGTCTTTAAGGTCTTTAAATGTACTTATTGTAGAAATATCTTTTTCTGTTTTATAACGTTTATCAATAATACGAACGCTATAAATCAAAGACGTAGAGTCTAAGGCTTCCCTTGGTGAAAGATCTAATAGCTTTTTACCACCTTTCTCAAAAATTTCGATAGTATTTATAGAACCTGTAAACTCGTCTCCAGCAATATATCGCACAACAGAGTCCTTACTGAAAATGAGATCTAATTCTTTGACTTGGGTTGAGTCATTTAGTAATCCAATATGGTTTTTCTCAATTAAAAATGGATTAGGTGCGCTGTCTTTAGCACAACTCGTTAATAAAAGTGTGCAGATAAGCACAGTAAAAAAGGTGTTCTTCATTTTAGATTTAGGCATTAATTATTTAATCATTTTACTTAAAATTCCCAGTACGCCGCGTATGACAGTTGCGCTAGTTAAAACCTTTACAATAGGATTCATTCTAGAGCTACGTCTTCTAGTTGCGTTTGTTTTTCTCTTGCTTGCTGCACGTTTTAACGCTTCTTTTTCTTCTCTAGCTTTTTGTTTAACTTCTTCTGCTTCTGCCAATGCAATTTTGGCATTAAGCATTTCATAAGCACTGTCTCTATCAATATCCTTGTTATATTTTCTCGCAAGTTTAGATTGGGCTAATAAACTACCCAATTCAGATTCTGTGAGTATATCCATGCGACTCATTGGTGCACGCATCAGTGTTGCGGCTAATGGTGTCGGTTTTCCTTTTTCATCTAAAGCCGAAACTAAAGCTTCACCAATACCTAAAGAGGTTAACACTTCAGCGGTGTCATAATATTCAGTATCTGGATAATTTTGAGCTGTCAATTTAATAGCTTTTCTATCCTTTGCTGTAAAGGCTCGCAAAGCATGCTGTACTTTTAAACCTAGCTGTCCCAATACTGCTTCTGGGATATCCGTTGGGTTTTGGGTCACAAAATACAAACCAACACCTTTACTACGGATTAGTTTTACAATGCTTTCAATTTGGTCTAGTAAGGCGTCAGAAGCTTCATTGAAAATTAAATGGGCCTCATCAATAAATAGGATGAGTTCTGGTCTGCCACTATCGCCTTGTTCTGGGAACGTAGAATATATTTCTGCCAATAAGCTCAACATAAATGTTGAAAACAACTTAGGCTTATCTTGTATGTCTGTTAATCTAATAATATTTATATAACCACGACCATTATCGTCGATTCGTAATAAATCTTGAGTGTCAAAAGAAGTTTCTCCAAAAAACACATCGCCACCTTGTTGTTCTAACGCTACGAGTTTTCTAAGAATCGCTCCGGTTGACGCTGTCGATATACGACCATATTCATCTTCAAATTCTTTTTTACCTTCACGCGTCGCATAGTGTAGAATTTTCTTGAAATCTTTTAGATCTAATAGTGGGAGTTTATTATCGTCACAATACTTGAAAATCACGGAGATAATACCGGCCTGTGTTTCGGTAACATTTAAAATTCTCGAAATTAAAACAGGGCCAAACTCGCTGATAGTGGCGCGTAAACGCACACCATCTTGCTCGGACAAAGTCATCACTTCTACGGGAAAGCCTTTGGCTTCAAACGGTAAGCCTATTTTTGCATGACGTTCATCAATTTTTGCGTGCCCAGGGCTTGGCTTTGCTAAGCCACTTAGATCACCCTTAATATCCATTAACAAAACAGGGATTCCTTTTTCGGAAAGGTTTTCGGCTAAAACTTGCAAGGTTTTGGTTTTACCTGTTCCAGTTGCTCCAGCAATTAAACCATGTCTGTTCATAGTTTTTAGGGGCACATTTACATAGGCATTTTTTATAGTTTCACCATTGAGCATAGCCGATCCTAAAGTGATATAATCGCCTTTAAATGTATTGCCTTCGGCAATATCTTTAAAGAATGTTTCAGAATTCGTCATCAGTCAAAAAGTTTGCATAAAAATAACGTAATTTTAGTCAAGTATAAAACACGACGCTATGAAGAATATACTTTTAATTTTTAGCCTTTTTATTTTTGTAAGTATGCTGTCTTGTACAGCTGCAAAATCCCAGATTATTTTTCACAAATCTCACGAACCTAGTCGCGCAAATGTGCCTTTTAGTGATGCCGTAGAAACGAATGATTTGTTCTTTTTAACAGGTCAGATAGGTAAAGATCACAAAACAGGTAAAGTAGTATCTGGAGGTATTGAAGCTGAGACCAAACAAGTTATAGAGAATATTAAGGCGGTTTTAGAACATCATAATTTATCTTTAGATAACGTTGTAAAATGTACTGTGATTCTCAAAGATATCGAGGATTTTAAAGGTTTTAATTCTGTCTACACACAGTACTTTACAAAGAAACCAGCGCGTACAACTTTTGCAGCATCAGGTTTGGCAGGTGGAGCCCGTATAGAGATCGATGTTATCGCAGCGAAGGATTAGTTTTTAGTCTCAGTTTCAGTCTCAGTTTTAGTCTCAGTTTCAGTCTCAGTTTTAGTCTCAGTCTCAGTCTCAGTCTCAGTCTCAGTCTCAGTCGCAGTGTTCAGTCTCAGTGTTCAATCTCAGTCTCAGTGTTCAGTCTCAGTTTTCAGTTGCCATCTTCAGTCTTCAGTCATTAGGCGTTAGTAATTGGTCTTCGGTTATCGGTCTTCCGTCTTCCGTTTTTTGTCTCAATTTTTAGTTCTCAGCTGAGTTGAAACTAGAAATTACTGTCTACTGCGACTGCGACTGTAAACTAAATAACTATCTTTGCCACTTATGACAAGAAGAGAACGACAAGAACTGATAGATAAAGGCTTATTACTGCCTTTAATGGAAGAGTTTTATACCATTCAAGGAGAGGGCTTTCATAAAGGTACAGCCGCTTATTTTGTAAGAATAGGCGGTTGTGATGTGGGGTGTCATTGGTGCGATGTTAAAGAAAGCTGGTTGGCAGAATTACATCCACCTACAGAAACCGAGAAGATTGTCGATAATGCTGTAAAATACAGTAATACTATTGTCGTTACAGGTGGTGAGCCGTTAATGTGGGATATGGGCCCTTTAACAACACAGTTAAAAGCTAAAGGTGTACAAACCCATATTGAAACCTCTGGTGCTTATAAATTAACAGGCGAGTGGGATTGGATTTGTCTCTCTCCAAAAAAGAATAAATTACCTACCGAAAAAGTCTATGAAAAAGCACACGAACTAAAGTGTATCATCTACAATAAAGACGACTTTAAGTTTGCCGAAGAACAAGCCGAGAAAACAAATAAAGACTGCATTTTATACTTACAGCCCGAGTGGAGCAAACGCGATAAAATGATGCCACAAATTGTGGATTATGTGATGGCTAACCCAAAATGGAAAGTCTCACTACAAACGCATAAATATTTGAACATTCCTTAATTTGCTTATAACCATTTTGTTATTGCATCTCGAGTAGTTTGCCCACGCTATTAGTTATAATTTATACTAAAAATTACTATATTTAAGACCATTATTGTTCTTGTGAAATGTATTCCTTTCCTTATTTCTCTCTGCTTTGGAGTACATGTATTTGCTCA
>JAWUVW010000038.1:0-32059 GCA_034112185.1 Flavobacteriaceae bacterium | reverse complement strand
TAATTAAAGGTCTTCTTTTTATTTTTTTTCTTAAATAACCGTTTTATAAATCCATCACGTTTAGTAGACTCGCAGTCTAAATCTTTTAAAACTTTAGCTGAAGGGATTTCAAATTTAGCTTTTGTGAAAGTGTTAAACGTACTACTACTATTCAATTTCTGATAGAACTTGGCGAAAATAGGCAAGGCCGAATTTGCGCCTTGTCCTAATTCTGTTGATTTAAAACCAATACTATGGTTATCATTCCCAACCCAAGTGATGGTAACTAAATTTGGAGTTAATGCAACAAACCAACCATCTTTATTGTTTTGTGTTGTTCCTGTTTTACCAGCGATAGCGTTTTTTAACCCATAACTAGTTCTTAGTCTCGAAGCAGTACCCTTATTAACTGTAGATTTCATCATTTCTAACATCACCTGTCTTGTATACTTACTATACCCCTCTTTTTCTGAAACCTTAGGCCTAAAAGTTGCAATGACATTTCCAAATTTGTCTTCTATTTTAGTGATATAAAACGGTTTTACAGCTTTACCTTTATTGACATAACTGGCATAAGCGCCTGTCAACGTTTTTAAATTAATTTCCGCGACTCCTAATGCTAATGAAGGGGCACTCGGTAAGGTTTTAGCTATTCCTAGTTTTCTAACTTGTTCAAAAACTTTTGGAATACCAACTTCGTTTAAAACCTTTACTGAAATGGTATTAACAGAATTACTTAAAGCATGCTCTAAAGTATAATTAAGATAAGGATCTTCTTCTTTACTACCAGAATTGCTTGGAGTCCAATTATCATAATCTGAATAAGTCACTTTATTTAATGAAAAGTAAGTACATGGGTCTAATCCATTTTCTATTGCTGCGGTATACACAAAAGGCTTGAATGTAGAACCAACTTGTCTTTCACTCTGAGATACATGATCGTATTTAAAATATCTGTAATCTATACCTCCAATATAGGTTCTTACAGCTCCTGTCGAAGGCTCTATAGACAACATGCCTATATTTAGAAACTTTAAATAGTGTTTTAAGCTATCAATTACAGAAATATGTTTTGTCGTATCACCTTTCCAACTAAATAATTCTACATTACGGGTTATGTTTAATGAATCCATTATTTGTGCGTCCGTTAATCCTGCTTCTTTGTAACGCTTAGCAAGAGGTAACTTATTTATAGCAGATTTAAGTATTTTTGAATTTTTATCCCATGGCGAATTGCTTCCATATGACGCTTCAAAATCACTCTGCAATTTGGTGAGATGCTCTTTCATAGCTTTTTCCGCCAGCTCTTGCATCTTATAATCTAAGGTGGTATGTACAACTAAACCATCTTTATAAAGGTTATACGATTTACCATCTGGCATTTTAATTGTATCTAATATTGCGGCCAATTGCTTTTTTACTTCTTCTCTAAAATAAGGCGCTAAGCCTGCATCGTGACTAAAAGAATGGTAATCTAATTTTAGCTTTTGCATTGAGTAATGTTCTAAAGAGTCTTTTGAAAGGTAATCGTATCTAACCATTTGGCTTAAAACTACATTCCGTCGATCTTCACTGCGCTCCTCATGCAATCTTGGGTTGAAATACGTATTAGCTTTCAATGTACCAACTAAAGTCGCTGCCTCAATTTTTGATATCTCATTTACTGACTTATTAAAGAATTTGAGAGAAGCACTTTCTATACCATAGGTATTATCTGAAAATGGAACCGTATTGAGGTAGAGTGTTAAAATTTCCTCCTTATTGTAAATCTCTTCAATACGCCTGGCAATAATAGATTCTTTGAATTTATTGATGAGCATACTGAACATAACATAATCTTTCCTTCCATATAAATTCTTTGCGAGTTGAAGGGTAATGGTACTTCCGCCACCTGCAGATTTATCTTGAAGAATTAAATTTTTTATAAAAACCCGTATTAAACTTATGTTATCGACGCCATCATGCTGATAGAACCTGCTATCTTCTGTGGCTACTAAAGCATCAATAAGGTGTTGAGGAAAATCTTCAAACGTTACAGGCTGTCTATCGTAGATATAATATTTACCTATTAGCTTTTCATCTTTATCTAGTAATTGTGTTGCCCGCTCTTGCTTTATAGAACTTAAATCTTCTGTTGTTGGTAGATTTCCAAATAATCCAAAATAGATACTAAAATATAGGCCAACAAAAAACAGAACGACAGTCGCAATAAGAACAGCAGTCCATTTTACCCATTTATTTTTTAAAGCCCTTTTAAATCCTACTTTATAACGCAATTTGTAAGAATCCATACTTAGACTTATTCCTTTATTATTCTATATCCTCAACGTCTGGATATAAGAAATGGTTATAAGGAAAACGTGTGATATGAATTTCTCGTACTTCCTTATAGACTCTTTTTCTAAATTCATCCAAATTCTCTTTATTTAATGCTGAGATAAATAAAGCATTGTCACCTATTCTGGACATCCAAGTATTTTTCCATTCTTCGATGGTATAGTTGGCTTTTGTTTTTTCAGCGATTAAATCGGCTTCATCAAAAGGTTCGGCTTCATAAGCATCTATCTTATTAAAGACCATAATGGTTGGTTTGCCCTTACATTCTATTTCATCTAATATCTGATGTACAGAATCTATATGCTCTTCAAAATTAGAATGTGAAATATCGACCACATGCAACAATAAATCTGCTTCTCTAACTTCGTCAAGTGTACTTTTAAAAGAATCGACCAGTTGTGTTGGCAGTTTTCTAATAAATCCAACAGTGTCACTCACTAAAAATGGCAAGTTTCCAATAACCACTTTTCTAACGGTTGTATCTAAGGTGGCGAAAAGTTTGTTTTCTGCAAAAACATCGCTTTTACTAATCACGTTCATTAAAGTAGATTTACCAACATTGGTATAACCAACCAAAGCCACACGAACCATTTTACCACGATTACCGCGTTGCACAGCCATTTGTTTATCTATCGTTTTAATCTTAGCTTTTAGTAAGGCTATTTTATCTCGGACAATACGTCTATCAGTTTCAATCTCTGTTTCACCTGGTCCACGCATACCAATACCCCCTTTTTGTCTTTCAAGGTGTGTCCACATGCCTTTTAGCCTTGGCAATAAATATTCGCATTGTGCCAACTCTACTTGAGTTCTGGCATAACTTGTCTGCGCGCGTTGCGCAAAAATATCTAAAATAAGATTGGTACGATCTAAGATCTTACAGTTGAGTATTTTACTAATATTACGCTCTTGTGCGGGAGATAATTCATCATCAAATATTACAGTACCAATGTCGTTTTCTTCTACAAAACGCCTTACATCCTCTATCTTACCTGTTCCTATAAAGGTTTTAGGGTTTGGCATGGCCATTTTTTGAGTGTAGCGTTTTATAACTTCACCACCTGCCGTATAGGTTAGAAATTCCAATTCATCTAAATATTCTTTAGACGTTTCTTCGTCTTGGGCTTGGGTAACGACACCTATTAAAACCGCTTTTTCTAAGTTTATATCTTTTTTTTCTATCATAGACCAATTAAAGTACAAAGTTAAACAAATGCATTATCTAGAATAAGGTTTTAAAATCATATATTTAGTCTTATGACTAATAATAATTCCAATTCTTACACTATCGCATTTTATAATGTCGAAAATTTGTTCGATGTTGAAAATGATCCGCTTACTAATGATGACGATTTTTTACCAACCTCAGCCAAATGATGGACTCCAAAGCGCTATAACAATAAACTCACAAAGTTAGGCGCTGTTATTTCTAGAATAGGCGACGAAAATACTGAAACTGCGCCAGTAAACATTAGCCTAACAGAAGTTGAAAATAAAAAAGCACTATCGGATTTAGCACAAAGTAAAAGCCTAATTAATGAAGCCTAAAGTTAAGTGCATTACAACTCTTTAGATGAAAGAGGTCTTGATGTCACCCAACTCTAAAAGTGCTCTTTTTAAAGTTGAAAATTCCGAAACGTATTCAATATATCTTCAAACTGAATCTGGAAAATAAGATTACACCAGAGACATTCTTTTTGTAAATGACATTCTCAATAATGAACCTTTACATATTATTGTAAATCATTGCTCTTCTCCAAGAAAAGAAAAAAAGGAAACTGAATTTAAACGTTTGGCAGGCTCAAAAAATGTAAACATCATAATTAAGACTACAAAACCTAAAGAACCCAATGTAAAAATTATAGTAATGGAAGACTTTAACGACAACCCAAATGATGCGAGTATCACTTTAATGGAAAAAGGGTGTGAGCTTTACAATCCTTTTAAAACTGTTTGGTCTCGGGATAAAAGAAATTTACATTATGATTTCAAATGGAATTTATTCGATCCGATTCTATTTTCAGCCAACTTTTTTGACACTAATAATTCCTTACTAGCGTTTATAATCTCTAACACATTAAATAACAGACTTTTAGCATAACATCATAGCAACTATAAAGGATAACCCTTCAGAACTTATATCGGTAAAAACATAAAGCTATTCATCGATTAATTTCGTATTTCATCTATTATAGTAATGTTAACATCCCCATCATACCCATTTTTTATATATTCGGGTCTGCATAGAAAAACGTCTAAACAGCGTAAGAAATGTCGCAATTTAACTTAAGTTACCAAAAATAAGATAACTCCCTTATAATCAACGTATTGTAAGGGGTTAAATAATTTATAATAAACCTAATTACTAATGAAAAAAGTTATGCTATCTTTAATTTCGCTTTCATTTTTGTGTTCGTCAATCGTACAAGCCCAAATAACAAGCTTCCCAAACATTGAGGCCTCTGAACACTTTGTATTATCTGAAGTTGAGCTTGACGTGACACCAAAACCGTTTATTAATCAACCTAATGACTTTATCGTTTGTGATGATCGTGATGGCAATGTAGATGGTATTACAGAATTTGATTTAACCTCCATTGATGATGAGGTAAGTACAGACTTAGATACTGCAATCACCTATCACAACTCTCAAGACGATGCGCACAATGGACTCAGCACGATAGTCGATAGTAAGAACTACTCAAGTGCAGGTGAAACCATTTATGTAAGAGCAGAAAATACATTAACAGGCGATTATGAAACGACTTCGTTTAATTTAGAAGTTAATCTAATACCGCTTGCCTCTTTTGATCCTAAGTATAATTATGAAGTCGATCTTAATAACACTAATCCACTAGAAATTGGGTTGATACCAACTAATTTTACTGCAGAACAAGTGAGTATTCAGTGGTATTTAGACGATATTCTTATCCCTAATGAATCCCGTTTAATATTGTCTTCTGTGCGTACACAAGGAGACTATAAAGCTGTTATAACATTTAATGCTACCGGTTGTCAAAGTAACCTTATCTCTGCAAAGGTATCAGAATTAGAATCTTCAGAATTTCCCCAAGGAATATCACCAGGGAATGATGGTTTAAATGATACTTTCGATTTAAGTAGTTACGACGTTACAAGACTCGAAATATTTAATAGAAATGGTATCCTTGTATATTCTAAACTAAATTATACGAACGAGTGGGTTGGTCAAACCAACGATGGTGAAGAGCTTCCAGTAGGTACTTATTTCTATAGTATGGAGTATGAGGGGGGCGCAAAGAAGCGTGGTGCTTGGGTATACGTAAACAGATAATCAATTAACTTGAATCAACTTAAATTATAATGAAAAAACTCTCTATTATAGCGGTTTTGCTTTTAGCGTTTCAAATGCATGCACAACAAGACCCGCAGTACACACAGTACATGTATAATATGAATGTCATTAATCCAGCCTATGCAGGCTCAAAAGAGAATCTTTCTATGGGATTATTGTACAGAAATCAATGGTCTAATCTTGAAGGAAGTCCTGAAACAAGTACCTTTTTTGGACATGCTCCTGTAGGTAACAACCTTGGCATAGGACTGTCTGCTATTTCTGATCGGATCGGTCCAGTTCAAGAAACCAACCTATATGCTGATTTCTCCTATACCCTAGAATTAGGCCGCGAAGCTCGTTTAGCATTTGGTATTAAAGCTGGTGCAACGTTCCATAATATTGGTTTAACGGATTTAGATCTTATAGATGCTGGTGACCCATTTTTCCAGGATATTAGTAGCACAACTCCAAACATTGGTGCTGGCCTTTTCTATTATACAGATAAGTATTATGTATCCTTTTCAGTACCAAATCTTTTATCCTCTGTACACTTAGATGCTGACGGCTTTAAAATAGGTTCAGAAACACAACACTACTTCTTAACTGGTGGTTATGTTTTTGATCTTTCCCGAAACACAGAATTGAAACCTTCATTTTTGGTTAAATCTGCATTTGGTGCGCCGGTATCGTTTGATGTTAACGTTAACGCTAGGTTCTATAAGAAATTTGAAATTGGTGCTTCATACAGATTGGATGATTCATTTTCTGCGTTAGTCAACTTTAACCTTTCTCCTGATGTAAGAATCGGTTATGCATATGATGGCGTTACGTCTGGTATTAGGCCTTACGCGATAGCATCACATGAGGTGATGTTATTATTTGACCTCAATTTCGGCAAACGTGTTTCGCGTTCACCTAGATACTTTTAATCAGTTAAGCTAAACCAATTATGAAAAACTTGAAAACTTTACTATTTATTACGTTGATGAGTAGCTTGTGCTTAACTGCTCAAAATAAAGATACCAAAAAAGCAGATAAGGAATTCTTAAGATATGAATTTGTTAAAGCCGCTAAAAGCTACAATGCGCTTATTGAAAACGGAAAGGGAGATGCTTACGTTTACGGTCAACTTGCAGAAAGTTATTATAACATTTTCAATACTGTTGAGGCAGAAAGCTGGTATGCCAAAGCACTACAATCTTCAGATGACCCAGATATGGTCTACAAATATGCCGAAATGCTTAGAGCTAATGGGAAATATGAAGATTCTAACCGACAAATGCAACGTTTTGCATCAATGCGTCCGTCAGATAACAGAGCTATCGCTTTTACAAGAAATACGAATTACCTCCCTAAGATACTAGAAAAAGGAAAGAAATTTAGTGTTAAAAATGAGGACTTTAACTCTGAGCAGTCAGATTTTGGAGGTATTCTAAATGATGGAAAATTATACATAACGTCTGGGCGTAATAGTAATCGTAAAACTTATGGATGGAACGATCAACCGTTTTTAGATATCTACACCCTGTCGAAAAATTCGGACGGTACATACCAAGATGCCACATTAGCTACTGGAAGGATTAACACCAAATATCACGAAGGTCTAGTCTCTTTTGCACCAGACGGTAAAACCATGTATTTTTCTAGAGAGAGTTATTTTGACAAAGATTTTCAGAAAGATTCTATAAGTAAGACGCGTTTTAGTCAACTCTATATTTTTAAAGCAACAAAACTCGGAACAGATTGGGATACCGTTGAAAGCCTAAAGTTTAATAGTGAAAACTACTCCATGAAAAATCCATCGGTAAGTGCTGATGGCACAACCCTATACTTCGCATCTGATATGCCTGGTGGTTTTGGTGAATTTGATATTTATATAGCCATCATAAATGAAGATGGTACTATAGGTGAACCATTAAATTTGGGTGAAACAGTAAATACAGAAGGTCAAGAAATGTTTCCTTATACCAGCAGTACAAATACACTTTACTTTTCTTCTAACGGTCATTTAGGTCTTGGTGGAATGGATGTGTTTTACACCAAAGAAATTGATGGTAAATTAGCACCAGTTAGAAATGTTGGAATTCCTGTGAATAGTAATGCAGATGATTTTGCATTTGTAATTGATGAAGACAATAACACCGGTTTTATATCCTCAAACAGAGGTGGTGGCAAAGGTAGCGACGATATTTATAGCTTTAAAAAATTACAACCACTATGTGATGTATTAATTTCAGCTACGGTATTAGATGATAAAACACGTAAACCATTAAGTGGCGCTTCAGTTTCCTTGTATGATGCCCAAGGTAATAAAGTCGTTTCAAAAATGACGAATGCAAAAGGAATTGCCGAGTTTATCGTAGAATGTGAAAAAGATAGTGAATTAGAAGTTTTAATAGACGGTTTCGTCAGTAAGAAAGTCTCTGTTAAAGGCTCTAGCGAAGAGGAAAAAAACATTCAAATTTCACTAGACCCAATCGAAGTATTGATAACAGCAATAGAAATTGATTTGGCACCAATTTTCTTCGAATTTGATCAGTCTAACGTGACAGCTCAAGCCGCTTTTGAGTTAGATAAATTAGTTCAGATTATGAAAAAATATCCTGAATTGGTTATTAGTGCGACATCACATACAGACAACAGAGGACCTGAATCATATAATGCCGCCCTTTCTGATCGTAGAGCGAAAACTACAGTACAGTACGTGATCTCGAAAGGTATTGATGAATCTCGCATCTCAGGCATTGGTAAAGGTGAATCTGAACCTAAAATAGATTGTTCTGCTGGCTGTACAAGAGATCAGCATGCCGAAAATAGACGTTCAGAGTTTCTTATTGTAACCGGATCTCCAGTTACGGAATAATAAATTTACAAATACACAACTATAAAAAAGGCCAATTCCGTAAAACGAATAGGCTTTTTTTATTTCTTACCAGGTTGTAAAAGGTGTTCTACCCAATTGCGAATTATAATACTTTACATCACCAGTTACCTCTTCCCCTAACCAATTTGGCTTTTCAAAATGCTCCTCTTCAGATCTTAATTCAACCTCAGCAACAATTAAACCTTCATTATCACCAAAAAACACATCAACTTCAAATACGTGATTTCCAGATTTTACTTCGTAACGTATTTTATCAATGATACCTCTTTCACATAGATCTAAAAGACTACCAGCTTCAACTTTTGAAATTTCCTTTTCCCATTCAAAACGAGATAACCCATTTGATGTCGATTTTCCTTTTATGGTGATATAGCCTTTATCTTTTATCAATCTTACCCGAACAGTTCGTTTTTTATGACTATTTAAAAAACCCTGTTTAATTTTGTAACTGTTAAAAGCTTCTGATTTAAAAGCCTTTGAATTCACTAAAAATTTACGTTCTATTTCTATCATATTTGGTTCCCAAAAAGATGGGCATCTTATTTGAAACATTATATATTCAATTCTTTTATTCGCCTTGTGTGGTGTTTTCCAAATAGTACCAAAGCTATAATTGCACCAATGAATGCGTATAACATATCAGATTGTGTATCCCAAATATAACCTTGTGTTCCTAAAAATGAATCTCCTCCTTCTCCAGTTCCCAAAGAAACTGCCCATTCTATAAATTCATACGTCACGCTAATTGCCATAGCTATGCAAACCACTATAAGATTAAGCCAAGCTTTAGAATTAACGACCTGTTTACGAATTAATAATTCTCTTGTAATCATTGCAGGCACAAAGCCTTGAGTAAAATGGCCTAGTTTATCGTAGTTATTTCGACTTTGATTAAAGACATCTTGGATCCAATCAAATAACGGCACTTCGGCATAGGTATAATGACCTCCGATTATTAAAATAACACAGTGCAGAAAAATAAGAACATAAACTAAATTAGTACATCGAAAACGCTTATAAGTAAATACCAATAAAACACTACCTATAACTGCAGGTAAAACTTCTAAAAACCAATTAAAATAATCAAAGGAATTAATAGCTGACCAAATCGATAGTAACACTATTAAAATAAGAAGTGAATACATAAGTTTCATAATTTGGGCAATCAATATGACCAAAGATATTATAAATTTGTGCTGTGTCAGAACCCTTACCAATAAGAAAGATAATTCATGTAGATATGGATGCGTTTTATGCGTCTGTCGCACAACTCGATAATCCAGAACTTAAAGGTAAAGCTGTTGCTGTTGGAGGTGGAGGCCCACGAGGCGTTATTAGTGCTGCGAGCTATGAAGCACGAAAATTTGGTGTAAAAAGTGCGATGTCTGGTCGCTTAGCTATAAAACTTTGTCCTCACCTCATCTTTGTTAAAACAGATTTTAACCGTTATACCGAAATATCTAAACGTATAAGGCGAATTTTTTTTGATTACACAGATTTAGTAGAGCCTTTATCTCTCGATGAGGCCTATCTCGATGTTACAGAAAACAAAAAAGGACTTCCTAGTGCATCTTTGATTGCCCAAGACATAAGACAACGTATTTACGCTGAAGTTGGCTTAACAGCATCTGCAGGCATATCCATAAACAAGTTTATTGCTAAAGTTGCTAGTGACTATAATAAGCCCAATGGACAGAAAACGGTAAACCCTGAGGAAGTCCTTCAATTTATAGAGGATTTAGACATTCGAAAATTCTATGGTGTTGGTAAAGTGACAGGAGAAAAAATGTACCAAAAAGGTATTTTTACAGGAAAGGATTTAAAGTCTAAAAGTCTCGAATATTTAGACCAGAACTTTGGTAAATCTGGCAGTTACTACTACGATGTGGTAAGAGGCATTCATACAAGTGAAGTGAAACCAAATCGTATACGGAAATCTTTAGCGGCTGAGCAGACGTTTCATAAAAATCTATCTTCTGAAATTTTTATGCTCGAAAAGTTAGAACATATCGCAGAAGAAGTCTCCAAACGTTTAAACAAAAGTAAAGTCTCAGGAAAAACAGTGACACTTAAAATAAAGTATAGTGACTTCACCTTACAAACGCGCAGTAAAACTTTACCTTATTATGTTAGTGAAAAAGCTATTATTCTTGAAACAGCAAAAGATCTATTATATCAAGAAAAACTAAATAATTCTGTTCGCCTTTTAGGAATTTCTTTATCTAATTTAAATACCCACACGAAGAAACCTAAACCCTCTGAGAAAGAAAAAAAAGCGGTTAGTGTTCAATTAAAATTTGAATTTTAATATGTTGTTTATTTCTTTTTCTACTCAAGATTAGAGGTCAATATTCTTTTACTATTTAAACAATTACATCCATAAACACATTGTTAAAAGCGTCTAATTTTTTTATAAAATTGAAATTTGAAATTATGGTTTTATCAACATAAAAGACATAAATTTCATTACTTATAATTTAATGTTGTTTAAATTCTTGAAGTGGTAATTTATAACATCCAGTCCTTCAAAACCTTCCGAATCGTTCATCAATACTATATATTTAGAATATACGAATCTTTATTTATAGAACATGCGAATAGGTATTATTATTGGAAGAATAGGTGGTGTTGACGGTGTTGCGCTCGAAACCGAAAAATGGATAGATATATTAAAAAAAATAGGCCATGAAGTTTTTATCATGTCAGGCGAGTTCGAGTCCTGGACTATGGATTACGAGCACAATTATCTTTTCCCTGCCTTATCTTTTTTTTCAGTAGAAGCAGAATGGGGACAACGCAAAGCATTCTACGAGCCTGATAAAGATCCTGGTCCATTACTAGATCATGTTGAAAATGCTTCTAATAAGATTCACCTAGCCATGCGGCAATGGGTCACGGCTAAGAAAATTGACGTTATCCTTTCAGAAAACGCTTCAGCACTACCATGTCATTTGTCTATGGGTGTAGCCATAAAAAAACTAATTAAAACTACGGGCTTACCTGTTGTAACTCATGATCATGATTTTCATTGGGAACGCGGTCAGCGTTATGTTTCGGCACATCCAGAAATCAACCATTATGTAGATAATAACTTCCCGTTATTATTGCCCGATGTTAAGCATGCGGTTATTAATACGTTTGGTGTAGAAACCTTTAAAAACAGATTCGATATTGATGCGACTTTAGTGCCTAATGTCATGGATTTTAATCGTATTTATGGTGTTCCCACTCCAGAAAATAAATTTTTCCTTAGAGATGTCGGGGTCACAGAAGATGAAATTGCCTTATTACAAGTCACCCGCATTGTAAGGCGTAAAGGTATTGAAACCGCTATTTCACTAATTGATAAGCTAGACGATAAGAAGCTAAAGCTTGTGATTACGGGCAACAATAATGATGATGAAAATAAAGAATATTATAATGAATTAATCGACCAAATTCATGAACTGAATCTATCCAGTCAAATCCTATTTGCGGCACATAAAGTTTTAGATCACAAGGATTTATCTGATGTCTATGCACATGGAAGAGCCGCGACTTATTTTAGTACTTATGAAGGTTTTGGGAATGCTTTTGTAGAAACGGTACTTGCCAAAAAACCCATATTTGTCAATAATTACAAACCTGTATATATGCAAGATATTGGCAATAAAGGGTTTGAAACGGTAATGATAGAGGACGGTAATCTAACACCTAAAAGTGTGCAACAGATGTCTGACATTATATATAACCCTCAGCGCTGTTTAGAAATTGGAGAATACAATTTTAACCTTGGCAAAAAACATTTTTCATACGACGTCCTTGAAGAAAAACTAAATAGCCTATTTACATTTTAAGAAACTAAAAAATGACTCAAATAAAAACAGCGAAAATTACTAGTATTTTAAATGAACTCAAAAATGAAAAAATAAAGACTTGGTTTGATCTTGGTTTGTTTATTGATAAATTTAAAGAGCGGAACTTACCTTCAGCTTTTAAGGGTAATGCATCAGCATTTGATGCGCATATAGAAAAAGGCGGTATCGCTTTCTTAACCTTTTATTTTACAATAGATGGCATCACTGTTGAGACTGAAAAATATGCCAAAACCTTTAAAAACATATATCCAAATATTCCCATACACTTTATTGCTGGCGAAATTAAAGAGGAGGCTGATGAGTTAATTCCAAAAGATGCCTTTAAAAAAGTAATTCGAGAAATGGAGGCTTTTGATGCTTGGCCACTATACAAAGACTTCTTTCAAATTAAAATGGAACGTGGAAGTAAAGAATATAACGATCTCATTGGTGAGTTCTGGGCAGAGGTTTTAGTGCTTGTAGAAAAATTGGGTAGTTATATTGAAGAAAATGATATTTCGCTGTTGTATCTGATTAATGTCTGCTCTAATCCTGGTAATGTGTCTTTGGCATTGGCAACCGTTTTAATATCAGAATATTTAGGAATTCCTGTCATTAATAATAATCACGATTTCTATTGGGAAGGCGGCAATAGAAAGGAAGAAATTCAAAAGAAAGGTCTAAAAAAAGGCCCTCGCGATTTCTTTTTCCATAATGCGCATGTTGGTGAATTTTTCTCAATTATCGAAACGATATATCCATGGGAAAGTCGTTCTTGGATGCATGTGAATATCAACAAAATCCAACAAAATCATCTCATCAACATTAATGGTCATAATCCGGCTAATGTAGCCTTATTAGGAACTGCCGTAGACACAAAAATGCACCAAATGAGTAAGCGCGATATCATAAAAGCGTTTATGCAAGTGTCTACTATTTTTGCCAATAAAAAAGCTACGATAACGGTACATACGTCGGCACATCATACAGACAGTAAAAGATCTTTAAAACCTATCTTATTAGGCCACAAAACCATTAAAAAATTTGATTTTGTAAACAATAACATTGTTTTTTTACAGCCAACTAGAGTGATTAGCAGAAAGTCTATCGAGCTTAACTTTAAGCTTATTAAACGCTTATTTTCTTACGATTCATTTGCTGAAAAATTTAGTACAAATCCACAATTAAAACTGTCTCTCATTGTGTCTGGTCCAATACCACATGGGCAGCAGAATTATTATCGCGATTTAAAAACCGACTTTACAAACTTCCTAAAAGAACTTCCAAAGGAATTTAAATCTAGAGTACTACTTGGGTTTTTGTTTAGTGAGTTTGATAAAAATGAGTTCAAGAAAAAATATAAGAAACCATTAGATATTGAGCAACTCTATGATGTTGCTTCTCTAATTCTACTACCAAGTCAAACCGAAGGTCGAGGCTTGCCTATTATAGAAGCTGCCGCTTGTGGTACGCCCATATTTTGTAGACAATACGAACCAAGAGAAGTGTACGACCAAGTTATTGGTCGTCATTTAGACGAATCCCTTCGTTTAAATGTTTTAGAGTTTAAAGGCTCAAAGGTACCTAAGCAATTAGCTGAAAAAATCTGTGATCATGTGTTTTATCCTCAAAATAGAATGGTAGACGTAACGCATAACAGAAGCGTCATAAACAAACGCTATAGTATAGAATCGTTGCAAAAAAATATGCAATATATTCTCAAGCGTATGCATTATCAGCTAGCTTCTGCTTCAATTGAAGACAATCCTCAAGTTATTAGTTTATTAAAACAATACAAAACATCTGTTAATTTTGAGAATGATGATCTTAATGCAATTCTCAATAAAAAAACAAGACATTATTTGCCAGGTTATGGACGTTTGTCATTTATGCTTTACTTAAAGTCGCTAATTGACCCAAGTTTTTTCAGGGTTGAACAACAACTTATTAAAGGAAGAGTAATGCGTTATGCCCGAATGATGGAAAATGATATTCCAGATTTGGTAAACACAAATTTAAAACTCATTCATAAATATTACAATGCTATTGATGATATTTTTAAATATGTTGATGGCGAAATTTCCATTCGACACGATCACGCCCTTGCTTATCGCCATAGAAATAAAAAGTCCTATGCATATCAAGCATTTACGTATCAAGAAGTAACGGGTTTAGTAAATATGATCTATAATGATGTTTTTAAACCAAAACACTTGGCCGATTTAACCTTAGCGCCACAATTTTTTGCAGATTGGGAATTAGCCTTATTTCAGCTCACCAATAGTAAATTTCTTGGCATTGATGATAGAAAGATATTAACAAAGAATTTAAAAAAGAATGTACCTAAGGGTTATTTCCCAGGACGCTATATAAAGCACGAGTTAGAGTATTTTGTTTTACAACCCATTAGAGCACAATTAAAACTGACTATAGAACAAGAGTTGACTGCAGAGGTCCTTGAATCTAGCGTTAAAAACTTGGAAAAGGTGTATATTTTTATCCACGAGCCAAGAATAACAAAATGGTTTTCGAGTGCGAACATCAAAGAGTATTTAGAAAGTGGTAAGGAACCAGAGTTAGGTTTGCTCTACAAGGCCGGCGTGGTTCAAATCGTTGAAACAAAACAGTGGTCAGAAGGGGTTCATTTTCCACAAATGGGCGCAAAAGCCATTAAAATTTTACGAGATATAAAAGCATCAAATGGCTTCTTAATTACTAATGGAGAATATGCGGCCATGATGACCGATATTATAGAAATTGACCATTTCCACATAGGAAAAGTTTTATATGAAATGACAGCCAAAATTATGGGAATACCAAAAGATAGTGGTTTCATTCAGTTTGTGCCTGCCGGAGTTCGTACAACTTTAGCATATCCAACACCGATTCAAACGGCAAAAGATTTTGATTTGGTTTTAAAAGGCGATTTATTTAATGAGTTAAAAGAAGCGCTAGGAGAAAAGGAATTATTAGATATCATTTTAAAAGATGCCATCGAAAATGGAACACCAATAGCTAAGCTTTTAGAACAATTAAAGAAAAACCTGAATGGTAATCAAACTGTTGAAAAAGTGAAATCGTCCTTCGCAGGAGGCGTTTATGAAGATGGCTTACCTTGGAGTGGTGTATTAGCCGAAATTGATACTAAAAAACATAACTGGACGTTTGCAGCACATATTGCGAATAAAGAACCAAAAAATGTTCCTGCACTGGTCAAAGAGTATAAGAAGAAAAGCAATAACCCTAATAAAATAGAATTAGCTTGGAATGGTGGCTATATTTTAAATCCTGAATTGGTTGGAAAACTTGGATTACCAGAAACTTATATCGGTTCACCTCTCGGTTTATTGATTATGAATAACAAGGTGTTTTGCCCTCCTCTTTTTAATAAACCAGCTTTTATAATCTATAAAAATGGTGATGTAGACATACGGAAAGTAAACAGCAAAGCAGGCTTTATTATCAAAGGAAAAGAAAAAAAGTTGGTGTTTACTGATAATAATTATAATCAACACAGTAACATAGAGCCCTGTTTTTACGATTTATCTTATTCTGAAGACACTCTAAAAGGTCATGGGAACGTCATTATAAGAATAGCTGGACATACTGTAAAACAAATTATTAAAACTAAAGCTAAAGAGCTTGTCCCTGTTATTCCAGTTGGCATCACCTTGTCTATTCCTTCAAAGTTGTTTTCTAACGACCTATTTAAAGAGGGAATGCCATTAGCTATTCAATTATTAGAACCCGAAATCAACCCTTATAAATGGGATGAGATATCTTATGCTATTGAAGCAGGACCTATGCTAATAGATGGTGGACAACAAACTTTAAATATGAAAGACGAAGGTTGGAAAACGTCAAACTCTATTAAAACACAAGCGGCTAGATTAGATTTCACAGATATGCGTGGCCCAAAAATAGCTGTAGGCATTACTAAAAAAGGTGAATTAATGGTGCTTATGGTAAATGGCAGAATTAGAGAATCTGTGGGAGCAACTCATTTTGATATGGTCGATATTCTTTTAAAGTATGGGATGGATAAGGCTATGGGATTTGATCCAGGAGGTAGCAGTACCTTGGTCGTTGATGGTAACATTATGAATATATCACCATATAATAAAAATTACGAGAAGGATATTTACGCCTTGCCACCTGAACCACGATTTGTTGCTAATGCCATTATGGCTTGGATTGAGGAATAACCTATCGACAACTATAATTCAGTTTGTTACGCTAGATGCACTCTAAATTTATCTTACGCTAATTTTTTATTGCTTTTAAATTGAATAGTAACTAGTAAAACCAAAATAACGATATACGTCTGTTTAAATGACGTATATCGCTATTTTATTATTAATTAAGATGGACGTGTTAGAAATTACAAGTCTCAATCTGAGTAACACGTAAGGTATTAACCATACCTTTCGTTTGTATTGGCATTGCTGCTAAACTAATTAGCATGTCTCCTACGTCTAAATAGCCTTTTTTACAAGCAATAGCGTTTACATCTTCAATCGTTTGGTCTGTACTAACGTGCTTATCATAAAAGAATGCCGTTACACCCCAGAGTAAACTCAACTGGTTTAAAATGCGCCTATTAGACGTAAATACTAATATAAAAGCAGATGGTCTCCAAGCCGAAATCTGAAATGCTGTATACCCACTATTTGTTAATGTAGATATGGCTTTTGCATCTATCTCATTGGCCATTGTTGCCGCATGATAACATATAGATTTGGTAATATAACGCTTGGTACGAATATGTGGTGCTAGTTGCGGTACTTCAATAAGCGGTGAATCTTCAACACTACGTATGATATTTGCCATTTGGCGAATGACTTGCACAGGATACTTACCAACAGATGTTTCACCAGACAACATAACTGCATCAGCACCATCCATAACAGAATTAGCCACATCGTTTACCTCTGCACGCGTTGGGGTTAAACTTGTAATCATCGTTTCCATCATTTGTGTTGCAATAATCACAGGTATTCTAGCGCGTTTCGCCCTAAGTACTAATTGCTTTTGTATTAAAGGCACCTCTTCAGCAGGTATCTCAACACCCAAATCACCACGAGCAACCATTAAACCATCACAATAAGCAACGATTTTATCGATGTTCTCAACGGCTTCAGGTTTTTCAATCTTGGCTATAATCGGAATTTTATGCTCACTATGTTCACTGATTAGTTTTTCTAACTGCATTAAATCTTCTGCATGTCTTACAAAAGACAAGGCTATCCAATCCACTTTTTGTCCAATAGCAAAAATCGCATCTTCGATATCTTTTTCTGTCAGTGCTGGCTGAGAAATATTAGTATTAGGAAGGTTAACGCCTTTCTTAGATTTTAAAGGGCCACCTTGAATCACTCGGGCTTTTACTTCAGTTTTCTTATCTGTAGAAACCACTTCAAAAATTAATTTCCCGTCGTCTAATAAAATACGCTCACCTGGCTTTGCGTCTTGCGGGAATTTATCATACGTCATATAAACGCGTTCCTTCGTACCTTCAAAACGTTCTCCAGTTGCGAAAATAATTTCGTCACCTTCGTTAACAATGACTTCTCCTTTCATCATTCCTACTCGTAATTTAGGCCCTTGTAAATCACCTAAAATCGATGCGTTGTAACCAAACTCATCATTGAGTTCTCTAATCATTTTTATACGCTCTTCAACGTCTTTATAATCAGCGTGTGAAAAGTTAATTCTAAAGACATTACAACCTTCGTCTAACATCGCTTTTAAAACTTCCTTTGTGCTCGTTGCTGGGCCTAATGTGGCTACTATCTTTGTTTTCTTGTTTATTAACATCAATTCAAAAAATTAAATAATCTTTAGATTTTATTTTTAACGGATTTACCGAATAACTGGTTATGATTTGTGGAATGGTTTGCAATCTACTTAAGATTAGATTTTCATCTACATTCTGTATTTCATCAGAAATCTTAATAAAGTAATCTACTTTATTAAGCTCAGAAATTAAATTAAACGTTTTCAGTACGTTTTCATTGGTTTCAAACAACGTGCCTGTACTAAACAAACCTTCTTCTTCTTTTTTGCACACATTTGAAACTAAATTCCAAGTCACATATTGCGCTTTATTATTCCATTCAAAGATACTGTATGATGATTCTAAATATTTAAAGTCTAAATCAGTAGACTTACGTTCTAAGTTTAAGTCTAAATTCTGATTGAGTAAATAAGCTAAACGATAATCTTCTAGCCTACAATAGATAGCAATAAGTTTGTAGGTGTCGTCGTAAATATCATCTACCAGAAGTTTGTGTAAAGCCATACAGTTATAACTTTGATCCGTAAATATAGACTATTAATAGGATAGTCATATTAACTTTTGGTTAATCTTGACCCATAAAATTCACGAAAACGTTATAGTTTAATTTATTTAAGCCTGTATAGTTTCTAGAACTTATACTAACTTAGTGATTTGTTTTTGGAATGCAAAGAAAGCGCGCTTAGACGCTTTTTCTTCAGCCTTTTTCTTAGAAGTAGCTCTTGCTTTAGATACCACTTTATCATTAATACTAAGCTTAACAGAAAAGTGTTTTAGTTCGTCTTTTCCAGTATCCTCGTAAACATTATAATCGAAAGTGTTTTTCTCTTTCTGACACCACTCTATGAGTAAACTTTTATAACTTATCACTCTACCTTCTAGGGTTTCAATATCGACATAAGGACGAATAACACGCTTGTAGATAAACTTTTCGCAAAACTTATAGCCTCTATCCAAGTATATGGCACCAACTAAAGCTTCAAAAAGATTACCGTGAATATTATTGCCGAAGTTAGATTTCGGAATTCTACTTTGTACTAATTGAATAAGTCCTAAATCTTTACCTAGTTCATTAAGATGTTCTCTACTCACCACTTTAGAACGCATTTTGGTAAGATAGCCTTCGTCTCCGTGTGGCACTTGTTCAAACAAATAAGCAGCAATCACTGAACCGAGCATGGCATCTCCTACAAATTCTAAACGTTCGTAATTCATAGCATTACCTTTGTTGTCCCTAAGATTCATAGAACGATGGGTAAATGCCTTTATATAAAGTGATTTTGATTTTGGCTTAAAACCTAAGATATCTCTAAGTGGTAAAAAAAAATTCCCGTCTTCTTGAGAACGGGAATTTAGTATGTTTCGAATGAAGTTCATTCGGGACTTAGTCTAATTTTTTAAATAATACACAAGCGTTGTGACCGCCAAACCCAAATGTATTACTCATTGCGACTTTAATATCTCGTTTCTGAGCTTTATTGAGTGTTAAATTTAATTCTGGGTCTATGTTTTCGTCAACCGTCTCGTGGTTAATTGTTGGTGGTACAATACCATGCTCCATCGCCATAATTGACGCAATAGCCTCAATAGCTCCTGCAGCACCCAACAAGTGACCTGTCATAGATTTTGTAGAATTAATGTTTATGTTCTTAGCATGGCTGCCAAATACTTGAGATATAGCTTTTAACTCTGCAACATCACCTAATGGTGTCGATGTGCCGTGTGTGTTTATATGATCTACATCTTCAGGATTTAAACCCGCGTTTTCTAAACAATTTTTCATTACCGCTACAACACCGATTCCTTCAGGATGTGGTGCTGTCATATGATACGCATCAGAAGATAAACCTCCACCTACAACTTCCGCATAGATTTTAGCCCCTCTTGCTTTAGCGTGCTCGTACTCTTCTAATACAATCGCGCCTGCTCCTTCTCCTAATACAAAACCATCTCTGGTGGCATCAAAAGGTCTAGAAGCTGTTTTCGGGCTATCATTACGCGTACTCATAGCGTGCATAGCATTAAACCCTCCCATACCAGCAATAGTAACTGCAGCTTCGCTTCCTCCTGTGATAATCACGTCACAAGACCCCAAACGAATAGTGTTTAAAGCATCGATCATTGAATTTGCTGAAGAAGCACATGCAGATACTGTGGTATAATTAGGACCCATAAAACCATATTTAATAGATATGTTTCCGGGTGCTATATCAGCAATCATTTTCGGAATAAAGAACGGATTAAAACGAGGTGTACCATCACCAGCAGCAAAGTTTAACACTTCTTCTTGAAAGGTTTCTAAACCACCAATACCAGCTCCCCAAATCACTCCGACTCTTAATTTGTTTAGCGTGTCAAGATCTAGTTTAGAGTCTGCAATAGCTTCATCAGAGGCTACCATTGCATACTGCGAAAACTTATCCATTTTACGCGCTAATTTTCTATCAATAAAGTCAGTAACTTCAAAGTTTTTTATTTCACAAGCGAACTTCGTTTTGAACTTTTCAGGATCAAAATGCGTCACAGGAGCAGCCCCACTTTTCCCACTCAAAAGGGCATCCCAATATTCATCCTTGGTATTTCCTATTGGTGTAAGTGCCCCTAAACCGGTAACTACGACTCGCTTTAATTCCATAAAAATAGAGTTCTTTTATTTCGCTGCTTCTATATAAGAAATAGCTTGACCAACTGTTGCAATATTTTCAGCTTGATCGTCTGGTATTTGAATATCAAATTCCTTTTCAAATTCCATTATTAATTCAACAGTATCTAATGAATCCGCTCCTAAATCGTTAGTGAAGCTAGCTTCAGTTACAACTTCGTTTTCATCAACACCTAATTTGTCTACGATAATCGCTTTTACTCGTGATGCAATGTCTGACATAATCTTTTAATTTTAAGTTTTAATTAGATGGCAAAAATAAAAAACTTTATGTTAATAATCATCTTTACCGTTAAAATGTGTTTTTAATTTAATAAAAAAAACTAGAAGTCTTTTGGTTTTACCGTAATTGTTAATTATTATTCTTTTTTTTGTTTGAATAATTGAACCAATATACCTGTATATGAAACGTATTGTAATTTTTGCGTCCGGATCTGGAAGTAATGCTGAAAATTTAATTAAGTTTTTTCACAACAGCGATAATGCATCTGTTATTCAGGTACTAACGAACAATCCTCATGCTAAAGTATTAGAACGTTGTAAAAAATTGAACGTTAGCGCCTTATCATTCAATAGAATAGCGTTTTCAAAATCTGAAGATGTGTTGAATATCTTGAAAGCATCACAACCAGATCTTATTGTATTAGCAGGATTTCTTTGGAAGTTTCCCGAATTCATATTGAAAGTTTTTCCTAATGAGGTCATCAATATACACCCTGCTTTGTTACCAAACTATGGCGGAAAAGGCATGTATGGTATGAATGTTCATAGCGCTGTGATTGCCAATAAAGAAACTGAGACTGGAATAACCATTCATTATGTGAATGAAAATTATGATGAAGGAGCAGTGATTTTTCAAGCAAAGTGTAATGTTTTACCTACGGACTCAGCGGAAGATGTGGCTAAAAAGATACATTTGTTGGAGATAGAGCATTTTCCTGAAGTCGTTGACACATTATTAAATGAGTAAAAAGAAAAAGAAATATTACACCGTTTGGAAAGGTCACCACACAGGAGTCTTTGAAACTTGGAATGACTGTAAAGCGCAAATTAAAGATTTTCAAGGGGCACAGTATAAATCATTCGCAACATTTGAAACTGCTAAAAAAGCCTTAAAAGGCAATTACTTTGATTATATAGGGAAAAACAAATCGTTTAAAAGCGGCCTTTCCGAAGCAGAACTCAAAAAAATAGGGCAACCAAACTATGACTCAATTTCTGTAGATGCAGCCTCAAGCGGCAATCCAGGCATCATGGAATATAGAGGTGTTGACACAAAAACAAAGAAGCAACTTTTTATACAAGGTCCTTTTGAAGAAGGCACCAATAATATTGGCGAATTTTTAGCCTTAGTGCATGGCTTAGCTTTTTTAAAACAACATAACAGTAAACGCATTATGTACACAGATTCTAAAACAGCAATGAGCTGGGTTCGTAAAAAAATATGTAACTCTAAGCTTCCACGAAATGCCAAAAATAAACCCGTTTATGATTTAGTAGATCGTGCTGTGCACTGGTTAAAAATAAATGAATATTCTACAACTATCGTAAAATGGGAAACTAAGGCTTGGGGAGAAATTCCTGCGGATTTTGGAAGGAAATAATATCTACTTAAAGGTTAATAGGTCTATTTCACAAGGAATATATTTTACGTAAATTTGCATCTTAATTCAAAATTACTTTATGAGTAAATTAGTAATTGTCGGAACTGTAGCTTTTGATGCTATTGAAACTCCATTTGGTAAAACGGATAAGATTCTTGGTGGTGCAGCGACCTATATAGGTTTATCTGCTTCAAATTTTAATGTTGACGCCGCCGCCGTTTCTGTTGTAGGTGGTGATTTTCCGCAAGCGTATTTAGACCTTTTAAAAGATAAAAATGTTAATATTGAAGGCATAGAAGTTGTAAAAGATGGCAAAACCTTCTTTTGGAGTGGAAAATACCATAACGATATGAACTCTCGTGATACTTTAGTCACAGAGCTTAATGTATTAGAACATTTTAATCCTGTTGTTCCGGAAAATTATAAAGATGCGGAAGTTGTAATGCTAGGTAATTTACACCCAGCTGTACAACAAAGCGTGTTAAACCAAATGTCTAAAAAACCTAAATTAGCCATATTAGACACTATGAATTTCTGGATGGATATAGCTCTAGACGATTTACTTTCTGTAATTAAAAACGTTGACGTTATTACTATTAATGACGAAGAAGCACGACAATTAACTGGCGAATATTCTCTAGTTGTTGCCGCTAGAAAGATTCATGAGATGGGCCCTAAATATGTTGTGATTAAAAAAGGAGAACACGGCGCTTTATTGTTTCATAATGATGACGTGTTCTATGCTCCTGCATTGCCTTTAGAAGAAGTATTTGACCCAACTGGTGCCGGTGATACATTTGCTGGTGGCTTTGCTGGTTATTTAGCAAAGACTGGTGATTTATCTTTCGAAAACATGAAGACAGCCGTTATTTATGGATCAACACTTGCGTCCTTCTGTGTAGAAAAATTTGGCACAGAGCGTATGCAACATTTAACAGATAAAGAAATTTATAAACGCTTAGACCAATTTAAAAGTCTAACGCAATTTGATATAGAATTAACCTAAACCAACGCGCTCATTTTTTTGAGCGCGTTTTTTTTTTCTGAAATTTTTTCAGAATCTTTTAATAATCATAGCTGATAACACAACATGAGTGATGCTTTAAAACATGAGTGCGGTATTGCACTTATTAGACTTTTAAAACCATTAGAGTACTACAAAGAAAAATACGGAAGTGCTTTTTATGGTGTCAACAAAATGTATTTAATGATGGAAAAACAGCACAACCGTGGACAAGACGGAGCTGGTTTTGCAAGTATTAAACTAGACACAAAACCAGGTGAGCGTTATATAAGTAGAGTGCGTTCAGTAGCTCAGCAACCTATTCAAGATATTTTTGCCCAGATTAATGAGCGTATTAATGACGACATTTTAAAACACCCAGAATATCAAGATAGTGTTGCACTTCAAAAGAGACATATCCCTTACATCGGAGAATTACTTCTAGGCCATGTGCGTTACGGAACATTTGGAAAAAATAGTGTAGAAAGTGTTCATCCTTTTTTAAGGCAGAATAACTGGCAGCATAGAAACCTTATTGTTGCAGGGAACTTTAACATGACTAATGTTAACGAATTATTTGATAATTTAATTGAAATAGGACAACACCCAAAAGAAAAAGCCGACACCATTACGGTAATGGAGAAGATTGGTCATTTCTTAGACGATGCTGTTGCTAAAATATATAAGGATCTTAAAAAAGAAGGTTTTAATAAAATAGAGTGTTCACCACTAATTGCAGAACGTTTAAATGTTACCAAGATTTTAAAAAAAGCAGCTAAAAATTGGGATGGTGGTTATGCTATGGCTGGTTTACTAGGTCATGGAGATTCTTTTGTTTTAAGGGATCCTTCTGGTATTCGCCCTGCCTATTACTATAAAGATGATGAAGTTGTTGTTGTCGCTTCTGAACGTCCGGTAATACAAACTGTTTTTAATGTACCTTTTGAATCTGTAAAAGAACTAGATCCTGGTCATGCTATAATCACTAAAAAATCTGGTGCCACAGCCATAAAAAAAATACTTCAACCTTTAGAGCGGAAAGCATGTTCATTTGAGCGTATCTATTTTTCTCGTGGTAGTGATGCTGAAATCTATAAAGAACGTAAAGAACTAGGTAGATTGCTGATGCCAAAAGTACTTGAAGCTATAGATAATGACACAGCAAATACCGTATTCTCATTTATACCAAACACCGCTGAAACATCTTTCTTTGGTCTCATAGATACTGTTGAAGAACATTTGAATGATAAAAAAACGAAAGCTATACTCAATGGGCAAAGAGTGTTATCTGCCGAAAAAGTAAAAGAAATATTATCTGAACGCCCTAGAATTGAAAAAATAGCGATTAAAGATGTTAAACTAAGAACCTTTATTACCGAAGATAGTAGTAGAGATGATTTGGTAGCTCACGTTTATGATGTTACTTACGGCGTTATAAAACCAACAGATAACTTAGTTATTATAGATGATAGTATTGTTAGAGGAACCACGCTTAAAATGAGTATCATTAAAATGATGGATCGGTTAAAGCCAAAAAAAATCGTAGTGGTTTCTTCTGCTCCCCAAATCCGCTATCCAGATTGCTATGGTATTGATATGGCAAATCTCGAAAGTTTAGTCGCTTTTAGAGCCGCTTTAGAGTTATTAAAAGACAATAATCAATATCATATTGTAGAGGACGTCTACACTAAGTGTCTCACACAAGTTAATCTGAAAGATAAAAAAGTGGTTAACTATGTTAAAGAAATCTATAATAACTTTACTGATGAACAGGTTTCTGATAAGATTTCACAGTTATTAAGCGATGAAGATGTTAATGCTGATGTGAAAATAATATTTCAACCTGTAGCGAATTTACACAAAGCCTGTCCCAATCATCTGGGCGACTGGTACTTTACGGGTAACTATCCAACTGCTGGAGGTAACAGAGTCGTAAACAGAGCATTCATTAACTTTTATGAAGGAAATAAAGAACGTGCCTACTAGATTTTATCTAAAAATAACGCTTTATCCGATAAAATATGTATTTAATCGGATTAAATAGCACTTAAACCGATACATGCCTTCGTTTTAATAAATTACATCTACATTAGTCTCACCATAACATAAGTAGGTTAAGTTCATGGTAGATTTGGGGCAAAAAAAGGTGAACATTGTTCACCTTTTTTTATGGACTTAATTAAAGTAACACTTTAAGTCATAACTTCATTTTAGACTATACTTCCACACTTAGAAGATCAGAAACATACCACATTCCACGCTTAGACTAATTTATAGGTCGTTTGTCCAAAAAATTCAATGGTTAAAATAATGTACACCTATATTTACCTCACCATAACATAAGTAGGTTAAGTTTATGGTAGATTTGGGGCAAAAAGGGTGAACATCTGTTCGCCCTTTTTCATGTCCAATTGTTACGAAAGTGATTATCTTATAACTAATAAAAAGAAACTTTTAAAGCATAAAAAAATCCAAGCCTTAAAGGACTTGGATTTTTAGTACGATGCGTTTTTTGTTTTATTTTGCTTCTGCGTAACGACGCTCAACTTCATTCCAGTTAATAATATTAAAAAATGCATTAATATAATCTGGTCTTCTATTTTGATAGTTCAAATAATATGCATGCTCCCAAACATCCAGTCCTAAAATTGGAGTTCCCCCACATGTTACATCGGGCATTAATGGATTATCTTGGTTTGGAGTAGAACAAACTTCCACTTTTCCTCCTTTATGAACACATAACCAAGCCCAACCAGAACCGAATTGTGTAGCTGCAGCTTTACTAAATGCTTCGACAAATGCATCTTTAGTGCCAAATTGAGCTTCTATAGCCTCTTTTAATTCACCAGAAAGATAACCTCTATCCTCAGGGTTCATAACCTCCCAAAATAAAGAGTGATTATAAAATCCTCCTCCATTATTTCTTACTCCTCCGTTACTCATGTCTAAATTAGCAAGTATATCTTCGATAGATTTTCCTTCTAAATCTGTACCCTCTATTGCAGCATTTAATTTAGTCGTATATCCATTATGGTGTTTAGAATGATGAATCTCCATAGTGCGTGCATCTATATTCGGTTCTAAAGCGTCATAAGCGTATTTTAATTTCGGTAATTCGAAAGCCATAATATTTTATTTTATTTGGTTAATATTTTGTTTCATTTCAAAATTACGGTTTTGGAAGGTCTTTTTTCTTAATTTACTATTAAGATTCCCTATTTTGGTATAAAATTTATCTTTTGCAAAATTCAGCTTTTAAAATTTACAATGCCTCTGCTGGTAGCGGAAAAACATTCACATTAGCAAAATCGTATATAAAAATCTTAGTCCAAGCAAAAAGTAATGATCAATTTAGATCCATTTTAGCCCTCACTTTTACGAATAAAGCGGTTGGTGAAATGAAAGAGCGCATCGTTAATATGCTCAAATTATTTTCTTCTGAAGAAAGTCTTAATCAACCTCATCCGATGTTTAAGGCCATTTGTGAGGAATTATCTATTTCAAAAGAGCAACTTCATAAGAAATCAAAACACCTACTAAAACATATTATCCATAATTATGCTGCGTTCGACATTTCTACGATTGACGGTTTTACACATCGTGTTATCAGAACCTTCGCTCACGATCTAAAGCTCCCTGTAAATTTTGAAGTAGAATTAGATCAAGAACGCCTTTTAAACGAAGCAGTTGACAGACTCATTGCTAAAGCAGGAAGTGACAAGGCACTAACAAACGTATTAATAGATTTCGCCATAGAAAAAGCCGACGATGATAAAAGTTGGGATATTAGTTATGACTTCAATAAAATCTCGAAACTATTAGTTAATGAGAACGACTTCTCTGCAATCCAAACCTTAAGAGATAAATCCCTAGATGATTTTAAAAAACTCAAAGCACATTTAGCAAAGCAAATTTTAGAACTCGAAAATGACATTGTAACAACAGCAGAAACAAGTTTAACTTTAATTGAAGAGTCTGGATTACAATATGACGATTTTAATAGAAGTTCGCTTCCGAAGCATTTCGAAAATTTGAAGACTAAGAAATTTGATATTAAATTCGATGCTACCTGGCAAGATGATTTGGTTGATGGTAATGCGCTTTATCCAAAACGAGTCAATGAAGACACTGCTTCAACCATTGAAAGTATTCAACCTAATTTGGCTGAAGATTTTATTAAAACCAAGATTTCTATTTTTAAATTAAAACTTAACAAAGGGTTTTATAAAAATATCACGCCGCTTTCTGTATTAAATGCCATTCAAAATGAACTCGATGCTTTAAAAGATGAGCAGAATAAAATGCTCATTTCAGAATTCAACAAAATCATAAGTGAAGAAATTAAAGACCAACCTACTCCATTTATATATGAGCGATTAGGTGAAAAATTTAAACATTATTTTATTGATGAATTTCAAGACACCTCAAAAATGCAATGGCAAAACTTGGTGCCCTTATTAGAAAACGCACTTTCAACGTCTAATGGTTCTGCAATGTTAGTTGGTGATGCTAAACAAGCGATCTACAGATGGCGTGGTGGAGAAGCCGAACAGTTTATTGATCTTTATAATAAAACGGAAAATCCATTTCAGATTGAAGCCGAGGTTTTGACTTTAGACACTAATTACAGAAGTGCCAAAGAAATCATTGACTTTAATAATTCGTTTTTTAACTATTTAGGCGAAAATTATTTTAGTAATACCGATTATGCCGATTTGTTTAAGAATGCAAAACAACATACATTTAGTGACGATGATGGTTATGTTCACCTCAATTTTTTAGATATTCAAAAGGAAGATGACTCTAATGACTTATATGCTTCACAAGTTTTAGAAACCATAAAACAATCTCGGGCTAAGGGTTTTGCTTTAAACGATATCTGTGTTTTAGTTCGAAAACGAAAAGAAGGAGTCTCCATTGCCAATTATCTCAGCGAAAATGGAATTAAAATTACATCTTCAGAAACGCTTCTTTTAAAGAATTCAAATAAAGTTACCTTTATTAATACATTTCTAAAATTACTACTACAACCTAATAATGATAGTTTAAAAGTCGAGGTTCTATACTACTTATCTGAACAGCATCATATTAATGATAAACATCAGTTTTTTATTACATATCTCAAAACAAGCCTCGATGAAATGTTTGAGCTCCTAAAAAACTTAAACGTTTACATTAATAGATATGAACTTCTACAACTCCCACTTTATGAACTAGTGGAACATATCGTTAGATTATTTAATCTGAATGAAAATTCAGATGCCTATCTTCAGTTTTATTTAGATATTGTTTTAGAATTTACACAAAAACAAAATTTAGATTTAGGAGCTTTTATCAATTATTTTGAAAAGAAGCAAGACATCCTGAGCGTCGTCACACCAGAAAACATGGATGCCGTTAAAATTATGACCATTCATAAATCTAAGGGCTTGGAATTTCCTGTCGTAATATTTCCTTTTGCAGATCTCAATATTTATAGAGAATTAGAGCCTAAGGTATGGTTTCCAGTTAATAAAAATGACTATAACGGCCTTGAAACCTTACTTCTTAATTATAATAAGGATGTTGAACATTTTGGTGATTTAGGAAATTCCATCTATAATACACATCAATCACAATTAGAGCTCGATAATATCAATTTGCTTTACGTCGCATTAACCAGAGCTGTTGATCAACTTTTTATTATTTCTAAAAAAGATATCAGTTCTAAAGGTATTATAAACGAAAGGACTTATGCTGGTATGCTAATTTCTTATTTGCAATCTATTGGTGAATGGTCAGACCATAAATTAGATTATAGTTTTGGTCAGTTAAAACAAAATAAAAAAGTTGATAAAAAAGAGGAAGTTTCAGATGCTCTCAAGTTTATTTCCACACCAAAAGAAGATCATAACTTAAGTATCATTACTAAAGCAGGGTTATTGTGGGACACTAAACAAGAAAAAGCCATAGAGCGAGGTAATCTCGTCCACTTCGTATTATCTAAAATTAAAACTACTGAAGATATCGACTTTGCGTTTAGTGATTTATTGGTTTCGGGCGACGTTACAACCCAAAATTTAAAAGAACTAAAACCGCTAATTTTAAAGGTAATAGAACATCCTAAACTTAAATCCTATTTTCAAGACAATTTCAAAATTTATAATGAACGTGATATTATCACTAGTTCGGGTCAACTATTAAGACCAGACCGTTTAAATATTAACTCTAAAAATGAAGTCACTATTATAGATTACAAAACAGGAGATCAAAAATCATTTCATAAATCCCAACTTAATGATTATGATTATGTTTTAAATCAAATGAATTTAAAAGTGACTAACAAATTGCTCGTTTACATAAATGAAACGGTTGATGTTATTGAGGTCTAATTTATAAATAGAACTCATTTAAACTTTTTCTATTTGCTAAAAAATTATTTTTTTACGCTTAAATCTTGTTTTTTTATCGCTCCGTAGCAAGGCTATGCAACTCAAAAAAGCCTTCGTTTAACCTTAAAATCTCTAATTTTCGCTTAAACACAAAAAAATTAAATGAGTTCATAGTATCTTCGCTCAATAATTAAAATAGAAACCATGTACGGAGACATAAAATCGCACTTACAACACGAAATTGAATCTATAAAAGATGCTGGTCTTTTTAAAGAAGAGCGCATTATCACTTCACCTCAAGGTGCAGAAATAACCCTTAATACAGGACAAAAAGTTTTAAACTTCTGCTCCAACAATTATTTAGGGCTATCATCTCATCCAGATGTAGTAAAAGCAGCCAAAGACACACTCGACACACATGGTTTTGGTATGTCGTCAGTAAGATTCATATGTGGAACTCAAGATATTCATAAAGAACTCGAACAAAAGATCGCCGATTTCTATGGTACTGAAGACACCATATTATATGCCGCAGCGTTCGATGCCAACGGTGGTGTTTTTGAGCCTTTATTAACAAAAGAAGATGCGATTATTTCTGATGCCTTAAATCATGCATCTATCATAGACGGTGTACGCTTATGTAAAGCGGCGAGATATCGTTACCAAAATAATGATATGTCTGACTTAGAACAGCAACTTATTTCTGCAAACGAAAATGGTGCACGTTTTAAAATCATTGTAACCGACGGTGTCTTTTCTATGGATGGTTTAGTTGCTCCATTAGACAAAATATGTGATTTAGCAGATAAGTATGATGCTATGGTTATGATAGACGAATGTCATGCTACTGGCTTTATAGGCGAAACTGGTATTGGTACACTTGAAGAAAAAGGGGTTCTTGGAAGAATAGATATTATTACAGGAACTTTAGGTAAAGCTATGGGAGGCGCCATGGGAGGTTATACTACTGCTAAGAAAGAAATTATAGAAATTTTGCGTCAACGCTCTAGGCCGTATTTATTTTCAAATTCATTAGCACCAGCAATAGTTGGAGCCTCTATCAAAGTTTTTGATATGCTCAAAAACGATACAACCTTGAGAGATAAAGTAGATTGGAATACTAAATACTTTAAAAGGGGCATGAAAGCAGCCGGATTTGATATTGTAGAAGGAGACTCAGCCATTGTACCTGTAATGTTGTATGATGCAAAGTTATCTCAGACCATGGCAAATATGTTACTAGAAGAAGGTATTTATGTTATCGGATTCTTTTATCCTGTTGTACCAAAGGACAAAGCAAGAATAAGAGTTCAATTATCTGCAGCACATAATAAACATCAATTAGACAAGACAATTTCTGCCTTTATTAAAGTGGGAAAAAAGCTAGAAATTATTTAGAACTGTTACAAACTCACTATTTTAGGGCGATATAAGAATATTTTTATATATTTGTTTTGTTAAGAAAATTTAACAACTTACTTTTGAAAATAATTAACACTTAAAAAATTAAAATTAACTAGAATATGAAAAATCTTAGCAGATTATTTTTTGTAGCCGTGCTTCTCGTAAGTTTTAGCACCTCAAATGCTCAAGACCGAAACAACCCATGGGCTATTAACATTGGAATTAACGCAGTTGACCTTTATCCTGTAGGAGAAGATGCACCTCGTGGAGATTATTTTGATGAATACTTTAATGCAACAGAGCACTGGAATATCCTCGGATCGCTATCTACAGTTTCTGTCTCAAGATATTTGAATGACGGTTTTACTTTCACTGCCACTGGTTCTGTAAATATATTAGATAAGGCTGGGACGAACGTCGACCCATCGACTGGTTTAGAAACTGGAACAGCTGGCCTAGATGACTTAACGTACTATGGTTTAGATGGTAGAGTGTCATACAGCTTTATGAATATAATTAAATCAAAAACATTTGACCCTTACTTAGGTGTTGGTGGTGGTTACACATGGATAGATAATATCGGTGCTGGTACTGTCAACGGAACTTTAGGACTTAATATCTGGTTTTCTGAAAAAGTTGGAATGAACATAAACTCTTCATACAAACATTCTTTTGAAGATTACCTGCCTAAACATTTCCAACATTCTATTGGTGTACTTTTTAAATTTGGTGGTACTGATACTGACGGTGATGGCATATACGATCAAGATGATGCTTGTCCTGAAGAAGCTGGTTTAGCAATCTTTAATGGTTGTCCAGATTCTGATAATGATGGGATTCAAGATTCTAAAGACGACTGTCCTAAT
>JAWUVW010000037.1:0-82974 GCA_034112185.1 Flavobacteriaceae bacterium | reverse complement strand
ATAAAAAATCCAACCTTTTTATGGATTGGATTTAAGTATCTTAGAATGGTAATCTTAAACTACATTATTCAACTACTATTTTTTTAGTTACTTTTTTTGATCCCGAGTGAATACTCAACAAGTAAATTCCTGAATTTAAATTAGAGATATTAATTTGGCTACCCGGTTTTGACTCCTGTATTAGAAGACTCCCTAAAAGGTTGTGCAATTGCACTTCATCGATGACTTCGTTTGTCACTATATTAATATAATCTGATGCTGGGTTTGGAGAAACTTTAAACTTGTCCGCGAAGACATCGTCAATACTTAAAGCAGTATTCTGATAGACTTTTACATAATCGATTATCAGACTACTCTGTTCAAAGTTTGGATCAATTTCCCCCGAAACACCACCCATTGCGATATTTAATAATAGGTATTGATCCTCTGTAAATGGCCATGTTCCTATGTCTTTTACAGCAGGATTGTAAGTGTAAAAACCAACGTCATCAATTAAAAACACAATTTTATCTGGTGACCAGTTCATAGAATAGATATGGTATTCATTGGCAACATCGTTAAGCGTGATAGACCTAAAGTTAATCGTGTTTCCTGAGCAACCTGGGCACGAAGTGTGCAATGCAGCATTCACATGATTGATCTCACCTAAACCATGTTCCATAATATCAATTTCGCCACATATTGGCCAATTAACGCTGCCAAATTCATTATCCCAAAACCCACCATCTTCATTTATATTTTTTCCAAGTGTCCATATTGCAGGCCAGGTACCCTCTCCAAAAGGCATTTTAGCTCTAACATCCACCCGACCATAGGTGAACGCAAACTTTGAATTTAATCGTGCCGACGTATACTGTTTTGTTTCGTTTTGGTCTGTAAACACTTCTTTAATCGCTACAATATTTAAATTCCCGCCTTCTACAAAAGAATTTTCAATACGATTGGTATAATGCTGTACTTCATCATTATACCAATTTCCACCTGCCGGAAGTTGTGTTTGATGAAACCATTTAGAATCATCGATAGCTCCGGCTGTATTAAACTCATCTGACCATACTATATCTGTGTAGACGACATCTATCACATTCGGATTAAGCCCGGTTTGAAACATGTCTATATCATCAATCAAATAAGTACCTGAAACTTCCACCCCACCATCAATAAAAAGTGTTAACCTACTATAACTACCCATTGCATTAACGGTAGTTGAGCTACCGCTAAAATTGGCATTTGCAAAATCGAATGTAACACTATTAGTCCATCCAAATCCAGAAACTGACTGCTCTACCTCTACATCCGCTTCCGATCCATTTTCTAATTTTATCAATATGGTATGCGCATTAGAATCGAATGAATAAAATGAAAGGGTTATGGTCTGGTCTTCGCTTAAAACAATATCCTGAGGGATGTCTAAATAAAAGCCTTGAAAATTCTGAGTGCCATCATTCGTAAATTCTCCAACAGCATCTGTTGGGTCGTCTGGATTTGATTCTAATAAAAAACTAGTCCCAAAAAAAGGGGTGAAATCATCGAGGCTATCCGAAAAATCGATAGGCATTTCTTGGGAAAATGACAGCAGGCTAAATGAGATACATAGCGCGGCTAGAGTGAGTTTTAATTTCATAGAAATGTTTATTTTTTATAAAAATAGGAATGAAAAAGGCTATGAAAGAATTTTCCACCTATACAAAGACTATACAAACTTACTATTGCCCTTATTTTTAAATAAATTGTGTTATACAATCGGCCATTTTCTTAGCACGATTTCTAACCTCGTCTTCAGTCCACGACAATTTGATTAAACACGAAATATTCCGAGCGATATACCCATCAGACTGCTCAAAGGTTTTTGTTTGTAGATAGTCTAAACCTTCTTTGACTTCTTTTGAAATAGGAAACAAAGATTTTAAATCCTTAAGGTGATCCCATCTTCTAATATAATGCCAATTATTATCATAATAATGAAAGCAAACATCGATTCCATTATCCTTAAAGGCCTGAGATACATTTCTGGTAATTTTTAAATCTGGAAGATAGAAATTTAGAAAGGCATAACTTTCTTCACCGCCTTCAGGAACCGTTCTAAAAGTCACCTCAGGAATTTGAGATAACACATCTCTTATAATCGTATAATTTTTCTTTTGAATCCCTATAAACTCTGGCAAACGTCGCACTTGCGCTAGTCCAACAGCAGCATTTAACTCAGAAATTCTAAAATTATAACCTAAAAACGCATGGGTTTCTGCGCCTCTATCACCACCAATATGGTCGTGTCCATGGTCGCTATAATGATCTGCATTTAAGTAATAATTTTTATTATTTGTCACTACTGCGCCACCTTCACCACAGGTAATTGTTTTTACAAAATCGAATGAAAAACAACCAACATCAGCAATGCTTCCAAGTGGTTTCCCATTGTAAGTTCCACCAATAGCCTGGCAGGCATCTTCAACAAAAATAAGATTATGAGTATCGCAAACCTGTCTCAAAGCATTCATATCCCCCATGCTTCCGCACATTTGAACCACCATCACAGCTTTAGTTTTGGAGGTGACCGCTGCTTCAACAGCTTTTGGATCTAAGGTTAGTGTATCGTCAATATCCACCAAAACAGGAATGGCACCAAGCATTAGAATAGCCTCAAAACTGGCCACAAACGTAAATGCTGGCATAATCACCTCATCACCTGCGCCAACTCCTGCAGAAGCCAATGCCACAGAAACTGCAGCTGTTCCACTAGACACTAATTGCACATGCTCAGAATCGAAGGTTTTTTCTAATTCCGATTCTAGTGCTTTAGCTTTCCAATGGCCCTTTCGCATGCCATCAAAACCATAACGCATTAAGACGCCATTGTCTAAAACATCATTAACTTCTTTTCGCTCTAAGTCACTAAATAATTCGAATCCAGGCATAAATTTTAATACAATTAAAAGTTGAATTTATACCATATTAACATGGTATTACGCTAACAAAGATACTATTTTGAGATTCTTTTTTTAAGAAAAAACCTATAATTCTATAATGGTTTCAGACAATGGTTTTCTTACTTTTTTTAAGCCCGAAAATAAATCATCACTGGCTCTATAACCAACGGGTAGTAATAAAACTGAACTTAGGTTATGCCGCTCTAGTCCTAAAGCTTTATCTAATGCTTTTGGAATAAATCCTTCCATAGGGCAACTATCTATACCTTCAACAGCACAAACGGTCATTAAATTACCTAAAGCAATATAAGCTTGCTTTGTTGCCCAACCGATTTTTTTCTCAGCTGGCATCGCTTCAATAGTAGATTTCAATTGGGCCTTAAAAGGCTCTAAGACAGCCTCAGATGTATTTCTAATAGTCTTTATTGTATCAAAATGTGTATTGATATCTTTTTCATCAATTTCATTTTGAATACAAAGCACCAATAAGTGCGATGCATCGGCAACTTGGCGTTGACCATAAGATAATTCAATTAAGCTTTCTCTAATCGTTTTATCTTTAACAATAACGAGTTTCAAGGTTTGTAAACCATAGGACAAAGCCGTTAAATTGAAGGCTTCTTTTAAAGTGTTAAGCTTAGCATCTGATAGTTGTTTCGCACCATCAAACTTTTTAGTCGCATAACGCCATTGTAATTTTTCTATTATTGACATTCTTTTTTTTGCAAAAATACGGAATAAACGTATGGCTTACAGAAAATGAATTTCAAAAAAGCTTCTAAATAATTTGAATGACATGGGTTATTATTTTGGTCTTATTGAAAAGAATGAAAGACGAATTATTTTGAATAACTTTATCACAAATAAAAAACTAGCGTTAATAAAATGAAAATTGCTATTCTTATCCTAGCCGCTGGAAGTTCTACTCGAATGGGTGTTGCCAAACAACTATTACCTGTTGGAGAAAACACGCTTTTAGGAGTCTCCATAAAACAGGCCCTACAATCTGAAGCAGATAAAGTGTATTGTGTTTTAGGTTCAAATGCCGAAGTAATAAAACAGTCTATTTCAAAATTTAAAATTGAACCTATTTTCAACCCGAACTATAAAACAGGATTAAGTTCTAGTATTGTTGCCGGAATTCAACACCTCATAAATCAAGATTTTGATGCTACACTTATCTTATTAGGAGATCAACCCTTGATTAGTGTTGCATATCTCAATGCGATGATTACGACCTTTAAAAATCATGGCGAAAAAATAATCGCTTCAAAATATAACAACACTTTTGGAGTACCCTCAGTAATACCCAAAAGATCTTATAACGAATTATTAAAACTAAAAGGAGATAAAGGTGCTAAAGACTTCTTGAATACTAATAAGGAAGAAATTATTCCGTTAAAAAATATAAACTTGATAGATATTGATACTAAAAAAGAGTATCACGACTACTTAAATTCAATTACTTTTAAATAAAAAAGGTTAACTTTAAAACAAACATAAAGCATATGGCAAGTTATAGTCTAAAAATCAACGGAAAGAACGTCAGTTTTGAAGCAGACTCCGACACCCCTCTACTTTGGGTGCTTAGAGATGAACTCAATTTAGTAGGTACTAAATATGGTTGTGGTATCGGTCAATGCGGGTCTTGCACTGTGCATGTTGATGGTGTCGCGACGCGCAGTTGTCTTTTACCAGCGTCGCGGTTAGGAGAATCTGAAATTACTACAATCGAAGGCTTATCTGATGACAAATTACATCCTGTGCAAGAAGCTTGGAAAGAACTCGATGTCCCGCAATGTGGTTATTGTCAATCTGGTCAAATTATGACAGCCTCGTCTTTTTTAAAGCAAAATCCAAATCCAAATACAGAAGCTATTAGAAATGCTATGCATGGTAATCTCTGTAGGTGTGCTAGTTATAACCGAATAGAAAAAGCAGTCGCCTTAGCGGCTAAAAAAATGTCTTAAGCTACATATTATGAAATAAGCATGTTCAAAATTTTATCACATAAGGAGAATGATTCCTAGCAAACAGCATGTGACCATTGTAATACAATAAATAGCAACCCATGAAAAATCAAAAAAAAACAACTTTTAGCAGACGTAACTTCATAAGAACATCTGCACTTGCCGGCGGCGGACTTCTTATTGGATTTAACTTTTTTAATTCGTGCAAAGAAGCTGCAGTTCCGGCTGTGGATGTTTCAAAACTCAACTTTAATGACTTTAATGCTTTTATTAAAATTGCAGATAATGGTTATGTCACTATTTTTTCTCCCAATCCTGAAATCGGTCAAGGTGTAAAAACGTCGATGCCAATGCTAATTGCTGAAGAATTAGATGTGCCTTGGGAGCATGTCACCGTTGCACAAGGCGCATTAGACACAAATAACTTTACAAGGCAAGTCGCTGGTGGAAGCCAATCGATTCGATTTGGATGGGATGCTTTAAGACAGACTGGAGCTACCGCGAAACAAATGTTAATCAATGCGGCAGCAATAAAATGGGGCGTTGACCCTTCGTCTTGTTCAGCCTCCAACGGAATTATTAAAAATGCAAATGGTGACGAATTAGGCTATGGAGCTGTCGTAAATGAAGCTGCATCGCTAGAAATACCTGAAAATATCACACTCAAATCACCTAAAGACTATAAGATTATTGGCAAGGATGCCATTAATGTCGATATTGATAAAATTATAACAGGCCAACCATTATTTGGTTTAGACTATACTGCTGAAGGTATGAAATTTGTTTCTGTATCTCGTCCACCGGCTTTCGGACAAAAGATAAGCTCTTTTGATGCCACAGAAGCCAAAGCCGTGAATGGTGTGTCGGATATTGTGCAGTTTGGAGACAAGATTGCCGTATTAGCTTCCAATACTTGGGCTGCTATGAAAGGAAAAAAAGCCTTAAAAGTTGAATGGAAGACTGATGAGAAATTAGAAAGTACGACTGAACATGATAAAAAATTAAACGCCATTTTAGATGGTAAAGATTTAGATGTGCGTCGCGAAGATGGGAACGTAAAAATAGCATTTGCTGAGGCCGATAGAGTCTTAGAACGGACTTATGAGTCTCCTTTTTTACCTCATAATTGTATGGAACCTATGAATTTCTATGCAAACGTCACAGAAGCCAAAGTACATTTAGTAGGGCCAATACAAACTCCTGCTGGCACAGCCAAGCGTATTGCAACTTTAATTGACAGAAATGAAGAAGACATTCATTTAGAAATGACTCGAATGGGAGGTGGATTTGGCAGACGCTTGTATGGTGATTTTGCATTAGAAGCCGCAGAAATATCTAATATTACAAAACAACCGGTTAAGGTTGTCTTTTCTCGCGAAGATGATATGGCAGCTGGTATTTATAGACCCGCCATTAAATATAGAATAAAAGCGTCGATCAAGGACGGGAAAATTACAGGTTATCACCTCAAAGAAGCGGCCATTAACTCAAATATGTATGGCTTAATCCCTAATTTCTTTCCTGCTGGAGCTATTGAGAACTATAAAGTAGAATCTGGAAATTATAAGAGTAATATTACGACTGGAGCATGGCGCGCACCATATACTAATTTCTTAGCCTACGCTGAACAAAGTTTCTTTGATGAATTGGCTGAAGCACTAAGTATGGATCCTGTTCAATTACGTTTAGATTTACTAAAAAATGTAAAAGACGGAGAAGACAAAAGTATTGACTATTCTGCAGAGCGTATGACTAATACTATTAATCTCGCTGTAGAAAAGAGTAATTGGGGAAATAGCACTAATGGGGTCTATCAAGGATTTTCGGCCTATTACAGCCATAATACGCACGTTGCAGAAGTGGTTGATATCACCATGAAAAATGGACAACCTTATGTTGAAAAAGTAACGGTAGCTGTTGACTGTGGCATCGTTGTAAATCCTACTGGTGCAAAAAATCAAATTGAAGGCGGTGTGATTGATGGAATTGGGCATGCCATGTATGGAGACTTTTCTTTTGAAGAAGGCAAACCCCAAGATGTCAACTTTAATACGTATCGCCTAATTCGGATGAAAGAAACACCAATTGTAGAAACCTATTTTGTAGAAAACGAATTATCTCCAACTGGCTTAGGTGAGCCTGGATTACCACCAGCTGGTGGCGCTTTGGCTAATGCTATTAAAGCGGCTACTGGACAAATTATAACGAAGCAACCTTTTATTAAATCTTTAAGAGATCGAAAGACAGACTTGAATTCTTAAGTAACGAATTAACTTAAATAAAAAAGGCTTTATCTTCTAGATAAGGCCTTTTTGTAGGATAAAAGATTATGCGTTTGGCTCCTGATCCACTTGAGGGTAAAAGACATATTAATTAAATACTTCATATCGCAGATTTGAAATATTTAATTATTATCGAGAATAAGGGATTACCCGCTTAAGCTCGTGATCCAAAAAAGGATAATCCTGACCAAGTATAGAAACCTAAAAACACCCTGTGTTTTTAGGAGTTTTTTGTTGCCTAACACTTACGAAACCAAGTGCTCAACGTGTTGAGAAACAAAAAAAACATAACTTTCGTTATCGGTTTCCATTTGCGGAGAGTAAGGGATTATAGATCCCAATTTCTCCAAATCTTACAATAAAGCCCAATACTGCTGGCGCAGTATGCGGTCTTTTTGTTTTTGCGCACTTATACGAGTTCCCTCGTAACCTGCGCAAAAACAAAAAGCCCAACTTCTTTTCAGAAATTGAGCTTTGCTCTAAGCGGAGAGTAAGGGATTCGAACCCCTGGAGGTGTGACCCTCAACAGTTTTCAAGACTGCCGCATTCGACCACTCTGCCAACTCTCCTTAAGCGGGTGCAAATATAAAATCCTTTTTAATAGTAGCCAAAGGTATTTTGTGATTTTTTTAATTAAAATGAATAAATTGATTTACAAAACAAAATTAGCATCATTTAATAAAGCATTGTATTTTTCAGCACAATATTAGCAATGGTTAATTAAACTTGAGTCCGTCTCTGGTCTTAGAAATTAATTAAACTTGAAATCAAAGACGCACCTAGCCATCAAAAAACAGAAATAGCATGAGTAAAAAAGTATTCATCATCATAGGCTTTATTGCCGCAATTTTAGCTGTAATTCTTGCAGTGACTCCTTTATCAAATTTAGCCATCGCTCCAATAATTACAGCTTTTTTAAGCGGATTAGTTGTTCTTTTTCTTTCAAAAAAACACAATACCAAAACAAAGACCATTCAGTATATATTCCTTTTAGTGATTATTTCTTTAGGCTTAACTATATATAAGGGGGTATTCTTAAAAACAGGAATCACTAATACCGAGCCACTTGAGCTACTTGAACAACTTGATAAAGAGAACTTAAAAGGTTCTAAGGAAATTCTCGAAGACAAAGAAATTGAAGAAAATTTTTAAAATTTGAAGAAAATTCTAACAAAGCATGTCGTCTATTTATCTTATTTTTACCTAAATCAATTAGTGACATGAAACACGCTAGTTCAAAACCCCATCGTTAAAAGGCAATGCGCATTAGCAAACAGTCCCGACGCTTCGGAAACAATTAAAAAACAATATAAATAAACAGATGAAAGTATTAGTTGCCTCTGCGCTTATTCTCGTTGGTTCTTGTGCAAACCTTAGACATAGCGAAAAAATTGACAACCTTAAAAACAGCATCTCTTATGATGATGAAACACTAGTTAAACGCTATTTAAACACCATAAATACTGAAGATTTAAAAATACATTTAGAAGAAATCTCTTCCGATAAGTACAATGGGAGAATGACTGGTGAAGAAGGACACAATCAAGTCTGCGATTATATCAGAAATTATTATATCTCACAAAGTATAAATGCACCAGAATCTCATCCAAATTACTACCAAAAGGTACCTAAAGAAGCACTCCCTGACGGTTTAAATGATTCTCAAAACATCATTGCTTATATTGAGGGTTCAGAATTCCCGAATGAATATCTTTATATCTCTGCACATTCTGACCATGAAGGTGTGATTGATGGAGAAATTTACAATGGTGCAGATGATAATGGTTCAGGCACTGCTGCCGTGCTCGAAATGGCTGAAGCCTTTAGTAAGGCATTTAAAGACGGTTATCGGCCAAAAAGAAGTATCGTGTTTTTACACCTCACTGCAGAAGAAGTTGGACTGCATGGATCACGTTACTACACAGATCATCCAGTGTTTCCAATCGAAAATGCCGTTACTACCTTAAATATTGATATGATTGGTCGTGTTGACAAAAGGCATAAAGACAACGAAAACTATATTTATGTGATAGGATCAGATCGAATAAGTACCGAGCTACATTTTGTTGCTCAAAAAGCGAACGAAACTTTTACAAACTTAGACTTAGATTATACATTTAATAAAGAAAATGACATTAACCGCTATTATTACAGATCCGATCACTATAATTTTGCGCTTAAGGGTGTCCCTATTATTTTCTTCTTTAATGGGGAACACGAAGATTACACAAAACCAACAGATACAGCGGATAAAATCAACTATCCTTTATTAGCAAAGCGAACAAAACTGATTTTTGCAACAGCATGGTATTTAGCCAATTCAGATTCACGCTTAAATCCAGAAATCATCTAGTGTTAAAGTCTGTTAAAAGAAAAATAGCATCAATCTGTGCCCTCTTTGCTTTTCGTAGTTTTAGCATCTTAAATTAATGAACTAATACTCTAATTTTTATTGATATGAAAAAAATACTTTTCTTCTTTTGTATGACCAGCTTAATTATAAGTTGTGGGACATCATCAAAAAGTAATATAGCTTCAGTGCAAAAAGTGAAGATGGCAGACCCTTCAGAATTTGCGTCTTCAATTACTTCTGACGAATTAAAAACGCTACTTTATAAATATGCCTCGGATGAATTTGAAGGTCGAAATACAGGTGAAAAAGGTCAAAAAATGGCTGTAGAATATTTAAAATCTCAGTATAAAGAGATGGCTATTGCGTCACCGTTAGGAGGAGATGATTATTTTCAAGAAGTGCCCTTAGAAAAGAAAAGCGTTGGTGAGTCTAAATTGAGTATAAATGGAATTACTTACAATAAATTTGAAGATCATGTTACTTTAGTCATTTCCGAAGATGTATCTATGTCTGTGAACGATTTGGTTTATGTTGGCTATGGTATTGATGCTGATAATTATTCAGATTACAAAAACATTGATGTTAAAGGAAAGATCGTACTAGTAAAAGCTGGTGAGCCAAAAGATACGGATGGAAATTATATAACTTCAGGTGATTCAGAATCTACACAATGGACTGATCGTAGTGCCATTTCGAGTAAAAGAGATGCAGCCAAAGCTAACGGTGCTGAGGCGATCTTATTTGTAGACAACGCCTTATTTTCTAGATATGCCCCATATTTTAAAAAACAAGCAGAAACAGGCTTGGCAGGCCGTCTATCCTTAATAAACAATGAGAAAGACATCCTGATGTTAGTCATTACCGAAGATTTAGGAAAGGTTTTACATCCATCATTACTAGAAACTGATACTCCAAAAACTATAACCGCTAAAATTGATTTAGCTATTGAAAATAAATCTGTAGCTGTTGGCTCTGAAAATGTCGTAGCATTCATTAAAGGTTCTGAAAAACCTGATGAAATTTTAGTAATCTCAGCACATTTAGATCACATAGGTATTGAAGATGGTGAGGTTTATAATGGTGCTGATGACGATGGATCTGGGACCGTTGCGATTTTAGAAATTGCTGAAGCTTTTAGATTGGCTGAAAAAGCTGGTAGTGGGCCAAAACGCTCCATTTTATTTTTACATGTCACTGGTGAAGAAAAAGGCCTTTTAGGCTCTAGACATTATACTGATAATGATCCCATTTTCCCTTTAGAAAATACAGTTGCAGATCTTAATATTGATATGATAGGTAGATCTGATCCTAAACGAAAAGAAGGTAATCGTAACTATGTTTATTTGATTGGTAGCGATAAGTTGAGTACAGAATTACATAATATTTCAGAAGAAGTCAATAAAAAATACACGAATATAGAATTGGACTACACTTATAATGATGTTAATGATCCTAATCGGTTTTACTACAGATCGGATCATTATAATTTTGCAAAGAATAATGTCCCAGTTATATTCTACTTTAATGGTACTCACGATGATTACCATAAAGCTAGTGATACACCAGATAAAATTGAATACGATTTACTAGAAAACAGAACGCGATTAGTGTTTTATACGGCTTGGGAAATTGCTAATAGAGCTGATAGAATTGTGGTAGACAAAGCATTGGAATAGCTTCAAAACGTGCAAGAGATTTAATGCCTTTCAATCTTAAATTTAAAAGGCTTTTTATTTCGAAATTAGATTGAAAAAGACTTTGCAGAAAATTCGAAATAATTTACATTTGCACTCCTAATTAAAATGGTGGTTGTAGCTCAGTTGGTTAGAGCGTCGGTTTGTGGTACCGAAGGTCGCCGGTTCGAGACCGGTCTTCCACCCTAAATTAGTAAAGCCTCTTAGAAATAAGAGGCTTTTTTTGTACTTATAATTAACTAGATTTTATAGGGTATAGAAGTTAATGCTGAGTGCCGTTGAAGTGAGACCGGTCTTCCACTCTAAATTATTAAGTCTTTCAGTGATGAAAGACTTTTTTGTTGTTCTATTTTAAGTCGAATAAGGATTCTACTGCTGGATAGCGCTCAACCGTAAAACCTTCAGCGAAATCCGCACCGACTAAGCGACCTAAATTACGTGCTCTATATGAAATGCTATCTGTAAAGTTCTTACTAGATATAGGCGTTTCTGGTTCATCACTACTAGGATCAAAGAACTGCGTTTTATAAGCTAATACGGAATCCATCTTTTGGTCCATATAACCAGATACATCTACAGCAAAATCTGGTTCAATATCTTTCCATTGAATATAATGATACACCGCTTTTGGTCTCCAAGTTTCTTGAATGGTATCTTCATCCTTATGAACCGTTTCTATTTTTCTTAATCCACTCAAAAAACAAGCATCGCTAACTAACTGACTTCCTTTTCCATGGTCTATATGTCTATCATCAATAGCATTGCAGATCACTATTTCGGGTCTATAAAACCGGATCATTTTAATGATTTCAATTTGATGCGCTTTATCATTAATAAAAAACCCATCGGCGAAGCGCATATTCACTCTCGACTGTACACCCAATATTTTGGCCGCATTAAATGCTTCTTCATCTCGAGTTTCGGCTGTACCTCGGGTTCCTAGCTCTCCTCGCGTTAAGTCAATTATTCCAACTTTTTTACCCTTAAAAACTTCTTTTGCTAAGGTCGCTCCACAACCTAATTCCACATCATCCGGATGTGCTCCTATTGCTAATATGTCTAATTTCATCTGTATTTATTTATTAATATAAAGGTCATATCTAACAGCTTCCAATGATTCCTGATCCTGCTTTAACTCTCAAGAAAATGACTCTTTTATTTATTATTACCTTTTCTCGAGTGTCAAAAATATTAAAAAGAAGATAGATTCTCGCTTTCTTTTTATTTCGCAAACGTTATAGCCTCAATAAATCGTTGAAATATTCAAAAATGAATGTTTAAAAATGAGATATTCACAATTATCTCAAAGCATGACATTCGTCATAAAAATTACTTTTTAATGATTTTAACTTTGTCGTATTATTATATACCTTACGGTATAACAACATAACTACATCACTATGAGCTTAATGCTAGCTATTTTAATGGTCACAATCATCTTATTCATTTGGGGCAAATTCACACCAGATATTATCGCTTTAATTTCGATGTTAAGTTTATTCCTATTTGGGATTTTGGACTTAACCGAAACACTCAGTGGCTTTAGTAATCCTACTGTGATCATGATTGCAGCACTATTTATAATAGGTGAAGGCCTTTCACAAACAGGCTGGACTGCATTAGCAGGTGAAAAATTTATTAAAATGGCAGGGAAAAGTAAAATAAAACTTCTATTGATAACAACATTAGGTTCAGGATTACTTTCTGGTGTTGTAAGTAATACTGGTACTGTTGCCACACTAATGCCTGTAACGATAGCTTCTGCGTGGAGTATTGGTACATTACCTTCTAAATTACTAATGCCAGTCGCTTTTGGTTCAAATACTGGAGGCTTATTAACGTTAACTGGCACACCTCCTAATATCATTGTAAATAATACGATGCTAGAAAGTGGGCTAGAAGGGTTTTCTTTTTTTGAATTTGGACTAATCGGTTTGCCCTTATTGATACTAGCACTGCTCTATTTTAGATTTATTGGTCACAGACTTCTACCAAGTAATCAGACAAATAATAAGCCTGTAAATATCAGTACCACACTTCACCAATGGATTGAAGCGTATAAAGTTGATGGTGATTACTACCGATTAAGAGTAAGATCTGTATCACCGTTGTTAAATACAAAATTGGGCGACTGGGATTTTGAAAAAGAACATGGCATCTCTATTCTGCGTATTAAGCGAAGACATCCCAATCGCTTAAAGGGTAATGATCCATTTATCGAACTCCCTAAAGATGACACCCTATTTCTATATCACGATATCATCACAATTAAAGGAGATACAGAAGCTATTAACGCGTTAATGATAACATTTAGATTAGGACTATTACCATTAGAACCTATTGAAGACGAATTACGAAATAACCTCATCAATCAAGAGGTTGGTATGGCAGAAGTTTTAGTGACACCACAATCTTCACTTGTAGGAACACAAATAAAATCTAGTCATTTCTTTGAACATTTTAATGTACAACTCATGGCTACATCGCGCAATGCTAAACCACTTATTCAAAAGGAGATTACGGCTAAAGCTGGTGATGCCTTTTTAATTAGAGGAGAATGGAGTGCTATTGAAGAGTTGAAAAATCATTACGAACATCTCGTGATTTGCGGTAGCCCAGAAGGTATGGCTAAAACAGTTACAGACCTTACGCCTAGATCTTATATCGCACTGATGTCCCTTTTACTCATGATTGTTCTATTAGTATTTAAAATCGTGCCAGGATCTATAGCTGCATTAATATCAGCAGGCATTATATTAATAACGGGTTGTGTACCAATGGCGAAAGCCTATAAAGGCATAAGTTGGATTAGTGTAGTCATGATTGCAGCTATGATCCCTATGGGAATAGCACTTCAAAAAACAGGAACCGCTGAACTTATCGCTAATGGACTAGTCAATACTTTAGGGAGTTTACACCCTATTGTGTTGCTCGGAGGTGTGTTTCTGCTCACCACAACATTTAGTCAAGTGATTAATAATTCTGCGACAGCAGTTTTAATGGCACCAATAGTAATTATAGCGGCGAATACATTGAACCTATCCGCAGCACCATTTATGATTGCTGTTGCCATAAGCGCTTCAACGGCATTTTTAACTCCTGTTGGTACAACAACCAATGCGATGGTAATGACGGCAGGTGGTTATAAATTTATGGATTATGTAAAAGTAGGAGCACCATTGCTCGTGCTGTTCTTAATAACATCATTAATATTAGTGCCATTGATTTGGCCATTTTAAATCAAAAACTCTATTTATTAAAATTTATGAATCATGGAAAACTTATTAAATAAACCGATTATGAAAACTAGAGACCTCACAAAGTATGGGTTAAATGACACCAATGCACATTGGAATCTTTCTCCAGAGAAATTACAAGCCATTACTGTTGAAAAAGGAATGGGAAAAGAAACTGCTAATGGAACATTAGCCATAAATACAGGGAAATTTACCGGTCGTTCTCCACAAGATCGTTTTATTGTGAAAGACGATTACACTAAAGATCGGGTATGGTGGGGAAAAACAAATAAAGCTATTTCTCCAGAAAATTTTGACCATTTACAGTCTGAAATTATAAACTACTTAAGTGGAAAAGAAATCTATGTAAGAGATGCTTATGTTTGTGCAGATCCTGAATATAAAACGAATGTTAGAACCGTCACAGAATATCCATGGTCTAACATGTTTACCTATAATATGTTTTTAAGATCAGAGGAATCTGAATTAGAAAACTTTGAAGAAGACTGGTTAGTACTTTGCGCACCAGGTTACGAAGCACCAGACCCAAAAAATTATGGACTTCGTCAAGGTAATTTCTCAATACTAAATTTCACAAAAAAGATTGCCTTAGTTGGTGGTTCTGCTTACACAGGTGAAATAAAAAAAGGCATCTTCTCTTCTCTGAATTTTATTCTTCCTGTAGAAAAAGATGTGTTACCAATGCACTGCTCAGCAAATGTTGGAGAAGCTGGCGATACTGCCATTTTCTTCGGATTATCTGGAACAGGTAAAACCACATTATCAGCAGATCCAAATCGTAAATTAATTGGTGATGATGAGCATGGTTGGACTGCTAATAATAACATCTTTAATTTTGAAGGTGGTTGTTATGCAAAAGTTATCGATTTAACCGAAGATAAAGAACCGGACATTTTTAGAGCAATTAGACCAGGTGCTATTCTTGAAAATGTTGTTTTCAAAGATAACGGTGAAGTTGATTACATGGATAGTAGCATTACGCAAAACACACGTGTAAGTTACCCTATCTATAATATAGACAATATACAAAAACCATCTTATGCTGGTAACCCAACAAATATTTTCTTCCTAACGGCTGATGCTTTTGGTGTATTACCTCCCGTTTCTAAGTTAACACCAGGTCAGGCGGCGTACCACTTTATTTCTGGCTATACAGCAAAAGTAGCAGGAACAGAAGCAGGTATTACAGAACCAGTACCATCATTCTCTGCATGTTTTGGTGAACCATTTATGCCATTACATCCAACCATTTATGCTGAAATGTTAAGCAAAAAAATGCAAGATGCAGGCGTTAACGTTTGGCTAATAAATACCGGCTGGAGCGGCGGTCCTTACGGCGTTGGTTCTCGTATTAAATTAAAATATACTAGAGCAATGATTACCGCTATTCTTGATGGACAATTAGACAATGTTGAGTTTGAGCAACATCCAATATTTGGCTTATTTATGCCAAAAACGTGTCCAAATGTGCCTAACGAACTTTTAGACCCAATGCATACTTGGTTACAAAAAGGAGCTTACGTTAGTAAATCAATTCAGCTAGCACATTCATTCCATTTGAATTTTGAAAAATTTGCTAGTGAAGCTTCAGAGCAAATTATTGAAGGAGGTCCATTAATTGATGAGCATCATCACTTACACGATCATATTTAATACTTCCATGACTAAAAAGAGCCCAGAGATGGGCTCTTTTTTATTAATATAATTTTAAAATGAAAAGATTCATCATCGTATTTATACTATTCACGTTTCAAATCTCACTATTCTCTCAAAACCCATCAGAAGGCTTCTTAGGATCTTGGTACACTTACGGCAGTAATCACAGGTTAAGCGAGCGTTTAAGCTTAACACCTTATGCTGAGCTTCGGTTTTACGAACCCTCATCAAACTACAATTTGGTCTTTCTTTCTCTTCGCGGAAACTACCATTTAAATTCAAAATCTACGCTAGGTCTCGGTTATGCCAACTTAGATATTGATACGGTTTTTGAATTTGACCAAACGCCTAATGTTAAAGAAAATAGAAGCTTTGAACAGTATGTTTACAAGCACAAATTAGGCAAATTTAAAATACAGCATCGCGGACGATTAGAACAGCGTTTTTTAAGGTTTAATGACAGAAATGAATTGCAACAACGCTTTAGATATCGCATCGGTTTAAAATATGATATTAATAAAACCTTTTCCTTAGTGGTGACAGAAGAGCCTTTTGTCAACTTTCAAGATCAGGTCTTTCATGAAAACCGGTTCTATGCAGGTATTGCGGTTAAACTATTAAAAAAATCTCAATTTCAAATTGGGTATTTAAAACAGCACATCAGAAAAAATAACCTCAACAGAATTCAAATAGGCATAAATATTCAAACCGATTCTAGAAAACCTAAGACTACTTTAACGCAGCTATAGCCTGATTGATATCGCGTTTTAAATCTTTAGCATCTTCAATTCCGACTGAAAAACGTATGAGTTGATCGCTTATACCAACAGCATCACGCTCGTCTTGAGTCATTAAGGCATGTGAAGTTAAATGAGGAGAAATCACGGTACTCTCTACACCAGCTAAACTCATAGATGATTTAATAAGTGTTAATGCTTTCTGAAAGTGGTAAGCATCTAAATCTTCTGTTAATTCAAAAGATAGCATCGCACCAAAGCCTTTCATTTGTGATTTAGCTAATTTATATTCCGGATGGGATTTTAGTCCAGGATAATATACTTTTGCAACCTTTGGATGCTTCTCTAACCATTTGGCCAATTTCATAGCATTTTCTGTCTGTGCTTTTACTCGGAGACCTAAGGTTTTCATACTTCGCTCTAGCATCCAAACCGTCATATCGCTGAGACTTCCACCTAAATTTTTTCCGACGTTCCAAATACGCTCAATGTGTTCTTTAGAACTTGCAACTGCCCCTGCACAAATATCGCTGTGACCTCCAAAATATTTGGTGGCTGAATGCATCACCATATCAATCCCTAAATCTATAGGATTCTGATTAATTGGGGATGCAAAGGTATTATCAATAGACGTGAAAATAGCTTTAGATTTACCCAACTTCGCAATAGCCTTAATATCTGTAATAGTCATTAAAGGGTTTGAAGGCGTTTCAATATGAATGAGCTTTGTATTCTTTTGAATAGCAGCCTCAAAATCTTCAACTGAATACCCATTGGTGAATGTATATTCTATGCCATACTTCGGAAATTCTTCTTTAATAAAATTTACAGTGCCTCCATATAAGGTATTCTGAACAACCAAGTGATCACCTTGCCTTAAAAAGGCCAAAAACATAGTACTAATTGCTGCCATACCAGAACCAAAAATCATAGCAGCCTCTGTATGTTCTAATGCTGCAATTTTCTTAGCCAAGAATTCTTGATTTGGTGTATTAAAATAACGTGGGTAACGTTTTACATCCACATCTAAAAATTCGTAAGACGAACTTAAGAACATAGGAGATACTGCGCCTTTAAACTGTTCATCTTTTACTTCACCAACATGTGTACATATTGTGTTTAATCCTAATTTTTTCTTTGACATTTATTTCTAATTTATGATATAAAGCTAGTGAAAAATGTGCGAACAATTACTGTAATTCTATCAAAATCCTTTTGAAAATATCAAGAACGAGACAAACTAATTCTTCTAAAAATTAATTGTTGTTAAAATCTTTTATTATCGATTATTGAAGAATTTTAAGTCAACAATAAAATTCAAACTTAAAATTCAAATAGTTACACTAATAAAACGGGGTGTCATTAAAAAATGACTGAAAAATAACTCGAAAAAATCTAGTAAATGATAGCTTAATAATACCATTCAATTTTCTTTTGACGAAGCTAGTTTTACCTTTCAACGAAAAAATAAAAAATTAGTCACGATTAAAAGTTTTAGTTGAAAAATATAATGTTAATTCGCAATAAAAACGCTTTACGAATGATAATTTTAGGTCTAAATTACTATTTTCATGACTCATCTGCTTGTATTGTAAAAGATGGTCGTCTAATCGCAGCAATTGAAGAAGAACGGTTAAATCGAGACAAACATACCCAAGCCTTTCCCGAGCTTGCCATTAAAAGTTGTTTGGATATAGCAGGTTTAACTTTTTCTGACATAGACCATATTGCTGTATCAATAAAACCCACTACCAACTGGTTTAACAAACTGACGTTTCTGGTGAAACGACCTAAACTGTTCATGCCCTTTTTTGGACATCACGTAATCAATGCATATGCAAAACAACGACGATTCAAAATTTGGTTTAATAAAACTTGGAAACAAAATGGCCCTGAGGTGCATTTTATTGAACATCATTTAACGCATGTTGCAGGATCATTTTTTGTGTCTCCTTATAAAAAAGCAGCATTACTTGGCATCGATGGCTCAGGAGAATGGGCAACGACTTGGTTAGGTTATGGCGACAACAATTCTGTTAAAAAATTAAGTGAAAGCTTTTTTCCGCATTCATTAGGTTCATTTTACGAAACTGTAACACAATTTTGTGGTTTTAAACCTAACTATGACGAAGGCAAAACTATGGGGCTGGCGCCTATGGGAGATCCTAATGTATTTAAAGATGAAGTTGATAAAATGATAAGTGTCGACGAAAAAGGAAGACTGAAAGTGGATTTGTCATACTTTAATTATCAGCACCTAACCAAAGATTCTTATTCTAAAAAATTTATAAATTACTTTGGAGAACCAAGAACTAAAGATGGTGAATTTAAAGATCAACATGTAAATGCAGCAGCAGCATTTCAACATGTTTTAGAAAATAAAGTACTAGAAATGTGCTCTTATCTTTATGAACAAACAAAAGCAGATTATTTAGTTATAGCAGGTGGTGTATCATTAAATAGTGTAATGAATGGCAGAATTGTAAGAGAAACACCATTTAAGGACGTCTATGTTATGCCAGCGGCTGGAGATAATGGAACTTCAATTGGAGCAGCATATTATTTGTACAATGGCATATTGAAGCATCCCAGAGTTTTTGTTCACGACAATCCCTATGTAGGTACTTTTTATTCTAACGAACAAATAAAAACGGCCATTGAAAGTGCTAAGTTAAAAGTGAAATATGTTGAAGATCCATCAGAAACAGCAGCTTCTTTATTAGAAAAAGGAAAGATTATTGGCTGGTTTCAAGGTGCAATGGAAATTGGACCTAGGGCACTTGGTAATCGCAGTATACTTGCTAATCCTTCTTTCCCTGATATGAAACGTAAAATTAATTCTGAAGTTAAGCATCGAGAGGCCTACCGACCGTTTGCGCCTTCTGCCTTAGTAGAATCATATAAAGATTATTTTGACCTTGAGGTGGAAGCTCCATTTATGCTAAAAGTTTGTAACGTATTGAAAGATAAACAAGACATCCTTCCTTCTATTACTCATGTAGATGGTACAGCGAGACTTCAGACTGTGAATAAAGAAACAAACCCTATTTATCACAGTTTGATTAAAAAACTTGGTGAAAAAACAGGAGTCTCAGTAGTTTTAAACACCAGCTTTAATATTCAGGGCGAACCTGTGGTAGAATCACCTAAAGACGCTTTACGCTGTTTTTATTCTACAGGATTAGATGCCTTAGTTATTGGTAATTATCTACTTGAAAAATGATTAGTTTACGATTGATCCTATTCCAATTCAGGAATTAATGCAGAAATCGAGGAATGATATGATAAAAAGAAAGCTCCATAGCACAGTTCGCATCCAATTCTTATTTACTAAACTATTGCACACATTTTCAACAGGCACATTCTTATCTATACTTTGATGTAAGGGTACAAAAATGATAAATGTAAGTAACCAAAGTATTATGATAACACTAGCACTTATCATTGTAAACCAATTTTGAGTTTTCCAGAGCTGCAGTGCCACTATGATTAATTGACTAAACATTAATGGTAAAACAATAAACGTTACTCTTGTTGTATAGCTTCTGTGCCAACTATAAAGGTTTTCTTTTGAATAATATCCCAAACTTGGATAGATCACCAATTGTACTGACCAAATAAGGACGACAAAACCAAAATCTATTAATAAACGCGCTAGATCTAAAGACATATTAATTTAGTTTTCGAACTACCCAAGCCCATAAAATCAGCAAAGGATGAATAATTAATAAACGGAACCAAGCAATCCAAGGTGCTACGCAAAATGCACCATCTAAACAAGACCCAATTTTAATAAAGTAGACATGTGACGGAATAAACAGAATGAGCAATACAATAATTCCTTTTATAGCTATCAGTCTTGTTTTTTGTATAGCAACTCCTATCGCTAAACTAATTTCTAGTAGTCCACTAGCGTAATTAATGAAACTATGATACGGTAAATACTCTGGAATTAAGTCTGCATAAAACTCAGGATTGATAAAATGATAACTACCTGCAAAAGCATAGAATCCAATAAGTAATATACGAAAAAATCTTATCAAGATAGTTTCCATTTATAATCCGTATGTACTTTCTTTAAAATTAGAAAGAAAGGAATCCACCAAATAAAGTCATTGGTAAAGAGTGTGTAAATAAATTCAAACGGAACATCCCCTTTAATATAATTAAAGATGAATCCAAGCGGTCCAAAAATCTTTCCTAAAAAACCAACGGCTACAATTGGCCAGTGTTTCATAGGATTGTAGGATGCCCACCAATAGCCCAAACCATAAACCCCAATGACCATTCCCATACCTTGCCAAACGAGAGGATGATTAAGGGGGGCCATGCCAACAAGATTAAAAAAATGATTGGGAAACAAAACAACCCAAGCGCCCCAAAGGAGGTTATAAATTGCTGCTAATTTTAAGGTAAGTTGCATTTTTTTTAACAAAGATAGTTATAACCATAACAAAGAGGTCGACATTAGTCATTCTTTCCTATCCTATTATAAGCTCGTATCACCAGTATCGCCCACAAGGCTACTAAGACAATTACAATAATTGAGAACCATAATACAATATCATTTGCTCCCATGGTCCACAAGTTTTAAGTAGATCATAACTCCTAGTAATGTTGGTGCCCAAAGGCCTATAAATATGCCATGAAGTTGATCTCCGGTTAGAAATAAGTATTCTGCGACAAGAATTATAACTGCACACAAGAATAACATGACTAAATTTGCTGTTCCTAATTTTTTGTAGTAATTCATTAGAGGGTCCGTTTAAGCCTATAAGTTAATAAAAATACGTACTCCGTACTTATTTGTCTGCCCAGAAGTTTACTGCTTTTTATAATAAATTTTATATTTTCGATAAGCAAAAAATCCTAACAGTGCGACAATACCTAAAGCTATGGCAATAAACTGGAAACTCACTATTTGATCACCACTAGCATAAGCATGTAGTCCAGACAAGTAAAAATTAACACCAAAGTAGGTCATTAATATACTAGCATAGGCTAAGACAGACATTAAATTATATAACCAACGTCCGCGCAAACCAGGTACTAAACGCATGTGAAGAACAAATGCATATATCATAATACTTATTAATGCCCAAGTCTCTTTTGGATCCCAACCCCAATAGCGTCCCCAACTTTCATTAGCCCACATGCCACCTAGAAAATTACCTATAGTTAACATTATTAAACCAACTGTTAAAGCCATTTCGTTTATGATTGTCAATTCTTTGATATTGATATCCATTTTGGCTTTATTCTCCTTAGTAGTAAATATCATGAGTAAAAGCGATACGACCCCTAAGATCATGGCTAAAGTAAACGGTCCATAACTTCCCACAATTACTGAAACATGTATCATTAACCAATAGCCTTGTAATACAGGCTCTAGATTTGCTATTGCAGGATCCATCCAATTCCAATGGGCTATCATTAAAATCATTGCCGTTACAAAAGCAGCTGCTGCAATTGTGATATCAGAGGATTTATTCTGAAACAAACCATAAAACGGGACTACTTTAGAAGCTATTGTTGACTCTGAACTTTCCGCTTTAGATTTCTTAGCGTCTTTATTATTAGCCAATAAAAGTCCGAATAGCATTGTAGCCCAAGCCACATAAATCATAGACTCATACGCGTCACTCCATGGTGCATGACCAGACAAATACCAGCGTGCAATTAAACCACCAGTGTGTAGCACAAATAATACAACAACAACCCCAACTAGTATTTTAATGCTAAGGTTTAAAAATTTATTATAAGATTTAAAAATTTGGACGATTATTAGAACAAACAACAATGTACCAGCATACATATACCAACTGAATAACTTCTTAAATATATCGTATTTGTTATATAAAATTTCAGTCTTTATTTTCTCTTCAGATAGCATTACCTCTCCACCAAGCTTATGCTGGGTTCGCTTTATATCTTCTAACAATCGATCTGCATTTGTAAAATCACCTGATTGCTTTGCGTTGTTTAAAGTCATTAGATAGTAACTAAATCCTTTACTCACAAAACCGGCATACAACGAATCATTTAAAATATCTTTATAACCGTCTTGTTCATATTCAAAAGACGAAATCCATTTATTATTTTCATCCTCTGGAATAGGAAATATCTTAATAGAGCGTCCTTCAATAGCATCAGATAATAGACTTAAGCGACCATACGTATCTTTCACTTCTTTCTGAAAACCATTAGGCACTTGTGCTTTAAAAGCTTCTTCAATATAAGGCCCTAACTTATTACGCCCATTTTCAGTAAAAAAGTCTAATAAACTTACATGTTTTTGACTTTTATCAACACCTATTACAGTTCTTATGGAATCGGCCTTACGAGGCGTCAAATATATCACTGGTATATTGTACCAAAGCATTGGGCTTTCTTGTATGGATAGAAATATTTGCGTGGCATCCATATCTTCATAAATATTGCTCTTACTTATTTTCCTTAACATTTCAGAAGCATAGGTATGAATTGGCATCATACGACCATTATAGTCTTGAATCACCATTTCGGCAAACTTATCCGTGTGTGACTTAGGAGCTATATTCGCTTTTAAAACGGAATCTAATTGGGCTTTTAAAGGCTTTTCTACCTCGCTACCATGCCCATCATCAACAGAATGTTCTTGAGCAAAACCAGACAAACTAAGCAATAAAACAACCACAGTCATCATTTTTGCCTTCTTGTCTTTCAACTTATTTAAACGCTTTCTGATCTCATCAAATCGCGTATGACTTGCAAATAAAATAGACATTAAACCAAAGTACAATAACATATAGCCCGCATAAGTAATATAAGTTCCCCATTGATCGTGGTTTACAGAAAGGATAGTTCCTTTTTCATCCGGATGAAAACTAGCCTGAAAGAAACGATACCCCTTGTGATCTAGTACATTATTCATAAAAATACGATAATCAAAATCACCTTGTTCTTTATCTATAACCGTGACTTTACTTTCAAAAGATGAATAGGCTTTTTCTGTGCCTGGATATTTCTCTGCAATAAAATCATTTAGTTTTATCGCGAAAGGCAATTGCTCTAGTCGAGAACCATATCGCAATGCGATCTCTAGCCCTCCAACTTCTACTTCTTCAAAATTATTATAGGTTCCTAAGCCACCTAAAAGGTTGACGCTTTTAGTTTCTCCATTAGCAGTGACGTCTAAAACAATACCGTCTTCATCACTTTTTAAAATGACTGGTTTTTTTACAACATCAAAAAAGCCTTTTACTACAGGCTTAGGAAATACCAATTGCATTTCACCAATGATATAACGCGAACGCAATGCTAATGGCTGTAAACTGTCTTTAACTAACTTGCCAGTAGTCCCAGTTGCCATGGTCAGATACTCCCCTTCATATGGTGATTTAATAAACAAACCTTCATCTGTCTCGGTAATATTTATAGCACCATCTTGTTCTTTATTTAGAGAAATTAAGACATTATGCATATTAGACACCTCACCATATTTTAAAAAATGATTGTGAGACGAACCATCACCTGCTTCAACAATTTTTAAATAACTTTCTCCATTCTCATCCGGAATGATGTCTTTTTCGGCTCCCTTTATAAATTTTTGAAGATTGAAATTTACAGGAATGTTGTCGTATGTAATCGTTTCATCAAAATCATTATCTAATCGATGTGAAAAATCTACTTCGCGCTGAAAATTATAACGTTGCATAACACCATCTATTTCAAAATCTCCAACAACGTACGCCGTAACATAGGTTTTAAGAGACCGCATCTGACTTTCAGTTTGCCCTTCTTCGATAGACATCTTGCCTTCATACCCAATATAACGCGTTACAAAAGCGCCTACTAAAATTAATATAAAAGATAAATGCATTGTTAAAGTTGCCCACTTTTCTTTTTTGTGCAATTTGAATCTAAAGATATTACCCACAAAATTAATTACAAAGAAGACCATGATGGCTTCAAACCACCACGCATTATAAATTAATTCTCTTGTATATGGGGTTGGAGAGGTCTCCATGTTTCTGTCTAGAATCGTTCCTGTTGCCATAGCAACAGCAAAAACAATAAATAAAACAGCGGTAAGTCTTGTGGAAAATAGGAAATCAGCGATTTTCTTTTGCATAACTGTAGGGTTATTTTAAGCTCTTGCAAAAATAAGCCTTTTTGACCATTAAGATATGGTATTTAAAGCGTTAAAAACGCGTTAAAATTTCAGAATATTGTTTCAATTAATTTGACATATTTGTCTTCAATAATTTGTTTTGCTCTTCCATTAAACCTTTTAAATCTGACAACAACTGAATGTCTTTTGGCGTTACAACAGTTTCATTTTCAGGGTCTTGTGCCTTATTACGTAATCTATTCATAAATTTAACTAATATAAACACTGTAAATCCGATAATTAAAAAATCAAACAAAACTTCTATAAGTGCACCATAAGCGATGGCGACTTCGCTAGTCGAAATCACTCCTGAAGCATCAGTGACAGCATCTCTCAATATCAACTTTCTATTTTGGAAGCTGACACTATCAGATAATAATGATAACGGAGGCATTAATACCTGCTTCGTCAAAACATCTATAACTTTATTAAAGGATGCACCAATTATTATACCGACGGCCATATCCATCATATTGCCTTTAACAGCAAATTCTTTAAATTCTTTGAGTAGTTTCATGTGTATTGGTTTGATTTAAAGTTGACAAATATAATTACATAGAAATAATTAAACTAAAATGTGATACCTAAGCTTTGTTTTTAAGAAGATAAATTATTCCGAATAAAGGACCAATTGCTAATACCATATAGATATAAATTGAACCACTGCTACTTAAAAAACTAAGAACTTGAATACTAATAATCGTTATCCCAAAGCCAATACAATTGACTATAGTAAGTGCTGTTCCTTTTAATTGGGCTGACGTACTTTGAGCTACAAGGGTAGAAAACATTGGCGAATCAGCAATAACAGCCATGCCCCAAAACAAAAGAAATATCATAAACAGTTCTATGGAATCTGTCATAAATACAAATGGAGATAACAAACAACAAAGTCCGGATAAACTCAATGCCACCAAAGCAATTTGCTTAACTCCAAATTTCTGCGACAAATAACCACTAAGTACACATGCCAATGCACCACTGCTAATAATAAAAAAAGCATATAAAGGACTATTAATAGGTACATCTGAATGTAAACTCGCATAGGCTTGAAGCATCACAGGAACGAAAGCCCAAAAGGCATAAAGCTCCCACATATGTCCAAAATAGCCAAATGCCGCAGACTTAAAATCCTTGTTTTTAAAAACACTTAGAAAAGCAGACAAATTTAAAATCGAACTCGCTTTTCTATACGGACCGTTTGGCACTAATACTAGCATTAGTAAACCGCCTAATAAAGCTAATCCTGAGGTTATATACACAACGAATTCCCAAGAAAAACTATTAGAACTCCCTTTTAGCAAATGAGGAAATGCTGTGCCCAAAACAAGTGCACCAACAAGAAACCCAAGTGACTTACCCAATCCTTTTTCAAAATAATCTGCCGCAATTTTCATTCCTACAGGATAAATTCCCGCTAGAAAAAAACCAGTACTAAATCGGAAAACTAAAAGACTAAACATAGAATTAGAATTCCAAATAAGACCTAGATTGAATAAAGCGGCTAATAATGCACTTATAAAAAATACTTTGGAAGGCGAAAAGCGATCTGCAATTGTCAATGCCGCAAAAACTAAGGTTCCAGAAATAAACCCAAATTGTATGGCCGACGTTAAATGCCCGAGAGCACCTTCAGGCAAATTAAAATTCAACACCAAATCAGACACTATGCTATTCCCTGCAAACCATAATGATGTGCAGCAAAACTGAGAGCTTACTATTAGTATAAGGACGTGCTTAAATCGGTGCATTATGGTTTTTTTAGTTTTTGACTCAAGCCCTTGCTTCAAAAATTTTTAAATATAAAAACGTTCCCATTTTTCGAGCTCTCCGTTTGGAATTTTCGGCATAATCGCCTTCAAATAACTCATCAATAGTTTGAAACCAGAGATTTAACCATAGACCAAAATGTAATTCGGTTATACTATTATTATGGTCAGCATCCACCTTAATGTGAGCTTCTAAAGGATTTCCATAATATTTTGTTTTTAGAAAAAGACTCGATTCCCAAAACGTGGTGAGATGATCTAGGTGCGCGTCCCAATCTTTAATCGTCTCATTAAAAAAAGGTCCTAAGATGTCATCTTTTCTAACTTTTTCATAGAATTTAGATACCAGAAGAAATACATCTTCTCTATTTTTAATGTCGTTTTTGTTCATTGATATATTTTTTTAATAGATCTCTTATGGCTTGCCACCAATATAACGTCCACAAATGGAGATTTCATTGTATATTTAATAATATAATTTGTCCCTTTAGGGACAGAATATCGGTAGTCACAATCATTTTCTAAAGCCTTTGTGCCTTTAGGTACAACATATCAAAAAACGGATTTCAAAATATAACGCGCATCATAGTCAACATTAAAATCTTTCAATAATTTTAAATATTCATCTTGAAACAAAAGCTTTTTATGATGTTCTTCTTGATTCTTGATATAATTAACAACCTTCGAAACTTCAGATTTAGAATACGAAAATGCTCCATAACCAGACTGCCAAGAAAATTTACCATTAACCAATCCTTGTTTGTTTATCCATTTTGACGAATCTTGCTTAACCTGCTTGATGAGATCAGATAGTGACTGTGTTGGACGCATTCCAAATAAAATATGAATGTGATCTGGCATTCCATTTATCTGTAGAACTTTATGGTTATTATTTTGAATAATCCCTGTGATGTATTTATATAATTCATCTTTCCAGTCAGCATTGATAAGGCTCTGCCTGTTATGAACCGCAAACACAACTTGAATATGAATTTGTGTATATGTATTTGACATTGCAAAATATTATATGATGTACCTAAAGGCACATAGCATTAATAATCTATTTTTTTCTGCCAATATTTTGTCCCAAAAGGGACAGAAATAAGTTTAAACTAGAAAAATCATTTTCAATATATTCAAAGTTATTCTTTTAACCCATATTATGCATAGATAATTGTTATGAGGGTTGAAAATACAATAAAAAAAGGTGCTTTATTAATTTCAGCATAGCATCGCTATGGTTAAATTAAAAAGTGCAGTGAAACGCCTGTTTTTGAAGTAATTTCAAGTCGTAATAAATTTTCTATTGCATAATGCGGGTTTTATCTCATTCTTGTTATCCTAGAATAAGAAATCTTAGTATTTTTACGCTATGATATCAGTTGTATTACTTGGTGCTGGTAATGTTGCCACACATCTATATAAAGCATTTTCTAAAGCAGAAAACGTTTCAGTTGTACAATGGTACAATCGCACACGTTCATCAATTTCGCCCTATGTGACTGAGGTTGATATAACAGATAAGCTAGAAGGCTTAAAAGAAGCTGACCTTTATATTTTAGCCGTTAGCGATGATAGCATTGCGCAATTATCTCAAGATTTACCGTTCGAAAACCGACTAATTGCCCATACCTCAGGAAGCGTAGCTATGCACGACTTAGATAAAAAGAATGAGATATCCGTATTTTATCCTTTACAAACGTTTTCAAAAGACTCAGATTTAGACTTTACTGAAGTGCCTATTTGTATTGAAGTTTACCAAAAACAAAATCGTCAACTTTTAAAGGATCTAGCAGAAGCAATTGGTTGTAAATCTCATAAAATATCTACCGAACAAAGGCAGAGTATACATTTAGCTGCCGTTTTCCTAAATAATTTCACTAATCAATTGTATAGAATAGGACATGAAATTTGTGAATCTAATAACTTAGAGTTCGACATCATGAAACCCTTAATTTTAGAAACGGCAAAAAAGATTCAGAACATGTCACCATACATGGCACAAACTGGCCCTGCTAAACGCAACGATAAGAAAACTATAAAAAGGCATTTAAAGCAGATTGAAAATGAAGAGCACAAAGCTATTTATGAGTTGTTAACGGCTTCAATAAAAAAGACACATAAATATAATTTACCGCCGCGAAGTGGTCAAAAAAAGCATAACACATAATGAACGATGATAAAAGTTACAAAGAGTATTTGGCCAACATTACCACCTTTATTTTTGATGTTGATGGCGTCCTCACGGATGGTACCATTACAGTAACTACGGATGGCGAAATGTTACGGACCATGAATATTAAAGACGGTTTTGCCTTAAAAACAGCCGTTGATGCTGATTTTAATGTATGTATTATATCTGGAGGCTCTAATGAAGGTGTTCGTAAACGTTTAGCCGGATTAGGAATAAAAGACATCTATTTAGGTGCGCATAATAAAATTGAACAACTTAATGCCTACATGAACAGACATAATATTACAACCTCCCAGGTGTTATATATGGGAGATGACATTCCAGATTATCCTGCTATGGCATTGGTAGGTTTGCCTTGTTGCCCTCAGGATGCCGTTCCCGAAATAAAATCTATTTCTAAATACATTTCTCATAAAAATGGAGGAAATGGTGCCGTAAGAGATGTTATCGAACAAGTACTTAAAGTACAAGATAAATGGAATGGTAATTTTAACGCTAAATACGATTAATTAAAACATGGCGCGAAGAGGAAGAAGACATAGCACTGGGTTTGGATATATTGGGTTTGGTAATAACCAAACAACCTTTAACCGAAAATCAAAAGGAGCTTTCTCTGTTTACAAAGAAAAATTAAATCTCGAAGCACATCTGCATTACGAAGTGCATTTTTTGCATAAAGACTTAAGTAAAGCTGACAAACAAAAAATAAAAAATAGAATAAGAAAAGAAGAACGTCAACTTTTTATAAGAACAGCAATTCTTAGTTTATTTGTTTTTATTGGTGTCACATATATAGCTTACTATTTAATCGAACAAATACGCTCTCACTAAACCTAAATATGATTCACTTTTTTAAACTGATCCGCTGGAAAAACCTGATTATGATTGCCTTGATGCAATACTTAATTAAATATGCCTTACTTCTCCCCTTTTTCGAATCTCATGGAGTCCTTACAACACTTAAGCCTTTAGGGTTTAACCTATTAGTTTTAGCTACTATTTTTATTGCAGCAACTGGCTATATTATTAATGATATTTATGATATCGAAATCGATAAGATTAACAAACCCGATAAGGTTATTGTTGGCAAATATATTTCTGAGAAAAATGCCTTAACCTTATTTATTATTCTAAATATTTTAGGAGTAGGCTTAGGATTTTATTTATCTAATGGTATCGGTAAATCTGGCTTCTTTGTTATATTTATTATTGCCTCTGCACTACTCTATATTTATTCGTCTTATCTAAAACAAATACTCTTAGTTGGAAATATTGTCGTTTCATTAGTCGTGTCTTTAAGCATTTTACTCGTCGGAATTTTTGAATTATTACCGGCAATAACAGAAACAAATAGAGTTGCCCAAATTACGTTTTTCGAAATTATTTTAGATTATGCCATTTTTGCCTTCATGATTAATCTCGTAAGAGAATTAGTAAAGGATATTGAAGATATTGATGGTGATCATAAAGGAGGCATGCAAACACTTGCTATCGTACTAGGTAGAGAACGTGCCAATAAAATTGTCTTTGCACTATCCTTAATTCCTTTAATAGCAATAACCTACTATGTGGTTACCAATTTATTTAAACAAACCGAAATCGTTGGTTATTTTTTAGTTCTAGTAATCGCGCCTTTAATTTATAGCAGCATCAAATTATTTAGTGCAGAACTAAAATCAGATTACAAACATATTAGTCTAGTCCTGAAGTTAGTGATGCTAACAGGCATGCTTTCTATGTTACTTTACAAATTCATTTTACTGTAATAGCATGCTAAAAGACAAACTCAAAAATTTCAATATTATACTAGCTTCAGCCTCGCCACGTCGTCATGCGTTTTTTAAAACCATGGATCTGGATTTCGAAATACGACTACAACCCGTTGATGAAATCTATTCAAAAAATCTAAAAAGGCATGAAATTACAGATTATTTGGCCAAACTGAAAGCAGAATCTTTTATTGAAAATCTTCAGAATAAGGACATCCTAATTACAAGTGATACTATAGTCTGGCTAGATGGTAAAGCCATTGAAAAACCCAAAGATGAAGACGATGCTTTTAGAATGATAAAATCCTTAAGCAATAAAACACACGAAGTCATTACGTCTATATGTTTTACTCTAAAATCAGAACAAAAAGTAGTCAACACGATCACCAAAGTAACTTTTAAAACATTGACAGATGACGAAATCTGGTATTACGTAAAAACATACAATCCTCTGGATAAAGCAGGTGCATACGGTATCCAAGAATGGATTGGCGCTATTGGTATTATAAGTGTTGAAGGCTCTTATAATAATGTTGTTGGTTTACCTACACATTTACTTTACAAAACGTTAAATGCTATTGCTGAAAGTGCTTAGGATTGTAATTTTGTGAAATTATATTATATATCCTTTTGTCATTCTGTTGCGAAGTATCGGAAGTATCAGAATCTTAAATACCGCAGCTATGATTAAGATTAATAAAACCATTCTTTTAATCGGAATTATCACATTTCCTCTACTAAATTCCTGTAAAGAAGCCAACGCCGAAACCCTAGAAACTCTAAGCATTACAAAATCTAAAACCGAAGTATTAGCACCAAAAACTATACTTTCAAAAGAATTCAATGACTATTGGTACACTGGTGAAGCCGAAATTACTTCATACAAATTAGAGCAAGCGCGTTATGGAGAAATACGAGATGGCAAAGCTGTTTTAGTTTTTGTAACTGAAGATTTCTTACCTGAAGTTCAGGTAAAAGCAGATAATTATAGCAAAAATAATACACCAGTTTTAAAGCTAAATACGACTAAAAATTTCAATACTGGTATTTATCCGTATTCCATTATGCAGAGCACATTTTACCCTGTGACAAATAATCAGCATGCCTTAAAGATTTCTGCGTCAGTGCAAGAATGGTGTGGCCATGTGTACTCACAACTAAACAATCGAGAGACCTTTGAAGTAAGGTCTCATTCCTATTTTCAAAGCGAAGCTGATCAGTCATTCAGCCTAGAAAAAACCTGGACAGAAAACGAACTTTGGATAAAACTGCGTATCGATCCAACACGTCTTCCTATTGGAGAATTACAAATTATTCCTTCTTTAGAATATACCAGCTTAAGGCATAAAACGATTAAATCCTATAATGCTATTGCAAGTCTAAAAAATGGCACTTACACCATATCCTATCCAGAATTAAACAGAATGCTAAAGATTAATTTTAACACTAATTTTCCGTTTGATATTTTAGGTTGGGAAGAGACTACGGTCAGTGGTTTTGGTGCATATGCACAGACATTGACTACCAAAGCAACCAAACTCGAATCTATTAAGTCAGCTTACTGGCGTAAAAATCATAATGCTGATGAAGGTTTACGTGACACTTTAAAATTGCAGTAGTTTACTCTGAGTACTTTAAATGTTATGCTCAGCTTGTTGCAACAATGTTTTCAGAATCTAAAATACCTAAGAATAATTTAACTTAGAATCCTATCTTTGCTTAAATTTTTGGCCTCATATGAATGAATTCTATTCTTTTTACAAAAATGAAATTATAAATACTGGTATTTTACTAATTATTCTATTTCTAATTAGAACCGTCATCGTTTTAACCGTAAAGAAAATAGGTCGTAAAAGTGGTACATCAGAAGCACGTGCAGTATTAATAGGACGTTACGTCACCGTTACATTAGTACTTATAGCGATACTCATAGAAGCGTTTATTCTTGGAGCTAAAACACACGATATTACCTTAGTATTTTCATCGGTTTTCGCAGTTATAGGAGTTGCTCTTTTTGCTATTTGGTCAATTCTCAGTAATGTCACTTCAGGTGTTATAATGTTCTTTTCGTTTCCTTATAAAGTAGGAGATAAAATAAAAATTCACGATAAGGACTATCCTATTGAGGCCATTATTGAAGACATTAGAGCTTTTCAAATCCACTTGAGGGAAGATAATGGAGATTTAGTGACCTATCCTAATAATCTTATTCTCCAAAAAGCAGTAACTTTAATGAAAAAGGATGCTTTTGATGCTAGCAGTATTCTATAAATTATGGTGAAAAAAAGAACAAAAAAACGTACCCAAGTTTATAAACAACATATTGGTCAAATTCCAGGAGCCCTTATTTATACAGGAAATAAACCTGACAAAGATTTTCATGTTGAATGTTTTGACTACACAAAAGACAGCATCGAAGAATCGGTTCTACTAAATATTGAAGATGCGATTAATTACAAACTAACCGATTCTGTAACATGGATAAACGTTGATGGACTAAAACATACGGACCAAATTGAAAATATTGGTAAGCAATACGATTTGCATCCTCTTGTACTAGAAGATATCGTAAACACAACACAACGTCCAAAAATAGATGAGTATGACGGTTATTTATTCGTTGTTTTAAAGATGCTTTATTATGACAAGAACGAAAAAATTATCATCGAACAAGTTAGTTTTGTGTTAGGCAAAAATTATGTGCTAACATTCCAAGAATCCGAAGGTGATGTTTTTAATTTTATAAGAGAACGATTGCGTCTGGCTAATGGGCGCATTAGAGGCTTAAAATCTGATTATTTAATGTACGCTTTAATTGATGCTGTAGTCGATAATTACTTTAGCATTATTGAAACCTTAGGTAATAAAATTGAAGATTTAGAAACTGAATTGTTTGCGGGTAATGTTAGAGATCATATCAGTATTGAAGTACAACAATTAAAGCGTGAAATCTTAAAAGTGCGCCGTGCTATATTTCCGCTTCGTGAAATTATAAATCGGATTGAAAAAGGAGAACATCCATTAATTTACAAACGCACAATAACCTATTATAGAGATATTTACGACCACTTAATTCAAGTGTCAGAAAATATAGATATTTATCGCGAAATGATTTGGAGTTTAATGGACATGTACATGACCACCATTAGTAATCGAATGAATGAAGTGATGAAAGTCCTCACCATAATGTCTTCTATTTTCATACCATTAACATTCCTTGCAGGTCTCTACGGAATGAATTTTGAGCACATCCCAGAACTAAAATATCACAATGGGTATTTTATTCTTTTAGGAGTGATGTTTTTAATATTTATTGGACTGTTATTTTATTTTAAACGCAAGAAGTGGTTATAATAATAGATAATTCAAGCGTTAAACAAAACCTAAAAAAAGGTCATAAGCACCTAACTTTCCTATATTTGACTTGCAACTAACTAATAAATCCATGTACCCAATTAGACTCTGTCTTTTGCTTTTTTTAAGCACCATCGTTTCATTACAAGCACAACAACCTAAACAACTCAATTCCTCAGAAATTTACCAAGCCGTTCAAAAACTAAACGTTTTGGGCTCTGTACTTTATATTGCTGCGCATCCAGATGATGAGAACACACGGTTAATCTCGTACATGTCTAATGCAGTCAAAGCACGTACTGCCTACTTATCCTTAACGCGTGGTGATGGAGGTCAAAACTTAATTGGTCCTGAGATTAGAGAATTACTTGGCGTCATTAGAACTCAAGAATTATTAGCCGCCAGAGGCGTTGATGGTGGCGAACAACGTTTTACAAGAGCGAATGATTTTGGCTATTCTAAGCATCCGGACGAAACATTAGACATCTGGAATAAAGACGAGGTACTCGCAGATGTGGTTTGGGCAATCCGAAAATTTAAGCCAGATATCATTATAAATCGCTTTGATCACAGAACACCAGGACAAACGCATGGCCACCACACAAGTTCTGCCATGTTAAGTATGGAAGCTTTCGATTTGGTTAACGATGCTTCAAAATACAGTTCGCAACTAGAATTAACCGAAATTTGGCAACCCAAACGCTTATTCTTTAATACCTCTTGGTGGTTTTATGGAAGCCAAAAGAAATTTGAAGAAGCAGATAAAAGCAATATGCTAAATTTTGATATTGGTACATTTTATTCTACACTAGGTCGTTCTAATAATGAAATGGCTTCTTTAGCAAGTAGCCAACACCTTTCTCAAGGCTTTGGGCGTCTATCACAACGTGGCTCTCAACAAGAATATATCGATTTCTTAAAAGGTGACCCTCTAGACGACAGCAATGATATCTTTGCTGGAATTGATACCTCATGGAATAGAATTAAAGGAGGACAATCCATCGAAACGATACTATCTGAAATTGAAAACAACTTCAATTTCGTAAATCCTTCTGCGCACCTACCACAACTTTTAGAAGCCTACAAACTGCTTCAAAACGTAACAGACGACCATTGGAAAACTATTAAAACTAAAGAACTAAAAACTATTATAGAAGCCTGTGCTAGTTTATATATAGAAGTTTCGGCAACGCGCCCTCATGCCTCTAAGAATTCAGATGTCGATTTGAAAATGGAAGTTTTAAATAGAAGTAATTCTAAAATCAGCTTAGTATCTTACAACTTGTCAACGCTTCCAAATGGTATTTCGAAAAACATGGAACTACCGATGAACCAACGTTTAAACTTTGAAGAAGCGATTACCATTCCGAATAATATGGCCTACACAGCACCATATTGGTTAAATACTAATAGTACCCTTGGAATGTACCACGTAGAGAACCAAAATTTAATTGGCTTACCAGAAACACCAAGAGCCGTTTTTGTAGATTTCAATTTGACTATTGAAGGCACACCAATCACTCTTACTAAACCGGTTATCTATCGCTACTCTAAACCAGACAAAGGTGAATTATACAGACCTTTTGAAATCATTCCTGAAGTTTCAGCTAGTATTAGTAATGAAGTTTTTATTTTTGAAAATGACCAGCAAAAAGAAATTGAAGTCACGGTAAAAGCGGGTCGTGATGCTATTGAAGGCTTTGTACAAATGACCTATCCAAATGATTGGAGTATCTATCCTCAAAAACAAAAAATTGAAATCGCTAATATAGGCGATATTCAAAAAGTCGTGTTTACCTTAATTCCACCTAAGGGTAAAAGCGAAGGTCTAATTACGCCAATGGTGAATATAAATGGCGAGTTATATACAGACGAGTTAATTGAAATCGATTATGCACACATCCCGTTTCAAACAGTTTTAATGCCAAGCGAAAGCAAAGTGGTGCGTTTAGATATTCAAAAACGAGGCAATAATATTGGGTATATTGAAGGTGCTGGAGATGTTGTTCCTGAAAGTTTACGTCAAATCGGCTATAATGTTACTATTATTGAGCCAGATCAAATCTCTCCAGAAAACCTATCTAATTTTGATGCTATTGTTATGGGGATTAGAGCCTATAACATTGTGGAAGCGTTGAAATTCAAACAGAAATTCTTACTCGATTATGTAAATGAAGGTGGTAATCTTGTGATTCAATATAATACCAGTAGAGGCCTTAAAGTAGATAATTTAGCACCTTACGATTTAAAATTATCGAGAGATCGTGTCACAGATGAAAATGCTTTAGTTAGCATCCTAGAACCAAACCATCCTATTCTTAATTTCCCAAACAAAATCACTAGCCAAGACTTTGAAGGCTGGGTACAAGAACGCGGCTTATATTTTCCAAACGAATGGTCAGAAGAGTTCACACCTCTTCTCGCCTCTAATGATAAAGGAGAAACTTCGAAAGAAGGTGCTTTATTGGTCGCTAAATACGGAAAAGGAAATTATATCTATACTGGGCTGAGCTTCTTTAGAGAATTTCCAGCTGGTGTTTCTGGAGCTTATCGATTATTTGCTAATCTACTTTCCGCTGGAAAAGAAGATAAAACGCAATTAAAAAACTAACAACTAATTACTAATACCATGCACAACCAAGAGGAACTACAAGAAAAACAAAAATGGAACAAAATGTACACCATTGTATTATTAGCTAATGCTTTATACATCGTACTCTTTTACTTTATAACGGTATCATTCGAGTAACCTTATGCATCAAACTTTAGATTGGATTGATTGGACGGTTTTAATTGTCACATTAGCCACAATTGTGGGTTATGGGACATGGAAAACAAGAGGTCGCAAAAACGCACAAGACTATATTAAAGGAGGTAACACCTCTAAATGGTGGACTATTGGCTTGTCCGTTATGGCAACACAAGCAAGTGCCATTACTTTTCTTTCCACCACAGGTCAAGCCTTTTCTGATGGTATGGGCTTTGTTCAATTTTATTTTGGATTACCAATTGCGATGGTCATTATCTGCCTCGTTTTTATACCACTCTATCATCGTCTTAAAGTTTATACAGCTTACGAATTTCTTGAGAATCGATTCGATTTAAAAACACGAAGTCTTACCGCTATCCTATTTTTAATTCAACGCGGATTAGCAGCCGGTATTACCATTTTTGCTCCTGCTATTATCCTTTCTGTTGTATTGGGCTGGAATATCGTAACCCTAAACATCGTTATAGGTGTTTTAGTGATCATTTATACAGTTTCAGGAGGAACAAAGGCGGTAACCGTGACCCAAAAACAACAGATGTTTGTGATTTTTGCTGGTATGCTCGCTGCCTTGTTTATCATCATTGATTTAATTCCGGATGAAGTTTCATTTGGTGATGCTATCGATATTGCTGGTGCCACTGGCAAAATGCAAGTACTCGATTTTTCATTCGATTTAGAAAACAGATATACCGTTTGGTCAGGACTTATTGGTGGTACCTTTTTAATGTTGTCTTATTTTGGAACAGACCAAAGTCAAGTGCAACGTTACCTTTCCGGAAAGTCTATGAAAGAAATGCAAATGGGATTACTTTTTAATGGCCTATTAAAGGTACCAATGCAATTCTTCATTTTACTAGTTGGTGTTATGGTGTTTGTATTTTACCAATTTAACCCGTCGCCATTAAACTTTATTGATGCTTCAACCCAGACCGTTTTAGCTTCAGAATATGGCGATGACTATAGAACACTACAAGACAAACAAACCGCCTTATTTTCTGAAAAAAAAGAGTTAAGTTTAGCGCTTGCTAAAAGTGAAAATCTAGCCGCAAAACAAAAACTTTTCACACTTGATAGTATCGAAAAATCCTATCGCTTAGAATCTAAATTTTTAATAAAAAAAGCAGTAGATACAGAATATACATCTGAGTACACTAAACTTCAAAAAGAAGTTGAATCACTACAATCTAACCCTAGTAGTGAGGCTTATTTAGCAAAGTCAGCAGCGTTAACAGCCCTTTATAAAGATGCCGCAAAAGACACACAAACGAATGATAGAGATTACATGTTCATTCGATTTATATTAAACAATTTACCTACAGGGCTTATTGGTCTGCTATTGGCTGTTATTCTATCTGCAGCAATGTCCTCTACAGCATCTGAGATTAATGCTTTAGCTACAATTACGTCTATTGATTTGTATGGTCGAAATCAAAAAGAAGACAAAGGTGAAGAACACATGGTGAAAATGACCAAATGGTTTACATTAGGTTGGGGAATTGTCGCCATAATTATCGCTTGTTTTGCAAATCTTGCTGAAAATCTAATTCAGTTAGTAAATATCATTGGGTCTATTTTCTATGGAAACGTTCTAGGTATTTTCTTACTAGCCTTCTTTTTTAAACATATTAAAGGGAACGCCGTGTTTATAGGCGCATTAATCACACAAGTTATAGTTGTTACAGGTTGGTGGTTTGACTGGATGCCGTATTTATGGTTAAATCTATTTGGTTGCGTGGTCGTGATGTCTATCGCTCATATCTTACAACTTTTATTGCCTAAAAAACTGGTCTAGTGGATTCTAAAATCGTTAACTGGGGAATTATTGGCGCAGGTAAAATTGCCTCAAAATTTGCTACAGATTTAAATACGGTTAGTCATACGAAACTTTATGGCATTGCGTCAAGAGATCTGAAAAAAGCGCAACATTTCGCTTCAGAATTTTATGCTGACAAAGCTTATGCTGTATATGAAGACTTAGCGTTAGATCCAAATATTGATGCTATTTACATTGCGACGCCACATAGCTTTCATAAAACGCACACCCTATTATGTTTGAATCATAAAAAGCCTGTATTATGTGAAAAACCATTCGCTATGAATTTGGAAGAAGTGAACGAAATGATTCGAGTTTCCAAAGAAAACGATACGCTTTTAATGGAGGCCCTATGGACCGCTTTTCTCCCTCATTTTCAATATGTACAGGACGTATTGAATAAAAAACATTTTGGTGAACTTATTGAGCTTGAAGCTGATTTTGGGTTCTATACGCCTTACGAGGAAACCTCTAGAGTTTTCGACAAATCCGTTGGAGGAGGCAGTCTATTAGATATCGGTATTTATCCAATATTTACGGCACTTTCAACCTTAGGACAACCAAATTCTATTGAAGCCAATGCTAAGTTCTTTCGTTCTGGAGCAGATTCAGAATGCAACATGGTCTTTCAGTATGATACTGCAAAAGCTATTTTAAAAAGTACATTACTCGAAGAAACAAAAACTGAAGCGATTTTTCAATGTGAGCACGGAACTATTAAAATCAACGGGCGTTTCCATGAACCTGCATCAGTGCATTTAATAGATAAAAATGGCACCTCAGAATTAAAAACCTTTAATTATAACACCATTGGTTATAGTTACGAGATAGAACATTTTAATCAACTGATTAGAGACGGTAAAACCGAAAGTGATATCATGACTTTTGAGCGCAGTCGACAATTGATTTCGACGTTAGATCGAGTAAGAAACCTGATAGGTTTACACTATCCTTAAATCAATACGTCATTGCGAGGAATGAGGAACAAATGACGTAGCAATCTCATAAAGTTAAACGAAAACGTCGATATACAATTCCTCATGCTTAGGAATCACTCGAACTGACATTATCGCATAATCGAAACTAAAGTGTCATTGCAAAGCTGAGTTTTCGCGAGCTGTAGTAAATACGCCGTATTCATGAGTGACTTAAAAAATTGAAAAAGAATGAATACTCTCATAAAACAAAGAATTATAATTAAACAGATTGCTTCGCTTTGCTCGCAATGACGGTTCCGTTGCTCGTTTTTTTTCAAATTAAAGTTCAAGACCAATTCGATACGTCATTGCGAAGCTGACTTTTTCGGCCGCTGTGGCAATCTCACGAATTGAACCTACAACAGATTACCACAACTCCGACAATTATCGGAATGCTCGCAATGACCGAACGTTTAAACATAAAAAACGCAACTCAAATAATGAGTTGCGTTTTTTTTATAAATATCTTTTACCAACTAAGGGCTATGAGCTGAAAGCTAAGATTACATTGCTCCCCATTCTTTTAAAGAATCCTCGTTCATCTTTACATAATCAGCATTCTTTGCCTCTTTAGATTTTTCTAAAGATTGTTTAGCCGTAGCAACAGCGTTTTTCTTATCACCCATTTTTGCATATAATAAAGACTGTTGTCTTAACTGCCAAAATGCAGGTTCCTTAGACATAGCCATTGCCTTATCCATCCATATTTTAGCTTTATCTAAATCTTTATCAGCATTCATATAATATACTGCAGAAGCATAGTAATCGTTAGCCGTTGGACCCGCCATTGTTTTTTCAATTGCTTCAGTAACAGCAGTATCTGTTGGTACTTCAAACTTTATACTTGCATACGTGTTTTCCCATATAAAAGCAAGTTCTGCAGAATCGTTCGTCAAGGTATCAAAACCAATCGTCCAAGTTTCTACATTCATAGTCGTTTGCATGGTTTCGATTGTAGTTTTAGCAGCTACTTTGGTATCATCCCATTTACCTGGTGTTCCCCAATTTTCAGTATCAGAATAAAATACAACATCCCAAGATGTTGCCGCTGGTGTGATAAAAATAGAATAAGAACCCGCTTTTAAATCTTGTCCATCAATTTTTACAGGATTGCTAAATGTTATCATTGTATTTTTATTAGCTCCGGCTCTCCACATTTTTCCGAATGGAACTAAATTTCCAAAAACTTTTCTTTCTCTCATACCCGGACGAGAATACTCCAAGGTTACGTCTGTTAATCCTACCTTCTGCTCTACCTTAGTAAAAGGACTTGGCTGTGGTGTTTCAATCTGCGCGTTTACTGAAAACAGCAATGTTAAAGCAAAAGCAAATAGTACTAATTTCTTCATTTTGAATCGTGTTAAGTGTTTGTTTAAAAGTAGTGTAAGTTACGATTTAACAAAAATGATGTATGTTAAGGAAACCTTAAAATAAAAGTATGATTTTTGAAAAAAAATTCAATATCACGAATTATTAATCGTAATATTGCAATGTATTAATAAAATAGCTATGGGATTAACTAAAAGTGAAATATTCACCAAACAACAAAATCAAATATCGAGTATTGCAAAAGTGTTTGGCCATCCTGCACGCGTGGCAATTCTTCAGCATTTATTTAAAATAAATTCTTGTATCTGTGGTGATTTGGTCGATGAAATTGGATTAGCACAACCCACCATTTCTCAGCATTTAAAAGAATTAAAAAACATAGGGCTCATAAAAGGCAATATAGAAGGCACTAGTATCTGCTATTGCATTGACAAAGACAATTGGTCTCATATGAAAACTGTAATCTCAGAATTTATAAATCAAGATTTAAACGAGAACGGCGACTGCTGTTAAATAGTATTAAATACCAAAACATATGACACTCTCAGAAATAAAAGCAAGATTAAAGCAACTAGATACGATTGCTTTCAAGTTACCAAACGGAACCCTAGTGCCGAATCACTTTCATGTTACAGAAGTTGGAAAAATATCGAAACACTTTATCGATTGTGGTGGAACGGAAAGACAAGAAGAAGTTGCTAACTTTCAATTATGGGAAGCAAACGATTACGACCATAGATTACATCCTGAAAAATTGTTAAATATCATTGAACTTTCTGAACGTGCGCTAAATATTGGTGATTTAGAAATTGAAGTGGAATACCAAGGCGCTACCATTGGTAAATATAGTTTAGATTTTGATGGCAAACACTTTTTATTAACGTCTAAACAAACGGCTTGTTTAGCCTTAGACGCTTGTGGTATAGATAATCTAAAACCTAAAGTTAAACTTTCTGATCTACAAGATTCGTCATCCTCTTGCACACCAGATTCTGGTTGTTGCTAATGCTTTAATATTCAAATAAAACAATGTTATATCCAAAAATAGTATCTCAAATCAACGTTCTAGATGTTAGCTCAATAACCACTGAGCGCAAAAATGTGCTGCAAGCTTTAATTGATTACGTTCAATTAAAAACTGAAGCAAACGCCATCATAAATCTCAATTTTATTTGCACCCATAATTCACGTCGTAGTCATTTATCGCAAGTATGGGCACAAACATTATCTCATTATTTTAATATTAAAAATGTATGCTGTTATTCTGGAGGAACCGAAGCCACTGCCCTATTTCCTGTTGCCGAAAAAACACTAGAACATACTGGATTTAAAATTGATAAATTGTCGAACGGAGCAAATCCCGTTTACGCCATCAAATATGCCAAAAACGCTCACCCTGTTATCGGATTTTCTAAAACTTATGATGCTCCGTTTAATCCTAATTTAGAATTCGCCGCTATTCTAACCTGCTCTAGTGCAGACAAAGGATGTCCAATTATTGCTGGTGCAGAAAAAAGGATTCCAATAACTTATGAAGATCCTAAAGCCTTCGATAATACGCCACTTCAACTAGAAAAATATAAAGAGCGTAGCCTTCAAATTGCAACAGAAATGAAGTATGTGTTTTCAAATATTAAATCCCCCTCCTAATGACTACATTAAAAAAACTAAGCTTCCTAGATAGCTACTTAACGGTATGGATCTTTGCAGCTATGCTCATCGGCGTTGCCATTGGTTATTTTGTCCCGTCGTTTCCTCAGCTGTTAGAGTCTTATAGTCGCGGTACTACAAATATTCCAATAGCAATTGGATTAATTCTAATGATGTATCCGCCTTTGGCAAAAGTAAATTATAAGTTACTTCCTAAAGTTTTCAAAAACGTAAAAATTTTATCTATTTCTCTTTTATTGAATTGGATTATAGGCCCTACCTTAATGTTCATTTTAGCAATTATCTTTTTACAAGATTATCCAGAATACATGGTAGGTCTAATTTTAATAGGTCTGGCTCGATGCATTGCTATGGTTTTGGTTTGGAATGATTTAGCAGAAGGAAGTAGTGAGTATGGTGCTGGTTTAGTAGCCCTAAACAGTATATTTCAAGTGTTTGCATATAGTTTTTATGCCTATTTATTTATTACGGTATTGCCACCTTATTTTGGTTTTGAAGGTGCCATTGTGGATATTTCTATCGCTACTATTGCCGAAAGTGTAGCTATTTATTTAGGTATTCCATTTTTACTAGGCATACTTTCGCGCTTCACACTAGTAAAATTAAAAGGTGAAGAATGGTACACCAAAAAATTTATACCTACCATTTCACCAATGACTCTAATTGCCTTACTATTTACAATTGTAATAATGTTTTCACTTAAGGGTGAATTAATTGTAGAGATCCCCATGGATGTGCTCATAATTGCTGTTCCATTATTAATATATTTTGCTATCATGTTTCTTATTAGCTTTTTCATAAGCAAGGCTATGGGTGCTTCTTATGATAAAAACGCTGCGATCTCTTTCACTGCAGCTGGAAACAATTTTGAACTGGCTATTGCCGTGGCTATTTCTGTTTTTGGGTTAAACTCAGGACAGGCATTTGCAGGAGTCGTTGGACCTTTAGTAGAGGTACCTGCCTTAATATTTTTAGTACGCGTAGCATTTTGGTTACGTAAAAAATACTATTCCCATCACGTCACTTAAGTCATTATTTATTTTAGTTTTGTTAAATTTTGTTTAAGCATATGTCAAAATAATTAAACATTACGTATCTTTACAGCGTAGTATAAATGACATTACAATGGCTAAAAAAAAATCACTCTCACAATCTGACATCATCGCTTTTTACATGGATCATGTATTAACGCACAACGAGAGACCCAAATCTGTTTATGCCTTCACAAAGGCAAACAACTTTGAAGAAAATAATTTTTATGTATTTTTTGGTTCTTTCGACAAGTTAGAACAATCTGTTTTCAAACTATTTTTTGAGAATACACATGTTACCTTAGAAAAAAGTGAAGATTATCAATCCTTCGACGCACGCAGCAAACTCTTAAGTTTTTATTATACATTTTTCGAAAACTTAACAGCTAATAGAAGCTATGTTGTTCGTGCACTAGATGGTCATGAAAACTCAATGAAATCATTGAAGTTATTATCGCCTTTAAAGAAGAGCTTCTCTAGTTATATTGAGCAATTAGGAATTAATTTAATAGGTGTACCACAAGATCAATTAGAAAAAATTCAAAATAGAGGTTTAAAAGAATCTGCTTGGTTTCAGTTATTAGTAACTATGAAATTTTGGCTAGACGATACATCTCCTTCATTTGAAAAGACAGACGTTTTTATAGAAAAATCGATCCAAGCGAGTTTCGATCTTATAGATGTAACACCACTGAAAAGCATCGTTGACTTTGGCAAATTTTTGTACAAGGAAAGTGTGCACTCTAAACAAATTTAATGAAAACAGTAGATAGTATACCCATTTCTAAAATTTCTCGGGCCTCAAAACTAGTTTCAACAGGAGCTAAGGTTGGCGTCAACTATATAAAATACTATGGGGACAAAATGGTGAATTCTAAGGAAGATGCCAAAGAACGTCTCAATCAAAATAATGCAAAAGACATTTATGATAGTCTAAAACAACTTAAAGGAAGTGCTCTCAAGGTAGCGCAGATGTTGAGTATGGAAAAAAGTATAATGCCACAGGCCTATGTAGAGAAGTTTTCCTTATCTCAGTTCTCTGTACCTCCACTTTCACCTCCGTTAGTTATAAAAACTTTTAAAAAATATTTCGGGAAACATCCTGAAGACCTTTTTGATACTTTTAACGCAACTTCAGTTAATGCTGCAAGCATTGGACAAGTGCATATTGCAGAGAAGAATGGGAAGAAATTTGCTGTGAAAATCCAATATCCTGGAGTTGCGGAAAGTATCACATCTGACTTAGCTTTAATTAAACCTATTGCTTTAAAGATGTTTAACATTAAAGGAAAAGATTCCGAAAAGTATTTTAAAGAAGTAGAAAATAAGCTTACCGAAGAGACCAATTACATTTTAGAAATAGAGCAAAGTAAAGCTGTAGTAGAAGCCTGTAAGCACATCCCTAATCTGAAGTTCCCTAACTACTACGAGGAGTTTTCATCTGAGCGTATTATCACCATGGATTACATGAAAGGTGAACATCTTTCAGAATTTGTGGCTCATAACACAGATCAGGAGAAATCGAATAAATTAGGTCAAGCACTTTGGGACTTCTACATGTTTCAAATTCATAATTTGAAGAAAGTCCATGCAGATCCGCATCCTGGTAATTTTCTAATCTCTAAAAATGCAGATTTAATTGCGCTAGATTTTGGATGTATGAAAACCATACCCAATAGTTTTTACATTCCTTATTTTGAACTTGCCGATAAAAATTGCATTGATAACCCTCAACTATTTAGTGAAAAGTTATACGAATTAGAAATATTAAAAACAAATGATTCTCCTCAAGAAATAAAGTTCTTTACTGAGATGTTTCATGAGTTACTAAGTTTATTTACGAAGCCGTTTCATTCTGAAGAGTTTGATTTTTCAAATCCAGAATTTTTTAGTCAGATTTCAGAAATGGGGCAACGCTATTCAAAAAGTACCGAATTGCGCAAAATGAATGCGGATAGAGGCTCAACTCATTTTATTTACATCAATAGAACGTTCTTTGGACTTTATAATTTAATGTTCGATTTAAGAGCTCAAAATATTAAAATTAATAATTACCTAAACTTATAAATGGCGGAATTCAGTCTAGACGATATTGACCAAATGCATCATTTATATAGAATAAATCTTATAAATAGTTGCTCTGGCTATAAATCGGCTAATCTTATTGGTACAAAAAGTGAAGATGGGACGTCTAACGTTGCTGTTTTTAGTTCGGTGACGCATTTAGGTTCAAATCCTGGCTTGTTAGGTTTCTTTTTAAGACCTACTACAGTGATGCGTAATACCTATCACAATCTAAAAACAACTGGTGCTTACACTATCAATCATATTTTTGAAGATATTTTGGTAGATGCACACCATACCTCTGCTAAATACGACGAATCAATTTCAGAATTTAACGTCACAGATTTAGAAGAAGATTATAAGGATAATTTCCTGGCTCCTTTTGTTAAAGGGTCACCAATTCAAATAGCAATGCGCTATGTTGAAGAATATCCGATAAAGGCTAATAATACTATTTTAGTTGTTGGTAAAATCGAAAAATTGTATATTCCTGATGACCTTCTTGAAAAAGATGGATTTATCAACCTCGCAAAAGGGAATGTGGCTACGATAAATGGCTTAGATGGCTATTCAATTCCTAGTTTAAAAATGCGTCAAGACTATCAAAGACCAAACCCCAAATTTGCAAAAACCAATGACTGATGCGAATTTTAATCACAGGAACAACGGGCTATATAGCCAAACGACTAGCCCTTCAATTACTCGATGCTAATCATGAGCTAGTCTGCTGTGTTCGAGATATGAGCAGAATTCCTGATGAAATTGAAGAACATCCTAACTGCACCTTTATAAAAGTAGATTTCTTAGAACCTGAAACAGCTAAAATCCCAACAGATATAGATGTGGCTTATTATCTGATTCATTCTATGTCTACAACCTCGAAAAACGACTTTGAGATCTTAGAAGAGCAATGTGCCCAAAATTTCAAAAGCTTAGTCTCTCAAACAAGATGTCAGCAAGTGATTTATTTGAGTGGCATTGTCAACGACCACACCCTTTCAAAACATTTAAAATCAAGACTTCAAGTAGAAAATACATTAAAGTCAGACGCTTACGCCTTAACCGTATTTAGAGCAGGCATCATCGTCGGTAGCGGCAGTGCCTCTTTTGAAATCATTAGAGATATTGTTGAGAAATTACCAATAATGATAACCCCAAAATGGTTGAACACAAAAACACAACCGCTCGGTATTAGAGATGTACTCACATTTTTGTCTGGTGGCTTAGGAAAAAAAGAATTGTACAATAAGAGTTATGATATTTTCGGTCCTGAAGTACTAACATATAAGGAAATGTTGCTCCAATTTGCAGAAATAAGGGGTTTAAAACGCTATATATATACACTTCCTGTACTATCCCCTAAATTATCATCGTATTGGCTCTATTTTGTCACATCTACCTCCTTTCAATTGGCTTCAGCATTGGTAAGCAGTATGAAGGTTGAAGTCATAGGAAAACCTACCAATATCAATAGCATAATTGATATTGAACCTATGGATTATAAAACGGCTGTAGCTCTTGCATTTCAAAAAATCGAACAGAATGAAGTAATTTCTAGCTGGAAAGATGCGGTGAGCAGTGGTTTATTTAAAGATCAATTATCTAAACATATAGAATTACCCCAATATGGCTGTTTTAAGGATGTGAGGCATCGTGATATTCAAGATGAAGACTTCACGATCGATAAAATCTGGAGTATTGGCGGACGCAATGGCTGGTATAGTTTTAACGGTTTATGGAAAATCCGTGGTTATGCAGACAAGCTTTTTGGTGGTGTAGGTTTAAGACGCGGAAGAACACACGATACCTATTTAGAAGCTGGAGATCCTTTAGACTTTTGGCGTGTCTTATTAGCCGACAAAAAAGAAAAACGCTTATTACTATTTGCCGAGATGAAACTACCAGGAGAAGCCTGGTTAGAATTTAAAATTGTAAAGGATAAATTGTACCAGCGTGCTGTGTTTAGACCAAAAGGCGTTTGGGGCAGATTATACTGGTATTCCGTATTACCGTTTCATGCCTTTGTATTTAATGGTATGATAAACGCATTGGTTGATAAGAAATAGATGAAAGGTGTAAAAAAACAAAATTTACCTCAAAAAATATGTCTCGTTTGCGAACGTCCATTTTCTTGGCGTAAAAAATGGGAAAGAGATTGGGACACTGTAAAATATTGTAGTGAAAAATGCAGAAGACAAAAAACAATACAAATTTAGTTTGGTTTAGAAATGATTTACGAACTGTAGACAATGCTGTTTTAGCAGAAGCTTGTAATAATGGTAATCGCGTGATCGCTGTTTACTGTTTTGACCCAAAACATTTCGCAGTCAATAAACACGGTTTTAAAATAACAGAAAAATACAGAGCAAAATTTCTAGTTGAAACTATTGAAGATTTAAGACAGCAACTTGATCATCTCAATATCAACTTACTCGTCTATTACGATCTGCCAGAAACTATCATTCCGAAAATCTGCGACACTTATCATATAACCGATATTTACATTCAAAATGACTGGACAAAAGATGAAATTGCTACTGAAAACGCAGTAAAATCAAAATTAAGAGACCTTAAATTTCATGCCATTTACAACCAATTTTTATATCATCCTGAAGATATTAATTTTGAAATCTCCAAAACACCGCAAGTCTTTACTGTGTTTAGAAAGAAGCTTGAAAAATATGTTGCTATTCGCGAAGCAGATACTATCAAAAAATTATCAGCTTCCAACCGTATTGAAAACACCACACATATTCCAACACTTAACGATTTAGGTTTTCAAGATTTTGACACGCATCCACATTCTGCTTTTCCTTTTAAAGGTGGGGAGACAGAAGCATTAAAACGACTATATGATTATTTTTTCAACACGAAGAAGTTAGGGTTTTACAAAAAAACTAGAAATGGTTTAGTTGGTGTAGATTACAGTTCGAAGTTCTCTTCATGGTTGTCAAATGGTTCTATTTCGGCACGAACGATTTACTGGAAAGTAAAACAGTTTGAAAACGAACACTTTAAAAATGAATCGACCTATTGGCTCATTTTTGAATTGATTTGGCGTGATTATTTTAAATACGTTTCTCTTAAGCACGGCAGTCAAATCTTTAAACGCGAAGGTATTTTGCAAAAAGAGTACGACTGGAGCACAAATAAAAATCAAATTGAGAAGTGGATTAATGGAGAAACACCTTCCGATTTCGTTAATGCTAACATGATAGAACTCAAAGAAACCGGTTGGATGAGTAATCGTGGACGCCAAAATGTGGCGTCCTATTTCGCTAAAGAATTAAAACTCGACTGGCGTATTGGAGCCGCTTATTTTGAATCTTTATTAATCGACTACGACGTCCATAGCAACTATGGTAATTGGATGTATGTCGCTGGCGTTGGTAACGACCCAAGAGATCGGAAATTTAATGTGCAGTTGCAGGCTGAGCGTTATGACGAACATGGCAAGTTTCGGAAACTCTGGTTACAACCGAGTTTGTTTTAAAGTGTCACACGAGTAAAATATATAACACAGATTATCAAATAGATAGCACGAATATTCACGGAAAAAAGCAGCTAAAACACTCTGTGAATCTCTGTGTAAACTCAGCGAATCTCAGTGAAAATTTTAAAAAATATAAATTGAAAGAAAAAGAAGTTATACTCATATTCCCACACCAACTATTTAAAAACGCACCCATTTTAAATACACATTGCGATATCTATCTGGTTGAAGAATTATTATTTTTCAACCATTATAAATTCCATAAGCAAAAGATTGCCTTTCATCGTGCTACTATGAAATCTTATGAGGATTATCTAAAATCGAATAACAAATCCGTACATTATATTGAAGCTATAAGTAACTTATCTGACGTTCGTGAGTTAATCTCAAAACTTATTGAAGATGGTATTGACAAGCTTCATATCTCAGATCCAACTGACAATTGGCTTCAAAAGCGTATCAATTCAGCTTCAAATACGATAGACATCGAATGGTATGAGAATCCTTTGTTCATCAATTCTAAAGCAGACTTATCATCCTTCTTTAAACCCACTAAAAAGAAATTCTTTCAAACCGCTTTTTACAAAGAACAACGTAAAAAACATAATATTTTAATGACATCTGGCGAACCAGAAGGTGGTAAATGGACTTATGATATTGACAACAGAAAGAAATACCCAAAAGATAAGACACCTCCAAATATTCAGTTTCCAGATAAAACAAAATATCATAAAGAAGCTGAGAACTATGTAAATACACATTTCAAAACTCATTATGGTCAACTCACCGATTTCGCCATATATCCGATAGATTTTAATACTGCTACTGCGTGGCTTAAACATTTTCTAGAAGTTCGCTTTCACGACTTTGGTATTTATGAAGATGCTATCGTTAAAGAAGAACATTTCTTAAATCATAGTTTACTATCACCTTTAATCAATGTTGGTCTACTAAATCCTCAGAACGTTATTGAACGTGCTATTGATTATGCCAAATCAAATGCTATTCCTTTAAATTCAACTGAAGGTTTTGTAAGACAGATATTAGGCTGGCGAGAATTTATTCGTGGCGTTTACGAAGAAAAAGGCACTGAAGAACGCAACAGAAATTTTTGGAACTTCTCACGAAAAATACCAGCATCTTTTTACAACGGCACGACAGGCATACAACCTATAGATGACGTTATTAAAAAAGTTCTAAAAACAGGCTATGCACACCACATTGAACGCCTTATGATTTTAGGCAACTTTATGGCGCTCTGTGAGTTCGATCCAGACGACGTCTATGAATGGTTTATGGAATTATTTATTGACTCCTACGATTGGGTGATGGTGCCAAATGTTTATGGTATGAGTTTGTACGCAGACGGCGGACTAATGTCCACAAAACCTTATATCAGTGGGAGCAATTACATTATGAAAATGAGCAATTATGGTAAAGGAGAATGGCAAGAGACATGGGATGGTTTATTCTGGACATTTATGGACAAGCATCGCGAATTTTTTCTAAGTAATCCACGATTGGGAATGCTCATAAGAACCTTCGATAAAATGAAAGTTGAAAAAAAGGAAACACATTTTAAAGCTGCTGAAGCATTTTTAAACCTACTCGATAATGCATAAAAAAGAACCTATAAATATAGTTTGGCTGAAGCGCGATTTAAGACTTCAGGACAATGAAGCCATATCTAATGCGTTAAAAACAGGAAACCGCACACTCATCCTATATGTTTTTGAACATACGTTATTGAATGACAATCATTACAGCACGCGTCATTTTAACTTCATAAAAGAATCTTTAAAAGATATTAATTCACAGTTAAACCCATACGACACCAAAGTTTTAACTGTTACTAGCGATATTACAAGTGCTTTTAATCAATTACAAAGTTTTTACAAAATTGATACTGTCCATTCACATTTGGAAACAGGGCTCCTTATCACTTACAATAGAGATAAAGAATTTACAAGGTATTGCAGAAATAATGTCATTCAATGGATTGAAAACAAAAATAATGGTGTTGAGCGTGGTTTAGTAAATAGAAATAATTGGTTTGAAACCTGGGAAACTTATATGAATGCTGACCAAATTCGATTTGAACCTGCTGCCAATCAATTATTAAACCTTTCTGAAATTAAAACCCTTGAAAACGTTTTTACAGTTGCAGACTTAGAAACACCAATGCAAACCAATTTTCAAAAAGGCGGTAGCACTATGGGCTGGAAATATGCCAATTCTTTTTTTGAAAGTAGGCATACCGAATATATGTTTAATATTTCTAAACCTGAAGCATCACGAAGCAGTTGTAGCAGAATTTCTCCCTACATCGCGTGGGGAAATTTATCTATTAGACAGGTTTTTCAGAAAGGAAAAGCAGTCAAGGCAACAACCAAAGACAAACGTCATATTGCTGCTTTTTTATCGCGATTACGATGGCAAGCCCATTTTATTCAAAAGTTTGAAATGGAACATACCATGGAGGAAGCTAGCGTTAATAAAGGCTATCATAAACTTAAAAAAAACATCTCAGACGAGTACCAAGAGGCTTGGTTTAAAGGCGAAACAGGATTCCCTTTAGTAGATGCAAGCATGCGTTGTTTAGTTGAAACAGGCTACGTTAATTTTAGAATGCGTGCCATGTTGGCCTCTTTTTTTACACATATTCTCTGGCAACCATGGCAGGCTGCCACAACACACTTATCGCAACAGTTTTTAGATTTCGAGCCTGGTATCCATTTTCCGCAGTTACAGATGCAAGCTGGTGAAACAGGTATAAATAACCTTAGAATCTATAACCCAACAACAAATAGCCTTAAACACGATCCTGATGCTGTATTTATAAAAAAATGGGTCCCAGAGCTTGCAGAATTAGAGATCCCATTTGTACACGAACCCTATCTTATGACTGATATGGAGCAAGTCTTTTATAATTTTAAACTGGGCGAGAACTACCCGCATCCTATAGTAGATATAAAAGAGAATCGGAAACGCGCAAGTACTATTCTCTGGAACATGAAAGACGATGCGCAAGTCCGTCGTGAAAGTTCTCGCATCTTAAAACGACATACCATAAGTCAACGAAACCGCATGCTTAAAAACGATTAAAAACTTGATTTTCAGACTTTCCTCATTGTTTTACTAATTATCTGTTAATTTTGTTCAACTTTAACTAAAAAGAGTTAAACATTTTGTAACTTTGACTATATATGATATTAAACACCACACATAACAACGCTGACCACAAACAACTAATAGCCGACTTAATTGGTAATTCTTATAGTTTGGTACAGAAATTGAAACTAGGAGGCATTGGTTCTAAACGAATGATTGTAGACGAAGTAAGTCCAAATATGACATCGATGATGAATTTGGTGTCAGATATTAATTATGCCAATATTGAATTAAGACCTAAAGGTATCCTAATAATGATGAATAAAGGCTTAAAAAACTTTACTTGGGTTATTCCTTTTTATCAGCTTGTAATTTATAAAACAAACGGTTCTAGCATACATGCACAAGGCCGTTTTATTCATTTCAAAAACAGTAAGACCTTCAAAGAAAATAAGAAATTTTTTGATAAATTACTAGATGAAAAAGTAAAGTACGATATGGCGTTTTCAATGCCTGCAGGTTTATGACTTTAGAGCTAAGAGATATCGACCGCGTTATTGAAATGGCATGGGAGGACAGAACGCCATTTGAGGCTATAACATTTCAGTTCGAGTTAAAAGAACAAGAGGTTATTAATTTAATGCGAAGAGAATTAAAACCTAGTAGTTTTAGATTATGGAGAGCGCGAGTACAAGGAAGAGCTACCAAACACAGTAAAAGAAGAACATTCGACAAAGGCAGATTTAAATGTTCGCGTCAAAGAACGATAACAAATAACTCTATTTCAAAACGATAACACGTGCTTTGATTGAAGTTTGGAGTACTTAGAGACAGCACATTAAAAAGATTAAATGAATACAGATACAATTTTCAAATCAAACGGTCACAAACTCAATGATTTTTCTACGGAAGATATTGGTGATGATCACTTATTTACAAGTTTAGAGACACCTATGAAGCCAGATGCTTTTGACCTCTCTAATGAAGATAAGAAACAAAAAATTTCCACCCTATTTGCAGAAATAATGGATGTTCTTGGTTTAGATTTAACTGACGACTCATTAAAAGGTACACCAAACCGTGTGGCGAAAATGTATATAGAAGAAATATTTTCCGGTTTAGACCCAAAAAATAAACCGAAAGTGGCGCTTTTTGATAATAAGTACCAATACAATCAAATGCTAGTGGAAAAAAATATTACATTTTATTCTAATTGTGAGCACCATTTTGTACCGATCATCGGAAAAGCGCATATTGCCTACAAATCATCTGGTAAAGTCATTGGATTGTCAAAAATAAATCGTATTGTGCAATATTATGCGAAACGTCCTCAAGTTCAGGAACGTTTAACGAATCAAATTGCTAACGAATTAAAAACAGTTTTAGAAACCGAAGACGTTGCTGTAATTATAGATGCTAAACATTTATGTGTTTCTTCGCGAGGTGTTAAAGATGATACATCGGCTACAGTGACAACCTATTTTGGAGGTGAATTTAATAGCGCTTCAAAAATTTCAGAACTACAAAATTATTTAAACAATTAAGCTATGAATACATTAGAAAAAGCTTTAGAATTTGAAAACAGAAAGTTTTCATTCAAAACAACAAGTGAGAGAATTATGGCCGCTAGAGAAGCTAAAGACATTATCTTAGAAGTTAACGAATTATACAAAGAGAAAAAAGATTCGAAGCTCATGGATTTAATGAAGCGTCTGACAGTTATCAAACAAAAAATTGAAAAACGTCTAAAAGGACGTCCCTTAACAGCAACATAAGTATATATGAATACTATTATAGTAGTTGGAGGAAGCAAAGGTATTGGCAATGCAATAGTCACATCTTTGCTTTCTTCATATAAAGTCGTTAATATAAGTAGAACAGCACCTGAGCAAACTCACGAAAATTTAACACATTACGGATGTGATGTTATAAATGATGAGTTGCCAGATTTAGAATCTGTAGATGGATTAGTATACTGTCCTGGAAGCATTAATTTAAAGCCTATTAAACGTCTAAGCTTAGATGATTTTAAGGCTGACTTTGAAATTAATGTTCTTGGCGCCGTAAAAACGATCCAAAAATATTTACCGGCCCTAAAAAATGGAAATAAACCTTCAATTGTATTGTTTAGTACTGTTGCCGCTAAATTAGGTATGCCATTTCATGCCAGCGTTGCCGCATCAAAATCTGCCGTAGAAGGCTTAACCAAATCCCTTGGTGCAGAACTCGCACCAACAATAAGAGTGAATGCAATTGCGCCGACTGTTACCGACACGGAATTGGCTTCAAAATTATTGCGTAACGAGCGTATGATTGAGAATATGAACGAACGTCACCCTTTAAAAAGGTACCTACAGCCTCAGGAGGTTGCAGCTATGGCTGAATTTTTATTATCGGAAAAAGCAGCATCTTTATCAGGACAAGTTTTTGAAATGGACTGCGGTATTGTAAGCTTTAAAATATAAATTTATGAATCCATTAAAAGCGTTTTTAGGAACTATTTCTACAACAGAGAATAACGTTGTAAAAAAAGCCTCTGCGTCTATTTATGATATTGAAATTAAGAGTTTGCAAAATCAGCCAATAGATTTATCTGAGTTTAAGGGTAAAAAAATGTTGTTTGTAAACGTCGCCTCTAAATGTGGCTTTACGCCACAATACAAAGAATTACAACAATTACAGGATAAATACAAAAATAATCTCGTAGTGATTGGTGTGCCTTGCAATCAATTTGGAAAACAAGAACCTGGTAAGGCAAATGAAATTCAAGAATTCTGTGAAGTGAACTATGGTGTTTCTTTTTTGATTACGGAAAAAGTCGATGCCAAGGGAGCTCAACAGCACCCGTTATATGAATGGTTGACAAAAAAGCCACTTAATGGAAAACAGAACTCTACCGTAAAGTGGAATTTTCAAAAGTACTTAGTAGATGAGGACGGTGAATTTTTAGATTTCTTCTACTCTATCACTAAGCCAATGAGTTCAAAGATTACCTCAAATTTAAAATAGATTAAGATGTTCGGATTATTTAAAAAAACTTCAGAATTAGACAAACTTCAAAAACAATACGAAAAACTAATGGCAGATTGGCATAAGCTATCTACTACTAATAGATCGGAAAGCGATAAAAAATATGCTGAAGCTCAGGGAATTATAGAACAAATTGAGGTTCTAAAACAAAAGTAAAGTGAAAACGGTATTTCTCTTTATACTATTTCTTATTATAAATTTTGGCGGACTCGCCTTAGGAAATTGGTTTATGGGAGATGCTGTTACATCAGACTGGTACACTAGTTTGAATAAAGCACCTTGGACACCACCTGGTTGGGTTTTCGGAGCAACATGGACACTGATAATGATTTGCTTTTCTATTTATCTTACGTATTTATTTTCTCTTAGAAATTCAAAATTCGTCATTGCTATTTATAGTGTTATGGTAATTCTTAATGTGAGCTGGAATTATTTGTTCTTTAATCAACGATTAACCAATATTGCCCTTGTAAGCATTAGTGCATTAACATTAATTATAGTCTATTTATTTATAAGTTTCGGTGATGAGAAACTCAGTAAAATGAAATACCTATTGCTTCCTTACATCATATGGCTATGTATTGCAACATCGCTCAACGGATATATCGTTTTTAATAATTAGTCCAATAATGAAAATATACACACTACGCAAAACACAGAAATTACCAATAACTCTAGATAAAGCTTGGGAGTTTCTTTGTAATCCTGCAAATTTATCTAAACTAACACCCTCAGAAATGAATATGACCATCATTTCGGGTGCAGACAGACCTATGTATGCTGGACAAATACTACAATACAGTGTGACCCCGGTTGCTGGGATAAAAACCAAATGGGTTAGTGAAATTACGCAATTTGAAAACAAAAAGTATTTTGTGGACTTACAGCTCTACGGCCCTTATGCATTCTGGCATCACAAACATTTCATTCACGAAATTGATGGAGGTGTTGAAATGGAAGACATTATTGACTATAAAGTCCCTTTAGGAATTTTAGGCCAATTAATTCATCCTATTTTAGTGAAACCGAAACTTGAACAAGTCTTTAATTACAGAAGAGAACAGTTGGAAGCGCTGTTTGGTAAATATGACGTTTAAATTTTTAAAAGCTATTATGAATTCAGTTATCTAGGTCATTCAAAAGCAATGCATTTATCAACTGAGTAAAACCAACCAATAGCACTTCGATACCATCTTCACAGAATCTTCTTCTGACAGGTCCACTGAGTGTGATATTAACTACATCTTTAAAATGAGCAATAAAACAAATATATTCTGGTTCAGAAGAGATCTTAGATTAGAAGATAATAGAGGCTTTTATGAAGCTCTTAAATCAGAACACGCCGTCTTACCTATTTTTATTTTCGATTCAGAAATTTTGGACAAACTTCCAGAAAGCGATTCTCGTGTCACCTTTATTCATGAGACACTGCAGCATATGAGGCAAACTCTACGTGGCGATTACAATAGCAGTATTGCCATGTTTTATGGAAAGCCAAAAGACATTTACAAACAGTTAATCGAAAATTACAATATTGACACTGTATATACTAATCACGACTACGAGCCTTATGCAACAGAACGCGATACCGAAATAAAATCATTTTTAGTGACACATGACATCGCATTCAAAACCTATAAAGATCAGGTCATTTTCGAAAAAAGCGAGGTCGTAAAAAAAGATGGTGATCCCTATAAGGTTTATACGCCTTACATGCGCACTTGGAAAGAAAAGTTCAAAACTATTGATTTCAGAAGCTATGAGACTGAAGTTTATTTCAAAAACCTTATTCCAGATAAAGAGTTACCAAATTTGAGCTTATCAGAAATAGGATTCCAAACGTCTAATCAACCCATTGCTCCTTATGAAGTCACACCTCATTTAATTCAACACTACGAAGACACACGGAATTTCCCAGCTAAGGACTCTACATCACGATTAGGACCTCATTTGCGTTTTGGCACTGTCAGTGTGCGCAGAATGGTTAAAAAAGCTATAGCAGAAACCAATGAGATTTTTTGGCAAGAATTGATTTGGCGCGAATTTTTTATGCAAATTTTATGGCATTTTCCACATACGTCGAAGGCCGCTTTCAAACCAAAATATGATAGGATTGAATGGCGTAATAATGAAAGTGAATTTAAGCGATGGTGTGAGGGCCAAACCGGATACCCACTTGTAGATGCTGGTATGCGTCAATTAAATGAAACTGGGTTTATGCATAATCGCGTGCGTATGTTAGTCGGTAGTTTTTTATGCAAACATTTACTAATTGATTGGAGATGGGGAGAGGCTTACTTCGCTGAGAAATTACACGATTACGATATGTCTAGTAACATAGGTAATTGGCAATGGGTCGCAGGTACTGGTGTCGATGCAGCTCCTTATTTTAGAATTTTTAATCCGACGTCCCAAATTCAAAAGTTTGATAAAGCTTTAGACTACATAAATAAATGGGTTCCCGATTTTCAGGAACTCACCTACCCACAGCCTATGGTAGAGCATAAAATGGCGCGAGAACGCTGCTTAAAAACTTATAAATCTGCACTAAATTAACATTAATTAAATATAATATTTAATTATTTAACTCTTTTGTACAATAAGCCGAAATTAATAGCGTTAGTCTTTATAAGATGCCAAGCATCTTAAACTGAAATAACCATTTCAACAAACAATTTTAAAAGCTCTGATTAGTCTTCAGAGCTTTTTTTTATAGTCATTTTAAAACCAAAATCGTCAAAACAAAATTAACATCCTTTAAATCTAATAAGATACAAATCAGAGAATAATGAACACATAGGATGTTGCCAAAAACTGGAAAGACCTATGTGAGCGAGTAAAAAACTTGGACTGTATTAAGGAACTTTATGCTAAAAATGTAGGCCACGGAGAAATGCCTGGAATGCCAAGAGAAATCATTAGCAGATAACAAAATGTTTGGAATAAAAGCAAACAATGGCTAGACCGTGCTGAAGACTTTCGTGCGAGCAGCAAAAGTAAACCTGTTGTAGTAGGTCATTTTTTTACAGCTAAAATGGGCTTTAGCTGTACTTTTAAAGCACGGGGACGGCAGAAAATGGAAGACGTTTAGGTATATGAAGGTAAAGATGTGAAAATTACTAGTGAGCAATATTTTTATTCTGTGAAGTAATTATATCATTGAACTGTCACTTTAAGCATTACTGAAATGAAAATAGTTCTTCATTGAAAGTACATTGTAAAGCAATACGAAATGTCTTTGAAATTAACAATTTATCGATAGAAATCGAAATGAAATAAACTAAAAAAGCTTCAAGAGTAAACCTGAAGCTTTTTTTTTATAGTTGATCTCATCTTAGTTCTTGGTTCAAAAAGCGAAACGGTCTATAGTCTCTATTTAATTCCCTTCCAAACGTTCAATCTTAGCACCAATGGCTCTTAAACGTTCGTCGATATTTTCATAACCACGATCTATCTGTTCAATATTGTGAATTACAGAGGTTCCTTTAGCAGATAAAGCCGCAATTAATAAAGATACACCAGCTCTAATATCAGGAGAAGTCATGGTCGTTGCTTTTAAAGTCGATTTAAAATCATGACCAATAACGGTTGCTCTATGCGGATCGCAAAGAATAATCTTTGCTCCCATATCTATCAACTTATCCACAAAGAATAGTCGACTTTCAAACATTTTTTGATGCACTATAGCACTTCCTCTTGCTTGCGTTAAAACCGTTAAAATGATACTCAATAAATCTGGAGTAAATCCTGGCCATGGCGCATCAGAAATAGTTAATATAGAACCATCTATATAGCTTTGGACTTCATAACCATCTTTATGAGCAGGGATATGGATATCATCTCCTTGACGTTCTACGGTAATTCCAATTTTTCTGAATACACTTGGTATCAACCCTAAATCATCCCAACTTACATTTGTAATCGTCAACTCACTTTTGGTCATAGCAGCTAAACCAATCCAACTACCAATCTCAATCATATCCGGTAACATTCTATGGTCTGTTCCACCAAGACTGTCAACACCATCGATACTCAATAAGTTAGAGCCAACACCAGAAATTTTAGCGCCCATGCGATTCAGCATTTTACAAAGCTGTTGTAAATAAGGCTCACAAGCCGCGTTATAAATTGTTGTTGTGCCTTCTGCTAAAACAGCAGCCATAACAATATTTGCAGTACCAGTTACAGAAGCTTCATCTAAAAGCATATAGGTCCCTTTTAGCCTCTTAGCTTCTACGCCATAAAATAAATCTTCCCTATTGTAACGGAATTTAGCTCCGAGCTTTATAAAACCTTCGAAATGCGTATCTAAACGACGACGACCAATTTTATCACCACCTGGTTTTGGGATATACCCTTTTCCAAAACGCGATAATAAGGGCCCTACGATCATTATAGAACCTCTAAGACCTTTTCCGTCTTCCTTAAATTCTGCAGATTCTAAATATTTTAAATTAACCTCATCGGCTTTAAATACGTAAGATCCTTTAGCCAATTTATTGATTTTCACCCCTAGCTTCCTGAGTAAAGCGATAAGTTTATTAACATCAATAATATCTGGAATATTCTCTATCTTAACCTCTTCAGCAGTTAAGAGTACTGCACATAAGATTTGTAAGGCCTCGTTTTTTGCGCCTTGAGGCTGAATTTTCCCTTTTAATTGGTGGCCTCCTTCTATTTTAAATGTCCCCATACGTTGTTAGTAACGTTTTCTGTTGTTGGAATATTTTTTCTTAGCCGAATTGTTAACCTTTTTGTTGGTATTGCTATTACTGTTACTATATTTAGTTTTAGTACGCATCAAACTTGTAGAATCGCTCAATTCTTCATCACTATTCTTAAGGTCTATATTGCCATTAGAAAGTTCGAATAAATGATTAAAAATCACGGCATCTTCAACTGTATCTTTATTCCAGTTAAGGAAACACTTTTTCATGTGGTTCGCAATCGTGAATTTTAAGGCTTCCTTAAGCTCCCCTTCTTCCCAACTTACAGCCACATCAACCATAGTCTTAATATTGTTTCCGTAAAAACGATATTTAGGATGGTTTTGTGGATATTTTAAAGGTCCAGGTCGTGCCTGTATTTCTTCTTTTGAAGGTTCACCATAAGGTGAGTCTACGTCAAAATCAAACTCAGCCATAATAAATAACTGATCCCATAATTTATGTTTAAAATCTGGCACATCTCTTAAATGTGGCTGTAGATTTCCCATTACAGAAATTATAGCATTGGCTAGCTTGTTGCGTTCTTCTTTGGTGTCGCGAGACTTGGCATAATTAATCATCTTTTGCAGATGACGTCCATACTCAGGTATTATTAAATGCTCGCGCTCTGTATTGTATTCTAAATCGTCAATCAAAATTGTAAAATGTGTAGTAAATAATTTTAAACCCGTAGTCTTTTAGGTTTTGGTGCAAAGTACAAAAAAATACGAAGGATATAAGAATTTTTATAGGGAAATTACGCCCTCCACATTTTCTGCAACTTCCTTGTATTTAGCAATGACAGCCTCAGGGTTTTTCATCTTAACATTTATAGAAATGCTCGTGTATTTTCCTTTCTTAGATTCGTGTGTTGAAATAACGGCTCCTAAATTATCAAACAGAGCTTCAATATAATTAACTCCAGAGCCTTTAGAAAGGACAATAAATTTATACAAATACTCCGTTGGCCAAAGAGCTGTATCGTATAATTGTAGCTTTAGTTTCTCGTAAAATTCGTCTGTTTCTTTAGAGCTATCCATAGTAAACTTTTTAAGTCGCAAAGATACGTTTAACTTTACATTTTTAAAACCGAAAATATAATTCGCGATTTATCATATTTTCCCAATTTCCTAAAGGGATCGTTAAAGAAACGATTGTTTTGGTTTTGACACGCTAATTAGTTCGGGGAGAAAATATTGTACTATAAATTTGAAAGATTAAATGGTGAACCACAAAAATATTACTAATTTGAGTCCAAAGACAGTTGTCATAGCTGGTGGTCCTGGAACCGGAAAAACAACACTAATTAATCATTTAAAAGCACTCGGTTTTCAATGTTATGATGAAATCTCCAGACAAGTCACCTTACAAGCCAGAAAAGACGGCATTGAGCAATTATTTTTAACGGAACCTTTATTATTCAGTAAAAAGCTCCTCGAAGGACGAACACAACAATTTCGGGATGCCGCAAAAGAATCTGAAACTGTTGTTTTTTTAGACCGAGGTTTACCAGATGTTTTAGCCTATATGGATTATACTGGAGCCCCTTATCCTGCGCATTTTGTAGAAGTTTGTGAAACTCATAAATACGATTCTATTTTTATTTTAGCCCCTTGGCAAGACATCTTTACAAGTGATAATGAACGTTACGAAAGCTTTGAAGAAGCGATTGCAATACATGAGCATTTGTTAAAAACCTACAAGCGTTTTGGCTACCAACTAATAGATGTTCCTTTCGGTAGTATTAAAAATAGGACGGATTTTATTCTAGACTCCTTAAATTTGCAGTAATGCATCCTATAGAAGTTTTAGAACGGTATTGGAATCACACGTCCTTTAGACCGTTTCAAGAAGATATTATTACATCGGTTTTAAACCGTGAAGACACCTTTGCGCTGTTACCAACTGGAGGCGGTAAATCGATTTGTTTTCAAATTCCTGCATTAATTCAAGATGGCATTTGTATTGTGATTTCACCCTTAATTGCTTTGATGAGGGATCAGGTAAACACCTTAAAAGCAAAAGGGATAAAGGCCATCGCATTAACCTCTGGAATGTCTTATAAAGACTTAGACACGCAGTTAGACAATTGCATTTATGGCAACTATAAATTTTTATACCTCTCACCTGAACGTTTACAACAACCTCTCGTACAGGAACGTATTCAGCAAATGCAAGTCAATTTAATTGCTGTAGATGAAGCGCATTGTATCAGTCAATGGGGAAATGATTTTAGACCTGCTTATAAAAACATAGATACCTTAAGGCAAATGCATCCTCATATTAATTGTATTGCTTTAACAGCAACTGCAAAGCACAATGTGGTGAACGACATTATTGAGAACCTTGATTTTGTAAGTCCAAAAATCTTTAAAGCCTCCTTCGCAAGACCTAACATAGCCTATAGTGTGATTCATACGGATGATAAATTATATCAGTTAGAACATCTTTTAAAAACGCATCATGGGTCTTCTATTATTTATGTAAGAAACCGAAGAGCTACTTCAGATATTCATAATTTTTTAACAGCCAAGGGCTTCTCTTCTACTTTCTATCATGGTGGCATAACCACTAAAGAAAAGCAAGAACGGCTGTACCAATGGACGCATAATCAAAAACTAATTATGGTGTCAACAACAGCCTTTGGAATGGGTATTGACAAGGCTAATGTAAAAACTGTAATTCATTTTAATTTACCAGAAAGTTTAGAAAGTTATTACCAAGAAGCAGGTCGTGTAGGTCGCGATGGCCAATTAGCATATGCTATTGTTTTAAAACAGCATATTGATGAGGATCATCTTCGTCGCCAGTTCTTAAGCACACTTCCATCCGTTGATTTTGTAAAAACAGTATACAATAAGTTGTGTAACTATTTTCAAATCTCATATGGAGAAGGTGAAAATAGTTTGCATCAATTCGATTTTAAATCCTTTTGCAACGTCTATAAATTGAATACAAGTATTACTTATAATGCTTTATTACTACTGGATAGAAATGCGATTATCACTTTAACGCAGCATTTTAATTTTAGAACCAAAATTCAGTTTATCACTACTAATGCGTCCTTATTTCAATATTTAGAAACGCATTTGGATTTAAATATTTTAGTTAAAGTTTTATTGAGAACCTATGGAGGTATTTTTGATTATGAAACTAAAGTGAATCTAAGTTTAATTACTCAGAAAGCTAATCTTTCTGAAAAACGCGTTATTGAACTTTTAAAACGCTTAGAAAAGGATGAAGTCATTAGTTTACAAATAGCAAATACAGATTCTGAAATCACCTTTTTAAAACCTCGTGAAGATGCTATTACCATCAACCCGATTGCGAAAACGATAGAACAACAGCATACGTTAAAACATCAACAAATTGAGTCTGTCTTAAATTACATTAAAAATGATTCCAGATGCAGAAGCCTGCAATTGTTAGCTTACTTTGGCGAAAAGACTAATGCTGTTTGTGGTAAATGTTCGGTATGTATCGCAAAAGCTTCAGAATTAAATATGAATACTAATGTGACTATTACGCTTCAAATTTTAAAAGCTTTACAAACTCAAGAGTTATCTTCGCGACAATTATTGCAGCATCTTAAATGTTCTGAACACGATCTATTACAACATCTTTCTGAACTCATAGAAATTAAAAAAATTAAAATAACACAAGCTAATACCTATACACTTATATGACACCAAAACGAGACTTGCGATTAATTTTTATGGGCACACCGGATTTTGCAGTGGCAACCTTAAAAGCACTCATTGATGCAAATTATAATGTGGTTGGCGTTATTACTGCTCCTGATCGTCCTGCAGGTCGTGGTCAAAAATTAAGAGCATCGGCAGTAAAACAATTTGCTTTAGAGCATAATTTAAAGGTATTACAACCTAAGAATTTAAAAGCGGACACTTTTATTGAAGCGTTAAAGGCTTTAGAAGCCAATTTACAAATCGTTGTTGCTTTTAGAATGTTACCTAAAGTGGTTTGGCAAATGCCAAAATATGGCACATTTAACCTTCATGCCTCTTTATTGCCAAATTACAGAGGAGCGGCTCCTATTCATTGGGCTATTATTAATGGAGATACTAAAACTGGAGTCACCACCTTCTTTATAGACGAAAAAATTGATACTGGTGCCATCATTTTAAGTGACGAAACACCGATTGAAACTCATACAACGGTAGGTGAGTTACATGATGATTTAATGGCAATTGGGAGTAAACTCGTCATTAAAACGGTGCGACTTATTGAATCAGATTCAGTAACAACAACGATTCAACCACAAACTGAAGATCTAAAAACAGCTTACAAACTTGATAGAGAAAATTGTAAAATAGATTGGTCGCAACAAATGGACACGATATATAATAAAATTAGAGGTTTAAACCCCTTTCCGACAGCTTGGTGCTATCTAGATAATAAAGACCAAGAACAGCTCACCGTTAAGCTTTATGGCATTGAAAAATGCATTGCAGATCATAGCTATGAAAATGGATGCATTATTTCATCTAAAGAGGACGTAAAAGTATCCTGCCAAGGGGGTTACATTAGTATTAAAGAAATTCAACTCCCCGGAAAGCGAAAAATGGATATAAAGTCGCTCTTAAATGGGTATCAATTTTCTGAATCTGCAAAACTGCTGTAAACCCTTATTATCATTGGTTTAATAAAAAACCGATGAAACACATCCCTTTATTAACAAATGCTTTAAGTTATTAACAAAAAGTCGTATTTCCCTTGCTATTACTTGTGTAGCTGAATATTCCTAATAATTTTGTGTAAGGATTTTTAACAACTATTATTTAAAAGTCGATTTTTTAACATTTAAAACTTAATATTTATGAACAAAACAGATTTAATCAATGGTATGGCAGAGAATGCTGGTATTACAAAAGCAGCTGCAAAAAAAGCATTAGATTCTTTATTAGTTGACATCGAAGGATCTTTACAAAAAGGTAACAGAGTATCTTTAGTAGGATTTGGTTCTTGGTCAGTATCTAGAAGAGCTGCAAGAGATGGAAGAAACCCACAAACTGGAAAAACTATCAAGATTAAAGCTAAAAATGTAGTAAAATTTAAGGCAGGTTCTGACTTAAGTAGTGCTGTAAACTAAGACATTTTTTCTTTAAAATACAGAGGGCCTGCTCATTGAGCAGGCCTTTTTTACCTTAATTTTAAGGGGTATTAGTTGTTTGTTTAAGAAAAATATTATAATTTTAGTTGTCGTAAAAGCAGATAAAGCAATGACCAAACCCGAAAAAGGCAATTTACTAATTGCTGAACCATCCATAATTGGAGATATTTCATTTAATCGTGCTGTGATTCTTTTAGCGGATCACAACGCCTTAGGGTCGGTTGGATTTATCTTAAACAAACCTTTAGATTATAACCTTAAAGACCTTATTGAAGGCACTGAATCTGAGTTTAAGGTGTATAACGGAGGTCCAGTAGAACAAGACAATCTTTACTTTATTCATAAATCACCAGAGTTAATTCCTGACAGTATCGAAATATCTAATGGTATTTTTTGGGGAGGAGATTTTAACGTTGTTATCGATCTTATTAATGACGAAAAACTATCTCAGAACGAAATTAGATTCTTTCTTGGCTATTCTGGTTGGGACGAACATCAATTAGATAACGAACTTCAGTCTAATGCTTGGTTAGTGACAGAAAATGTTTATAATAATGATATTATAGCTAAGTCGTGTAGTTTTATTTGGCGCGAAAAAATGTTAGAACTTGGTGGCGATTATAGTATTTGGTCTAATGCACCTGAAAATCCTAGTTATAATTGAATCGAAAAAAACTAATAAGACACGAATTTTAATCATTTTCACTAGTCTTAACAGAAACATAAGCTAATTACTAGTTGCTTCAGTCCTACTTCATTCGCAATAACGGATACGATGTAGTAATTTTAACCTATCCCAATCTCAATTTAGCATTTAACTTTATCACAAGGCGCTGTGCAAAGTCAGTTGCATACTCTTTTTTACGATATTGTGTTATAGGTATGACGCCCTTAATTACATTGGTAACGAACAGCTCATCCGCTTTTTGAAGTTCAAAAGGGCTTATAGAAGCTTCCTCTACAAAAAGGTTAACATCCTTAGCCAATAACTCTAAAATTTGCTTTCGCATGACACCTTTAAGACAACCATCTTCTAATGGTGGTGTTTTTATCTTATCCCCTTTTACCAAAAACAAGTTGCCATTTAAAGCTTCAATAACACTTTTATTGGTATTAAGAACTAAACAATTGTCCAAGTCATTTTCCTGAGCATAGATACTCCCAATCACTTGAATCGCTTTATTATTAGATTTTAAACCCGACAATAAGCCTGGAGCCATAAAAAAGTCTTTGTATAAATCTACGATATTCTTAGCGTTGGCATCTATGGTATAAAATGGATTTAAATGAGGTTCGGCAATAATATTAAAATTCACCTCTGCTTTATCAGAAGGTAAATATGTACCTCCTTCTCCTCGATCTACATTTAAACGTACTCGAGCTGATGCATTTAATAAACCATTAGCTTCGGCTGTTTTTAAAATCTCAGCCTCAAGGAATTCCATAGTGAAGTGCATCGGAATATCCATTCTCAGAATGCGCATCGATGCCATGAGTCTAAAATAATGATCTTCCCAAAAAAAGATTTTACCATTAACGACCTTTAGCGTTTCAAAAAGAGCATCGCCATATTTGTAACCTCTATTTTGAGTTGTTAATGTTGTATCGTTTAGAGGATGCAGTGTCCCGTTAAAATTTACCATAAAAAAAGTCTCGATTTTCTTTAAAATTAAATCGAGACAAATATATAGTAGAATAGTGAATTCGTCCTTATGCTGAACCTAAAACTTGCTTAAGACTTCCTATCTGATTTTCCCACAACATTTTTCCTTCTTCAACTTCGTCGTCTTCGGCAAAATCAGTAATCATTAGCGATACATCTTTAGTAATTTCATCAACTTGAATACGGATTTCAAAATAACACGTTGAACCGTCCTCATCATCAATTAGCCAACGAAATTTTATACGTTCACCATTCTTTTTACTCAATAATTTGGCCTGCTCTTCTGAGCCATCCCAAATGAAAGTAAATAATTCTCCCCGAGAATTTACATTATCAGCAAACCATTCTGATAAGCCTGAAGGTGTTGATATATATGTATATAAGAGTGAAGGAGAAGCCTGTATTACAAACTCCATTTCATATTTTTCTTTATCGTCCATAAGTGCATTATATTATGGGCTCAATATATACATTTATAGGGCAATTCAAAACTTTAAACTAAAAATAATTTTTTTAGAATGTTATGCTTGTTGTCGTAGAATTTGTTTCTATATTTGCAGCCGCAATAATGGCGAGGTAGCTCAGTTGGTTAGAGCGTCGGATTCATAACCCGGAGGTCACGAGTTCAATTCTCGTTCTCGCTACAGCAGTAAAAGTCTAGCACAAAAGTGCTAGACTTTTTTTATGCGCGACCCTGAAGCTAGCGTCAAAGTCCTAGCCCATAAAGCAGCCTATTACAACGCTCTAGCCTTGTTCAGTCGCACTGTTGTTAGCTTAACTAAAACAACAAAAATTTATCCTCACGTCGCCAATCGATCATTTATGAAAACAAAAGACTTACTTATCTTAGCTCTAAAGTGTTAATACAGTTAGTAACTATATCCCATTGTTGGCCTTCATTATGACAAACCGCTAACCAATACCTAAATTAATTCTACTTCTCAACACTATTATTTTGTACGATACGAAGTTAATTTCGATAAAACGGAAACGAAGATTTATTTACTTGTCCTTTCTAATATTCTTATTAGGACTTTCACCTACGCCCCTACTTCGTCAGAATAAAAAGGTTGATCGTTTAAAAACGATAATTGTTAGGCCTTCTGAGGAGAGCACAAAGGTTAATACACTTCTCGGACTTAGTTCTGCATTATTTGATGAAGGCATTAAAAATTTAGAATATACTTTTTTGATAACGATATGCCCAGGATAAATAATGAAGAATCTCTCAAACATGCATTAAAAGCCGAAGCGCTTTCTAGGGCTATCGGATATACAAGAGGGCAAGTAAAAAACTTAATGCTCAAAAGTTAGTATTTGAATTAAACATCTGTCCTGAAGTCTTTGACGGCATTAGCACCAAGTATGGTCTTGAGAAGATAAAGACCACTAGAGATGCATACATGGCCGTAAAAGGATTGCTCATTACCACAGTTGATTCGGTGAACAAAACAGTCTTAGTAGCACTTGAGGTGCAGGCTTTCATAATTAAACACAAGATATGCATAACCTCTAATGGCGTAACGCCTTTGAAATGCGAGCAGGAATTCATACGGGGCCCTAGTTGCCGGAATTGTTGGTATAAAGAAGTACCACTATGACCTCTGGGAGGATACCGTGAACACTGCAAGTCGTCTGGAAAGTTCAGGTAAAGCCGGAAAGGTTAATATTAGTCAATTCACCTATAAATTGCTGAAATACGACTCTGATTTTGCTTTCGAAAATCGTGAAAGAATCAAAGTAAAGGGTAAAGGCGAAATTGAGATGTGGTTTGTTAGCCTGAAAAAAAAGTAGCGTAAAATAAGACCCGTACAGCACACCGTGTATACTTAATAGCTCGTTTTAGCTTGCTTACAAAAATTGCTTCGCCATTTCGCTTCATTCGGGTCTGCTAACATTTTCTACCCGTGACTTGTTTTCTAATTTAGTTACCTAAACACGTAACATCCGAGAGATACGAACTGGTATAGACAAGTCTTAAAAAAAGCTTGATAAAAAAAGCAGCATATCTAAAACCTTATAGATAAATGTTGGCAAAGATTGCGAAACAAACGCAAAGAATTATAATTTAAAGCATCTCAAATTAGACTAATAAAACAGTGATTTTAGCTCATTTTGTTAATTTTTAATCTGCGAAAAGTTTAAAAAACGTATTCTAGGGTTAGGTATCGCTTTTAGTTTTTAAAAATGTTTTACTCTTTTCACTAAGCAGTTCAAGAAACTCTATTTCATGACCATAGTTTAACAAGTTAAAATCAAACGATTCGTCTTCAACATATCTAATAAATTCTTCTACTCGATACTCTGGTATATCAAAATTCTCAACTAAAAAATTAGAACCAAAATAGTATTTAATAGCTTTTGCTGGTACTTCAGGTACTCCTACTGCTTTTTTATCCTTCACTTCAGATCTAAAAAGTGGTATCAATAATTGATCAACAACGTTTACAATATTTAAACCATTTACCATAGTTTGGGCTTGCGAGTGCATGCCTTCATTTTCAATCTGGCTTCCATCGTCATCATTATAGCCATACACGTCATTATCTTTTATTCCAAAATAAACAACATCAAGTTTTGGGTTAAATGTTTTTATATTCTTAAGGTCTGTATGAATGTCACCTGTAAGTTCTTTGGTTGTGACTATAACTTCATCTAATTTATTAATTTCTTCAATTAAAAAAATAGTTAATTTTTTTGATTCTAAAATCGCTTCACTAACTCTAACATCAAAATTTTGATATTGTAAGGCTCTAATTTCTAAAAGATCATTTGAGGCTAATGCAATTATAAACTCCCCATTTTCATTTGTCACTGTGCCCATTTTGGATGAAGTGTTATAAATGGTGATACCTTCAATATCATTGCCTTCGACAATAATTCTCCCGTTAACATATTCGCGCTCAATATCTTGAGAAATAGCCGTAAAGCTAATACAAAACATAAATAAAGTTAGTAGTTTTTTCATAAGTCAAATTTGTAATTTAATATTAGTTTGTGTTCAATTTTAATACCCAATCAATAAAATCTATTTTTGAGTTGTCTTTGACTACTCCAATATATGAATGGTTTAATTTACTTTCGATGCGAAAGTAAATTAAACCATTCATATATTTTTATTTATATATCTTATATTATTCATTACTTTAATTTATGTACCAAACTTATAAAACAGTTAGTTTTAACCCCTATTATTGCTATCAATACGTTTAAGTCCGATAGTAATGAAGAAATAGAATTGGTAAAAGACTTCGCTAAAACTAAAAACGTTTGTGTTGCAGTAGCAAATATCCACGCTAAAGGTGGATAGGGTGCTATTAAACGAGCAGAAAATTGTAAAACAAATATTAAACCTCTACATCGATGGGATATGGATATAGAAACGAAAATCGAAACTATTGCCCAAAAATTATATGGAGCTGCCCCTACAGATTATAACTCTAACGCCAAGCGACAACTGAAACGCATTAAAACTTGGTTTAAATAATTCACCTATTTGTGTTTCGAAACCTTAAAAGTCCTTGTCGGATAATCCTAAATTTTTGGGCGTCAAAAGGATTTTATGATCACTGCTAGAGAAATTGAATTTACATCAGGTGCCCCGTTTTTAATTCCAGTCACTAAAGAAATTATGCGTATGCTGGGTTTTCCAGCTCATCTCGCCTCGGCAGGTATTGATCGCGGGGCTAGTAGCAGTATTTCTTGATTGTTTTAGATGAAATTATAGAAACTAAATGATGTTAGGGCTCCAATAGCACCAAGAACCTTATCGAATTTAATCTTTTTGTGGCTTAGCATTGTGTTCCTGATTTTTGTAATACTCATTCCTTTTAGAAAAAAATAAAGACATCGAGACTTTAGATTTGAATGGTAAATTTTGAATTTTGAAAAAAAAATACTAATATCTTATTTATCGGTTCAAAACTAATACTTTTACGATCCGAATTAATTTTTATAAAAAGTGATGTCTCTAAAAGCCTGTTTAAGTTGTATTTACTGCTGTATTTTCTTTGTTTTTGTTGTAGGATGTAAAGATCGGACTGAAGAAACAACTACTGCAAACACCCTAGAAAAGACAACGACCATTTCTAATGTTAAGACTCCAGATGGCATGGTTTGGGTAAAAGGTAAAACCTTTTTACAAGGGGCTAAAGATTCTGACTCATATGCTATGCCAAGAGAAAAGCCAGCGCATTATGTCACTGTAGATGGTTTCTTTATTGATATAACAGAAGTTACGAACACAAAATTTAGGGCCTTTGTTAAGGCAACGAATTATGTAACCGTTTCTGAACGCCTAGTTGATTGGAATGAAATGGTAAAAGACGTACCACCTGGCACACCAAAACCTCACGATTCACTATTACAAGCAGGAAGTTTAATCTTTAACAAAGATGTAAATGCCGTGGTAAACATGCAAAACTATGCCCAATGGTGGACCTGGAAAACCGGAGCTAACTGGCAACATCCGCACGGACCTGATTCTTCTATTGAAGGACAAGACGATTATCCTGTTGTACATATAGCTTATGAAGATGCTCTTGCTTATTGCAAATGGGCGAATAGAAGATTACCTACTGAAGCGGAATGGGAAGCCGCTGCGCAAGGAAAAAATAATGACGCTATTTTTACTTGGGGAAATGATGCTGAGCAATTAAATAAAAAAGCAAATACATGGCAAGGCACTTTTCCTACGCTCAATGAACCCGTTGATGGATTTAAATACATCTCACCTGTAAAATCTTACGAGCCAAACACTATTGGTCTCTATGATATGTCTGGTAACGTTTGGGAAATAACCAGCGATTATTTTAATGTTAGTTACTACCAAACTATAAAAGACAGTACCAATTTAGTTAATCCTAAAGGTGCATCTAAAGGCTTCAGCCCGAGCAATCCTTATATACAAGAACGTGTTATTAAAAGTGGATCTTTCCTTTGTAATGCCTCCTATTGTGCAAGCTTTAGAATATCTGCTAAAATGGGAATGAGCCCTGATTCTGGTTCTGACCATGTTGGATTTAGAACAGTTGCGTCGCCTGAAATGCTTAAATAACGTTTAATTTTAATATAGAAAACGTACTACAAGCCTTAGTCCTAACCTTTGTCTTTTCTGTTTATTTATCTAATTTAATGCATCGTAAACTTAAGAAGTGTATCGTGCATTGTGTTTTCTGTTTGTACTCGCAAAATCTTGCAGATTTCCCTCTGCTTCGTTTTTTTAAATTTGTTAGTTGCTAACTAATATAACACCCGAGCGAAGCCAACTGGCTAAGACAATTATTAAAACGACACAATTATGGAGAAATAATCAATTACTTGTGGAAGACGGAACTTTTCTTTACTGTATCATGGATTAATATGTCTGGAGAGGCTACTTACAAGAAGAATTAAACCTATAAAACCTTGGCAAAAACATCTAATAATAGGATTTATATGGCATTTGTGGCATTTGAGTTTCTTAACGAATGCCACTGTTGGAGATAATCTTTCCTTTTTTGCAATGATGTTTTTTGGAAGTTAGGGAATTGGACAAGTAGCAGCATCCACAAAGTCACTACTGCAAGTTCTTGTTTCTATATGATTATCCAAATTTTGATGTTCAATGCCTTAATAAAAAACGGGGAAAACAAAATACGCTTGCTAGCAAAGTGTATAATTAACCAACCCGACTGATTAGTTATAGCGGGTTGCTGGAACTCGCCTACTTAGGGAAATTACTGTGGCAGTTCACTAAATTAGCGGCTTAAACACCTTCTAATCTCTTGAAAAAAATCTCATAAATTTTAATTCTATACAATTATAGAGCCTTTTAAAACGATATTTTTGTTTAAAAATTAAATGACAAATATGAAATCAAACTATTTTTTAGTAGGTATTGCTTGTTTAATAATCTCGTGTAAAAGTAGTAAGCAGTCAAAAGATGTTTATACGGAAGAAATAGAGAATTTGTATTTTTCAAAAGATGACTTTACAAAAATTAAGCCTACAAAACATAACTACTCAAATAGCTTCACACTAAACAAAGATAAATTTTTAAACATTCACTTTACATTAGAAAAACCACTTATAGAAAGCCTTCAACTATTAGCACCAAATTTAACAGAAAATGAATTATTAGAAAAAGGGAATTTTCAATTTTCATTCTTAGTCGATGGAGACATACTCTATGTAGAAAACTTAAATAAAGGTGCAGGATCAAAAGAGAGTAAAACAGAGCAACTTAAGCATATAGTTCCTCTGGCTTATCCCGAACAAATTGATTATTGGGGTTGGTTTATGTGGCTCAAATTTATGAAAATCGGTGGCGGACAAGATGCACTTGCGGAAGGCAATCATACTTTAAGCATAGAAGTGAGATCTTATATAAATCAGGCAACACTAGCAGTTGGTGCGGTTTTAGCCAAAGGAAAAATCGCTATAGAAGCCGCAAAAATACCTGTTGACAAAAGCCTAATTCCTCTTCAAAAAATACAACCTAATAGTGGTTGGAAAGTATCTAATGATCGTTTTGATAGCGCAAAAATTGAGGCTCTAAATAGAAAAATAGCTGAAAAAAGGTTTGAAAACATCAATGGAATTATCGTTATAAAAGGTGGTAAGCTTTTAATAGAGGAATATTTTAATGGTGAAAACAGAAGTAGTTTGCACGATCCGAGATCTGTGGGAAAATCAATCGCTTCTACGATGATGGGAATTGCCATTGAAGAAAGTTTTATAAAAAACGAAAATGCTTTACTAAAAGATTTTTACGATTTGAAATCCTATAAAAATTATAGTAAGAAAAAAAATTCTGTAACGCTAAAATCGCTCTTAACGATGAGTTCTGGATTTCTTGGTGATGATAGTGATTACAGTAGTCTAGGAAATGAGGAGAACATGTATCCTACAGATAACTGGGTGAAATTCACTCTAGATTTACCTATGCAAACAGATAAAATAATCGGAAAAGACTATGCTTACTTTACAGCAGGCGTAGTGGTTTTAGGAGATATTATTCACAAATCTGTCCCCAAAGGCTTAGTTTCTTATGCTGATAAAAAATTATTTGCTCCTCTTGGTATTACCAATTATAAATGGCAATACACACCTCAAAAAGTTGGTAATACTGCTGGTGGAATACAGTTAAGAGCTATTGATTTTGCTAAATATGGTCAATTATATAAAAATAAAGGGCTTTGGAATGGAAAACAAATTTTAAACAAACAATGGATTGAAAAAAGTTTAGGTAAACAGGTAAAACGATCCCCTGATGGAGGTTCTTATGGCTATTTATTTTGGAACAAAACTTTTAAACTTAAGAATAAAAAATATGAAGTATCCTATTGCAGTGGTCGCGGCGGAAATAAGATTTTTATTTTTAAAGACATTCCTTTTGTTGTCGTAATTACGGCTTCTGCTTATAATTCACCAAGTGCACATTTGAACGCAGACAAAATAATGACTGACTACATATTACCTTCAATACTAGAAAATCAATAAAGCCAGCTTCCAACACTCTATATAACTCACGCGCCCGACTGAGTCCTTCAGCCGGGTTGCTAGTTCTAGCCTATTTACGTAAACACTTGTGTATTTTGCTTTGCCAGTTTGCTTCGCTCGGGTCTATTCGATTTGTATTGGCTAACTTAGTTGCTCAACAAGGTAACATCCTAGGGAAGCGAACTGGAGAAGACAATTATTAAAACCAGCTGATTTTTTTCATCCTTTTGTATAAGATGATGCTAAACAAAAACCAGCTTGAGATAATAAGTAGCGCAACTAAACCTTACACCAACCGACATGTTGCATTTGACCAAACCTTGAAAATTTAGAAATTAAAAATTAATATGCTTAAGGAAGCAATAGACCTAATCGTTTCGAATACTGCTCTATTTTGGCATTATAGGGAGGCTTTTTTTGTTTTCAAATAAATCACTAACTTTACGAGAAGCGACTGGTATCGAATCATTTATCACTAAACAAACACTTAAGAAAATGAAAAATCTCACAATCGGACTCATATTTTTGGTCATATTTCCACTTTTTGGGCAGGAAACAACACATCTGTCTCTAGAGCACTACGAAGATTATGAATGGGCCTCTAACCCAAGACTTTCGCCCGATGGCAAACAGGTGCTTTACTCCAGATCTTGGATCAACTTAGTGGATGATAAGCGTGAAACCGATCTTTGGATAATGAATAACGACGGTACAATGAACCGTTTTTTTCTAAAGGGGTCAAACGGAAAATGGTCATCGGATGGCAACAAAATTGCCTTTACAAAAAAAGGGGAACCAGCAGGAACTCAAATATACGTGAAGTACTTTGGTGTTGAAGGTGACCCTACCCAAATCACCAAACTGAAAAAATCAGCCTCAAGTATGGAGTGGTCTCCCGACGGTAAGTTTATTGCATTTACTATGCATGTGGATGCTGATCCTGCATTAAAAGCAATAGGTGTGCCCGCATCACCAAAGGGAGCAAAATGGACCGAGGCGCCTAAAGTTATAGATCAAGTCAGTTATTCACGAGATCGTGTCGGATTTCTCGATAGAGGATTCAACCAGTTATTCATCGTACCAGCTGATGGCGGTTCTGCAAGACAAATCACAACAGGGGATTGGAATGTTTCCAACGGAATAGCATGGACTGCAGATAGCAAATCTATACTTTTTAATAGTTACAGAAAACCTGAGGCAGAATATGCCATAGATCACTCCAACCTATATGCCGTAAATATTACTACCTTAAAAATCGATGAACTAACAACACGCGATGGGACTGAATCCACGCCTAGAATTTCACCTGACGGATCTAAAGTAGCATTCATAGGCTCTACATGGACAAAGAACTTTTATAAAGACCGAAAAATGTATCTGATGAATCTTGACGGTTCAGGCATCAAGTGTATTAGTAATAATCTCGACCAAACACCAGGGGCTCCAATATGGTCTGCCAAAGGTGACGGTGTCTATTTTAGTGTTAGTGAATTTGGTCAAAGCAATGTTTACTTTGCAAACACCAATGGAAAAGTTAAGAAGGTAACTTCGGGCAATCATATGTTAAACCTTGGTGATATTGCCAACGGAATGGCGGTAGCGACTTGGAGCAACCCTTACAATCCTAACGACATAATGGCTTTTAAATTAGACAGTCCTAGTAAAATGATGCAACTCACAGACGTTAATAGCGATATTTTCTATAATGTAAAATTTGGAGCGGTTGAAGAAATAAAATATCCGTCAGTAGATGGTAAAGAAATACAGGGTTGGATTGTAAAACCCCCACAATTTGATCCAAAAAAAAAATATCCTTTGGTGCTCCGAATTCATGGAGGACCTCATGGCATGTATAACATAGGGTTCAACTACAACTTTCAACTTCATGCTGCTCAAGATCAGGTTGTTCTATACACGAACCCTAGAGGCTCTACAGGCTATGGTTATGATTTTGCAAATGCCATCCAAAATGATTATCCTGGCAATGACTATGATGATTTAATGGCTGGTGTCGACGAGGTCATATCTAAAGGGTATATTGATGAAAACAGAATGTATGTCTATGGAGGCAGTGGCGGTGGTGTATTAACCAGTTGGATTGTTGGACAAACAGATCGTTTTGCAGCAGCTTCAGTCAACTACCCTGTCACCAATTGGTTTTCCTTTGTAGGTACCACAGATGGTTCTGGCTGGTATTACAACTTTGAAAAATTTCCATGGGAAGATCCTACGGAACATATAAAAAGATCACCATTAATGTATGTTGGCAATGTAAAAACACCAACGATGCTGATGTGTGGTGAAAACGATCTTAGAACGCCAATCTCACAAACCGAAGAATATTACCAGGCCTTAAAGATGAATAAAGTTCCAACGGTAATGATTCGATTCAATGAAGAGTATCATGGTACGTCTAGTAAACCTTCAAATTTCTTAAGAACACATGGTTATCTTACTGCATGGTTTGCGAAACATTCAGTTAAAAAATAACTTTCAAAGAAGCTGGTTGGCAAGTAATATCGTAATTTATGCTATTGTAATCCTATGTTGATTAGAACGCTATTATAGTACATTTTATAGGATGACAATTAAAGTAAAGAACTGCAAAACAGTTCGTTTTGTATTTAGCGAAAGTAAAAATTATTCTATTTTTTAGAAAGTAATATTGTTCATTATTAAAAAATTCGCACCTCAAAATGTGTCATCAAGGACTATTATTTGGATAATTCGACTTAAGTAAAATAATGAACACCAAAAATTTATGTATAAGACTTGGACTATTAGGAACCTTAATTATTTATTGGATATCTAGATGAACCTGAACATTCCATGTTTGGATATTCAATAAACATTTGGATTGTAAGAAGCGTTTGGTTAATAATTGCAGTTACGAATTTTATCAATTATTTTAAAATGAAAAACGCCGAGAAGGAATCGAACCAAAAATTGAATTGAAATCTAAAATAGGAACGTTGCATATAATTTAGCTAGCAACAGAATTGCGCAGTCAAACGGATTCGAAAAACATTACGGAATAATACATTGACAGAATTTACTCAAACACTGAAAATTTGAAAACTGAATTTAGCCGAAAGATTTGAATACAAAAAAACAACAAAATGATACCACTGTCTACAATTTATGACTTGTACAAGCCTAATCACCAAAATTAATGACTCCAGTCCTCTACCCTAGTATGTCATGGATTTTTAATTCGGTTTTTATTTGCTAAATTAGATATTTAAATCAGAACTGATTACACTAAAACCAACACAATGAAAAAAATCACGTTTTCCGTACTATTATTATTTATAGCTACAGCAGCCTTAGCACAATCCATGGATTCTATTTTTAAATCCGTAAAGTACAGAAACATTGGTCCTTTTAGAGGAGGTAGGTCTGTTGCCGCATCTGGTGTCGTAGGAGATCCCATGACTTACTATATGGGAAATACAGGTGGTGGACTCTGGAAAACTGAAGATGGTGGGCAGCTATGGAATAATATTTCGGATGGCTATTTTAAAACCAGTTCAGTAGGCGCCATAGCCGTTTCCGAAAGTGACCCAAACACCGTATATGTGGGCATGGGTGAACATGCACCAAGAGCCGTAATGACCTCCTACGGCGATGGTGTCTATAAATCTACTGATGCAGGAAAAACATGGCGTTATGTAGGTCTAAAAGCGACGCAGCATATTTCAAGAATAGTGATACATCCTAAAAACCCAGATATCCTTTTCGTAGCCGCACAAGGTGCATTGTATGGTCCTAATGAAGACAGGGGTATTTTTAAATCGGTAGATGGCGGTGCAAATTGGAATAAAGTGCTTTATGTAAATGATCTCACAGGAGCTGCCGAATTATCAATGGACGCTAACAATCCTTTAGTGATGTATGCGGCCATGTGGGAACATCAGCGCAAGCCATGGAAAGTGATTAGTGGTGGTGCTGGCAGTGGTCTTTACAAAACTACGGATGGCGGACATACTTGGCACACGATACACCAAGGCCTACCTAAAGAGAAAGGCAAGATGGCTATTGCTGTGAGTCGCTCAAATTCTGATAAGGTATATGCGTTGGTTGAGAGTGATTCTGATAAGGAATTAGGGGGCTTATTCGTTTCTAACACTGCTGGAAAAAATTGGTCTAGAATCTCTTCAGACCACAGTCTTATTCAAAGAGCTTGGTATTATATCGAGTTGTTTATCGATCCTAATAACGCCGAAAGCGTATATGTTTTAAATGCCAGTGCACAACGCTCTATCGATGGTGGAAAAACCTGGTCGAGAATAACCGGCACCCATGGCGATTATCATGATCTGTGGATCAACCCAAACAATAGTAAAAATATGATTATTGCCAATGATGGTGGTGCTGCTGTATCTTATAATTATGGAAAATCATGGTCGCCACAAAACAGAATGGCTACTGCTCAGTTTTATAGAGTGAATACGGATAATCTGTTTCCTTACAATCTTTATGGAGGGCAACAAGATAATTCTTCGGTAAAAATCAGCAATCTTGCGCTAGGGAGCGGTGGTATAGATGAACATAATTGGTCCGCTTCTGCCGGTGGAGAAAGTGCCTTTTTAGCTTTTGACCCTGACAATCCGAGATACGTATTGGGAGGTAGTTATTTGGGAACCATTGAAATCCTAGATACTAAAGCAAAAGCCAGCACTCAGATTATGGCGGCTCCTATCCAGTATTTGGGTAGAGATTCTAAGGATATGAAATACAGATATAATTGGAATGCACCAATCATCTGGTCACAACATGAACCAGACACCTATTATCATGGCGCACAAGTGTTATTACGCACGAGAGACAAGGGTAGAAATTGGGAAGAAGTTTCTCCCGATTTATCCAACAATGAAAAGGAAAAACAAGGCAAAGGTGGTGGTCCTTATACAAACGAGGCGGTAGGCGCCGAGAATTATGGTACACTCTCATATGTTGTTGAGTCGCCATATGAAAAAGGGGTAATCTGGACTGCGACCGACGATGGCGTTTTGCAATTAACTAAAGATGGTGGCACATCATGGACTATTGTAACACCGAAGAATCTCCCTGAGACCTTAATCAATTCGATTGAAATATCTCCTCACGATAAGGCAACAGCTTATATTGCTACCACACGATTCAAATTTAATGATTATACGCCTGCTATTTATAAAACGACAAACTATGGTAAATCATGGACCAATATCAGTTCTGGTATCCCAACAGGGGCTTACACCCGAGTTGTTCGCGAAGATACCAAGCGAAAAGATTTGCTTTTTGCCGGAACAGAATTAGGAATGTACATCTCTTGGAATGGCGGAAAACAATGGCAATCATTTCAATTGAATTTACCTATCACACCTATTACCGATTTAAAAGTTAGTCATGATGACTTAAGTGTTGCCACCATGGGTCGATCTTTTTGGATATTCGATGATTTGGGATTACTACGACAGTTTGAAGGCAACGCTAAGTCCTTTGCACTAATTGAACCAGAGGACGCAGTGATCGGAAATTGGGGAAGTCAATTAAATGGTAATTCAGATAGCTTCTTAGGCACAGATGATTCACAAGGTGTTAATCCTGCTAACGGTGTTGTGTTTTACTATTATTTACCCACTTCAAAAAAGGATACGGCATTGACTTTAGTCATAAAAGACAAGGCCGGAAATTTGGTAAGAACCGTTAGTTCTAAGGCAGATCCTAAGTATTTAGGATATCCTGGTGGCCCTTCGCCTGAGCCTGTACTATCACATAAAGTTGGACTTAACCGTTTTGTATGGGACATGAGATATAACAGTTTACCTGGAGCGCCTACGGCTTACATTGAAGGTTCTTTTAGAGGTCATAAGGCGATGCCAAATGCCTATACAGCTACCATTACGCAAGAGGATAAATTATCTAAAGTCACATTCAATATACTGCCAAACCCATTATATGACATAACACAGCTGGAGTATCAAGAAACTCATGATTTCAAAACTAAAACTGAGGCAAATCTAACAGATATGCACAATAGAGTTAATAAATTAAAAGAGGTGCAAAACCAGATCGCATTAATCTTAAAGGATTTACCCGAAGAGGAAAAATATAGCAAAGCGAAATCTGAAGGTGAAGCTATAGTTAAAAAGCTTAAATCTTGGGATGAAGATATGGTGCAACGCAAATCGAAGGCTTATGATGATGTAGAGAATTTTCCGAATAAATTCACCGCTGAATACATCTTCCTTATCAACCAAAATGATAGTAGCTTGCCCAAATTAGGCCAAGCATCGAAGGAGAGACGCACAGAGCTTGATAAACAATGGGAAACACTAAAAAGCACATCAGAAGACCTTATCAATACAATTCTTCCTGCTTATAATAAGCTACTTTGGGATCATGGTATTGGAGCGCTTAAAACAAAATAAAACATAAGCTTACAAGAAAAGCAAACTGCTTTTAGCATTTTTAAACAACAGAAAAAAAAACCCGTTAGCCTTTATTATGAGCAAGCTATTATCTTAAAAATCAGGAATTTATAAGGACACAAATAGCATAGAATTCTTTAAATAATTAGACCACAATTGTGATCTAAAAGCAAATTCAGTACATCCATTTAACCCAGCCATGAAACAAATATTGATGATTCTTAGTTTTAGTTTTTTAGCATTTAGCTGCAACACTAATGAGAAAACAGAAGCAGAACTACAAAAACAAACCTACCAAAGTCATACCTATGAAGATTTGGTATCCTTATTTCATAACTGGCGAACGTTTGAAAACCCGCCTAAGCTTGAAGGTGCACCAGATTATACTGTAACAAGCTTTGGTAAGCGCTGGCCTAAATTTAAAGACTTACAATGGCAGCTCAAAGGCATAGATACGACTAATTGGTCTATCGAAAATAAAGTAGATTGGATGATTGTTTGGGCAGAAATGAACGGTTACGACTTTAACCATAATATACTAAAACCTTGGGTTCGCGATCCTGCATTTTACAAATCTGTTTGGGAATATAGAAGTGATGTACCGGCACATGAAGGGCCTACGCATCATGGAACTACTGAATTATGGACCTATACTTTTCCGTTATCTTCACAAGAAAGAGACCGTTTTATAAGCGATTTAAAAGTGATTCCTGCGCTGAACAAACAAGCAGAACAAAACCTAACAGCCAATGCCAAGGATTTATGGATTACAGGGATTAGAGATATTAAAAACCAAAGTGATGTATTAACGCAGTTAAAAGAAAAAGAAGATCTGAAAAGCGATTCTGAAATTGTTTCACTTATTAACCAAGCAGTTTCATCTACAGACGCCTTTGTGACTTGGTTAGAGGCCGAAGCAAAATCAAAAAATGGCCCTTCAGGCATTGGAAAAGATAATTATACCTGGTATTTGCAAAATGTACATTTGGTGCCATTAACATGGGATGATGAAGTGATGATTTTAAAACGAGAGCTTGCTCGTGCATGGACATCATTAAAATTAGAAGAGCACAGAAATAGAAATTTACCAAAACTCGTAGCTGCTAATTCGCCAGAAGCTTATGATAAAATGGCTGATGAAGCTGCGAAAAGCTTAATTGACTTTTTAGATCAACAAGACATTGTAACGGTAAAGCCCTATTTTGATACTGCATTACGAGAACACCTTGGAGAATTTGTACCAAAGGAGCAACGTAATTTTTTCTTGATTGGTGAACATTATGATCCAAGACCATTATACTCACATTTTTACCATTGGTTTGAATTGGCCCGAATGGATCATGAACCCAACAAAAGCGACATTAGAAAAGGGCCTTTATTATATAATATTTTCGATTCTAGAAACGAAGGCACGGCAACAGCTGTAGAAGAACTATTTATGCAAGCTGGGCTGTATGATGACAGCCCAAGAACCAAAGAAATTGTATATATTATGATTGCCCAACGTGCGGCAAGAGGCTTAGGCTCGTTGTATGCACATGCCAACCAAATGACCATGGAAGAAGCTGGAGGCATCCATAGCGAATACACACCAAGAGGTTGGATGAAAACCGAAAAAGAGCTCCTTATCTTCGAACAACATCTGTATTTACGGCAACCCGGTTACGGAACAAGTTACATCACCGGAAAATATTTGTTAGAAAGCGCTTTGGCCGATTATGCACGACTGCAAGACTTACAAGGAACCCCTTTTGTAACCAAAGCCTTTTTTGATACCCTAAATAGTATTGGTAATATTCCGATTTCCTTAGGGCACTGGCAACTGACAGGACAAAAGCACCACTTAGCGCCTATTATTAGTAATTAAATTTTTATTCTTTTGGTAAATTAAAAAGTATTACGAGTTAATTTAGGCTTTAGCAGTAGCGATTGCAGGCAGGTTGATAAAGTTTGTATTTACACCTCGCAGGGCTATGGAACCAGCAGAAACCTATCGATTATTTAGCGGGCGTAATGCTAAACTTGAAGCCTTAATGAAAGACCGAGGTTATCTGATACCAGGGCGTTAATCAACAACAAATCTAATTTTATGACGCCCAATGATTTTGTAATGTATTGGGCGTTTTTTTTAATGCGACATATAATCTTGCCATTTTACCAACACATATTTATCTTT
>JAWUVW010000036.1:0-63442 GCA_034112185.1 Flavobacteriaceae bacterium | reverse complement strand
TCAAATTCGTATATTTGAATTTAACACGGTCGTATTTGAAAAATCATTCTTATTATGAAAAAATGTCTTCTAATTATTGCAATACTAAGTATTTTTGTGTCCTGTAAAAATGAAGCGGAACCCATGAAAGCTATTACTGTAAATTATCCTGAAACTAAAAAAGTTGATACTGTGAACACCTATTTTGGTGAATCTGTTGCTGATCCTTACCGATGGCTGGAAGATGATCGTAGTGCAGAAACCGAAGCTTGGGTGAAATCTCAAAACGAAGCTACTTTTGGATATTTAGATAACATTCCCTATAGAGAAGAATTAAAAGAACGTCTTACAAAACTTTGGAATTACGAGAAGATTGGTGCACCATTTAAAGAAGGTGATTACACCTACTTCTATAAAAATGACGGTCTACAAAACCAATATGTTATTTATAGATATAAAACAGGTGCTGATCCTAAAACAGCAGAAGTTTTCTTAGATCCAAATACATTTACAGAAGACGGTACGATTTCATTAGGGGGTACAAGCTTCTCTAAAAATGGTGAAATTTTAGCCTATGCTATTTCTGAAGGTGGGAGTGATTGGAGAAAGATTCTTGTCATGAATACCGAAACAAAAAAAATTGTTGAAGACACTTTGGTTGACATAAAATTCAGTGGCATGTCTTGGTATAAGAATGAAGGCTTTTATTATTCTAGTTACGATAAACCAAAAGGAAGTGAGCTGTCTGCAAAAACAGATCAGCATAAAGTATATTATCACAAACTAGGAACTAAGCAATCTAAAGATGAGTTAGTATATGGAGGCACTTCTGATGAAAAACACCGTTACATTAACGGAAGCGTTACAGAAGATGATCGCTATTTAGTTATCACTCCAAGCGTATCCACTTCGGGGAATAAACTATATCTTAAAGATTTAACTATCCCTAATTCACCATTAGTTGAAATTTTAGGACATACAGATTCAGACTCCAATATTATAGAAAATGTAGGCACTAAACTCTACATAGTGACCAACCTTAACGCAACAAATAAAAAAATTGTAACGGTTGATGCTTCAAACCCAACTCCAGAGCATTGGGTGGATTTTATTCCTGAAACCAAAAATGTATTAAGTCCTTCAACTGGTGGAGGCTATTTTTTTGCTAATTATATGGTTGATGCGGTTTCAAAAGTATTACAGTACGATTATAGCGGTGAACTTGTAAGGGACATTAAATTGCCAGGTCTTGGAAGTACTGGTGGTTTTGGAGCTAAAAAAGAAGACAAAGAATTGTACTATTCCTTTACAAATTATATCACACCAGGGAGTATCTACAAATATGATATTGAAAAAGGAACTTCAGAATTATTTAGAAAACCAAATATAGATTTCAATCCCGAGGATTACGAAAGCAAGCAAGTATTTTATTCCTCTAAGGATGGGACCAAAGTCCCAATGATTATTACACATAAAAAGGGTTTAGACCTTAATGGTAAAAATCCAACTATTCTATATGGATATGGAGGTTTCAATATTTCATTAACACCGAGTTTTAGTATAGCTAATGCCGTTTGGATGGAACAAGGCGGTATCTACGCAGTTGCTAACCTTAGAGGTGGCGGGGAATATGGAAAAGCTTGGCATAATGCAGGTATAAAACTTAAAAAACAAAACGTTTTTGATGACTTCATTTCTGCTGGTGAATACCTGATAACCAATAACTACACCTCTTCAGATTATTTAGCTATTAGAGGTGGATCAAACGGAGGTTTATTGGTAGGTGCAACAATGACACAACGACCAGACTTAGCAAAAGTTGCGTTACCTGCTGTTGGTGTTTTAGATATGTTACGTTACCACACCTTTACTGCTGGTGCAGGTTGGGCCTACGATTATGGGACTGCAGAAGATGATAAAGAAATGTTCGACTACTTAAAAGCATATTCGCCAGTACATAACGTAAAAGAAGGTGTGGCTTATCCTGCAACGCTAGTGACTACTGGAGACCATGATGATCGTGTGGTGCCTGCGCATAGCTTTAAGTTTACCGCTGAATTGCAGAGTAAACACAACGGTAATAACCCAACATTGATAAGAATTGAAACGGATGCTGGTCACGGCGCAGGTACTCCTGTAAGTAAAACCATTGAACAGTATGCCGATATTTTTGGCTTTACTTTGTATAATATGGGATTTGATGTCTTACCCAGTAAAACCGAAGAAAAAGTAAAAGGGTAATTTATTAATGTGATGTTATTGCTACTTTAGATTTAATTAGTGTAGGATGGTTATCTTTTTTAAACGTGTCTTATATATAAAATATAACGCATTCAAATTGTAAGACGAAATGACTTAATCTATTAGAAAAGTAATTTCATCTATGAAAATTAAGAATTCAGCAAAAAAACATTAGTTTTATCATTAATTTTACATTTTGATGTAGGATTTTTAGTCACTTAACTGTCTTATTAGATTAGATTAGAGTAGACTAGACTATTATTACACATGAAAAAAAATTATATTCTGTTTTCATTTATCTTATTATTTCTGTCGTCATGCGGTACAGACGATAATTTAACCCCGTTAGATATAGAGACCACTGAAGATTCAGTTACTATAGCTCAAAATTCTGAAATTGAAATTTTCATTTTTTCAAATGACGCTAATATTCCTGCTAATGGGCAATTATCGATCAGTAATCCTACAAAAGGTACCGCTACACTAATTGATCCAAATAGCACTCCAAATAACCCAAGTGACGACCTCATACTTTATATCACCAACGCTAACGAGACAGGCGAAGATTCATTTCAATATACCATTTGCAACACTTCAGGAAATTGTAAAACAGAAACCATTAATGTCTTAATTACTAGCAACTCATCAGTTGTGTTTGATTTAGAAAATATGCCTTTCCAAACGCTATCAGAATATCAGTTTTTTCAAGGCGCTTTAAAAGACCTCGAACCAGAATTTGGTGTTATTCCTTATAATTTAAACGCGCCTCTATTTACCGATTATGCGAAAAAGAAACGCTTTATTTGGATGCCAAATAATACAAAAGCGACCTATATTGATGATAATGTTTCTTTGGATTTCCCCATCGGAACCATTATAATAAAGAATTTTTATTATGACAACGTGCTTCCCAATGATGAAACAAAAATCATTGAGACACGGCTTATGATTAGAAAAAACGAAGGCTGGTCATTTGCTAATTATGTTTGGAATAACGAACAGAACGAAGCCCTTTTTGATCTTAGTGGCAGTAGTGTTGCTATTCAGTGGCAAGAAAATGGAAAACTAAATTCAGTTCAGTACAGAATTCCCTCTGGTGCTAAATGCTTAACATGTCATAAAATACAGGAAACACCACAACCTATTGGTCCCAAGCCTAGAAATTTAAATTTGGTTTATGATTACACGGAAGGTTCCGAAAATCAGCTTACAAAATTTATAAAATTAGGTTATCTAGAAAACACATTACCAACTAATATAGTGGCATTACCCAATTATAACAACACAGATGAAAGCCTTGATTTAAGAGTTAGAGCCTATTTAGATGTTAATTGTGCCCATTGTCATTCTGAAGGAACACATTGCGCCTATCGACCGATGCGATTTGATTTTATCAGTACTGAAGATTTTACAAATATTGGTGTTTGTGTAGATGCTGAGACAGACCTTGGTTTTAACCTTGGTCACATCGTAGAACCTGGTGATGCTCGAAATTCTGTATTACACTTTAGAATTAATTCACTAGAACCTTCTACAAGAATGCCTCTTCTTGGAAGAACTTTAAGACACAAACAAGGTGTTGACCTGATAGAGGAATGGATAGAAACCCTAAATGTAGACTGCAACTAAAATAAATACTATGAAAAAATTATTACTTTTTACTTTTGCCTTTGCGTTATTTTGCTTTACTGCAAAAGCACAAATACTAAACCAAACTGCAAATTGGCCAAATGAAAATTGGTCGCTTTCAGGTAGTTATGACCCAGAATTTTTAGACGCAAATCCAACCATAATAGGTGAGTCTTCATCATTTTCTTTTAATGATGATGCAGCCGGTGGCGCTTCTGATAACACTATTGCTGTAGAATCACCTATAATAGATCTTTCTGCTGCAAATACCGCCAACGAAACAACGCTTTTAGTGTCTTTTCAATATGTGTATAACATCTACGAAGGTGGTCAAACTTTAAATTTGCAATATTGGGATGCAGATAATAGCCAATGGGTAAATTGGGGAGATGCACTTTCTGACAACTCTAGTGCAAATAATGATTATTGTGCTGGCACACCTAGTGCATACAATAGTGAAGATTTAGATATGTCATCTTTTACACCTAACCAATTACAACTCTTTAAATACCGCATCGTTTATGATGACAATGCTACTTTTGGTTGGGGTTTCTGTGTTAATTCTGTTGTCATAAATTCTAAAACTCCACCAGCATGTCCAAATGTGAGTTCTATCACTATTAGCAATGTGAGTCCTACTAGTGCAACTATTAACTGGGTTACAGGAGGTTCAGAAACCTCTTGGGAAGTTGCTGTAAGACTAAGCACAGAAGGAATTCCTGCGTCCGGCGACCCAACCTCAAACACTACTTTTAGTCTCACGAGCCTGTCTCCTGAAACTAATTATAGTGCTTACGTAAGAGCTAATTGTAATGGTGAAGGCAACAGTAATTGGGAAGCTCAAAACTTTACAACAGGAACTAATCTTTCTGGATATCCAGTTACATTTACAGCAAATCCAATTGGAACAACAGGGTCCTATGATAGCGGTTTGGTTGATCTTAATGGAGACTTTTTAGATGATGTAGTTTCAATTAGTAGAACTAACATAAATATTCATTATCAATTAAGTACTGGTGGTTTTAATGCCGTTAACATTACCACCCCTTTCGCAGATTTTCTACCAACTTGGAGTATGGCAGCTGGAGATTTTGATAGAAATGGCTATAACGATCTCTTATATGGTGATACCGATGGTGTTACGTTTATGAAAGCAAATAATTCTGGTACTGGTTATACAGAGATTTCTGGTCCAGAAGATATTTTTTCCCAACGTTCAAATTTTGTTGATATAAATTCAGATGGCCATCTCGATGCCTTTGTTTGTCATGATGTAGAAGCAAATGTGTACTATGTTAATGATGGTGACGGCAATTTAGTTTACTATCAAGGTGAAAGCCCAGATGTTGTCCCTAACGGATTGGGATTAACGCCTGGTGGCGGAAACTATGGTACCGTTTGGATTGATTTTGATAATGATAGAGATATGGATTTGTTCATAGCAAAATGTCGTGCCGGATCTACAACAATTAGCATAAACGAATTATGGAGAAACGATGGCAATGGCATATTCATAAATATTGCAGATAGTAGTGGATGGTACGACACAAATTATCCTGGTGTTGGTCATAACAACTCGTCCAACCTTGGAGACGTTGTGCAAACTTGGTCTTCTGCGTGGGCCGATTTCGATAATGATGGAGACATGGATGTTTATATCGGTGCGAGTAGTCTATTTAGTGGGGATTCTACATTAATGCGAAATAATGGCGATGGTACTTTTACAGACATTACTGCCGGTTCTGGAGTATTAGAAGCCCAACTCGGTATAGAAAATGCACCTTCAGATTTTGATAATGATGGCTATGTCGATATTTTAACCAACGGAAATATTTTATTTAATAATGGCGATTTTACATTTTCAAACTTTCCCAATAATATGCCAACTAGTGGAGCTATTGGAGACACGAATAATGATGGTTTTTTAGATGTTTTTGAAAGTAGTACCATCTATTTAAATAATACAAATGCAAACAATTGGATTAAAATTAATACTGTGGGAACCAATAGTAATATTAATGGTATTGGTGCGAGAGTCGAAATAATGACTCCTGCCGGAAAACAAATCAGAGACGTAAGAAGTGGTGAAGGCTTTCGATTTATGAGCTCTCTCAATACGCATTTTGGTATTGGTACAGAAACATCTATTGAACACATAACAATTTATTGGCCTTCTGGAGTCGTAGATTTTATTCCTAATCCAACTATAAATACAACGCTTAGTGTCGAAGAAGGTTCAGCCTTAAATATTATCGACGAAACTTTAGTTGATGTGTCTATTTATCCTAATCCTGTTGAAGCTGTTTTAACTATCGAAACTTCGGCTGATCTTACTAATAAGATTGCTACCGTTTTTGACATGAGTGGAAAAAAAGTACTCAACCAAAAATTAACTACAAATACTTTAGAAGTATCTAGTCTAGAAAGTGGTCTTTACTTCTTAAGATTAGAATCTGAAGGACGAAGTATAAAACGAAAGTTTATTAAAAAATAGATTTTTTCGCTTACATATTAGAAGCCATTTGAGAAAAAAAGCCTTTTTTTGTGGTACTTTTATACTATACTTCAAATAAATAATGTCTCAATTAGATCGAAATTCTGTCCTATATTTTAGACGAAATTATAATCACCTTATTAATAATAATACAACTAAATTAATATGAAAAAATTCTTATTCCTTACAATTCTTTTCAGCTTGGTAAGTATCAACTTGGAAGCACAAGCCTGCACTAATATTGAAGATCTGGCTGTAATGAATATTAATAGGACAAATGCAGATGTAAGATGGAATTCGGATGACTCTGACACATTATGGGAAATTGTACTACAATTAGCAACAGAACCTGCCCCTAGTTCTGGTACATCCACATCACTTAAAACACATCGCTTCATAGAATTAACACCAAATACGGACTATAGCGTCTATGTAAGAGTTAATTGTACCAGTAATGGTTTTAGTAATTGGGAATCGGAACCATTTACAACTGGGGTCAATATTTCAGGAATGCCTGTAACGTTCACAACTAACCCTATTATTACTTCTGGCGCATACGACATTGCTATAGTAGATTTAAATGGAGATTTTTTAGATGACGTTATATCTATAAGTCCTAACAATATCAATGTAAATTATCAACTGACCAGTGGTGGCTATAATAACACCAATATAGCTACAACTAATACAGCTAATGCGCCAAACAGAAGCTTCGCAGTAGGTGATTTTGATGCTAATGGTTATAATGACCTTCTTTATGCTGGAAGTTCTGGTGTCACATTTATGAAGGCCAATAATATGGGTACAGATTATACCGAATTATCAGAATCTAATTCCGTTTTATCTCAGCGTTCTAATTTTGTTGATATAAACAGTGACGGCCATCTAGATGCTTTTGTATGCCATAAAGAGGCTCCTAATGTTTATTATATTAATGACGGGTCTGGAAACCTTACCTTTTATCAAGGTGAAAGTGCAGGAGTCGTTCCTAATGGCTTAGGTACAGTACCTGGTGGAGGGAATTCTGCAACTGTTTGGATCGATTTTGATAACGATCGAGACATGGATATGTTTATTTCTAAATACAGTGAAGGCTCAAGTACTATTAGTACGAACGAACTTTGGCGAAACGACGGTAACGGCGTTTTTGTAAATGTTGCCGACAGCGATGGATGGTACAATACAAATTATCCTGGAGTAGGTCATGATAATTCATCCAATTTAGGAGACAATACCCAAACGTCTTCTTCTGCTTGGGCTGACTTTGACAATGATGGAGATATGGACGTTTTTATTGGAGCTCTTAATACAACTAACGGTAATTCAAAACTTATGCAGAATAACGGTGATGGTACCTTTACCGATACCACCTCCGGTTCTGGAGTCATTGGAGCCTCTTTAGGTATTGAAAATGCAACAGTCGATTTTGATAATGACGGTTATATAGATATAATAACTAATGGTGACATCTTATTTAATAATGGTGATTTTACCTTCACAAATTTCCCAAATAACACACCTCCAAATGGTGCGATTGGTGATGTTAATAATGATGGTTTTCTAGATGTATTTAGTAATGGCAACATCTATATAAATAATACAAATGCAAACAACTGGGTGAAAATTAACACTGTTGGAATTGGACATATAATACCCAATTATACGAATAGAAATGGTATTGGTGCAAGAGTAGAAATTACTACAAATTCTGGCACTCAAATTAGAGATGTTAGATCTGGTGAGGGTTTAGGATTTATGAGCTCGTTAAATACTCATTTTGGTTTAGGTGCAGAAACCTCAATTAATAGTATTAAAGTTTATTGGCCATCAGGAATTGTAGATTTCATTTCTAATCCTGCCATTAATACAACCCTTAATATAATAGAAAGCTATGCATTAAGCGTTAACGATGAAAAATTATCTGATGTTTTAATTTATCCAAACCCTGTTGAAGACGACTTAAACATAAAAACAAAAGAAAGTCTTGTCAATAAAATTGCTTCTATCTTCGATATCAATGGCAAACGCGTGATAAATTTAAAACTTACCTCTAAACATATCGATGTTTCGAATCTGCAAAATGGCACCTATTTTTTAAGATTAGAATCAAACGGTAGAATTATGACTCAAAAATTTCTTAAAAAATAGAATTTTTCGATTATATATTGAAAGCCGTTTGATAAATCAAGCGGTTTTTTTATGGTATTTTTGCAGTATGCTCCAAGTAAAAGACGTCACTTTCAGATATTCTAAAACTACGGTTTTAAAAGCTATTGATTTTAAGCTTAAAGCTGGTGAAAACCTAGCCATAATAGGTGAAAGTGGTTCAGGAAAAAGTACATTACTCAAACTCATTTATGGCGAGTACGATTTAAAAGAAGGACAAATTTTCTGGAAGGACACAGAAATTCTCGGTCCAAAATTCAACCTAGTCGTTGGCTACGATTTTATGAAATACGTTGCTCAAGAATTTGAACTAATGCCTTTTATTTCGGTCGAAGAAAACATTGGGAAACACCTCTCTAATTTCTTCCCAGAAGAAAAACAAAAACGAACTGAAGAATTAATAAAAGTCGTAGAGCTCGAAGCTTTTGCTAAAACTAAAGTCAAAAATCTTAGTGGAGGCCAAAAACAACGCGTTGCAATCGCCAGAGCCTTAGCAAAAGAACCTGAAATTTTATTACTAGACGAGCCGTTTAGCCATATCGATAACTTCAAAAAACAAGCGCTTAGACGCAGTGTTTTTAAATATCTCAGAGACAACACCATTACTTGTATTGTGGCTACTCACGATAAAAATGATGTGCTTGGTTTTGCCGATGAGATACTCGTACTTCACGATTCAAAAACTATAGCAAAAGACACACCTCAAAATTTATATAAAAACCCTAAACTCGCCTTAATAGCTTCTTTTTTTGGAGAGTTTAATGTTATTGAACCCTATGGAATTGTCTATGCAAATCAACTTAAGATTGTAGAGCATTCCGATTTAAAAGCGGTTGTGAAAAACTCTTATTTTAATGGTGATTCTTGGTTGATTGCCGTTGAGTTTAATTCTGAAACTGTATTTATTGAGCATAATTGTGAATTACAAAAAGAAGGTTTAATCCACTTCAAAATAGATAAATAATCTACCGATCAAACTTCTTCAATAAAGCAGGCAAGTAAAAAATATCCGTAATCAAAGCAATAGCCACCGTAACCGCACATAGTAATCCAAAATCTCTAACAGATGGCACTGCGCTAGAAGCTATAATTAAAAAGCCCCCAACTAAAGCAATGGTCGTAGAAAATAAAGCGCCGCCTGTATAACGCATGGCATTGTTTATTCGTAATTCTGGTGAGCCAGTAACCGTTTTACTACGTCTATACTTATACACCAAATGAATGGTATCGTCCATGGCTATGCCTAACATTATAGGCGTAATCATCGCTGTAGTTATATCTAACGGAATATCTAAAAGGCTCATAAAAATAGCCAAAACTGTTAGTGGTAACAAATTTGGAATAAGTACTAAAAGCGTCGTTTTTAGACTTTTTATAAAAATCCAAAGACATAAAAATGCCACAAAAAAAGCTGCAAAAAACGATTTAAACTGTGTCTCTAAAATAAAAGTATTTAGCTGTGAAAAAACGACGGCAAATCCATTAATTTCAAGATTATAAGATGCGGTATCAAACGACGCTTCAAAATCGCGCTTTACATCGTCTAAAACTTGCTCGAGTTCAGACGTTTTCATTTCCATTAGAGTTAGTGTGAATCCAGCCGTGGTTAAATCTTCAGAAAATAATTTAAAGAAATTATTTTCATTAGCATCTAATTCTGCTAACATACTTTTTATCTTGTCTTGAGATGCATTAGATTGAAATAAAACAGGCGTCCGTTTTTCTAAAAACGATTTTATAGTGATTACTGAAACCGGACTAGAAATTAAAGGGTTTTCTTCGAGCTTATTTTGAAAGACCTCCATCTGTTTAATGGCTTCTTGAGTCAAGATAATAGCGCCATTTGCTGTAGAAATATTAATCTGTAATCTATTGCTCCCTCCCAGTTCAACTTCAACCATTCTTAAATCTTGTTTGGCCTTACCTTCTGCCAAAAGATTCCTGGAATTCGTATCTATCTTCACCTGAAATATAGAATACACACCAAATAAAAGTACCGCGGTAAAGCCAATAATAATTGTAGTCTTGTACTGGGAAGTAAAATTGTTGAGCCATTCTATAAATTGACTCTGAGAATATCTTTTTATCCTTAAAATTGGTTTAACATGTTCAAAATTTAAGGTCATAAAACTGAAACCTATAATCGTTATTATATAGACCAGAATAAAACTAAAAATTAATCCAATACAGGTAAAAACACCCATATTCTTAAACGCAGGTAATGGAGATAAATACAAAGCAAAATAACCCACATAAGTGGTTAGCGTGGTGTAAAAACAAGGTGTGAAACTTTTGCGAACTGCTACTGCTAAAAGTTCAACTTTAGACAATGATTTATTTATTAACCCTTCCTTATGGTAGATATTAATGATATGAACCGCATCACCGACACTATATACCATAAGTATGGTTGGGATGAGCATAGAAATCATATTCAAAGCAAATCCTAAAGAGGTGATAAGGCCAAACAATAGACTTACTGGCACTGCTACTGACAAGAGTGAAACCATTAAATAACGCTTGCTAGGTAGTAAAAACAATAGCATTAGTGTTATCACTAGCACTGTTAGAATACCAAATGTTAAACTTTCTTTATAAATGCCTTTACTATAGGCTTCGTTTAATACAGGCGGACCAGTTAAATAATAATCCACATATTGTTTTTCTATAATCGTACGAATTTCGCCAGCAATAGCTTGACGCTTTTCTTCTATTGTTGGTGTTGGATTTAATTGAATATAAAAGAACTGATTTTTATAATCGGTAGTGACCAATTGCGACGTAATATTTGGCAATTTTGAAAACAAACTTTTTAAGCCTTTCTCACTCCGTTTTTTATTATATAAATCTTCAAAATTGATTTTGTTGTTGGCATAAATAGGATATTGAGCCTTTGCCAAACTGAAGGTTGTTTTCACATAAGGCAAGGCTTCAATTTGCCTATGCAATTTTTCCAAGGCTTCTATTTCACTTTCGCCAATAGCATTTTCAACAGGTAACATAGCAATAAAAATTTCGTCAGACCCGAAATTTTCTTGAAAATCAATATACGCCTTATAACTTGGATCGTCTTCTAGAAACCAAATAGAAAGTGAATTATCTACACGTAGTTTTTGAAGCGTTTGATACCCAGAGACACCCATTAAAACAGACAGAACAACAATGATTGCTATTCTGAATTTTATAATTACTTCTATGGTATTCTGCAACTGTTTCATACCTATGAAATCGCATAAGCACCATAGTTACCATGATGACTTATCGATATACTCATATTTAATTTTTTAGAGTTTTGATATACTGAGGGTATACCAAATTCTGATTTTACAACTCTCAATTCTTTTTTTAAAATCTGATAGTCTTCTGATATTTTTGAGAGCAAGATATTTTTAGTCGTATGGCTTTGTTGCTTTGGTGAACTCTTATCGATTTTTACAGATTCAGAAATCATATCCATAACGACTAAACTCGCTTCTGATAAAATATATTGAGACGTCATATTAGTCTTTATATAACACCTAAAATCTTTATAACTCACTTTTCCTTCTGAGTCATTAATTTCACACTCAAACTGTTTTGGATTATAAAAACGACTTGGATGTAATTGTGTGAAGAGCTTATAGGCAGATTCCTTCATGCTCCATAATCTCCAGACCATTAAAAACTGATGCTTTGAATTTTGAATTAATTGTTGCTCGTTAAACGTGAAGAGTTTTTCTAAAAAACGTGGTCGTTTCCAATTAGACTTTTGTCTAGCTTCTGCAAGATCGACAATGTCATTACCTATCATTTATTGGATAGCTTGGTATTAATGATTTCTATAGTAGATTTAACATCGAGCATTTTTTCCATATCTTCATTCTCGAGTCTGATCTCAAATTCATCCTCTACATCTAGAATGATATCTACGAGGTTGGCTGAATTTATCTTCAAATCATTTACGAAATCTGTGTTTTCGTTAAGATCTTTAAAAGCGACTTCATCTTGTATATATGGAGCGACAATAGCTTTTAATTTGACAGTTAATTGGTCGTTAGTCATAGCTTCGTTTTGTTACACAAACTTACGAAAAACACTTCGACAAGCTCAGTGTGACAGTTAGTTAATAATTGTATTTTTCTTGAGTTTGAAATATTAAGATTAGTGAGCCGACCAAATTGAAACTAAAATTCCGTCTTAGCTTGTCGAAGACCACAATCAACCCTCAAATTTCTTAAATAAAACACAAGCATTAACATCTCCAAAACCAAAACTCGCTTTGGCTATGACATTAAAATTGCGTTCAATTTTCTCAGTAGGTATGGACTCTAAAGTAATTAAATTTTCAATTTCTGAATGTAAGTCTTCACAGTTTATATTTGGTGCTATAAATTGATCTTTTAATTGAATGACACTCGCAACACATTCAATAGCACCTGCAGCTGCCAAACAATGGCCAATCATAGATTTTGTAGAATTTATATAAGGAAAATCAGTTCCTTTTCGACCTAAGGCTTTGGCCCAGTTTTCAATTTCTAAACCGTCTTTTGAAGTTGCCGTTAAATGGCCATTAATAACTTCAATTTCATTTGGCTCTAAACCAGCATTTTCGATTGCTTTTTTAATACAACGTTCCACAGCTTCTGCATTAGGCGCTGTTAAAGTACCGCCTTGACGCTGACCACCAGAATTAACTTCACCACCTAAAACCTCAGCGTAAATTTTGGCTCCACGTTCTAAAGCACTGTCTAAAGATTCTAAAACTAAGCCGCCCGCGCCACTTCCTGGGACAAAACCTGATGCTGTTGCGCTCATTGGCCTTGAGCCTTGTTCTGGGTTTTGGTTGTGTTTATAGGTCATGACACGCATGGCATCGAAGCCTCCCCAAATATAAGGACCATGATCGCTACAACTGCCAACAAGCATTCGTTTTGCTTTTCCAGCTTGTATACGGTCAAAACCCATTAATAAGGCTTCTGTACCTGTTGTGCAAGCGGAAGAATTTGTGGTCACCTGATTACCCAAACCTAACATGCCACCAAGATATGCGGAAATTCCACTTGCCATCGTTTGTACCACAACAGTGCTACCTAAACGTTTCACTTGCTTATCATCTAACTTATAAATAGCTTCACGAAATTTCTCAATACCAGAGGTCCCTGTACCAAAAATTAAGCCTGTCTCGTAGTCGAGTTCACTTTCAGGGTTCATTTCAAAACCTGCATCTTTCCATGCGTCTATTCCTGCGATGCAACCGTATAAAATTCCAGAACTATTAAATCCTCTGAGTTGTAAATTTGTAAAATATTGTGATTTTTTTTCATCTGAAATTTGAGGAATACCGCCTATCTGACAAGAAAAATTTAAGTCTTTCAATTCTTGGTGAAATACAATACCTGATTTCCCTTCTTTTAGAGCTTGGGTGAAGTCAGCGACTCCAACTCCATTTGGTGCTACGACTCCTAATCCTGTAATGACTACTCTTTTTTTCATGTTATGCTGCACTTGTTTCAGTATCTAATTCTTTAAAAGTCAGACTATATTTTATTATACCTACAAGGTTTAAGATACTGAAACAACTTCAGCACATTGCCATGCAGGATACGTTAATCAACTTTCAACATCCCAGAAATAGTTCCTCTGCAAACCAATTCTTCCTTTTCATTAAATAGTTTCACTTTGCATCTCAACTTATTAAACCGAAACACTTCTTTTTCTGAAATTACCGTAACCTTTTCATTGGGCAGAACAGGAAGATAAAAATCCATTTGATGAGACGTTAAGGCTATTTGAGGTTTTGCAGATTGGATTAATTCATCTTTCAATAAATAAATACCTAAACAGACCAAACCTATTTGTGCCATACATTCGGTTAGAATTACTCCTGGTGTTATTGGATTATTTTTGAAGTGACCTTCATAAAATGATTCATCTGCTTTAAACCTATAATAACCTGTGACTCCGTCTTCTGATATCGTATCAATACCATCTACAAACAGAAATGGTTTTTGGTAAGGTAAAAGTCGTATGATTTGTTCTTTTTCCATCGCTTTACCACTCCAATAATATACGTTGCGCCGAAAATCCTGGTCCAAAACTGAGCATAATTCCTTTATCTCCTTTTGGTAAATCGCGATCCATAAAACGTTCTAAAACATACAATACAGTTGCGCTACTCATATTACCATATATACGTAATACTTCTTTGGTATCATCTATATTCTTGCCTAATGCTCCGAATAAATCTTCAACCGTTTGTACTATTTTCTTTCCTCCTGGGTGAAATACCAAGTGATCAATATCATCTATTGTTAAATCATTTCGTTCTAAAAAGGGATGAATAATCTTTGGAAAATGATCTGCAATAGTTTGTGGTACCGATTGATCTAAAACCATTTGTAAGCCAGTATTTCTTAATTTAAATCCCATCATATGCGCTGCATCATAAAAATGATACATAGCTTCATCTTTAATTTCTGGTCCAACTTCGTCTTCATACGAAGATAAAATTACACTAGCGCAACCATCACCAAAAATGGCAGCACTTACTATGTTTACCATAGAATAATCATCGAGTTGAAATGTTGCCGTTGGCGATTCTACTGCAATAACTACAGCCCGCTTATTCGGATTAGCCTTTAGAAAGTTTTTAGCATATAATATTCCTGAAACTCCAGCCGCACAACCCATTTCTGTAACAGGCAAACGTACAATGTCTTGTTTCATTTTGAGACTATTAATGAGATAGGCATCTAAAGACGGAATCATAATACCTGTACAACTCACCGTAATAATATAATCTATATCAGTAGATTTAAGGTTTGCCTTATCTAACACTTTGATTAAACTTGCTTCTGCTAGCTTAATCGATTCTCTAGTATAGATGTCATTTTTTTCTTCAAAAGACGTGTTTAAAAACACCTCTTCTGGATTCATGATAGAATAACGTCTATCAACTGCTGCATTTTCAAAAATCTTTAAAACTTTGCGCTTAAAACGCTCTTCTTGGCCTTCTAGCCATAATTCTACAAATGGTAGAATATCTTTTGTCTCTCTTGTGTATTTTGGTAGTTGCTTCGCAACCGCTGTTATTCTTACTGCCATGTTTACTTCCCGTGGAAATGGGAATCCTTTTAATTAATATTATATTTTGGTGAATTTAAAAACACCCCTAATGAGCTACACCCTCAATCTTCAAAACAAAATATGTTCTGTTTTTCGCTTTTCTTCGAGGGTACACCACTCAACTCTAATTACTCTTAACTAAAGATAAGCCATTGGTAACGGAATGCCCATTTCCAACCAATTTGTGATTTGAGGTTTAGTTCTTCTGAAAATTGTTCTAAATCTTTTCTTTTAAATGCTCTAAGAATAGATGTTAATCCATCTTGAACTATCATATGATTTGAGATGGTTAAGCCCAATAATTTAAACAGTCCATAGGCAATTTTACTACGCTGCAAATCATTAACTACAATGCCTAAATTAGAATGTTTTGAGAGCTTTGCCAACAGACTCAGAATTTCATTATTCTTAAAATGATGCAAAAACAGCGTAGTTAGAGCGATATCAAAATCTAAAGCTTCAAACTGTTCAGAAAAAATATCAATATTTTCAAACGACAATTCTGGAAATTCAATTGATAATTCGTTAGCATAATCAATAGCATCTTGATTCGCATCGATCCCAATTAACTTAAAATTATAGCCTTTTTTTCTTCCAAAATTAGCGACAAGTCTTAAGATGTCTCCGTGACCACAACCTAAGTCTATAATGGTATAAGTTTTGTCTTTAGGCTTTCCTTTTAATAACGTCGCTATACCATCTAAAGTGATACGATTGCCACCAAGCCATTTATTGATACTTCCTAATTTATCTAATGTGTCTCGCATTAATTCTCCTTTCATGGTAAAATCATCCATGATTTCGGTTTTATTGCTTCTATATGTTGTATCTATAATCAATTTGATATTTTTGTTTTAGACCTCTCACCGGTCTCTTTAGTGCTGAACTTGTTTTAGTATCTAACCTATTTAGTCTTTATGATACTTTCATCGGTTTTCCGTGCGTCATTTTTATGATTTGCGGTATTAAAAAAGGAAACCAACTTAAAAGTCTCAATAATTTTGGAGCCAACCAATCTTGTCTAAATAAATAGGCTATAGTGTGGCCTACTTTTAGTCTCAAATTGAAGGTTTTCTTCCAACTTTTGGCATACTGGTTTTCTAAGGTTTCTCGCGATTCAATTTTTCCTTGAAGATAATCAATAATCAACTGCGATGCTAATTGCGCGCTTCTAATTGCCATTCCCATACCGTTGCCGCACAACGGATGAATCATACCTGCTGTATCACCACACATTATGATATGATTTTCTACTGGCTTTTTAGTTTCAAAAGAAATCTGACTAATGGTTAGAGGCTGTTCAAATTGTGATTCTGAATTTTTAAATATGGCTTTTAAAGCCGAATTCTTAAAAAGCACCTCATTCTGAAATGCGTCAATGTCTTTATAGGTCTTGAAAGCTTCAAAATCTGTAATATAACAAAGGTTGATATGATCATTCTCCACTTTTGAAACACCACAATAGCCCCCTTTAAAATTATGAAGTGCGACTTTATCCTCTGGAAAATCACCCGAAACATGCATCTTCACCCCTAAATAAGGTGACTTTTTTGTTATAAATTTTCGTTTGAATTTTACATCTAAGTTCGAGCGTTTGCCAAATGCTCCTACCACAATTTTAGATTGCAACTGTTTATTCGATTTCGTTGCAACATTAAAATTATTAGCTTCAAAGTGAACATCGACCACTGAATCCTTAAGAATGGCAACACCCTTTTTTAATGCTAATTTGCACAATTGAAAATCCATTTCATAGCGACTCATTCCGAAGCCACCTAATGGTAAATTTGCTTTTATACTTTTATTAGTATGGGTTGTTAATTCGAAATTAGAGATTTTTTTTGCTCCAAATTCAAAGGGATTAAAACCAAGGTATTCTAAGTAAGGTAAAACCTCATTAGATACATACTCTCCGCAAACTTTGTGTTTTGGATAGTCATTCTTTTCTATGAGTAAAACTTTAAAATTTGCTTTTGCTAAATGAATGGCACTTGTTAACCCTGCCAAGCCACCACCAATAATAATAACATCAAAATTTCGATTTGTCATTTACAAGTTCTGATAATGAATTACGTTAATCTTCACAGTTTTACTCATCACAAAGCTACTGCCACCTACTTTAAAATCTTTACGATCTATTTCGAAACTTGAAGACACCTTGTAACTGTCGTTTGTCTTTACAACTTCAACTTTTATAGTAATTTGCTTGGTGATTCCTTTTATTTTGAGACTTGCTTTTACCTTGTATTGGCTATCAGAAACTTTAGTAACAGATTCACTTTTAAAAGTAATTTGTTTGTGCTTTTTTGCATTAAAATAATCCTCGTCTAGTAAATGTTCATCTCGGCTATCAATGCCAGTTTCTATCGACGAAACTGTAATCAAGCCTGAAATAGTTTCTAATTCTGAGTTGGCTTCATTAAATTTAGTCGTTACTAAAAATGCATTGAAATGACCATCTACATTGATCCCTAAATTACTGATAACAAAATAAATGCTAGAGGTGTTCTGAGAAAATCCAATGGCGACATTACAACAAAGTACTACAAAAAACAGGTAACGCTTCATAGGAAAAATTTCACGTCGTTAAATTAAGCTAGAAAAATTAAAAACCGAAAATAATTTAACGGTTTCTAATGAATTTCAAGAATAGTGAATTTAGAGTCTCTAAATTCAATACGCGCTCCTATTTGTTTTGAGAGTAACAACTGGGCCATTGGAGTTACCGCTGAAATCGCATAATATTTTTTATTATCTAATTGAATCTCTCCTGCGCTAATAGCTATGAAATAATTGAATTGCGATGTTATAACAAGACTTCCTAAAGCGACATTATTATGTTTTAACTTAAACTCAATTTTATGAAGCGTTTCATTTAATTTTTGAAGTTCCGCCAATTGATGTCCGGCCTTTTCTCGCTCTAACTGAAGCATTGCTCTTCCGGTTTCATGCTTATCACCGGCACTACTTTTAGTTTCAGATTGTAATGAATTTTGAATGTCTAAAATAGTATTTTGAATCACCTCTAAACGGTTGTTTAGGAAGTCTTGGCACTTGCTATATAGTCGTTGTTTTGTTGTCATATTTATTTCCCACTAAAGTGAGACTCTTACAAAATTGAGATGCTAAAACACCTACCTATCGACAGGCAGTAGTGCAGCATAGCACCTTTTATGCAATCACTTAATAAGATGTGCCAGTTCTTTTCCGATCAGACTACCAATAGCAATTCCCATACCACCTAATCTTACGCCACAATACACGTGATTACTAATTTGTTTCACGATAGCTTTCTTTTGCTGACCGACTCCCATAATACCAGACCAAGTATGGTCAATTTCAAATTTGGTGTTTGGTAAAATTGTTGTTTTTAAAAGGTCTTCTAGTTTATTTTGAATAATTTCTGTTTCACCAAATTCAGCCGTTTCTTCTGTTTTAAAGTCTAAGTTTCTGCCACCTCCAAAAAGAATACGATTGTTAATATTCCTAAAATAATAGTAACCTTCATCTAAATGAAATGTCCCTTTAATATGCAAATCTTTAATTGGCTTTGTTATTAAAACTTGAGCTCTTGCAGGTCTCACAGGTTGTTCTATCAATTTTGTAGCGAATCCGTTGGTTGCAATAAGTACATTTTTAGTTGAAAATTCAAAATTATTAGTTTCGACTTTTACACCATTTGCATCGTCCTCAAATTGTTTAACTGTACAATTATTTAAAATTTTGATGCCTTCTTCCTGCGCTTTACTTAATAGAGCCTCCATCATTTTACCAGTATCAATCTGGCCTTCAAATCGATTAAAGCTGTAGTTGGGTTTAATATTCTTAAAATTGAAACTATTCTGTTTAGTTGAAAACACTTCAGATTGAAAAACAGGATAGAGTAATTTATTTATATCATCTTGTTTATTTACACACAACTGATATAAGTCTTCATTTGTATCTAGAAACAATTCATAACCACCTAAGGTTTGGTAATCGATAACTTTATCACCTAAGGTTTCTCGAAGCAACATTAGTCCGTTAACGCGCTTTTTAATAAGTTTTATAACTTCGTCTTCAGAATGCGTCTTAAGATCATCTATAATCTCGCTGAGGCTACCAAAACAAGCAAAACCTGCGTTTTTTGTACTCGCTCCTTGTGGCAACATTCCTTTTTCTAAAACTAAAATTTTAGCTTTAGGAAAACGTTGTCTTAAATGAAGTGCGCAATTTAAACCCACTATACCACTACCAACAATAGTATAATCTATTTGAGTTAACCAACTTTGTATTTCCCAATAGGATAAATTCATGGTATAAAAAAGAAGATGTCTAAAAAGTAATATTTACTGTCATTTTAAGCGTAGTCGAGAAAATTTAAACATTGAATTTCAATGCATTTCGACTACGCTCAATGTGACAGAATTGTAAAAAAGAGACTTTTTAGACAGCCTCTTTAAAGTATAAATTAAATTCTTAATCTATTATAATTTTCTTCGTGACTTTTAGAGGTCCATCTGATAAGGTTAACAAATAGACTCCAGATTGTGCGTTATTAAGACTTATCACTTCGTCAAAACGGCTTACACTACTATATAATTTAGTGTAGATGACTCTACCTCTTATATCATAAACTTCTACTGTAATCGCTTCACCAGATCTAGGATCAAAAGCTATATTAAATTCACCATTATTTGGGTTTGGATAAATACTAAGATTATTGAGCTCTTGGTCTTCGATACTTAAGTTTTGAGTAATCGCAAAATCTCTAAAATTAATATTATAAAAAATATTACCCACAGCCTCAATCATAAACCTACAGTTAGCGGCATCAATATTTGGTATTTGTACCTCTTGACTTCCATCATTAGGTGTGTTAGCCAAAACAGTAGTGTCGTAGGTTAGTCCTCCATCTGTTGATAATAAAATATTAACATTAGCAGCGCCACCTACACCAGCATTTGTGCCATTAACTTGCCATGAAATGGTTTGTGTACTAAGCCCTTCATAACTGATGCTATTGTTATTTTGTGATGTTATTCTCAAAGGACCAGATGTGTTTGTAACACTCACTACCATAGCGTCTACAGCGACCTGACCACCACGAACATCATTATCTCTTACCGTTAATTTAAAATTAATGTCCCTTGTAGCTGAAGACATAACTTCCCATGTTGTGGATTGACCAAATACATCTAAATAATCTTCTAGTCGCGGTATATAACGCGTTGATGAACTGTTAGGCATAAATGATCTTACTAATGGTCCCTCTAAAAGGGTTGGAGAAGGAAGACCTTCAGGACCTAAGTCGTATTGTTCCCAGGTATAGGTATGGGATGCTGTGCCATCTGCATCGGTAGAACTACCCGTTAGTCTATAAGGAGTTCTACTTGGTATGATGTAATCTGCGCCTGCATCTGCTACTGGTGCACTATTTTCTGTAGGCATTAAATCAGCACATATACCGCCACCACTGATAATATTTGACCATATAGCATCTAAACTCTTTTGATGAAAATAGTTATCCGCAGCAGCTTGCACGTTATCTGATCCACAAAGACCCGCATAAGACATTATCGTAGAACCACTACCTGTTTCGTAAGCTGCGGAAGCACTCCTATTTCCACCACTACAACTTTGTTGATTTCCATTGAAGGTATGAGGACTCCCAACCGTATGACCTATTTCATGAAGAAACACTATTGCTATATTCGGCGGAGTAGGATTCAGAGAAGAGCCTCTTGGCCCTGAAACCGCCCCACCTTTCAAACCTGGTAAACAAGATTGAGCCAGATATGCAACACCACCTCCAGTTCTGGTTAACATATGACCTAAATCATAGTTTGAAGTTAATACCGTAGCATTCAAAAAAGGAGTCGCTTCATCTAGCAAATCACCGTTACTAGAACCATTTAAGCCATCATTTACATCTAAGGAGATAGCGTTGTCATTATTGGCCGCTAATTGAAAGTTAACAGATAATTCATTTTCATAAATTGAGCTTGCATAACTCACTAACTCTACAATAGGCACCATAACAGCAGCTTTTTTATCTGCATCAGAACCATTAGAAACTCCTGCTTCTACAATGTGATAATCCGAAAACTCAAAAGTTGTTCCCACGGCAAACTTAAAAATTCTTAGCGTTCCATCATTTGCATTTTTGTTAAAACTACCTTCTTCTTGATTATCTGCAGTTGTTTCTAATTCATCTTTAAAATCACAAGTGAAACCAGAGACTTCTGTTGGTATATCTTTAGAGGTATACAATTCATGGTATCTGCCATCTTTTGAAATAGGATCTATATAAATAGTACCTTCTTCTCTATTATTAATAGTCGCTCTTAATCCTCTCGGAGACGTCGTAAACTGTAGTCTTATTTTTGGATTAGTCACACTAAAGCCAATATAGGTTTTAATGTTTGGGTATTTCGCACTTAAGTCAGGATGCATTATAGCACTTTTGAAGATTTCAAAAGATTCCATATCTACATCATTTACGGGAAACTTAATAATTTGACCCTTTTTAGTTCCTTGTCGTAGTATTGTATTTTCTAACTGTTGATCTAATGTATGAACATCTAAACTTAAGATGGCACTTTGCGAAGGTGTCCAATCTCGTTTATAGAGCTCTTGCCCTTGAAGTTCTTTTTTATCTGCTTTTGTCCAATTCCCTTTTGAATTTTGGGCCATTATAGACTGGCAAAATAATAACACCAGAATGTAACTTAACGTAGCATATTTCTTTCTCATAATTTGAAAACATTTTTTAGCAAGATACAAAAAAGTGTGTTAAAATAATAATCCCAAACACCTTCTGAGAACGTTGCGCGGACTTGGTATGGGTTAAGTGATTCTGAAGTAGACGATCGGGTTAATGATCGTATTTCATTCAGTTATTTTTGTGGCTTAACTATAGACAGTGTAGCACCAGAACATAGTACTTTATCACGTTTTAGAAGTATAATGACTAAGGCAAAAGCATATGAACCTTTATTTAAAGAGATAAATAAGCAGTTAGAATTACATAAAATCATTGTAAAATCTGGAGCTAAAATAGATGCAAGTGTTATAGATACGCCTTTAAGACCTAAAGTAAAAACCAACTACAAAGTAACTCAAGATAGAGAAGACGAACAAGAACTTGAAGTCACTAAGGAGTTTTCAGATAGTGTAGATAAAGAAGGAGTATGGATAAAAAAGCAGGCAAATATCGATTTGGCTATAAAAAGTATCATGTTACCGACAATGCAGGCTTAGTTTTAGGAGTATTAACCACAAAAGCAAGTACTAATGAAATATCAAATTTGGACGAGGTACTTGACACAGCAGATTTACCAAAAGATATTCCACTAAAAGCAGACAAAGTTTATCAGTCAAAGAAAAACACAGAGATTCTAAAAATAGCTTACAAAAACAAACCTTTAACACATTGGAGAAGAAATTTAATAAACTCATAGGGAAAACAAGGTTTAAAGTAGAGCGAACTTTTGGAGGAATAAAAAGGTGGTTTTCTGGAGTAACAGCTAGATACAGAGGACTCAAAAAAATGCATACTCAAAATATGATGGAAGCCATTTGTTACAATCTGTATCGAAGTCCTGAGATAATTGCGTTTAATTCTAAAATTTAAGAGGAAAAGAGCATTAAAAACGAGTGTACTAGGCTCTGAAATCTGTAAAAAAGAATATACAGAATAGCACTTGATTAGATCGCTATTTTGCAACGGTCTCAATTGGTGAAAACACCTTAAAAAACAGCTTCGCAAAGTATCCTAATCCTAATAACAGTATGGTAAACTTTAAATTTGAAGCTCTAAATAATGTAAATATCGACTTACATGATATTAGTGGTAGATCGGTATACTCAAGTACATTTAAATATTCGAGTAGTCAGTTTAATGAAGAACTCGATTTAAACTATCGCTCTGCTGGTATTTATTTGGTAAAATTTAAAAGCGGAACACGCACTATAAATAAGAAGATAGTCATCAATTAAAAGACTAAAAAAAGTAATATAAAAAAAGCTCCTAAATTTAGGAGCTTTCAATTTAATCTTCAGTCTCTTCTTTAAGCACAAAATCCTCCATGAATTTAGTGGTATAATTACCCGCTAAATAATCTGGATGCTCCATTAATTGTCTATGAAATGGGATTGTAGTTTTAATACCTTCAATTACAAACTCATCTAAAGCACGCTTCATTTTATTAATAGCTTCTTCTCTTGTTTGCGCTGTAGTAATTAGCTTAGCAATCATAGAATCATAATTCGGCGGAATAGTATAACCTGCATAAACGTGTGTGTCTAGACGTACACCATGACCTCCTGGCGCGTGTAATGTTGTAATTTTTCCTGGTGACGGTCTAAAGTCATTAAACGGATCCTCAGCATTGATTCTACATTCTATAGAATGTAATTGTGGTAAATAATTTTTACCTGAAATTGGCACTCCCGCTGCCACTAGAATTTGCTCTCTAATTAAATCGAAATCAATAACTTGTTCTGTAATTGGGTGCTCCACCTGAATACGCGTATTCATTTCCATAAAATAGAATTTCCTGTGTTTATCCACTAAAAACTCTACAGTACCAGCACCTTCGTATTTAATATATTCAGCTGCCTTAACGGCTGCTTTTCCCATTTGTGTTCTTAATTTATCGGTCATAAACGGAGAAGGGACTTCTTCCGTTAATTTTTGATGACGTCGTTGGATAGAACAATCTCTTTCCGATAAATGACAAGCTTTACCACTAGAATCGCCAACAATTTGGATTTCGATATGGCGAGGCTCTTCAATAAGCTTTTCCATATACATATCATCATTTCCAAATGCCGCTTTCGATTCTGCACGAGCGGATTCCCAAGCATCTTGAAGATCTGCTGGTTTCCATACAGCACGCATTCCTTTTCCTCCGCCTCCTGCAGAAGCTTTAAGCATTACAGGATAGCCTGTTTCTTTCGCGACCTTTTTACAGTCTTCAAAAGTCTCTATGATACCTTCACTTCCTGGCACACATGGCACACCAGCTGCTTTCATCGTTGATTTAGCATTAGCTTTATCACCCATTCGGTCGATCATCTCTTCAGATGCCCCAATGAATTTAATACCGTGCTCTTCACATATTTTAGAAAACTTTGCATTTTCAGACAAAAACCCATATCCTGGATGAATAGCATCGGCATTAGTAATTTCTGCGGCTGCTATAATATTTGCTATTTTTAGGTACGACTCACTACTTGCTGGAGGTCCAATGCATACAGCTTCGTCTGCAAATTTCACATGTAAACTCTCTGCGTCTGCAGTAGAATATACAGCAACAGTTTTAATGCCCATCTCTTTGCAGGTTCTAATAACGCGCAGTGCTATTTCACCTCTATTTGCAATAAGTATTTTTTTAAACATAAATTCTTCAAATTTTCAATATTCAAAAACCAAACTCAAAAAGTCTTTTTGATATTTGGGAATTGAAAATTGGGATTTATATTATATTGGATCTACCAAGAATAAAGGCTGATCAAACTCAACGGGTGAAGAATCATCAACGAGTACTTTTACAATTTTACCAGAAATCTCTGATTCAATCTCGTTAAATAATTTCATGGCTTCAATGACGCAAAGTACATCGCCTTCTTTAATATCTGTTCCTACCTCTACAAAGACAGGTTTATCAGGAGCTGCTTTGCGATAAAAGGTCCCAATAATTGGTGATTTAATGGTAATATATTTTGAATCTTCACTTACTGGTTCAACTTGTTGAGCTGGTACTTCAGCTCCTAACCCAGGAACTGGAGCTGGCATTTGTTGTTGTTGTGCCAAGGGTGCCGCTTGCATTGGCATTTGCTGCATAATAGTCGTATCACTTTCTGAACCTGTTTTAATGGTAATTTTAATATCATCCATTTCTAACTTAACTTCACTTGCTCCAGACTTGGCAACAAATTTTATTAAGTTCTGAATTTCTTTTAAATCCATAATAATTGGTGTTTGTTAGTTAGTTTTTTGTTAGGAATTATAAGCCCATTTAAAATAAATTGAGCCCCAAGTAAATCCACCACCAAAGGCGGCAAATATTATTTTATCACCTTTTTTAAGCTGTGATTCGTAATCAAATAATAATAATGGTAAAGTTGCAGAAGTCGTATTACCATACTTCTGTATATTCATCATTACCTTTTCTTCTTCTAAATTAATTCTATTGGCAGTAGCGTCAATAATGCGCTTATTTGCTTGATGCGCCGCTAACCAATCAATATCATCATTGGTAAGATTGTTTCTTTTTATAATCTTTTCAGAAACATCTGCCATATTGAACACAGCATTTTTAAATACCGTTTTTCCATCTTGAAAAATATAGTGCTTTCCTTCTTTAAATGTGTCCTCGGTTATAGGATAAGAAGAACCGCCATAAGTAGCTTGCAAGAAATCTCTTCCGTCTCCATTACTTCTCAGTAATTCATCTTGCAGACCTAGGCCCTCTTCATTAGGTTCAAACAATACAGCGCCCGCGCCATCGCCAAAAATGATACACGTAGCTCTGTCTTTATAGTTAATAAACGATGAGTTTTTATCAGCTCCTATGAGTAGAATTTTCTTGTAACGACCGGATTCAATATATGCTGCTGCAGTTGACATACCAAAAAGAAAACTAGAACATGCGGCTTCTAAATCGTAAGAAAACGCATTTACAGCTCCAATTTGTGTCGCTGTGTAAGCTGCTGTTGCGGCCGCTTTCATGTCTGGTGTTGCAGTACAAACGATGACTAATTCTATTTCCTTTGGGTCTAATCCCTTTTTCTCAATAAGATCTTCTGCTGCTTTAATTGCTAAAAATGAAGTGCCTTTCCCCTCATCTTTAAGAATTCTACGTTCTTTAATTCCTGTTCGTGAAGTGATCCACTCGTCGTTGGTCTCGACCATAGTTTCTAATACTTTGTTTGATAAAACAAAGTCTGGAACATAGCCTCCAACAGCTGTGATTGCCGCTGTAATTTTACTCATTATTAGCTTTTAGATTAATTAAAAGTATGTAAAATTGGTAAAAACGAATGCCTTTTGGTCAAATTTCATAGCTTTTTGGCAAATATTTATGCAAATTAAGTGGTTTTTGCTCGGTTCAGAAAATTATAACAAAAAAAACGCTCACAAGTGAGCGTTTTCTTATATGCGTGCATAGTACTTATGCTACGTTTTCTTCTTCAACAGAGTTGTCAATTAATATTTGACCTCTGTAATATAATTTTCCATCGTGCCAATGAGCTCTATGGTATAAATGTGACTCACCAGTTGTTGGGCAAGTTGCTATTTGAGGTACAGAAGCCTTGTAATGTGTTCTTCTTTTATCTCTTCTTGTTCTTGATATTTTACGCTTTGGATGTGCCATTTTAAATGTTATTTATCCGTTAATAGTTTTTTTAAATTATTCCAGCGAGGATCAATATCCTCTGATGTTTTTATTTTGTTGTCCTCACTAGGACTTAATTCTTCTAATTTTGAAAGTATATCTGACTGCAATGTACCATCTTCAATACCTGGATGAATTCGTTTTGTCGGAACAGCTAATACAATAAGTTCATATATGTATTGCGCTACGTTAATTTCATAATCACTGTGAGATACAATTAAAATCTCTTCATTTTCGTCATTATACTCATTACCAAACTTAACAACCAACTTTAATTGGTCATTAATCACCTGATTATATGGCTCATTAGTACTATCACAGTTTACATTAATATCGCCCGAAGCAGAAAAATACAACTCTAAAAATGTTGATTTCTTTTCTAGCTTAAGACCGACTTTTACATCAACTGAGTTAAACTCATCATATTCAAAATCATGAAAGAACGTATTATCAATTTGATAATCAAAATGATGCTCTCCGACCTTTAATCCTATATAAGGAATAATATAATCTTTTAATGCCTTCATTATCACACCCATTTTGAGCCTGCAAATATATAAATTTTTACTTATTTAATGCCTAGATATTAACAATTTTTGTTTACAACTATCTAGACGCTTTTTTTAGGGGGTTTTTACCGTAGTAGTTGTGATCTTTTCTACTTCTAAAAATTTGAATTGCCGTGTAAATAGCGAGCTTCATAGAGCTTTCATCGGCTATACCTTGTCCGGCTATTTCATAAGCTGTACCATGATCTGGTGATGTTCTTACTTTTTCTAAACCAGCGGTGAAGTTTACACCTTCTCCAAAAGCAATCGTTTTAAAAGGAATTAACCCTTGATCGTGGTATGAAGCGATAATCGCATCAAAATTTTTATACGTATTTGAACCAAAAAAACTGTCTGCAGAATAAGGTCCATATACCAATTCACCGTTTGCTCTTATTTTATCTAATGTTGGCTTTAAGACGGTATCATCTTCATTCCCTATGACTCCGTTATCTCCTGCATGAGGGTTTATCGCTAAAACCGCAACTTTAGGTTTTCTAATACCAAAGTCTTGTATTAATGATTTTATTACTGTCGCTATCTTTTCCATTATGAGATCTTCTGTGATAGCATTGCTAGCGTCTTTTAAAGGAACATGATCTGTCAAAAGCCCAACGCGTAGGCTGTCTGAAACCATAAACATTAAACTTTTGCCATTTAAAGCTTTGGCCAAATAGTCTGTGTGCCCTGGGAAATTAAATTCTTCAGACTGGATATTATGCTTATTTATAGGAGCAGTAACCAGCACATCGATAGTGCCTTCTTTTAAAGCTTTGGTGGCCGCTTCAAGAGATTTTATTGCATATTCACCTATTTTTTTGTCTGTTTTTCCAAACTCAATATTTACCGATTCTTGCCATACATTAACCACATTCACCTTACCATGAACCACTTTTTCTGGAGTATCGATATTAAAAAAGTTGATTTTACTTTGAAAATGGTTTTTAAAAAACTGCATTGTTTTAGCCGAAGCAAAAATAACAGGGGTGTTTAATTCTAATGATCTTGGGTCTTCATAGGTTTTGATAATGATTTCGGAACCTATACCATTAAGGTCACCAATCGAAATACCAACAATTATCTTTTCTTCTTTTTTCATGCTTAAACCTAATCCTATTTTTTTATTAAAATTGATAATTTGGGTACAATATGTATTTAACTTTGTGACTACAAATTTAACTAAATAAAGTACAATCTATGTTTACAGGTATTATAGAAGATTTAGGGGCAATTACGAAACTTGAAAAAGACGGAGGAAATCTTCATATTACTGTCAGTACGTCTATTTCAAACGAGTTAAAAATTGATCAAAGGGTGGCTCATAATGGCGTTTGTTTAACTGTAGTTGGCATCGATGGCGGTTCTTACACTGTTACTGCAATACAAGAAACACTCGATAAAACGAACCTAGGTTTACTTACCACAAACAATCTCGTAAATATAGAACGCGCAATGAAACTCGGTGATCGATTAGACGGTCATATTGTGCAAGGTCATGTGGACCAAACGGCAACATGTATGGATATTCTCGAAGAAAATGGGAGTTGGGTTTTTACATTCGAATATAATCAAAGCCTGAATAATATCACAATCGAAAAAGGTTCGGTTACCGTAAATGGTGTTAGTCTAACTGTTATAAATTCCCGAGCTCATGGTTTTTCAGTTGCTATTATTCCCTACACCTATAATAACACCACATTTAAATATTTAAAACTAGGTGATACTGTTAATCTAGAATTTGATGTTATTGGGAAGTATGTGAAACGTCTTAATGACTTGAGAACTTAGTCGGTTTGCTTTGAAAAGTTGTACACTTTATATATGCCATATACCAAAGCCAACAGAAACAAAACAATAACCCCATTATCAATAGGAAGGCCAGGAGGTGGTGGTGGCATACGATCTGGCGCTGGAGGTTTACCAGACTGAGCCACAGATATAAAACCTATGAAGGAAAATAAGATTGAGACCAACATATATTTGTAATGCATGCTTTTAGTTAAGGTGTAAAAGTATAAAAAAAAATGAGCTAACACCACTAATTCAATTAAAAAACATCTCTAAACGGTACGTTTCAACGATGAAATGCTTAAAATGCAATAAATTAGGGGAGAAACTCACATTTCTTGTAGACATTAACTGCAAATATAATATTAATTATGATTATTAGAGCGTTCAAAACTTTAAATTAGTGTAGAATATCTTGATTTGTCCTGTTTAATGCTAATATTACATTAATTCATAGTTCAAAAAAAGTTTTACTCTCTATATGTATGCCGCTTCATTCAACGTTAATAAGCTCTTTATATCGTTATTAGATTTTTAAATTTAGCCATAAGAATAAAATTTTCGTTTTAAGTCCTTAACTTCCGACATTTTTATAACATTTTTCACTCATTAATGTTCAATACGCCCTAAACTCAATGTATTTATAAATGACGGTAAGCATATCTCAACCAACACTTTTCCCATGGATAGGATATTTTAACATGATCAAAAATTCGGATGTTTTTGTTTTACTAGATAATGTAAAGTTTAAAAAGCAGACCTGGCAGATGCGCAATAGGTTGAAATCTAGCTCTAAAATCGATGAGGCTGAATTTTGGATACATATCCCTACGAAATTACCAAAAACAGATACCCTAATAAAAGATGTATTTATCGACAATAATCAAGATTGGAAACAAAAGCACCTCGATAATTTTCAGTACAACTATGGCAGTAGGTATAAGGAGATTCTTTTCTTAAAAGAATTATACCAAAAGGACTGGGAAAAGATTGCAGATTTTAATATCGAATTTATTACAAAATGTTGCGAATTTCTCGACATACCAACCAAACTAGTTCGTGCGTCAGAAATGGAAGTAGAAGGGAGGAAAAGTCATCTCGTATTAGATATTTGCAAACAATTGAATGCAGACACTTTGTTAGCAAATAGTGGTTCAAAAAACTATTTAGAACAAGATAAGCCGATATTTGACAGCTCTAACGTTAAGATAACTTATCATAATTACAATCACATTGAATACAATCAACATGGAGAATTTTTCCTTGAGGATTTATCTATTTTAGATTTATTATTTTCAGAAAACAAGAATTCAAAGGCATTTATTTAGTCTCCTATTTTTCTTTCTATTTAACTTAATCCTTAACGCTATTTTTTATATCAAATTCCATTATTTTTTACAGTTATAATTCTACATAATTATCTGTTTTTTTATTCAACAAAACTGTGGTTTTAGATAAAACGCATTACTTGTATAGGCGTTGTATAGGGTTTAAGTTTAAATAATAGATAAAGCGCATTTATAATAGGTTTTAAACACAACTGTATTATAAAAAAAAGGCTTAAATTGTAAGTCGATTTTGAACGAAGGTTAAAGTTATTTTTTTCCTTTATTAAATAAAAAAAGTTAAGCAAACAATAAGACCGTTAAATTAATCTAATGAATAAACTTAAATCCAAAATAACGCAAATGCTTAAACAACACTATTTTAAACATGTTATAATACTTGTCCTAGTGAGCTTGATTTCGGGATGTGCATCCTCAAAAAAAATAGATTATTTTCAAGAAACGGAAGGTCCTCAGCTAAATGATTCCATTACTAATTACGAGCCTATAATTCAATTTGGTGATATTTTAAATATTAATGTATCCTCTTTAGAACCTGATGTCGCTATTCCATTCAATATCTTTGAATCTCAAAATAATGGTGTGGCTAGACCTTTACCCTACATTGTTAATGCTAATGGTAATATTATCTTTCCTTCTATCGGAAAATTTAAGGTATCTGGACTTACTATTACCGAAATCACAGAAGAACTAAACACTAAATTACTTCCGTTTTTAAATGATCCTATAATTAATATACGGTTAATCAATTTTAAAGTATCGGTTATAGGTGAAGTACGCGCACCAGGCAGTTATACGGTTTTAAATGAAAGAATAAATGTTATTGAAGCTCTCGCCTTGGCAGGGGATTTGACGATATATGGAGAGCGTTCCTCTATTACTTTGATTCGTGAGCAAAATGGCAAACGAACTTTTATAGATATTGACATTACAGATAAAGCGTTATTTAATTCGCCTTATTTTTATCTAACTCAAAATGATATTATATACGTAAAAGCAAATAAAACTAGGGTTAACTCTTCTGTTGTAGGACCAAATACATACATACTTGTATCATCTCTCTCAATTTTAATTTCATTAGTTGCTATTCTTTCTACGAACTAAAAATTATGAAAAAAATCATTAATGCTCAAGAAGGCTTCGATAGAAGAGATAAAATTGATCTTAGGGATACTCTTAAAAAAGGCAGCTATTATTGGAAGTCCTTTGTAATAGGCATATGTGTTGCGCTTGTTTTAGCCTTTACTTATTTAAGATTTGCGACATACAGTTATGAAGTCACTTCCACTATTTTAATAAATAATGAAGATAATGATGGTGGCTCAACTTCTGAAATTGCCGTATTTCAAAATTTAGGATTATTTGCTAGTCCTAAAACTTCTCTCGATACGAAAATAAGTGTATTAAAATCAAAAACTTTAATTGAGCGAGTTATAAAAGATTTAGGTCTCAACATAAGCTATTCTCTAAATAATAAACTGATACCTAAAGAAATTCACAAAAATGAACTGCCCATCAAAATTGATTTCTTTTTTAATGACATAGACTTAAACACCATAAACACTTCTTTTACTATTGAATCAATATCTAGTTCTAAATACGATTTATTTGATGACGACGGTGAAAAAATAATTACCGGTAATTTTGGTGAAAAAGTCCCTTTTGAACTTGGTGATATTCTAGTAACACCATACCAAATAGAAAACCCGGAAAAAATAGAAATTTTGCTAAAAATAAGCCCCTTAGAAGAGGTCGCTATTGCCTTTAAAAATCGAATTGAAATAACCCAAGACAATCCTAAATCTAACCTTTTATTACTTAAATTAAAAGATCCAATTAAATCAAAAGCTAGAGAAATACTAGATAGTTTAGTGAGTTATTACAACCAAGATGCTATTAATTATAAAAATCTCATCGCAGACAATACTAATAAATTTCTAAACAATAGAATCAAAGATGTTTCAGTTGAATTAACGGGCTGGGATCAAGGTGTTGAAACCTATAAAGAAGACAATAAATTAAGCAACATCGAATATGAATCAAATATATCATTAGCTTCCAATGCCACAATAACGAAGCAAATATTCGAATTAAACTCACAAATCAAACTCATTGATTTTCTGATAAATTATATGAAAACGAATGAGGATGACTTAATTCCTGACAATTTAGGAGGAATAGATGATAATGTGAATCAAAGCACCACAACATATAATAACTTAATTTTAGATAGAAAAAGATTATTAAAAGGAGCTAATAGCCAGAATCCACTTGTACTCAGTTTAAATGATCAAATAACAAGTCTAAGAGGAAGTATTGACCGTAGTTTAATAAATCAACGATCGTCTTTAAATATTTCATTAGATGAAGCAAAACGTCAAGAGAATAAACTAGATTCGAGACTTTTTTCTAGTCCGAAACAAGAAAGAGACTTAAAGGTTATTAGTCGGCAACAAGAGATTATTGAAACTTTATACCTGTATTTACTTCAAAAAAGGGAAGAACACTCAATTTCATCAGCAATTACAGTTCCCTATGCCATTATCATTGACAAAGCATACGGAAGTAGCGTTCCTGTTTCTCCAAGAAAACTAATCGTACTAATAGCCAGTTTACTTTTAGGTGTTCTCATACCAGCATCAATTCTTATTCTCCGATCTTTATTTGATAATAAAATACATGCTTTTGAAGATGTTGACACTATTATTAAAGCCCCATTGATAGGAGATATTCCAAAAACGAAATTAAAAAATGGAATTATTTCTTTTGAAGAAAAACAAAGCAATTATGCGGTAGAAGCTTTTCGACTATTAAGAACAAATATTACTCATTTCCTGTCTGACGGAACTAAAAAAAGCAATACTATTTTTATAACATCCACCACTAACAAAGAAGGCAAAACATTTATATCTAGCAACTTAGCAACCTCATTCTCCTTAATAAATAAAAAAGTATTATTAATAGAGGCAAATATTACAAACCCTCAAATTGCACATTACTTAAATTTAAAATCGCAGAAAGGGTTATTTCATTTTTTAAAAGATGACACTGTAAAGCCAATAGATATAATAACACCTTATGAAACCTTTGGTTTTGATATCATTGAAGCAGGTGCGTCTGACGGTGAGTTACCAGAATTATTTAGTAATGGACGTTTTGAAGAAATTTTAAGTTATGGTAATCTTAACTACGATTATGTGATCGTTGAGACACCAGCTGTAAGCACAAATTCAGACACCTTAATGTTGGCTCAACATGCTGATTTGTTTTTGTACGTTATAAGAGCTAATTTTTTAACTGAACGCATGCTAAACGTTCCTAAAAATTTATTTGAAAATAAGCGATTACCAAATATGAACATTCTAATGACTGATATAGATTATAACAAATTAGGTTATAACATTGGTCATTTAGGTGCTAAAAAGCCTCTGTGGAAGAGAATATTTAGATAATGTAAATTTCAAAATAGTATGCTATACAATCAACGTTACATACACTAAATTAAAAAACAATAACAAAAAAAAGAACAAATTGACCAGCATAGTTCTATGGTTATTAACCCGTAAATCAAGTTTCATTGACATTTATGAAATTGAAGTTCAAAATCTATATAATGAGATAAGTTGGCAATCTTCATAAGTTACATGTTTATTAATAAAGGCTAAATAATTATATTATAATAAGCCAGGTGATTTACAACGATGAAGTCATTAGAAATAATGAAATATATTTTTAAATGCGACGCTAAGGGCGGAACCAGACTTGGGCATTATTTCAGATATTTGAGCCTAGCAAAGGGGTTAATTACTTTGAAAAAAGATAAAATTGAAGTGACATTTTATAGAAATTATAGCGATTTCGCATTATCTATTTTAAAAGAATATAATCTTAATTACATCCCTTCTCAACTCTATTTACAACTTAATGAAAATATAGATTGATTTTAATAACCAAAAAAACGCTTCTTGGTGAAGAATTCGCTCAGATACGCATTAGTAAAACGTATAGAAAATACAACCATAATTCGTCGGTGTTAGCGCTATACACTCCATTTTTTAAAGCGACATGAATATCACTCATTGTTGCCAAATTATAAATCTCTTCGGGTTAAGCCGACGTCTTCCATAATTCTTGATAGGCCTCGTGCTATCTATTAAATAAGTACAATGTAAAAAGGAACAGTGACTCAGAATAATTTGATCTCAGTATTCTATTATATCTATATGAAATAAGCAAGATTTACTTGTAATTCCATACACCCAAATTTTCATAACAAAAAATCACACTGTATTGTGCTATAGAAAACGTTTTTATTATTTTTTTTGTTTAAAACCTTGTTCTTGTTCTAAATAAATTCTATCCCTAAATTTTTCATTGACAGACCGTAAGGTAAAATAATACTATCTCGGATCCATTTTTTTTAATGAATTATAGACTGAACCAGGTAAGACTCCCAGCACAATCGGAATAAGAGCATACCCGTATTTATACCAAGGTAATTGGATGTGTTTAAACCCTTCTAGTCTTAGTTTATAGTCATTCCATCTAAATTTGAACGTTTTTCGGGCTAAAAAATCGCTGTCCATTCTATACTTAAATAAATATTCTGGAACATTCCCGAATTTTAATCCCGCACCTGCTGCCCTATACCACATCTCTAAATCTTGAGAGGTTCTATACTTTTCATTATAAAAGCCTATTTTTTCTAAGCTACTTTTTTTAAACATTACCGTTGGGTGTGAAATAGGACATAACTTTGGTAACATTTTAATAATATCCTTATGTTTTACTGGAGTTGTTCTTGTCCTAAAAACCTCGCCAGACTCGTTTATATCGTTTGAAAATGCGCCTAAAATATCTATATCTTCATGAACCCTTAAATATTCTATTTGTCTTTCAAATCTATTTATTTCGGATATGTCATCGGCATCCATCCTTGCTATATACTCACCTTTTGATAGCGCTATTGCGCTATTAAGGTTTTTAGTAAGCCCTATATTTTCCTGATTATTTATGAGCGTAATACTACTGTAGCGTTTTTCATAATCATTCAAAATCACCCCAGAACGATCTGTAGAACAATCATTGACTATTATAAACTCAAAATCTTGAAAGGTTTGGTTTAAAATACTCTCAATGGCCTCTTTTAAATACTTTTCTGCATTATACACAGACATGACTACTGATATCATTAAAAGATGTCTTTTGATTTAATAAAATGCACTTGAACGTCTAGATCGCAGTGCAATAGGATCTCAAAGATAACTTGAAAACGAATAGAGTCATAAGAATTTACCTATACAAAAAAGATACAGCCCCTATACAAAAAAGATACAGCACTTTAAGGGTACAGCTGTTTTTAAAAACTTATGTGCGAATTTAGGTTTAATGACCTTTTTTAGGGCGCAAAAGGCAATTTTCATCGCTATACAGAGATATTATTTACAAATGAAAATAGAGTCTTACCTTTTGAAATTCAATATTTTAGAGAATGTTTTAGAGAATGTTTTAGAGAATATTGTGGCAGTGTTGTGGCAGTGTTGTGGTAATGTCGTGTTTTTTGAATCTATTTATTTTGTAAATTTAAATTATGATTTGCCTTGGGTAGATTCATTTGTGATCCTAACAATTCATCATAATTATTTTTTACCGGGATAAGTGGCAGTAGACCACTGCCTGGGAAAAAGGTTAATTCCCCAAAAATAATTTTACCTGGTGGATTATAAAAATCAACTCTTACATAAGGAAATGGAGCACTTATCTCTTTTGCAAGCGCTTTCATTTCCTCAAATTGTGGCGGCATAGGTAAAACATGATTAGATTTTTTGAATTTATGATATGTAAAATTTACTCTATTCCATTCGATATCATAAAAATCGACATAATGAACACCATCTAAGTCATTATTAATTTGTAAATATTTAGGCTCCCCATTAAAACACATAAATTTATAGTCAATAAGTGGTTGGTGGTCAATTAATTTTTCTATAATAATTCTTGGTTTAATATCTTTATAATTCCACTCTCTGCCAAAGGCATAAACATTTAATTTCAACCATGAGTTCATTATTTTCCGCCACTTTTCCCAATCTAATTCAGTTTTGTTTTTACATATAATATTAGAAGCACACCCGTGCGTTGTTTTCGCAACAAAAGAATTTGGTAGCGCATCAAAATCGATATCATTTGCATTATTGTATACGCCGATAACATCATTAAGTAGATGTTTGTAACCAAGGTCAGTTAAGTATTTGTGCACTTCGTATTTATCTGTAACAACAGGCATATTTTCATTTCTATAAAACAACTTTAGCCATTGCAACTTTTCAGTATAGGTTTTGGGATCTTTTAAGTCAATTGAACAACCAAATCTTTTTTTGTAGGTAAATTTTATATAAGCTTCATCCGTAAATCTTAACAAGATCATTTTTTCAAATATTGCTCTAAATCTGGCGTATAAAAGCGTTCCAAATAAAGATTTAGATGCTTTTTGTTTTATTAATTCCTTAAAATTAGACATCGTTTATTCTATGGTTTTTATTTGTTCTTTAAATCTATTGTTTTTTCCATATTCTTTATATAATCAGAAATACCTACGCCCATATAATATTCTATGTCTTTTGTTATTTCTCGCTTGTGCCAGATACCATCCTCTTTTTCAAAATAATAATCTGGATCACCTCCAAGTATTGCAAAATGCATTGTTTGGTATTCTAACAATTGTAAATCCCCTTTGTTTTCTGAAATGTCTAAAGACACATTAGGGCAACTTAACTGCTGCTTACATTTTAATGCAAAACTCAAAACATTTTCTGGTGGGTCTTCATCCATTTCATATAATTTACTACCAGAGGCCCTAAAATCATTTTTTCTCACATATCGTTTTCCGCCAAGACATCGATCTCCTAATACTAGAATTTTCCAATCGTGTGTGAGATCTGGTATAAACTCTTGTATAATGAGCTTACCAAATTTTTTGGGATAGTGTTCCTTATTTTTTAATCTTCGATAAATGAAATAAAGACTATCCATATCAAATAGGAAATTCTTTTCCAACAATTTTGAAAGCACTTTTTTTCCTTCTTTAAAATTATTAGCAAGTTTTACATTTCTGCTTCTAAACCCTGTATGTTTTTTTAGCACTGTTGGATATGCTATGTTCTTAAGAATTTCTACTCCTTCTTCGTAAGTTCCAACAGGTATCCCGTATGGACTTCTAATCCCTAGTCTTACTTTTTCTAGCTCTTGAAAATTTTTATTCTCATGTGCCAAGAAATGTCTTATTTCAGGGACTAATATTCCCCCTCTTAAAGTGATTTGAATTAGCACATCGAGAATAAAGCTTTTGTAAATTTGATATTGACTGCTTGTGTAATAAAAATATATACCGTCTAGACTTTCAATTTCTTTTAAAGACGTTATAAATGTATTGATAGTTATTTCCTGAACACTAAAATTACTCGCTTCTAATACTTCTGAAATGAGATTTAAGTTTAAGCCCTCTATTTCGTTATGCCGCTGTGGGATAATTTTCTTATAGTTTGTGAGAAAGATTATTTTTTTCATTAAGAGATGACCTTAGTTGTTTCTAATTCTGTTTTAACGACAACAGCATCTTCTAGACTTTTTATATGCTCATAAATTCCAATTCCCATATAGTGTTCTAGTTCGTTTTTTATTAGCTTCTTTTCCCATTTACCATTTTCATATTCAAAGTAGTGAATAGATTTCCATGCCAAAAGCGAAAAGTGCATCGTTTGATATTCTAACAGTTGTACACCCTTTTTATTTTCTGAAAGATCCATAGAAACATTAGGGCATTTTAACGCTCTCCTGCATGACAAGGCAAAACTTAAAACATTTTCTGGCGGATCTTGTTCTAATGAGTATAACTTACTACCAGAAGCTCTAAAATCATTTTTTTTAACAAACCGTTTTCCGCCAATACATCGGTTTCCAAAAACTATAATCTTCCAGTCATACGTAAGATTAGGTATAAACTCCTGAATCACAACCTTTCCAAACCTTTTAGGATAATGTTTTTTATTCTTTAATCTTCTATAAAGATAATAGAGGCTATCACTATCAAATTTGAAATTCCTTTCTAACATCTTAGAAAGTATTTTCTTTCCTTCTTCTGCATTATTAGCAAGCTTTACATTCCTACTTCGAAATCCTGTAGATTTTTTTATTACCGTAGGATATGATATTTTACTAAGAACTTCTATTCCCTCCTCACTGGTCCCTACAGGAATGCCATAAGGACTTTTAATACCAAGTCTAACTTTTTCTAGCTCTTGGAAATTTTTATTCTCATGTGATATAAAATGTCTGACTTCAGGGATCAAAATACCCCCCCTTAACGTAATTTGGATAAGAATATCTAGAATGAAACTCTTATAAATAGGATATTGACTGCTGGAATAATAAAAATAAACACCCTCAAAACTATCTTTCTCTTTTAAGTCTAATATAAATGTACTGATAGCTATTTCCTGAACATTAAAATTGTTTGCTTGTAACACTGCCGAAATCAGATTTAAATTCAAACCCTCTGTCTCATTATTCCGTTGCGGAATAATGTTTTTATAATTTGTAAGGAAAATTATTTTTCTCATTTTTTAGATAGCATTAACGGTTCTCAATTTTTCTATACTTATGAACTAAATTAGCCATTAAGTCTTTTATTGATAATCTTAATTTCGCTGAGGAGATATAAAAAAATCGAAATATTAGATTTGGACAATATGCCTTTAAAAATAATCTATTTTCATGTAATAACTGTTTATAAAGACCTTTTGAATTTGAAGCTCCTCCGTCGAACATTACTAATAGAGGTTCATTTATAAATGTAAACTCATAATTAGACTTATAAATTCTGTACATCAATTCTGCGTCAGATGCTATTTTATAATCTAAATTAAACAGTCCTAAATCGTCATATATAACCTTAGGTACAAATGTAGCAGGATGCCTAACCCCATTTTTGAAATGTTTGGTCTTTTTTAGAAATCGTTCTTTGCTTGTTTTTAAGAGTTGTTCACCGGTCTCACTTTTAAATATAAGTTCGCCGGTTAAAACTGATTGGCCATCTGTTTTAATAAATGCATCATATACCATGGATAAGGTATTATTGAAATAAAAATCGTCAGAATTCAATAAGCCTATTACTTTTCCTTTTGCTAATGCTATACCTTTATTCATGGCATCATATATCCCACTATCGGCTTCAGACACATGTATTATACCGCCTTGAAATTGATCTTTATATTTGTTTATGATTTTATTAGTTGTATCGGACGATCCGCCATCAACTATAATATATTCATAGTTCTTAAAAGATTGATTCAAAACTGATTTTATGGTACGTGCAATAGTTTTTTCGCTATTGTAAGACACTGTTATTATAGAAAAATCTACGTTCATATTAATCTGTTTTAATCCAATAAAAGGTTAAAATTAAAAATATAAAGTCAAAATTTCCGATAAAAATATCACCGTCAAATGAAGCTCTCATAGTTAAAAGTATAAGAAGCCCAAGTATGTAATATTGCTTAGCCTTTACATATTTTAAAATAGAAATAAAAAATAAAATGATAAAAAGCAAGCTTCCTATGCCAACTCTAGAATGAAATTTTATAAAAGAATTATGAGGATTTCCACTATAATAATCATATAAAGGAAGCATGGTTACATCCACACCTGTAAAAAGGTTGACTATATTAATATGTTCCCAATAAATCCGCCACAATTCCCAACGTGGTGTGTCTAATCCCTTCCCTAAATTAGTTTCAGTTGTTAATTGATCACCAAAGGTGATAAAAATAGAGTAACAACCAATAACCAACAGCGCAACTGCAAAAAGCTGTACTGTTCTGTTGCTTTTAAATTTGAAAAAGAACACTAGCAGTACTAATAAGGCACTAACGATTAAGCTTGTTCTTCCGAATAAGAAAAACGATAGTATAAGTCCAAAAATAGGGAAAATTAGAGGAAAGCGATTATACGTGATTTTTAAATAAAACAATAAAAATCCTGTCCAAAAAACAACGACAAAACCAGCATGATTTCTGCTTAACCCTTCATAAATATCATTAGGGTGTGCATCTAAAACAAATAATTTATACGCGATATACCCTATTGTAATTGCATATGATAAAAGAACCCAGGGTGTCATTTTTTTATTCTCTACTAAAATAAAGCTATATGCCAAGAGCAAATTACCCAATAGCGTTATTGAACCTCCCAGGCCGTTTTCAGTAAATAAAAGATTCACCAGAGATGTTATAAGCAAAAAAATGATAAAAAACATAGATTCTGAAAACCAATATCTATCCTTCATAGGAAAACAAAGTATAAAAGCAACACCTGACAAAAGTGAACCAGCAAATATCACTTCCTTAGATTCCAAGATGTCGCTCAGTGCCATAAAAACAAGGGCTAGACCTATGAGGTGACTTAAATAGTTATTTTTGCTAATTATGGCTTTCATTAAAAAATACGTCCTATTTATTTGAGCGATTGGTATGGGTAAATAACTGATTATAATCTACACGTGGTATAAAATCTATAGCCCCATATTCTGACGCATTAAAGAGCTTTACATCGTTTCTTGTCGCGTTAGAGAATATTAATTTTAGGTGTTCCAATGTTTTGCCATACGTTTTTAGGTAAAACTCATTATCATAGTTATTACTTTTAAGCGTTTCTAAAATGAATGCTATTTCATCATCCGTTTTAGTGTAGGAATGTCCCCATTGATTATTTGTTTTATTGTATTCAAAATGTTCTAAGAAGCCCGTCATATCGACACCTATTAAATAGATTTCTTTAAATCCCATATAAATAGCTGTGTTAATTGCATATATTATTACATTTTGAAATCCAGGAGTAATCCTATGAAGATGAGAGGTCCTTTTTTGCTGTGGTGTAAACGTTTTATAATTGTAAATAAACTTAAATTTATGATTTGGAAATAATTTTATAAAATTTTCTCTACGACGATAAGGAATTACATAAGTCATATTTGGATTAGACTTAAAAGTACTAGCAATCATATCTATTTTTACTTTATCTTCTTTAATTTTTGGATCTAGGCCAAAAACAATTGGGTCGAAGAACAAATGATATTCTGAATTAAGCGTTTTAAAATAATCACTTTTCATCATATAATTTACTGTAAATACGCACTCATCAGTTAATTTAGTTAAATCGTGATGTTTTAAAGATGGCCCATTACCAACAATGAAGCATCTCTCGTTTATATGTTTATTGCGTAACTCCTTCGTTTTACCAAGTTCTTTTCTCAATTCTTTGCTAAACAACCATTGAACATAGTACTTAAGGTCTCTTCTATAATTATCGATATAGTTGATAACCGACATGGCGACTGTTTCTCTACGTCCAAACATAGTTTATCTTGTGTTAAATAATTAGATATTAATAAAATTAGGGTTGACAATAATGGATTTTATGACCTGTTTTAATTTCAGTAGTATCTTAAAATTAAGAATTAAAAAGACCAGCAATGGCACTATAAAGTAACTGTTTGAAACTGAAAACACTATCAAGCCCAAACTCAATAAATAAGGTATTAATAATCGTAAGGGATAAATATCATTTAATATCGCAAAAACAGAGGTATTTAACTTAAGCATTTTCCTGCCCAAATTACCCAGCATAAGTACATAAATAAAGTAACTCATCATAGTTGCAAGTATAACTAAAGTAAAAGGAATTTTAAATATTTTAATTAATACAAGGGCACATATAATATTAATTGTTAAGGCAGAAAAAGCAATAACGGCGAGCTTTTTTTCATAACCTTTTGCGATTAATAGTCCAGAATACCCAAAAGAATTGGTGTAAAGTACTATTGATAACGCAATGAGTTTAAACACTTCTAATGCGTTGCTATATTTAGGGAATAGCGCTATAAATAGAGGAAAAACTAATACTGCAATGTGTATTAGCAAATGTGATGACGTTACATAAACATCCCTCAGCTTTACTAATAATTTAAGATTCTGACTATTATTAGCAGAGGCAAAACGATTGAGTATTTTAGGCGTTATTAAATAGGAAAACGCTTGTAATAATAAGAGCATTACGTTTGCAAGGGTGAAAGCAAAAGTAAAATATCCAAATTCTTCAACACTATAAAATCCACTTACAAAAGAACGTGTTGAAATAATAATAAAGAAGAATGACGTATTATAAATAAATAGGTGCCATCCTTTAATCTGAATCGTTTTAAACAGACTCCTAATGTAAATAGGCTTTAATGTAACGGGACTTTTAATCGCATAAAGAATAAACGCAAATAGAAAAGCGAAAAAATTGGCTGCTACTAAAGCCCATACCAGCTCACTCGATTTGAAGAAAATAATAGAAAACGAAATTAGAATAGGAAAGATAGTTTGCTGAAACGCAATCTCAAATAATCTTCCATAAACTCTGAATATACCACTTAATAAGTTATTAAAATGTGCTAAAACACCGATTAAAACAACTGCCGGCGCGTATAATGAAAAATTATACTTTGTTCCAAAATTAAAATCGAATACCTCGTTAGAAATAAAAAAGACAACAACAAGAAGCGACAACGCTATAAGCATTGTTATGGATGTACCGATTATCTTTTCTACATATAATTCTTTGCTTTTATGAACTGAAATAATAGCAGTAACAGAATGAACTATACCAAAATTAATATGATTTAAATAGGATATCATTAAAGTTATAAATCCCCAAATTCCTAAATAATAAGGGCCTAAATAAATAGCGATAAAAAGTGAATTTATAAAATGAATAACATACGTCCCATAGCGACTAAAAATGAATAGTATAACTTTATTTTTTAATGCAGTTTTTAAGATCTTTAAAAGCTTATTCATTATTTTTCAACAAAATTTAAACTCATAGGGTCGCCTTTTTCTAAATCTTTTGCAGCCTTTTTTCCAAGAATCTCATTGTAGTATTTTGGGTGCATGCCGTAACCAGGCCTAATACTCCTTACGTTTTTCTCTGTAAATAGCTCACCTTCTTTAATATCTTCAACTACATAAATAGACCTACTAAAATCTCTTCCTTTTTTTTGTTTTTCAGTAAGATTATAATCTACTGTACCTATCGCTTTTTCAGCTTCTCTAACAGCTTCAACCATCTGTTTAAATTCTTCTTCATTCATCGAGAATGACGCATCTGGTCCACCAATAGAACGGTCTAAAATAAAATGTTTTTCAATAATTTTTGCTCCAAAGCAGGTGGCTACAATTGGTGCAGTATTGCCTATCGTATGGTCAGAAAGCCCACTTAAAACATTATATCTTTCTGCAATGTCCTTAACCATTGCCATATTTGCCTCTTCAATTGGAGCCGGATAGCTAGAGGTACATTTTAAAACTGCAATATTATGATTACCCATTCTTTTGCAAGCGTCTAAAGCCAATTCTATATCTTCAGTTGAAGCAATACCTGTAGAAATAATAACAGGTTTTCCCTTGGATGCTACATATTCAATTAAAGGGATATCAGTAATTTCGAAAGATGCAATTTTATACGCTGGTACGTCTAGCGTTTCTAACAAGTCCACCGCAGCTTTGTCAAAAGGCGAAGAGAAACAGACTAAGCCTTCTTCCTTTGCTACTTTAAATAAAGCTTTATGCCATTCCCAAGGCGTATAAGCTTCTTTGTATAATTCATACAAATTTTTACCATCCCAAATAGTACCTTCTATTGTAAAACCTGGTTTTCTAGAATCAATAGTCATTGTATCTGCAGTGTAGGTTTGTAATTTAATACAGTCTGCTCCCGCTCTTTTTGCCGCCTTTACGGTTTCAATTGCGATGTCTAAAGATCCATTATGATTGGCTGAAAGTTCAGCGATGATGAACACTCTTTCTTTTATAATATCTAATACTGCGTTAGTCTCCATAGTAATTTTTTGGTAAATATTAAATTAGGTTGTAATGTCCTTTTGCTTTCTTAATATAATCGGCATCATTTTGTTGAGAGCCTTTTAGCACCAAAATATTTTCATTTAAACGGTCTTCTGTCAGAACATTAAAACCACTATTTACAGACATTTTGAGAGAAGGAATATTTGTAGACTTCACAACACTTACAATAGTGCGGTCTGGGAATTGTTTTAAATAATCGTTGGTAGATTTCGTTAGCAATTCTGAACTGTATTTTTTACCTCTATGCTTCTTTGCTACCGATTGCCCTAAAATAACCCAGTCATTTTTTAGTTCAATATTAACTTGCCCAACAGGTTCCTTTTCAATATCTAAAAAAACGTACATAAATACATCTAGATTATCAATTTTACTCAAAAACCATTTTTTATGATCCTCAAACTTAATATCGTCAGTATTTAAAGAGTTTTTTCTTACTAACTCATCATTTGCCCACTTAAAATAAAGATCAGAATCACCTGATAAGGCGTATCTAAAAGTTAACATAATTTATTAATTTAAAAGTTAGTATTGTAAGTAGACCCTTTTTTTAAGACCTGAACTTAGAATGAATAAGAACATCAATAAAGTCTCCGTTAAAATTGCAGTGTTCTTTTAATGTGGCTTCTTTACTAAAGCCGCTTTTTTCTAAAATTTCGTAAATTTCTGGTCTCACATTAAAGGCATACGTAAATAACTTATGAAAACTAAGCTCCTTAAAAGCAACTTCATCTATAAGACTCATAAAATTCACCATACTTGTTTCATAATCTTTAGCCTTAATATCCGTTTTTGTTAAAAACGATATCTCAGCATGTTTATCAACCCAATTAATATGAACCAAGCCACCATAGCCAATACATTCGTCATTTTCTATATAAGAAAATAAAATTTGATTGGGTTGCTCTTGAGAAAAAAGGTCTTTAACAGTGGTGTTAAAATAATTGTCTTGATCTTCTTGACTTAAGAGCTTGTTCTGTCTGAGATGAAACATTTGTTCGTTACGCCATTCTCTAATAACATGACGATCCTCCATCCGAATGGGAACAATTGATCTGTTTCCATCAGAGAACGTTTGGTTATTTAAAACTTTGTAAGTAAAACTCATATAATTTAATTCAATCTTTTAAAACCACTGTGGCATACAGGCCCTTCTAATAAGGTATTTGCATCTAATTTACCGGCTTCACATTTAGCTATTGTACTGTAAATTCCATCTAAAGCCTCAAAATAAGAATTTAAATGTGCGTCTGTATGAGCTGTACAAGCGTAAAAATTTGTACTTGCCAAAAATCCTTTTTTAAGCATCTCTTGCGTAATTAGGGTTTTATATATCGCAGCATTTTCGCTATTAAAACCATAAGTTGTCATTGCGGATATTCCAGAAACCGTAATATCAAGACCATGCGCACTGGCTAAATCCTTCCAGCCTTTTTGCATTCTCGCGCCTGTAGCTGTAATGGTTTCCCAAGATTTTTCGCGTTCCATGATTTTTAAAGTGGCAAGTGCTGCTGTTGGACCAATACGTTCTGTCCAAAATGTACTACTAATAAAAGTAGATTGCGCCGCTTCCATCACCGATTTTTTCCCTACAACGGCAGTTAGCGCATAACCATTACCTATAGTTTTACCAAACATTACCATATCTGGTATCACATCAAACTTTTTAAATATGCCCCCATAAGTTTCTCTAAAACCAGATGAACATTCATCAAAAACTAAAACAATATTTTTTTGTGTTGCTAAATCTCTTACCTTTTGAAGGAAATTGTCTTCAGGCCCAAAATTTCGCATCACTTCCATTTTTATAACACCAATATTATTCTTTTCGACGATATCTAGAAGTTCTTCATAGTTATTATAGTGAAACGGAAATACTGAATTCTTAAGATTCTTAGGTACACCATTAGGGCTTAATCCCGGAATTAAATGTGCTTTTAAATCATCGCCACCATTATGGTTTGCAGACAAGTACCAATCATGCCATCCGTGATAACCACAAATAGCAACATTATCTTTACCAGAAGCGGCCCGCGCAATTCGAATAGCAATTGAATTAGCTTCACCACCACTACGCGCAAATCTTACCATATCTGCCCACGGATTAATTTCCATAAGTTTTTCTGCCAAATACACTTCTTCTGGACAGTTTAGCGTACTCATATTCCCTTTTTTAACAGTTTCGATAACCGCAGCATCTACTTCATCATTACCGTAGCCCAGTGTATTAGTGCCAATGCCCATTATCGACATATCTAATAACTCATTTCCATCTAAATCCCAGACTTTACAACCTTTAGATTTAGAAAAGTACGATGGCCAATGCTCTGGTAAAAACATTTCTGGTCGCTTAGAAAGCAACATTGTGCCACCTGGAATTAGTGTTTTGGCTTTTTCGTATAAATCTTGTCCTTTACCCATTTGTATCATTTTTTAAAGACTTTAATAGTCCTTCGTTTCTAATAATTTGATCATTCATTTTCGTCAAATCATTTTCAATAATATAATTTGTGTAGTCTAGCCAGGTTTTTTCAGTGCCTAGCTTTTGAATAAGATGTTCCATTAAATCGAAATCTCTTGGCTCATCTACTGTCATTCGTATATGTGAGAAATCTTGTTCGCATGCATAATTATTAGTGCGAAAAAGATTGTCACCTGTGCCATCAGCATTATTTCTGATGTATGGAGTTACATGCTCAAGTTCAGATTTTAGTTTAGCGTTTTTCCAAGCCAGTTTTAAAGCTGAAAATTTGAAGACTTCAATATCTTGCCCATCAGGAAAGTGTTCAATTAATCCATTAGACACATAGTCATAATCAAGGTCTTGTGCATATGTTATAACGTCGTCAACCAATTGCGCATCTAGTAAAGGACAATCTGAAGTCACTCTAACAATCCAATCTGCATTTTCTTTTTTTGTTGCTTGATAAAACCGATCTAACACATTATTTTCCGAGCCTCTTGAAGCCTCAAAACCCCATTCAACTGCCTTATTATATATAATGGCATCCTCTTCTTCTAAAGTGGTGGCAACAATTATTTTCGAGACCTTAGTGCATTTTTTTAAGCGTTCTAAATGTATTTGAAGTAATGTTTTAGCATTGACTTCTTTCAACACTTTACCGGGTAGGCGTGTGCTACCCGTTCTGGCTTGTGTTACTAATACCGTTATTAAGTCCATAATGAAGGATTTATTAGGTCTGTATTTTTTGTTTTAATGGTATTTATTTCGGCAATCACTTTTTCTGAAATCGTGTTATTTATAACATTTAAATTATCTATTAATTGTGTTTTAGAATCTACACCAATTAATACATTGTCTATATCTTGTTGTTGCAAGCAATAGTTTAATGCTAATTGTGACATAGAGCTATTACTTCTCTTTTTAATTTGGGTGAGTTGCTCTAATTCTTTTCTGAGCTGTCTTACCGTATTGTTTTCTGCATTTATAGATTTAAAAAATAAACCTTGAAGAAAAGCAGATCTCGTATGAATTATTTTGCCTTTAGATTTAGCTTTTTTTAAAACCTCACCTCGTAATGTGCTATTATCTAACATATTAAAAGGCACTTGTATAATGTCTACATCATCATTTAAAATAACGGTCTCAATTTCTTCATTAGTATAGACTGAAACCCCGATGTGTTTTATCTTTCTTTGTGATTTTAACTCTAATAAGGCTTCAAAATTTTTGATGTTTTTTACATAACTATCAAAACTATGAAAGAACAAAGCGTGTAGCTGTGTCACTTCTAATTCGTTCAGGTATATAGAAACACGGTCTTTGATTTCGGCATCAAATTGATGCGGTAATTTGGTGATAATTTCAAAAGTTTTGGTCGGCTTTTTTTTGTGAAAAGCTCCAATGATTTCATGGGCATTACCATAAGCTTCAGCCGAATCCAAAATCTTAATACCATTGTCAAAGGCATATTCTAAAATCTCATGACTCTCTTCTTGAGACACTTTCCCATTCGTATTATTGATACCATAGTTCAATCCCATTTGAACGGTTCCAAGAATAAATTTATTAACCGTACTTTTTGACATGCAATGACATTCTTAGTGAGTTACTTATTTTGTTATTGTAGGGTTTGGTGCCTTTGATAATAGCATCAACCTTAAAACCTATTTTTTTATAGAGTGCAACCGCATTTATATTATCTTCTACGACACCAAGTGTTATTTTATCTAGCTTTAGGTAGTCAAGACCGTATTTTATCACTGTTAAAGAGGCTTCTTTAGCATAGCCCTTTCCCCAGTTTGATCTATCACCCATTAAAATACCATATTCACCTGAATTAGTTTCTTCATTTATTGGATCAATTTTTATATTCCCGATATGTTTTTCTGAGTCTTTTAGATGTATTGCCCAAAAATAAATTTTCTTTTTATATTGCTCATCTATATATGCTTTTAACATATCCATAGTGTAATTTCCTCCGGTCTCTAGATATTTATAAACTTCAGGATCATTGAGCCAACTCAAATATGTTGTTGAAATATGCTCTTCAGACAGCCTTTTGAAAGTTAAACGCTCAGATTCTAAATCAATATTTCTCACTGTAAAACGAATTAATTTCTTTTATAACACAGTCTTGTTCGTCTTTTGTAAGTGTTGGATACATTGGTAAACTAATACAATGCTTATAATAGGTTTCAGCATTGGGAAAATCGCCTTCTTTCCATCCAAACTGCTTATAATATGGCATTAAATGGCAAGGGATATAGTGAATTTGTGCGTATATGCTTTTGCTTCTCAAATAATTATACAACCCTAATCGGTCTTCAACTTCTATAACATATAGGTGATAAGCGTGACCTTCGATGACACCAGATTGCCCTTTGATAAATGATTTATCTTTAAACGCATTAAAATAATTTGAAGCAATATCCCTTCTTATTTTAATACCCTCATTTGCTCTCGTTAACTGGCTAGAACCTAATGCCGCCTGAAAATCTGTAAGACGATAGTTATAGCCCAAATTCTGCATTTCCATATACCAGCCTGGATAATCCTCTAATCCTCCTGCTAATTCGATTGAGTTTTTATAAACATCATTATTTTTTACAATACCATGTGTTCGTAATTGAAGTAATTTTTGGTAAAGTCCTTCATCATTGGTGGTAATCATACCGCCTTCACCAGAAGCAATATGCTTAACTGGGTGAAATGAAAATATAGCCAAATCTGCATACTTACCATTGCCACAGTTTTGAGTCTTAGTATTACTATCGATAAAACTTCCTCCTGGAGAATGACAAGCGTCTTCAATAATCCAAAGATCAAATTCATCTGCTAAAGCTCTAAACGCCTCCAAATCATTTGCTCTGCCAGCAAAATCGACAGGTATAATACCCTTATAAGTTCCTTTAGGGGCACTTTCTAAAAGCGACCTCACTTTATTAATGTCTAATAAATAGGTTTCTGGATCTATATCTGAAAACACAACTTCGCCACCACAATAGCGAATACAGTTTGCAGAAGCTGCAAAAGTTATTGGTGTTGTAATTACTTTATCACCATCTTTTACACCTAATGACATAGCACATAAGTGCAATGCTGCCGTTCCGTTTGCTAAAGCTACCGCATATCTACTCCCAATATACTTCGCAAAACCTTCTTCAAACTCGGCTATTTTTGGACCTTGCGTTAAATAATCAGACTTTAAAGTTTCTACAACAACTTTAATGTCTTCATCCGTTATATTCTGTCTTCCGTATGGTATCGCTTTCATTATTCGGCTTCAAAATTAGGATCAACATGTTCTTTTATTAATTTCCTCAGAGAATCAACTGTTTCCCATTCTGTATTTGTACCAGAATTATAAGCAAAACCGTTAGGAACTAATTTAGCGCTAAATTCTGACATAAATTCTTTCGTATCCCACATTGGAGTTTGGGGAAGAATTACAAAATACTCACCTATATCGTAGGTGAAAAATGAATCTGAGGCTGTAATCATCTCTTCATGAATCTTCTCGCCTGGTCTAATCCCTATGACTTTATGCTCACAATTTGGCCCTATAGCCTGTGCTATATCTGTAATTTTGTATGATGGGATTTTAGGGATAAAAATCTCTCCTCCCCAAGCCGATTTTAAGGCGTGTAATACCATATCGACGCCTCCTTGAAGTGAGATGTTAAAACGCGTCATTTGCTCAACGGTTATTGGAAGTACACCTTCCGCTCTCTTTTTTAAGAAAAATGGTATTACAGAACCGTTAGATCCCATCACATTACCATATCTAACCACCGAAAATTTAATGTTATGTTGTCCTCGAATATTATTGGCAGCAACAAATAATTTATCTGAAGTCAATTTTGTGGCGCCATACAAGTTAATTGGTGCACATGCTTTATCGGTTGACAATGCCACTATGTGCTCTACTTTTGTTTGTAAAGCTGCCTGAATAACATTTTCAGCACCACCCACATTTGTCTTTACACATTCATCTGGATTATACTCCGCTATGTGCACGTGCTTCATTGCGGCCGCATGAATCACATAATCAATACCCGAAAAAGCTCTAATCAATCTTTCCCTGTCTCTTACATCTCCAATAAAAAAACGTATTTGAGGAAATTTTGACACCGGATAATCCTGCGCCATCTGAAACTGTTTTTGTTCATCTCTTGAGAAAATAACAAGTCGCTTTATATCTGGCCATTTCTCTAAAATATGAGCTGTAAGTGCCTTGCCTAAAGAGCCTGTTCCACCTGTTATTAATACTGATTTATTATTGAGCATTATGTTTATATTGATTTTTTTTAATTAAATTAAATCATTTTTTTAGATAAAACTACTTGTTTTAATCATTCTTTTCAAGCCTATTAAGCGAATAATTATGTTTATATCGAATCCTATTTCCAATATTGACTTTAAGCGTATGGAACACCCCTAAAAAGAATCCAAAATAGAGGATTAGAAACCCTATCATTTCATAACTACTAAAAATGGTTGACAGTAAGATCAGGGTAGTCGCTATTCCTAAATTTAAAAAACACAAAATCAAACTGGCTTTAAAATGTGTTAACCCCGAACTGATTAACATGTGGTGTATGTGATTATTGTCAGGATGAAAAGGGCTTTTTTTCTCTAATAAACGCACACCAATAACTCTTAAAGTATCGAATAAAGGGATGAAGAAAATGGCCCCTATTACAATAAGTTTATTTTCCCCTTTAAACGCATACTCCGAGAGTAGGGAAACGTCCATGGATAAAAATTTTAGAGACATAAAACCAATACAAAAACCAATAACTAAAGATCCCGTATCACCCATAAAAATTTTCTTTGTTGAAGATAAATTATATCTAAGGTATGCTAATAAAATACCGATTAAACATAAGCAAAGTAAGAAGTAAAAGTCTAGTCCTGCAGCGTAAAAAATTAGTCCATACATTGCGAAAATTGAGATCCCAATAACCGAAGCCAATCCGTCAATACCATCAATCATATTATACGAGTTCACAATAGTCAATATCATTAATACGATTAGTCCGTACGACAACCAAATTGGGATGGCATTAATTCCGAATAAGCCCTCTAAAGATGAGACCTCTAAATAATTACAAAAAAGCACAAAAAATATCGCCAAGATTTCACCACCTATTTTTGCTCTAGGTGTAGAAAGCACTAAATCATCCTTTAACCCAATAGCAAACATTAAACCTGTAGCGGCAATTAGATTTATACCTATACCTTCAAGATCCCAAGAATTAATGACGTTCAACATAAAAATTAACACAAGAAAAAAAGAAACCCCAGCCATTGATGGTGTAGAATTTTTGTGTGAGCTCCTATGGTCAGGTTGATCCATCAAATTACGTGATGTAACAATCCAAATAATTTTTGGAATCAGAATATTTACTAGTAAATACGACCCTAAAATTGACAATAGGGCAAACAGAAATAAGTTATTCATTGGTTACTCTCTTTAATTTAATAAATATATAGCAGTACTTATTATGAGATTACACACAAATTTAAGTAATATGATAACAACTTACGGGTATTATACCACTACAAATCACATACATAAGACGCCGTTGTTACTTTTTTAGTTAAATCGCACTAAAAGTCAGATAAAATACGCTGTCCAAATTATGTCATAAGCCGAAGGGTTAAAATAATCTGACAAATAGCATTAATTCATTAGTCACGAACAAATCAATACATTAACACCCTGTAAATCAAGGAAATGTTTTTTTGTGTAGTACAAATGTATAGGTATTTTTAAAATTCCGTATAGTTCCAACCATTTAAATAAGAGCACATTAATCATGAATTATACTAATCCTACATTTTCAATGTGCTTTATCTATCTTTTGAATAAAAAATTGTGCGAAAAATCAGATTTAATAAAAACTCACCTGTCTCTGATACTTTTAGGATATTAAAGTGATCCCATTGACACTTACTTAGATATTTTGCACAAAGTCCTTCCGGTGAAAAATCTCATATCACATGTACTGCGTACCGATTTTTCACCTTTAATACTCAAAAATATACAACATGGACGCAGTACCTACTACTATCTAAAATAAAAGGTGTCAAACCTAAGATGCCGCTAGATACTATAATAAGTTCTGTTAATGCACCGAAATGGGTTCAACTATTCGTTTTAAATACATTACTAAAAACCTATTCAAAATGGAGTTTTTATAATAAACTATCTGTCCGTAATTAGCTACCGCTAAGACAAAGAATTTAATGACCCAATAGACATTTAGTTCCATTTCAATTATTTGAGTAAAATAGATTTTCAACCCATTCTCTAAGTCCTAAATAAAACTCCAAGATATTTATAAAATAATCGCGCGAGCTCGACCTGCTTTTTTTTAATTGATATAGTTGTGACCACAGTTATTAACAACGTAACCTTATTTGATGATTGTTTTAGGATTAAATTATTATTACCATGACTCAACAGCATGTATCGTTTTGAATGGTAAGTTAATAGCTTCTATAAAGTAAGAACGCTTAAAGAGGGCTAAACATACTAACGCATTTCCTGCTAATGCTATTGATCGTTGTCTTAATATTGCAAAATTAAGTTATAGCGATATTGACCATATTGCAGCATCCATTATACCTTTACATAATTCCTCGAAAAAACTATTCTATTGGGCCTCCCATATAAAGAGTTTCCCCACGCTTAAGGCTTTTTTGAATAATGAAATTGGCCATGGTTTAAGAAAGCAAAGCGGTTTTTGGAATTGGTATAAAAAATACTGGAATTCAAAAAAGAAAGGTCCACATATACATTTTATTCCACATCACAATTGTCGCGCACCAGGATCATTTTTTGTTTCGCTATACAAAGAAGTAGCTCTGTTCGGCATTGACGGTTCTTTAAAAATAAAAGTGGTCAATAACGGGGAGAAACGTCGCTGTGATAATTTTGATAAGCACGGGAAGCAACATTCCGATACCAAATATGTAGCAGGTCATATAGCGTCCAAAAACCGAAAAAAATTTATTAAGGGCAAATGGACCGTTACATTAAAATTATCGAGCAATGGTGAGGCAAGTATGTTTCCGACTTGGTGGTTATTGGGAGCACAAAATAATGAGCCTCCTGTGCAAGAAGCTAACGAAAATATTTGTTGGCCACTAACTGGATCTGGTGAAATTGATATTTATGAACACCATGGAGATGGTGAGGACAATCATTTTACAACTGGCGCTATCAGAAGTCTTGAGGACTGTGATAAAGGCGATTGGTGGAGTCTACATACGAGCATAGATGCAACCTTAAACGACTATCACGATTATTCTGTAGAATGGGAAGGTAGTAACCTCGTATAGCGCGTTGATGCCAAAGACGTATATCGTAATGTTGGAGAGGCTGATAAATACCCTGAGGCGATGTTCGCTATTTTAAACTATGCTAAAATTACCGACTCAGCAATGGAAGGTGATTACATTATGGACGTAGACTGGGTAAAGCATAAATTTCATAAATAATTTACAATAAAAAGGTTACTTTAGTTCGCTATAAAACAAATTAAACAATGGCCTACATATTAATCGTTGGTAATAGTGGAACACTCTAAGAAATTGAACCCGGTGGTATACAATCCATATTATTCTACACATGTAAGTTTTGAACCAAAAAAACATGAATAAAAAACTTGTCTTTATTGCCTTTGTCGTTTCATTAGGTGGCTTTCTTTTTGGTTTTGATGCAGGCATCATTTCGGGTGTCATGTCTTTTGCCGGTCCCGAATTTGATTTAAGTGAAATACAATCTGGTTGGGTGGTTAGTTCTCCTTCGTTTGCTGCGATGATTGCTATGCTCTTTTCGGGACGGTTAAGTGATAAATTCGGTCGAAAAAAAATACTCCTTTTTGTCGCTTTTCTATATGCGATTTCTGCCATATTATCTGCTTTAGCCACGTCTTATGAAATGCTATATATCGCAAGAATAATTGGTGGTTTAGCTTTTGGTGCCGCCTTGGTTTTAGCACCTATATATATTGCAGAAATTTCATCTGCAAAAAATAGAGGAAAGTTAGTTTCCTTACAACAGCTAAATATCGTTTTTGGTTTTTTTGCGGCATTCTTAAGTAATTATTTTTTCAATAAGTATAATACACCTGAAAGTAGCTTTCTTACAGATGAAAATGTTTGGAGATGGATGTTAGGCATAGAATTAATTCCTGCTGTGGCCTATTTTATTTTTTTATTTTTTGTGCCAAAAAGCCCGCGTTGGCTCTATTTAAAAGAAAACTATGAAGCGTCAAAAAAAGTTTTAATTCAAATTCATGGAAAAGAAAAAGGAGCGCTAGAAATTTCGTCAATCGAAGAAAACATAAGTGCTGATAAAGTCAAATCCCCTGTAAAGATTAAAGATTTATTAAAGCGGTCGTTACGTTTCATTTTAGTCGTCGGTTTAATTGTCGGTGTGCTCCAACAAATTACAGGAATAAATGCTGTATATTTTTATGCAACTTCTATATTTAAGCAAACGGGGATTGGTACTGATGCCGCCTTTTCATCAGGCGTTTTATTAAGTACAATTTCAGTGATTTTTACTTTTGTTGCTATCTATTTAATTGACAGAACGGGCCGAAGACCTTTATTATTAGTTGGTACAGCGGGCATTGCCATCAGCTTATTAGTTTGTGCTTATGGCTTTAACCAAGCCACATATCAACTATCACAAGAAAAAATTAATCAATTCGAATTTTCTGATTCAGAAAAATTATTGCCTTTTGCAGATCAAGTTTATGATAATGATATTGATTTTAAAAATGATATAAAATCAGCTTTAGGAAATAAAATATACAGTAAAAATGATGGTGCTATTTTAGAGGCCGCAACGACTATTAATGCCACTTTAATATTAATTGGGATTTTAGGCTTTATAGCCTGTTTCGCCTTTTCACTAGGGCCAGTAATGTGGGTCTTACTATCCGAATTATATCCATTAAAATATAGAGGTTTGGCCATAGGAGTCATCGCTTTTGTCAACTCCTTAATCAGTTCATTAGTGCAGTTAATTTTTCCTTGGGAATTATCAAATTTTGGTAATGCATTAACCTTTTTCATATTTGGAGCCATAGCACTAGTAGGCTTTTTTATCCTTCTAAAAATATTACCAGAAACCAAAGGCAAATCTTTAGAAGAATTAGAAAAGGAGTTCGTTGTAGAGGCCTAGGTACAAGAATTAGGTATACAAAATCATATACTATTTAATAATTTTGGGGTCTACAAAAAACACACTAACAGACTACTGATCTGACGGAATTCACAGACGTTTTGTCTGCGTCAAAATAAACTGATCGGTTTTGTAAAAAATAAATATTTCAATTTAAAATGAGAGTACTGCATTCTAATGTTGTCTATAAATTTCTATTCATAGGCTTTTGCTTTTTTACGTTTAACACTTGTAAAAATAGTCCAACATTAAAGTCGAGACAAGCGTCTACAATAGAACAAAAAGTAGAGGCTTTGTTAGCTAAAATGACTTTAGAAGAAAAAATTGGCCAAATGTCGCAAGTAAGACACTTTGACGACATTACAGCTGGTGATATAACTACTAAATTTATTGGATCCGTCATACATACCCAAGGGCCAACTCCTGGTGAGGACGCACCCGGATGGCAAGCACGATTTATAGCCTTGCAAAAAGAGGCGCTATCAACACGGTTGGGAATCCCTTTGTTATTTGCTGTAGATGCTGTACATGGGCAAAACACGTTTGAAGGTGCCACCATATTTCCACATAATATTGGCATGGGAGCAACTAGAAATTCAAAATTAGTAGAGGAGGCTGCAGCGATTACTGCTATAGAAACTCAGGCTACTGGTTTCAACTGGACATTTTCTCCATGCATTGCGATTCCTTACAATGAAAAATGGGGTCGCGTCTACGAGGCATTCTCAGAAAGTACCGCGCTAACCCAAGCGCTAACAAAGGCTTCTGTGAGAGGTCATCAAGGCAATTTATTAGCAAGCCATACCGTAATGGCAACGGCAAAACATTATGTAGGTGATGGTGCGACAGATTTCGGTATTGAAGGTGGAGACACAACGCTAAGTATGCAACAGATTAATGAGCGTTTATTGCCTCCTTATCGCGATGCTGTTAAGGAAGGCGTTGGAGCTGTTATGGTATCATTTAATACCTTATCAGACCAAGCGATGCACGCTCATAAAATATTGATTACAGATTCTTTAAAAAACAGCATGGGCTTTGATGGTATCGTTGTAACCGATTGGAAGGGCTATTCACGATTCGGTAAAAATGCTATTATAAATGCCGGCGTTGATATAACTATGGCTGTCGATGGCGATTTAGATGTTTTTCAGGACGGTTTAAAGCGTGCCGTTTTAAATGATTCTGTTCCAATGCGCAGAGTTAACGATGCTGTAAAGCGAATTCTTCGTCAGAAATTTAGACTCGGTTTATTTAAAAATCCATTTCCAGATGCTACTTTAATTTCACAAATAGGAAGTATTGCTCATCGTAACAAAGCACGACAAGCAGTTAGAGAATCTCTAGTTTTGTTGAAACATGAAAATAACGTCTTACCAATAGATAAGAAAACTAAAAAAATCGTCGTTGTTGGAGAACATGCAAATAACACAGGGTTACAATCGGGTGGATGGACCATAGACTGGCAAGGGACTGATAAAAACTATAAAGGAGCAACTACTATTCTAGAGGGTATTCAAAATACATCTAAAGGATTAGTAGTGTACGATTCTAACGGAACGGGGAATCATTTAGATGCCGCTATCGCTATTATTGTTGTAGGAGAAACACCATATGCAGAAGGAATCGGAGATATTGGCGATGGTAAAGGCTCCCGTAAATTAACCTTAAGTGAAAAGCATCAAAGTTATATAAACACCTATACTGATGCAGGCGTTAAAACGATTGTGGTTTTAGTTTCTGGAAGACCCTTAGTGGTGACGGATCAAATTGAGCAGTCAGATGTTTTTATAGCGGCTTGGTTGCCAGGCTCTGAAGGTGATGGTATTGCAGAAGTGCTATTTGGTGACTATAATTTTAAAGGAAAGTTACCACATTCTTGGCCTAAGTCCATTGAAGATTTTAAAGGGAAATACGGACCGAATTTTTGGGATCCATCAATTAAACCATTGTTCGAATTTGGTTATGGTATGACCTATTTATATAAAACTCTTGAATAGTTTAGTAGTTTTATTCTAGAGACCATTCATCCTATTGGCATAAACAAGCAAAAACACAAACCAATGAATAAAAAAACGTTTTTATTACTGATAACAGCAGTATCTGCATTAGGTGGCTTATTATTTGGCTATGATACTGGTGTCATTAATGGTACTCAATTTTATTTAAGTAAACATTTTGATTTAGATGCCACAATGAAAGGCTGGGTTGTAGGGAGTGCGCTTTTAGGATGCTTAGTTGGTGCCATTGCAGCGGGTCCTCTAAGTATACGATTTGGTAGAAAATACTCTTTAATAATTTCCGCGGTTTTATTTTCAATTTCAGCCTTTGGATCTGGTTTACCCTCTATTTTCCCAGAGTCGCTTTCATTGTTAGTTGTATTTAGAATTATTGGTGGTCTGGGTATTGGCATCGCTTCGATGAATGCCCCTATGTATATCGCCGAAATTGCACCAAGTGACATACGCGGAAAAATGGTTACTTACTACCAGCTTGCTATAGTCATCGGCTTTTTTATAGTGTTTTTGGCGACCTATTTTATTGGAAACAATTTATCTGAAGCAGAGAATATAGCATTTGGTTGGAAACACATGTTCTGGTCAGAGCTAATTCCAAGTGGCTTATTCTTAATACTATTATTTTTTGTGCCTAAAAGTCCACGATGGCTAGCGCTTAAAGGAAAAGATGGTGATGCAATGGCCATATTAACTAAGATACATGGCGCCGATCAAGCTCGTAAAGAAATAGAACAGATAAAGGACTCTCTTAAAACGGATGATACTGGTATTAAAGTGAATTATTTTTCGAAAATTATCTTTGGAATTATTCTTATCGGAACCACACTCTCTGTTTTACAACAATTTACCGGAATAAACGCCGTATTATATTATGGCGCCGATATTTTTGAAAAAGCATTAGGCTTTGGTAAAGATGACATTTTAGCGCAACAAATATTACTCGCTTTTATTAATCTTGTATTTACATTCGTTGCGATGTACACCGTAGATAAATTTGGAAGAAAACCACTGCTATACATCGGATCCATTGGAATGATAATTGGATTTTTGTTACTGGGTATTACACTTCAACAAGATGCTGTTGGGTTTTTATCCTTATTAGGCGTACTAATCTTTATTGCCTCCTTCGCGCTTTCTATGGGACCTGTTGTATGGGTTTTGCTTTCGGAAATGTTCCCCAATAAAATACGCAGTGTCGCTATGTCTGTTGCCGTAGCAGCACAATGGGCGGCGAACTATGTGGTATCCCAATCATTTCCAGTAGTGATGGATAGCCAATTAAATAATAGTACGACTTGGAATGGTTCTTTGCCTTATTTTATATTTATTGCGTTTATTGTAATCATAATGGTAGTGACCTATAAATATATCCCTGAAACAAAAGGAAAAACACTCGAAGAGATTGAAGGCTTTTGGAAGGCATAGTCTATCCCGCTTTAGAAACTTATTAAAACGCTTGGACTACTGATTTACTTTAGCATTATAGATAGATATTTTGCTTGACTAATGCCATGAATTTAATGAGATTCTAATAAAAAAAGAACCTTTAAAATATTAATTAGTTTGAGCATCTGTTTTAGCACTTTAAAATTAATACGTTGTCCTTTTTTATGATTTTGTTCTAGGAAAAGTAAACGCTAAAGCTATTGCTGAAAATGACGTTTTAACTCCAAAAGAAGATTTAAATAACTTAGAGACATTTGCTAGATTATTTAATTTTTATAAAGTCATTTTATATCCAAAACGAAAATTGAAAAATATCAAAAGCAAGATTAAATTTTTACTCAAGCAAAAAACACCTTATTTATTTTTTTATTATTCATGAAATTATATCTTTAGTCTATTGAATTCCCATAAGTTACCCATACAGCCCAGACCCATGTTTTCTTATTTTAGAGTAGGCCGGCTTTTGTATGGTGCACTTTTACTTTTTATCTTAGAGTCTTGGGTGTATGGTGTTCAGCTAAAGCATGCCATTAAGTTAGAGTCAACAGTATGGATTCTTTTTTGGACCTGGTGTTTTCTCTTTTCTTTTATTCATATTTATTTGGTCATCATGGACGGCTGGTCGCGCTACCAGAACTATAAACGTGCAAAAGATCAGTTTTTTATTCATGGTTTTAGCGAGAAAATCGCACTCTTTTATATAGGTTCCAAATGTCAACGCATGGCCGCAGAAACCGCTGCAGAAGAATTAGGAATTAATGACCAACTACAGCAATATTATCAAGACTTTGGCGTAAAATGGTATCACTACATACCTTATTTTATGATAAAGGAACCCTTCTTTCTATTTAAAAAGATATTTTGGTCGCGTACCTTTCTAGAACGTTTCTATGAGCCGAAATTTGATTATCGTGCCATGACCAAATCGCAATCGGCATGATTTCGTGCCAACATATAGATAAAAAATACGACACAGTAAGAGCACTACATGACGTTAGTATGTCTTGTGATAAGGGTGAAATTTGCGGATTAGTAGGCGCAAATGGCGCCGGAAAAACGACCTTGTTTAAAATTTTACTCGGCTTAGTTACTGCCGATAGTGGTACGGTTGAAATATCTGGAGACGGCGCAAAAAAAATAGGTGGTATTATTGAAAAGCCAGCGCTATATCACTATTTAAGTGCGCAAGAAAACCTACGGCTATTTTCAAAAATGCAAGGTGCAAACGCCTCAAAACAGGCTGTTAAAGTTGCGCTAAAACAAGTTGGTTTACCTTTAGATAGAACAGATCCGGTTCGTAATTTCTCTATGGGAATGAAACAACGTCTAGGGATCGCAGTGGCACTGCTAAATAACCCGTCTTGTTTGCTGTTGGACGAGCCTTTTTCAGGCCTAGACCCGCTGGGTATTGAAGCCTTAAACCAACTTATTTTTGATCTGGCACAACAAAACCAAATGACCATATTAATCTCGTCTCACATCATTGATGTCTTAAGCACCGTTTGTACAAACTTATCAATAATTCATGATGGAGAGATTGTACAAACAGGAGCAACCAGCGCAATCCTCGATGCCTGTACTAAAGGGTATACCTTATGCGGAAGCGGTATTAAAAACGCCTCTTTTTTAAGCGAATACCATGCCTTGACGAATGGAGATTGCACAACTATTACGGCGTCGGCTAACGAAATTTCTGAAATCATATTTAAATTATCGCAACAGCAAATAGGAATCACGTCTTGCAAGCCTGTACTCGACTTGCAACAACTATTTAATCCGAAACAGAAATGATGCGATTACTCTATATTGAAACTTATAAATTGTTTCGACAAAGCCGCACCTATTATGCCATATTAGGGCTCCTTTTTATTGAAGCCATCGTGCTATTAAGTGCGTATTATCAAGGCACGGAAATTATTGATATTGTGTTAGCCAATTTAAAAGACACCTTCTACTTTCAAGGCAACCTAATTAACGGGAGCTTAATTATATACTTTATACTAAACTCTTTTTGGTTTCACGTGCCGCTACTCTGCATGATTATTGTGTCTGGTATGCTAACCACCGAATACGAAGAAAAAACCTTACAAACGGTGTTTATGCAGCCCGTTGTGAAATGGAAATATCTATTAGCGAAATATATTGTTGCCAGCTTGTTTACCGTTCTTTTAGTGCTCATGTTGGCATTAACATCCTTTGTGTTGTCCTACGGGATTTTTGGAAAGGGCGACTTGGTGGTCTATACCAACGGTCTCACTTTCTTTGAACATGATGATGCCTTTTATAGATTGGTGTATGCTTTTTTATTCGGAAGCCTATCTTTGGTCTTCTTTTCGGTAGTAAGCTTAACCTTTGCCGTGTTGTTCAAAGAGAGTTTTAAAACCTGGATTGTGGCAGCCTTATTTTTGATCGTTTCTACATTATTGTTGAAAGTAGACCTTGGTAATGAGGTCTGGAACCAGATAGCCTTTTTTAAACTGAACAATACCTGGCAATATTTTTTTAATGGCAACATCGATTGGAAAGCGATTACAATCAATTCGGTTTTACTGGGGTTTTATACGCTAGTAACCATGCTAGTAGGACTATTTATATTTCAAAAAAAAGATATTGGATGAAACGACTTGGACTACTTTTACTGTTTTTATATGCGACTAGTGGCTTTTGTCAAACTGCCGAAGCCCAGGTATCTCTTGTTAAATCTAGGCTAGATAGTATTGAAAGCTTTCTAGCAGATATCAAGCTACATGTCGATATTTCATTTATTAAAATGCCCGATAAGGAAGCGCAAGCGTCATTTAAAAAGGGTGAGGATGTCATCATCACATCGCAAGATTTTGTGCTTATCCCTAAACGCGGGTTAGACTTATCGTTTAGTGAATTGTTTGAGTATCCGTTTATGGCAATAGATCGAGGCAAAATAGAAGGGCAATCAGGATCCCTATTGTCAATTTCTATTTTACCTTCAGATACTAAGGCCGATTTTAGTGTGGCCAATTTGCATATAGATACCCAGAAACAACGGATCACTTGGGCCGAAATCAACACAAAAAAAGATGGCACCTATACACTCCAGCTCAGCTACCCAGATAGCAAGGCTGTACTCCCGACGACATTAGATGTTTCATTTGAAATGGACCGGATCAGAATCCCACTTAATTTTGCAGGTAGTGATGTCGCTATTGATCGAAAGAAGATGCGAAAAACCGATCAGAAAACAGGGAAAATAACACTTACTTTAAAGTATAGAAGCATTGAAAAAACGGAATAACCTGGGCTTATTCCTGCGCTTAAACTTTATTTATAATACGTCTTATTGAATTGCAGTTATTTTTTGCTTCAACAATAAAGATGATTTTAAAAGGCACAAAAGAAACCCCGATGCTCCCGCACGATTGCATCGTGTGGTCAATTTAACTATACATTCTAAATACGACAATAGCATTCAACACCCCTTCTTCCCCAGCATAATCAATAGCACTACTATAAACATAGTCTTCTGCCTTAAATACCAAACCTGCTTCTACAGGGTTTTGATGTATATAATTTATTTTTTCTTGGATAACTTTATTACTCCATAGCTCTATAGGTTTATTATCATGCCTCCAAAACTGATACTGTTTTACGTTAGAAGAACTTTCTGCAGCCTTTTTAAACTGCTCTAACAGAAAT
>JAWUVW010000035.1:0-11041 GCA_034112185.1 Flavobacteriaceae bacterium | reverse complement strand
CCTTCTATAGCGACTTCTTTTCCTTTGGTCACATATTTTTCTACAATCTGTGCTGTTTTTCCCCAAGCCACAATGTTATGCCATTGTGTATCTGTTACTTTTTCGCCTTGCGCATTCTTGTAACTTTCATTAGTTGCAATTGAAAATTTTGCCAAGGTCTTACCTGATTCTAGATTGACGATTTCTGGATCTTTTCCTAAGTTACCAATCAACTGTACTTTGTTTCTTAATGTGTTCATGTCTCTAAATTTTTAATGTTAAACAGTTAATACTATTGAACCTTCATTGATTCAACACTGCAAATATGAAGCGACCAATAAATTTTAGTCGGTCGTTACCTATTTAAATTCGTTTGTAAGTATTTGTTGTCGTTTAAAAACGGCTAAAAGCTTTTTATAATTGAGTTTTATCGTATTTTTATCTAATTAATAGATGTGTTTTGGCAAAAGCTAAAAAACGAAAACTGAATGAAAATAAATAAATTAAAAATGAAGTCTACGGAAAGATTGAAATCTGAATTGAGTGGTTTAAAAATAATTACAGGTACCTTAGTTATAATTCTGACTGTATTATTTACTGTGAATTTATATGGGTTACTTTCAAAAGAAAATAACACCGTATTTATTGCAGGCATGACTGTTGCGGTTTCTTTATGTGCTATTCTTCCTTCACAATTTATGTCTATGAAAAAAATTAAAACCGAACTTAAACTGAGATAGAACACGATTTGAGATTCTTTAAATTTCCATTTTAAAACAAAATACATTAGGGCTAAAATGACTCATATGAAATCAATAGTAATAGTCATATTTGCTATCTTTGTGTTTTCATGTTCAGATGGACAAGAGCAAAAACTTACGCTACAAAATTTTTACAGCTATAATCCAAATATAGAACGTCGCGTAGATCAAATATTTTACAATTTAAATGATACAACGCGCGTCGCACAAATGATCGTTACTTCTGCAGGAGAATTAGGGAAACCTGAACCTGTTGTTTTAAAATTAGCTAGAGAAAATAAAATTGGAGGCATTGTTTTTCTTAAAGGAACAAAGAACAATCATAAACGCATGATTGATAGCTTAAATACGATTAGCGATGTCCAAAACCAAATACCTTTATTATTTTCGATTGATGCGGAACCTAGTCTCATAAATGGGCGATTACAAGGTATTGATTCTATTATGAACACCATAGACATCAAAACAGTTAAACAGTCTGATTCTATAGCTAGAAAAATTAATAGTGAATTGTTAGCTATTGGTTTCCATCAAAACTTCGCACCCGTTTGTGATATTAGTCCTGAAAATGAAGCCATCAAAAACCGAAGTTTTGGTAACGCTAAAGAAAAAGTAGTTGCATTGAGTAAACAATTCATTCAAGCCACCCAAGAGCAGGGCATTATTGCTACTGCCAAACATTTTCCGGGTCACGGATTGGTTGAAGGCGATACCCATAAACAATCTGTTTATATTAATGGTGCTTTACAAGAATTAGATGTTTATCCACCGCTTATAGAAGCAGGTGTGCTTTCTATAATGACCGCTCATATTACAATAACCAATAATGAAAAGTATACGACTAATGGTTTACCTGCTAGTTGTTCTAGATCTATCGTAACAGATTTGCTAAAAGATGAATTAGGGTTCAAAGGTCTTGTTATAACGGATGCTTTAAATATAATGAAAGCAGTTACCATAATTGATAATGCACCATTGCTCGCTTCAAAAGCCGGAAATGATATGTTACTTATGCCAATTGACGAAACTGAGACCATCAATTCAATTCTTAACGAAATGGAAATTGATTCTCAATATAAAGAACAGGTTTATCAATCTGTAAAAAAGATTATTCGTTTAAAGCTATTTTTAGGAATGATTAAATTAGCAGAATGATAACTGTCGTTGGGATTTCAATCCATTTCGTAAGTACTTTTGATGAAAAAACTTTTCATTTCAGTAATGCTCAATGTGACATTTTTCTTTAAAATAGGGTTTTCAGATAAGCTCTTAATAAAGAGAAATTAAAACAAAACACACAACATTTAAAAACTAACTTGGTATAAAACGTATTGAATGCAACTAGACTACATAGAGAACATAAATGAATTTGGAGAAAACGTGGTTAGATTATATAACTTTGATAGATCTGAAGTTATTAAATTTAGAGCGTTAATTAAAGATACCATTGTAGATAGAAAACGGAGACTAGACTTATCTCAAATTGATTTTATCGAAAATCGTAATTGTAATTTAATTCTTGGACTATTTAAAACAGATGAAGGCATGCTGAGTAGTGATAATAAAACTTTTTATTGCGCGCTAACTTTAGAAAGCTACACAACTATGTTGAAACTTTTAGAACCATTCTGTGAGAAAGAAACTAAAGGGTATCAGTTTCTATATGATGTTGATAATCCTACGGACTTTTTATTCTCTCCTGCGGGCACTTGGTAAGCAACTTGAAGTTGAATAACAAGACATTTTAAGTCAATATTATTTTAACTTACTGCTATATTTTTTTAGCCTTCTCTACCGCAAATGAAAATGCTTTTAATAGAGATGAAACAACAACTGTAGTAGCACTACCAAATGACCAGTTAATGCCGGTTTTGAAGCCACTGTTCAGGCTGCTGAATAAGCCATTATAAATGCTATGGTAGCCGCTGAAACTAGGGAAGGTATTAATGGAAATACAGCTTGTGCATTACCTCATGATTTATTGGTTAAAGTCTTAAAAGACTACAATAGGCTGAAAGAATAACTAAAACCAGATCCATATAAAATGTATCTTGAACGTATTTGATGTATATAAGATTTCTTTACCTTATAAATTTAATACCTGTAAAACCAAATATATTGTCATCGAGAGCACGACTTTAATCGAGTTTTTAGTTGATGAAAAAGTCAGTTGTTTTATGGTGAATAACAGTATTAAATTAGTAAAAATAGACAAAGAACGCCCTTCTATACCACGCACATAAATAGCAATCGATTTTAGCTCATATAGAAATACAATTACCTGTTATTAAAAGCTGATTATCTGTATCTTTAATCGCCATATGAAACCTCTCCTTAGCTACACCTACCCCGTAACAAAAATAGTAGCATCTCAATACAGTGGTCCACTAGAAATCACGTGGTATAATGGCAGAAAACATCTCAATTCTAAGAACGCAAACTACAGTTACGGATCTCTACAGCGTATTTTAAAATTTGGATTAGAAAAAATAAATCTCTCTAAAGTTGATTCCGTTTTAGTTTTAGGAATGGGAGGGGGTAGTGTTATTGAAACATTAAGAGAAGACTTTAATTACGTTAAACAAATTGATGCTGTAGAAATTGATCCTATAATCATTGCTATTGCGCAAAATGAATTTAGAATTTCAGAGAGCGAGTTTCTAAAGATTCATTGCGCAGATGCATTTGAATTCGTGAAAACCAATGATAAAACCTTCGATGTGATCATCGTTGATTTGTATATCGATTTAACCGTTCCGGATAAATTTCTACATCTAGAATTTTGGGATAATGTCATTAAATCCAAATCTTCAAAAGGCACAATTATTTTCAATGCTTCTGTAAAGGATTCAAAAAGTAAAACGATTAAAACGCTAACAGATTACATTAAAACGAAGATTTTTGAGGTAGATATCCACGAAAACGTGAATAATACCAACACTCTAATTATTGCGAGGGGATTATAATACCGTTTGTAATTTGAAATTATTATCTTGTAACTCATTAATGTTGAGGTATGCAAAAAAAATGTCCTGAGTGCGGTGATAGAATTGTTGGGAGAATTGATAAAAAATTCTGCAGCGATGCGTGTAGAAATGCATATAATAATCGCATCAATAAAGATTCTAAAAACCTCATTAGAAACACAAACAATCGCTTAAGAAAAAATTATAGAACCTTAGAGGAGCTCAACCCAAATAAAAAGACCAAATGCTCTAGATCAAAGCTGGTTGAAAAAGGATTTGATTTCAAATACTTTACAAGTATTTACACCACTAAAGCTGGCACTATATATTACTTTGTTTACGACCAAGGCTATTTGCCTTTAGAAGGCGATTATTATGCCTTGGTAAAACGCGATGATTAAGAACTGCTTTTAGTCGTACTATTCCAATTCTCACCTTTCAGTTTTAATGCCGCTTTTAAAATATCTTTTTGACTAATTTGCCCAATAAGCTTTCCATTTTCTACAATAGGGAAACGTCGCCTTTTAGATTGTAAAAATTTATTAGCCGCATCAAACACATTTAAATTACCATCAATAGTTTCCACATTTATGGCCATTCGCTTTTCTACATTATCATGTTGTAATGGCATATTATAATAGCGACTTTCACTTAATTGCTTTAAACAATCACCTTCAGAAATAACACCAACCAACTCTTGTTTATCGTTAACTACAGGACCACCAGAGATTTTATACTTTATCAAAGCCTCTACAACTTCTTGCACAGATTGGTCTGGTCTAAAAGTTATAAGATTGGTTGTCATGTAATCTCTTACTTTAAGTGCAACAGGTTCTACAGTGTTTTGTTGCTTACGTGCACCTTGAAAACTTTTTATTCCCATTACATTAAATTTTAGAGTTCGTTCTAAAGTTAATCAAAATTAATTGTTTAGCAAAACCTAAACTCTTAAGGTTTTTATAATTCGTATTTTTGCTTGTAAAATTCATAAGTCTAAATTGAAGAAAAGAATTAGTGTTATAGGTTGTGGTTGGCTAGGGTTTCCTTTGGCTCAAAATTTAGTTCGTGAAGGTTTTAATGTCAACGGTTCCACAAGGTCTAGTGATAAGTTAGAACTCCTTAAAAAGCATAATATTGATGGTTATTTAATTCAATTAACTGCTACCGAAATCTCTGGAGATTATTCTAGTTTTTTAGCTAATAGTGACACCGTTATTATTAATATTCCACCGGGATTAAGACGGAATCCAACTAAAAATCATGTGAATGAAATAAGCCATTTAGTTTCTGCTATTGAAGAACAAAATGTAAAAAATGTACTTTATATAAGCTCTACGTCGGTTTTTCGTGACGACGTTCCTTTTACTGAAATCACAAATGCAACACAACCAACTGTAACATCAAATAGTGCTAAGCAACTGATTAAAATTGAACAGCAACTTCAAAACAACAGCAACTTCAATACTACAATTCTACGTTTTGGTGGTTTATTCGATGACGAAAGACATCCTGCTAAATACTTATCTGGCAGAACAAATATTTCAAACCCTAAAGCCCCCATAAATTTAATACATAAAGAAGATTGTATTCAGATTATTACAGCAATCTTAAAAAAGAAGCTTTGGAATGTAATTTTAAATGCAACTTACCCAAGTCATCCGAATAAAAAAGCATATTATTCTGCCTATTGTGAGCGACAGCAAATACCGCTTCCAGAGTTCGATTCTTACACAAAAAGTAAAGGAAAAATTGTAAACAGTTCAAAACTGGTACAGCTTTTGAATTACACCTTTAAACATGCACCATAGAAATTATTAGTTTTTTAAGACCATTTCCTATTAATTTTTTTAATTTTGCGCATTAAAATTCGATAAAATTATGAATCATTCGCTTCTAAGAGGTTAGTCTTTAATTTAAACTGATTCTGCGAATGCACCATTTGGCAATTATAAAAACAATAAATAAGGAACAAATGAACCATTCGCAAACTAAAAGATAGTTGTAATTGAATTTATAAAGCGAATGCACCATTTGACAAATAAAGAACAATAAATAAGGAACAAATGAAACAGATTACTATCGCAATTATTATGTTATTCTCAGTGAGTGCTTTTGCACAGACGAATACAGACATTAAAGAGCACTACGCTGCATTTTACAAGCAAATGAAAAAACAAGGCGATGTGCAAGGTATTATCAATGCCATGACACATTTAAACATTTTAGAACCTTCTGTAGCGCGGCAAGATACTTTAGCCTATTTCTACCTTTCGGAAGGAAAGTATATGCAAGCCCTAAATACCATAGGAGTAGAAAAGAATGCTACAGATTCTAACATGAATGTAGAAGTTAAAGGCTTAGCTCTAAAAAACCTTAATCAACCTAAATTGGCTTTAGAGCAGTACGAAATACTCTACACTCGCGATCCAAATGTGTTTTTAGCTTATGAGATGGCTGACATGAAAATTCAGACGAATGATTTACCTGGGGCCAAATTAAATATCGATTATGCGCTTACTGAGGTAACAGATGATATGAAACGTGCGTTTTACGAAAAGCAACAACCTTATGAAACGTCTATGAAAGCGGCTTTATTTTATTTGAAAGGTTTATTGACTTTTTCAGAAAATAAAACAGCCAATATAGATGCGGCAATTAAACTCATGAATGATGCTTTAGCGATCGACCCAAATTTTAACTTAGCAAAAGTGAGTAGAGACGCTTTAGAGGGGCAGAAAGCACAAAAAGCACAGCAAGATGCGGCTGCAAAAAAGAATTAATAAATTCTGTTATTAAATAATAAAAAATGCAACTCAACGAGTTGCATTTTTTGATTTATACCAATTAGCAACTATTCTGGCTTAAGCTTGTCGTAAATATCAAACTCTAATTTTTTGTTAATCTGATAATTAAGATTAGAAAAAGATTCTAATACGTCTTTTACGCTCATCAACTTAACACGTCCATCTATATTATCTAGCCTTAAATTTTCATTTAGCTTTAAAAGTGTCGTTTCAATAATAGTCGCTCTAGATAGAATTGGGTTGGTTCGAAGTTGTTCTGGTATAGATGCTTTAAAGTCGTCAATAGCTGTTTTTAAAATTTGCTTCTCAGCATTAAAGAAGGATAGATCTGCTTTTTTTAAATAACTCATTTGCGTGGCTAATTCTTGATATTTTTCCCAACTAGCGAGCGCTTTTTCAGCCTTAAGACTTAAGGCATAATCTGTATATTTAAAATTCTCAATAGCCTTTGCAGTAATGGCGTTCTTTTGAATTGTAGTTTCTATCTCTGAAATTTCTGTAGTGCTTTTGTCATCACCACAACTCATAAGAATTAAGCAACATGTAGTTAAAACGATACGTCCTATTTTCATAAACCAAATTTGTTGGACTGTAAATATAGTTAAACTAATAATTTGAGATTATAGTATACAGTAACAAAAATTAAGATTGAACTTATCTTAGTTTTTGTTTTGAACCGAATCCCGAAGCTTAGAGGTAGTTTTTGTGCTGTAATGAAGACGTTTTTTATCAACATAGCATCACTACGTTTATAGAAAAAAACAAAATTAGAGTGCGAAATGGAAATGTTGCAGGTAAAAGAAAAGTCAAAACAAGTTCATTATCAACTTCTTAACAAAACATTGATTTTTCTGTTATTTTTAATATTAAGAGACCTGAATTCTTGTTATTTTTGAATATAATTTAATCTCAGCTAATGTCTTCAAAAATATTAATTATTGGTGCTTGCGGTCAAATAGGAACTGAACTTACTACCAAACTCAGGGAAATTTATGGTGTTAACAACGTTATTGCTAGCGACATTAATACCAGAAAATTAGACTTAGTGAATTCAGGTCCTTTTCAAATTATAGACGCTAAAAACTTCAATGCTATAAAGGACTGTTGTAAGAATCACAATATTGACACGGTGTATTTGATGGCTGCCTTGCTAAGTGCAACAGGAGAAAAATACCCAATGGAAGCGTGGGATTTAAATATGAATTCTCTATTTCATGTTCTAAATTTGGCAAAAGGTGGGCAAATTAAAAAAGTATTTTGGCCAAGTAGTATTGCTGTTTTTGGACCTACAACTCCAAGAAAAAACACCCCTCAGCATACCATTTGTGAACCTACTACCGTTTATGGTATCACCAAACAAGTTGGTGAGCGTTGGTGTGAATATTACCATGATAAATATGGAGTAGATGTTAGAAGTATTCGTTATCCGGGCATTATAAGTCATAAAGCTATGCCAGGAGGAGGTACGACGGATTATGCCGTCGAAATCTATCATGAAGCGATAAAAAAAGGAAAATATGAATGTTTCCTATCTGAGAACACAAGTCTGCCAATGCTATTTATGGACGATGCCATAAAAGCAACCACAGATCTTATGCAAGCATCCTCAGAGAACTTAAGTATCAGATCATCGTATAATTTATCGGCAATGAGTTTTACTCCAAAAGAAATTTTCGAAAGTATTAAAAGGCAAATCCCTGACTTTTCAATTACTTATAAGCCTGATTTTAGACAAGCGATTGCAGACAGTTGGCCCTCGTCTATTGATGACAGTGTTGCACGTAAAGATTGGAATTGGCAACATAGCTTTGATTTAAATACGATGACAAACGTGATGCTTCACGCATTAAAGAAGAAGTACAAATCTTAAAAGGTTTCTTTTAAAAAATTTAATGAACCTCTCCCCATTTGTAACAACAGGATTTTTTTTGCGGTTTTCCTTGTGATAGCCTCAAATATGCTTGCCTGTTAAAATAATGCACAAAAAAAGTCCAACATTTCTGTTGAACTTTTTCGCTCCTCTTCTTAGGCTCGAACTAAGGACCCTCTGATTAACAGTCAGATGCTCTAACCAACTGAGCTAAAGAGGAAGGTTGTTTTTCGCGTTAGCGAGCGCAAATATAAATCATTTTTTTTGTTCTCACCAAATGAAATATTCTTTTTTATGTTAAGATTAAAAAAACTAGTGAGTTCGTGCTTTAAAAACTTCATTACCAGTGGTAAATAATACGAATATAATTAAAACAAAGAGCCTAAGCACTTGTGCACGCCCTAATAACTTTTTCCTATACTTTCGCCAGGATATTTCAAACAATACTAAACCAACAGCTCCGGCTCTAATACTGGCACATCCTCAAACTTAATGAAGCCGATACTAATCCTGAATTTCTAGTATATTTTACGAAAGCTAAATTTACTGTCAGAGACGGTTTTTTTTAATCAACGGCTATATTAACTGTTACCTAAAACAGATTCTGCATCTTTTAGTTAATGATATGATAAGACTACAGTAAATAAAATTAACTGAGACCGTCTGGTTAAGACCATCTATATGGCGCTTTAAAATTGGTTCTTCGCGTTGTCAGGATTTGAATCAACGGTAGCGTGGTCATCTAAGTTAAGTCGCATACTATATTCAGTTTAAGACGCTATTAATTCGTAATCGCTTTAAAAATATCATTACCATTCGCAAATAATACTAAAGCTATTAAAATAAAGAATCCAACCACTTGAGCGCGCTCTAAGAACTTTTCACTTGCCTTACGACCAGATATCATTTCGTATAGTAAAAACATGACGTGTCCGCCATCTAAGGCCGGTATTGGCAATAAGTTTAATATCGCTAGCATGATAGATAAAAATGCCGTTAAACCCCAGAAATTTTGCCAAATCCATTGGTCAGGGAAAACATCGTAAATAGCTTTAAATCCACCAAGACCTTTATAAGCACCTGTACTTGGACTAAAAATCGCTTTCAACTGATCAAAATAATTACTAATTGTTTTTGTGAATTTGATTCCACCAGCAGCAAAACTTTCTCCAAAAGTATATTCTTTTCTAAAAATATCGTAGTAGCCTAATTCTTCAAATCTTGTTGGATTCTGATACCCAATTATTCCAAACTTCCCCTCTTTATCTAATATCAATTCTTTCTGTAAAGTCGTATTATCCTCACGTAAAATCTCTACAGTAACCGAAGTATCTTCAAGTCCAACCACCAGACTTTCGATTTCATCGTAATATCGTAAAGGCTTTCCATTAATACTTGTAATTACGTCCCCTAATTCTAAACCCTTGTTCAAATTTAAAGAGCTTTCTGCCACCTCACCGACCATAAAAGGAATCCGATATTCAAAATTTCGTTTACTATTACTTGACGAGAATTGTCCTAAAAAATCTTCGGGCAAATCAATTATTTTCTCTTCTCCATCTCTTTCAATTGTAATTTTTTCTGCACTAATAAGATTAAATCCAATATCAGAGTCATTAATTATGGGTGTGTCATTAATGGCTAAAACCTTATCCCCTGTTTTAAATCCCATATCTAGCAAAGCAGGGTTTTCAATCCAATAGCCGTCTTTCAAGCTTTCTACTTTAATATCAGCATCCCCATATGCAAAGGATATCGCCACATAAATCACATAAGCCAAAATAAAATTTACGGTGACTCCACCGAGCATAATGATAAGACGTTGCCAAGCGGGTTTAGAACGAAATTCCCAAGGCTTTGGGGGCAATGCCATTTGCTCTTTGTCCATGCTCTCATCTATCATCCCAGCAATTTTAACATAACCACCTAGTGGCAACCAACCGATACCATATTCGGTATCACCTATTTTCTTTTTAAAAAGTGAAAATTTAACATCAAAAAAGAGGTAAAATTTTTCAACTTTTGTTTTAAATAATTTTGCTGGTATAAAGTGACCAAGCTCGTGCAGTACAATAAGCAAGGATAAACTAAGTAAAAATTGAGATATTTTTATTACAAATTCCATGAAGTCATTTTCAAATTTCGATTGACAAAAGTAAGGTTTTAAAGCAACTTAGGAAACTATTGCATTTCTATTCGAATTAATTTTAACAACGATTTATAAGTCTTCGTAATAACCTTTCACCTTTGTGTTAAAAAAGTTCTCGGAATTTAGCTTGAATCGTACCTTTGCACTATAAAATTTAATACTTATAAAATGTCCTTCCTATCGTTTTTTAAAGGGTACAAAAACTTCGGAATCTTCTTTTCTATTCTTTGTATCATTATCATCGCCATAATATACAACGTACTAAACGTAAAACAGCCTTTGCCTATATACCAACCAGCGATGGTAAGCGAAGAATTAGTAGATAGTACCATACAACACCAACAAAAATATCATAAAATTGCTGATTTCAGTCTGATCAATCAAAATGGAGAAACCATAACTCAAGACACGTACAGAGACAAGATTTATGTTGCAGATTTCTTTTTTACGACCTGTCAAACCATTTGCCCAATAATGACTGATCATATGTATCAAATTCAAAAAGAAATTAT